>JBLNDL010000013.1:0-66072 GCA_050261575.1 Sphingomonadaceae bacterium | reverse complement strand
GGTGGTCCATCGCCAACGCCGACGGCTCCGATCGGCCAGCCTACACCCAGCTAAAGCAGGCCCGCCAGAGCGGCTACCTCCCCTAGCCCCCCACCTAACAGCAAGGGCGAAGCTTCCCGGCACGGCCGAGAAGCTTCGCCCTAAGGGCTGCCCGAAGTGCGGCTTGCCCTCCCATCCGTCCCAGCGTTTGCGCGTTACCTCGTCTCGTTTGCGCCGTCTCCGGCTCCTGGGCTATAATCTCGTCAGGCGTCTGGCCCGCTCGGGTCAGACGACACCGTTTTGTAGGAGCCACCGACGTGACGACCGTGCGCGGCAAGCTACGCAACCTCCTTCTCGATGCCGTACTGAGGGCGCAGCAGCAGGGTGCGCTCCCACCGGTGGCCGTGCCGGAGATAACCATCGAGACTCCTCAGAACCCGGAGCACGGCGACTATGCCAGCAACGTGGCCCTGAGAATGGCCCGCACGGCTCGCATGGACCCTATGTCCATAGCGCGAGTCCTCGCAGACCAGGTGGCCTCGGGTGACTTCCTCTCCAGCGTCGAGGTGGCGCGACCCGGTTTCCTGAACTTCCGGCTCTCCCCTGCCTGGCTGGCCGCTCAGGTGGAGACCATTCTCGCCGAAGCCGGAGACTACGGCCGCGTCGATCTGGGTAAGGGCGCCAGGGTGCAGGTGGAGTACGTCAGCGCCAACCCCACCGGACCGCTACACGTGGGGGCGGGGCGCGGCGCTGCACTCGGTGACAGCCTCGCCAACGTGCTCGCGCACGCGGGTTACCAGGTGGAGCGGGAGTATTACGTCAACGATGCCGGCGCCCGGATGGAGGCGTTCTACGCCACCCTGTATGCCCGGTATCTGCAGCAACTCGGGATCCAGGAGGAACTCCCCGCCGACGGCTACGCCGGAGAGTACATGGTGGAGCTTGCCCGGGAGATAGTCGACGAGCGCGGCCGCGAGTTCCTGGATATGCCGAGGGACGAGGCCCTCCAGAAGCTGGGCCGACTCGGCACCGAGAAGATGCTGGGACGGATACGACGCGACCTGGACCGGATGAACGTCCGCTTCGACCGGTGGTTCTCGGAGCAGTCGCTCTACGACTCCAGCCAAATCACCAAGACGATCGAACTGCTGCGCCAGCGGGGCTACGTGGCCGAGCGAGAGGGCGCCGTGTGGTTCGCCTCCTCGGCGCTGGGAGAGGAGAAGGACAACGTCCTGGTCAGGAGCAACGGCTCCCCCACCTACTTCGCCTCCGACGCCGCCTATCACTTTGACAAGTTTTGCGTGCGCGGCTTCGATCGAGTCATCGACGTCTGGGGAGCGGACCACCAGGGCCACGTGCCCCGGATGAAGGCGATGGTAGCCGCGCTCGGGGTCGACCCGTCGAGGCTGGAGCTGATCATCTACCAGTTGGTGAGCTTGAAGCGCAGCGGCAAGCCGGTCCGCATGTCCAAGCGAACCGGGGAGATCATCACCCTTGGCGAGGTGCTGGACGAGGTGGGACCGGATGCGGTCCGCTTCTTCCTGCTGGCCCGCTCGGCCGATGCCATGATGGACTTCGACCTGGACCTGGCTAAGGAGCAGTCCAGCGAGAACCCGGTCTACTACGTGCAGTACGCCCACGCACGGATCGCCAGCATCCTGCGCTACGCCAGCGACGTGGACTTCACCGACGGTGACGTGTCCCTGCTCACCTCGGAGCCGGAGCTGGATCTCATCCGGAAGATGCTCGCCCTGCCCGAACTGGTGGAGACGGCCGCGGCGACCCTGTCGCCCCACCATCTCCCGCACTACTCCCAGGAGATCGCGGCTGTGTTCCACTCTTTCTACAAGCAGTGCAGGGTGGTATCCGAGGACCAGTCCCTCACCAAGGCCCGTCTCAAGCTGGTAAGCGCCTGCAAGATCGTACTGGGCAACACCCTCGCACTGATGGGAGTGACCGCGCCCGAGTCCATGTAGGCTCGACCAAGAAGTAATGAGTGATGAGTAATCCGCTCATCACTCATTACTCGCGACTATCCCCCTGCCAGCTTGGCCTTGTACCCCATCTCGAGCAGCTTCGACAGCACCAGGTCCCGATGGTCGCCCTGGATTTCGATGACCCCTTCCTTCACGGTGCCGCCCGAGCCACACAACCGCTTCAGCTTCGTCGCCAGATCCTCGACCGCCGCGGGGTGGCCCGGCACCCCGGTGACCACCGTGACAGTCTTGCCGTGTCGATTCCGGCGGTCGCGAGAGACCCTGACTACTCCGTCGTTCTTCGGCCCAGCCTGGGGAATCACCTTCTTCGCCTGGCAGACGCAGCCCTTCACCGGCTTGCCGCATGAGGGGCAGATGCGCCCAAGGTCGCTGTCGTATACCGGCGACCGTTCGGGTCGTGGAGCCGGCCCGTCGGGCATCAGATGTGGCCTTCGGAGCTGCAACCGTTGCCCTCGCCGCAGTCGCAGCCGTGTTCGTGCTCGCAGTGCTCGCAGTCTTCCTCGATCATCTCCAGGGTCAGTTCTCCCTCCGGGCTGAGCCCGACCACTGCCCCTTCGAAGACGCTTTCCGCCATGCCGAGGAAGGCGACCTTGACCCCAGCGATCTCCTCGACGATAGCATCGGATGGAGGAGTGTCCACCAGCCCCACCGAGCAGTCGTATCCTCCCTCGTTGTCGGGCTCGGCATCGAACTTGAGTACCGCTGCCTCACCGCTGGCAGCAAGATCGCGGAGCTCCTTGGCAGCTTCCGGCGTGATGATGATCATTCGTCCTCCAAAGGATAGCCCTGGTCGGAGCCGGGCATGGTGCGTGGAGTATAGCAGACGCGCTGGTTGTGGTGTACCTGCCCCTATGCTATACTTTAGACTGTGGGCCGCGGCCCCTCTAGGGCTGCGGCCTCTTGGAGGGATCGCATAGTCCGGTTGAGTGCGCCCGACTCGAAATCGGGTAGGTCGAAAGGCCTCGGGGGTTCAAATCCCTCTCCCTCCGCCCGAGCAGCCGTCGGCATCGGGCTGTCAGCATCCGCCTCGGGACGATAGGCGGGGTGGCTGGCATCCGTAGCCCACGGTTGAACGTCAATAGCCTGCATGGAGAGGTCGCCTAGTGGCCTAGGGCGCTCGCCTGGAAAGCGGGTAGGTGTAACAGCCTCGTGGGTTCAAATCCCACCCTCTCCGCCACGACAGCTATCAGCCATCAGCGGTCAGCGTTGTGCCCTCGGCGTGGCCGAGCGAAGCCTGGGCACTAGCTGAAAGCTGATGGCGAATGGTCTCTGGCCGGTTCTCGGCTCATGATGGCCGGTGGCACGTTGACATGAGGTGGCTGGTCGGCTAGAATCCACGTGTGGAGCGGCGTGTCTGCCGCACGTGTTAACAACACAATACGCGTACACCTGGAGGGGTGTCCGAGTGGTTTATGGTGGCCGTCTTGAAAACGGTCGGGCGCGAGCCCCGGGGGTTCGAATCCCTCCCCCTCCGCCGCCATCTTGGGCAGTGATCACTCCAGGTCTTCGTTCGTGTGGAGGAGTCGCATAGTTGGTCTAGTGCGGCCGCCTGCTAAGCGGTTACAGGGGCTATAAACCTCTGTCATGGGTTCGAATCCCATCTCCTCCGCCCATGCCCCGGTAGCTCAGCGGATTAGAGCGTTGGGTTGCGGACCCAAAGGTCGTAGGTTCGAGTCCTATCCGGGGTGCCATTGACGTGGAGTCGTCTGACTGCCCTCGGCATTCTTGTTGTGGCAGGCAGCCTTTCGGAGTCGTCTACGCACGGGGTATCCACCGGTGGGTTGGGCCCGCGTCGGTGGACGGCTGGCCGCTGGTCGACCGGACCCATCTCGATGTGGTTGACCGCGGTTTTTGTTTTGTCAGTCTTCCCCGCGGCCGCATCGAACCTGCGAGCAATTCCCCGAGAGGTGACCGCGCACGGTGGAACGGGATCAACTCGCAATCGACCGGCTCAGTCGCATCTGGGCGATCATCGAGCACATCGCCGAGAACCCCGGCACCAGCCGCCGCAGGCTCGCCGAGCGCTATGCCCTCAGTGAGCGCCAGGTCCAGGAGGACCTGCGCGTCATCCGGGAGGAACTCCGCTTCCCGCTCGTTCGCCGGAAGGGCTACCGCTTCCTGGCCGGCGACGACCACGTCGTGCTGGACTTCTCCTTCTCGGAAGCCCGGGCCCTAGTGTCGGCGCTGAAGGTCGCCGCTCAGGATCGCTCGATCCCGCCGGAACCGCTCCGATCCCTCCTCTCCAAGCTGCCAGCGGTCTTTCCCCTGCACTTGCAGCCTCTCATCCGAAAGAGCTTGGAGTCGTTGGGGAATCCAGAACCGGCCCTCCAGGAGAGGGTCTTCCTCGCCCTGACCGAGGCCCTCTTCGACAAGCGACCGGTGCGGCTGCACCTCTCCTCCAAGGCCGGCGCAGCCCTGCCCGATCCCATCGTCGAGCCCCATCTGCTGATGCCCTACCTTGGTGCCTGGTATCTGGTGGGACGATGTCGGCAGAAGAAGCGGGTGATGATGTTCAGGGTGGAGAACATTGAGGCCGTTACGGTGGCCTCGAAGATGTGAGACTAGCTGGTCTGAAGATCGACGAGCGTGCCCTGGACCTCGCTCTTCCCGGTCTCCTTCTCCTCCGCCGCTTCTTCCACGTGCCGCATGAGCACAGCAGGGCTGAACGGCTTGGTCATGTACCATTCGGCGCCGGCGCGCCGCGCACGCCGCATGTCCCACTCGGATGTGGAAGTGGTGAGGATGAGAACCTTGGTACGATTGCCCCTCGGCTGCTGCTTCAACTGCTGGCACAGGGCGATGCCGTCCAGCCGCTCGAGCCGCACCTCCGAAATCACCAGGTCCGGAGGATCCACCAGGGCGATGCCCAGGGCCTCCTCTCCGTTCGAGGCGAAGCTCAATCGATACCGGCTGCCGTCCAGAATCACCGCCAGCAGTTTCCGTACGACCGGGTTTGGGTCTGCCAGAAGGATGTGATAGGTATTCATGGGGCAACTTTTAGCAGCGCCTTCTCGCAAAACACTTACAGAGGGTGCTAGAATCTCGCCACGTAACCACAATAAGAGTTGGAGCCGCCTCCTCTTGAGTCGAGACCCCTGGCTGAAGGCCCTTATCGTGCTCCTGGTGGTGATCGCCGCCAGCTACCTCGCCGGACTCGCCTGGGCACTGGCCGTCCGTTTCGCCGACATCCTGCTGCTGCTGGTGTTGGCCTGGCTTGTGTCCTTCGCCCTGGAGCCGCTGACCTACTTCCTGGAGGCTCGATCCCGCGTGAACCGCGGGCTGGCGGTCGCCATCGTCTACCTGGGCCTGCTCGTCGTCCTGAGCCTGCTCATCCTGTTGCTCGTCCCCATGGTCGCCATCCAGGTGTCTCAGATCGGCACCAGCCTCCCGGACTACGCGGCCAACATCTTCTCCTGGATCGCCTCGTTCCAATACTGGCTCGCGGAGCACGGCGTCGTCCTGGATACCGCGACGTTGCTGGATTACCGCGAGGCAGCACGGCGCGTGGAGTCGATGGGGCCGGCGATCGTCAACAACGCTGTTGGCCTTGCCACCGGGGTCGCAAACCTCCTGCTCAGGCTGGTCCTACTCCTGATCATCTCGTTCTACATCATGCTGGACGGAAGCCGCTTCATGGCCGCTCTCTTCCGCGCTGTCCCGGCAGACAGAAGGGACGAAGTCTACTATCTCGTCTACAGCACCCATCGAGCTTTCGGGGGCTTCATCCGCGGACAGTTGATTCAGGGACTGGTCTACGGTGCCGGCACGGCAGCGATCATGGTGGCAGCCGACCTGAGCTACGTAGCCGTGGCCGCCATCTTCGCGACGGCGATCATGATGATCCCGTTCATCGGCCCCATTCTCGCCATCGTGCTGCCCGTTGCCATCTCTCTCTTCGTGCATCCCGAGCGGACGTGGTGGGTCTTCCTCCTGCTGCTCCTGCTCCAGCAGTTGGTGCTCAACGTGATAGCCCCACGGGTGATGAGCAAGAGCGTAGGCATGCATCCTCTCCTAGTGCTGGTTGCCCTGCTGGTTGGCGCGGAGCTGGCAGGCGCTTGGGGCGCAGTCTTTGCCGTTCCTGTTGCTGGCGTCATCGTCGCCATGGTTTCCTTCTATCGAATGACCGTCGAGGAGCGGAAGCACCACCTGGAGCAGAGATTGGAGGAGCCGGCGTGGCAGGCCGTGGCGGAAGGCCAGGGCAACGGCGAATCCGTGACCAACTCGGTGGCCGATCCTCGATAGACTCAGGTCACCACTTTCTTCACAACTGAGTGTCAAAGGAGGCCGCAACTTGAAGAAGGTTCGCAAGGCCGTGATCCCCGCAGCGGGGCTTGGCACCCGCTTCCTTCCGGCCACTAAGGCGCAGCCCAAGGAAATGCTCCCCATCGTCGACAAGCCCGTCATCCAGTACATCGTCGAAGAGGCCGTCGACTCGGGCATCGAGCAGATCGTCATCATCACCGGCCAGAGCAAGCGCGCCATCGAGGACCACTTTGACTATCCATTCGAGCTGGCCCACCGGCTGAAGCTGGGGAACAAGCTGGAGGAGCTGAACGAGGTCGAGCGGCTGTCGGAGCTGGCCAACTTCGTCTACGTCCGCCAGAAGCAGCCACTGGGCAACGGACACGCAGTCCTGGTCGCCAAGGAGGTGATCGGCAACGAGCCATTCGCCGTTTTGTGGGGCGATGACCTGGTCGACGCCGAGGTTCCGTGTCTGCAGCAGCTCATCCGGGTGTATGAGCAGTACCATACTTCGGTCATGGCGGTCATGAGGGTGCCGCGAGCGAGCATACCCAAGTACGGTGTGATCGGCGCTAAGCCCATCGAGGATCGGGTCTACGAGGTGCTGGACCTGGTGGAGAAGCCTTCTCTGGAATCGGCGCCATCCGATCTGGCCGCGGTAAAGGGATACATCTTGACGCCCGAGATCTTCGAGGAGCTGGAAGCGACGCCAGCGGGTAAGGGTGGGGAGATCTGGCTCTCCGATGCGATCAAGTCGTTGATGCGGCGCCAGAAGGTGCTGGCACTGGAGTTCGAAGGCCGGCGGTACGACGCCGGCAACAAGCTGGAGTTCCTGCAGGCGACTGTGGATTTCGCCCTCAAGCGGGACGACCTGAGCAGCGAGTTTCGGGCGTACCTGAAGGGGTTGAGTCTATAGACTACCACGACCTGGGACTGAGGACTGGGGGCTGAGTCTGTTCTTCTCGGCCCTCAGTCCTCGTCGTCTACGCAGTCGCGAGAACCCTGTGCTCCCTGAACCCGTACGACGTGTCGGCCCGGACCAGCCTCTCCAACAGCTCCACAGGGTAGTCGGACCTCAAAGCCGCCATCTCCGGAAGGTAGGCCAGCAGGTGCTCGCGCACCGCCGCGATGCTCATCGGCTGATTCCCGTTGGCCAGGAACACCCGGAAAACGGCCTCCAGGAGCGGTGTTTCCGCCGTTATGTAGTCCCGCGCCCGAGAGCAGCAGTCCCGAATGATGGGGAGTGGGTTGGAGGCGAAGGGAACCCGTCGATTCTCGAAGGTGACCCTCTTCGTCTTGGGGTCGATCACGGGGTAGCGCTCCTCCACGAAGGTGCCCAGCTTCGCTGCGCAAGAGTAGCACAGCCGGCTCTGGGCAACCGCGCTGAACACCATCCCCTTATCCTCGTACCATTGGGGATCGATGAAGTAGCGGACTTCCTCCGCCACTTCCCTGGGCTCCGCACCATCCTCCTCTACGGCAGCGGGCCTCTCCTCTACCTCGGGGAACCTCGCTTCATCGAACTCGTCGATCTCGGCCTTGCTTCGTTTCCCTCTGTCTGCCATCGCGCAGATTCCTCCCATTTGCTAGCCGAAGATTCTACACGACCAGACACTCGCGGACAAGCTACGGAAAGCCGTGCCATCCGGAGTCGTGGGCCTTGCTGATCTGCCGGCGTGCGTGGCAAAGCCCGTCCTCCACCTACAGAACGAACCAGAAAGTGAGGCTACCTGCCCGAAGAGAGGACCCGCAGCGCCTCACGCAATGCCTCTTCCAGCTCGAGCGCCGCTAGGTTCGGAATGGATCGGACGGCGGAAGCCGCCTCGGAGTTGCTGTAACCGAGGGCGGTGAGCGCGGCCACGAGCTGACCGCTGTTTCCGGAGCCAAGCATCGGCCCTCCGCCGGCCTCCATCTGCCCCACCTTGCCCTTCAACTCGAGCGCGATGCGGGCGGCCGTCCGCTTCCCGATCCCTGTGACGCTGCTCAGTCTCGCGATATCCTCGGATGCGATGGCGGTCGCTAGCTCGTCGACGGACATCGCAGACAGCAGCGCCAGGGCGCTACGAGGCCCCACGCTGCCGACAGTCAGGAGCAACTGAAACATCTGCAGTTCCGCCCGGCTGGAGAAGCCGTAGAGGGTGGCTACGTCCTCCCGCAACTGGAAATGAGTGTGGAGGTTGATCGGCGACCCGGGCGTGGTGGCGGACGACAGGGTTGCCGAAGAGGTGAAGACCCGGTAGATAACACCCCCGACGTTCACCAGCAGGTTATCGGCGCCAATTTCCTCCACCACCCCGCGAAGCCCCGCGATCACAGGTCCACCCTCCCCCCGCCGAGAGTCTCGTTCCATCTGGAGTGGCAGATCGCAATCGCCAGGGCATCGGCCGCATCGTCGGGCCGGGGTATGTCTCTCAGAGCCAGCATCACCTGCACCATACTCTGCACCTGGTTCTTGGTGGCCTTCCCGTACCCGGCCACCGCCTGCTTCACTTGCTGGGGCGTGTACTCGCTGACTGGAAGCCCGCATCGCGCGGCGGCCAAGAGGGCCACTCCCCTGGCCTGGCCCACGGCGAAAGCCGACTGGACGTTCCTCGAAAAGAAGAGCTGTTCGACAGCGACCTCGGTGGGCGAAACCCTCCCGATTATCTCGGTCAGCCCTTCGAACAGCATCAGAAGGCGGGAAGTGAGAGGAAGGTAGGCCGGTGTCGTCAGCGCGCCGTACTCCACGGCCTCCAGGGTCTCACCCGTCGTCGCGACGACGCCATACCCCAGGATGGCGGTCCCCGGGTCTACGCCGAGGACGATACGCCTACTTCCTGTCGCCAAGCTCGGAGTACTCCGCCAAGGCCGCCTCAGAGACCTCGATGTTGGAGTAGACCCTCTGGACGTCGTCCAACTCCTCCAGGCGCTCCATCAACTTCATCACGGTCATTGTGGTCTTGGGATCCAGTTCCAGAGTCGTCTTGGGGATCATGGCGACTTCGGAATTGGTGATGTCGATCTTCCTCGACTCCAGGGCCTGCCTCACAGTCTCCAGATCGGCAGGTTCGGTGTATACCTCGATGGAGCGATCCTCCACCTTCACGTCCTCGGCACCCGCATCGATGGCCATCAACGCCAACTCATCCGGGTCCTTGCCGCCCGCGTCGATGGAGATCACCCCCTTCGAGTCGAACAGCCACGATACGCAGCCGCTCTCCCCGAGGGTGCCCCCGTGTCGGGTGAAAGCCGCCCGCACCTCCGCTGCGGCGCGGTTGCGGTTGTCGGTCATCGCCTCCACCATTATAGCGGCTCCACCGGCTCCGTATCCCTCGTACACTATCTCCTCGAGCGCGGCGCCCTCACCTCCGCCGGTCCCACGCTTGATCGCGCGCTCGATGTTCTCCATCGGCATGTTGTTCTCGCGAGCCCGCTGGATCGCAAGCCGCAGGCGGAAGTTGGCGTTAGGATCCCCCCCGCCGTCGCGCGCGGCAACCGTTATCTCGCGGCCTAGCTTCGTGAACAGAGCGCCTCGCTTGGTGTCGTTGGCGCCCTTCTGTCTCTTGATCTGTGCCCATTTGGAATGTCCAGACATAGCGACCTCACCTCCCTTCCCACCTGTGCTCAGGCGTTATTTTACCATAGGACTGGCGGGCCGACCAACGCGGCCGGGCTCCAACGCTCCGGGCCGCCGTTTGGTATAATTGCGTTTTGGACACTCGGAATGGGCGGGTTGCGCCCCTTCCAGGATATGGCGGAAGGAGCACCGAATGAAAGAATACCAGGCGGAACAGATCCGCAACGTAGGCCTCTTCTCTCATGGTGGTGCCGGTAAGACCTCACTGGCCGAGGCGATGCTGTTCCAGAGTGGAGCCATCACCCGCCTGGGGAAGGTGGAGGAGGGTACAACCACCACCGACTACGATCCCGACGAGATCAAGAGGCACATCTCAGTGAGCACCGCCCTCGCCCCATGCGAGTGGCGAGATCACAAGGTAAACGTCCTCGATACCCCTGGCTACGCCGACTTCATCGGTGAGGTCGTCCAAGCCATGCGCGTCGTCGATGGGGCTGTGATTGTGGTGGACGCCGTCTCCGGCCTCGAGGTTGGCACCGAGACCGCCTGGCAGGAGGCGGAGAAGAACGGCGTGCCAAGGATCTTCTTTGTCAACAAGATGGAGCGGGAGAACGCCAACTTTGACGCCGTTCTGCAGAGCCTGCGCACCAGGTTCGGCAAGGGTGTCGTTCCCCTTCAGATTCCGGTCGGCTCTCAGCAGAACTTCAAGGGGATCGTCGATCTCTTGACCATGACCGTCAAGACGGACGACAAGTCGCCGGCGCAGGAGATTCCTGCGGAGCTGCGAGACGAGGCTCAGGCCCAGCGCGACGCCCTGATCGAGACCGTCGTCGAGTTGGACGACGAGCTTATCAACAAGTACCTGGAGGGCGAGGAGATCTCCAACGAGGAACTCCAGCGGGTCCTCCGTGGCGGTGTCAAGGCCAGGTCCCTCTTCCCGGTGCTTTGCGGCTCCGCCCTGGCCAATAAGGCCGTGTCCGATCTGCTGGATGCCATAGTGGACTACATCCCATCCCCGATGGAGGTCACCGTCCGCACCACCGACGGCGAGCTTCCAGTTCAGGCGCTGATCGACAAGGGCCAACTGTCCGCCCTCGTGTGGAAGACGGTCTCAGACCCCTACGTCGGCCGGCTCAACTACTTCCGGGTCTACTCGGGCACGTTGCAGTCCGATTCCCACATCTGGAACCCCAACCGGGCCAGAGAGGAGCGGATCGGGCAGCTCTACATGCTCACGGGCAAGCGGCAGGATCCCGTCCCCAGGGTCACTACGGGCGACATGGGCGCCGTGGCCAAGCTGCAGGAGACCTCGACGGGAGACACCATCACCACCAAGGAGAACCCGGTGCAACTGGCCGGCATCGTCTTCCCCGAGCCGGTCTTCTCGGCCGCCATCTCCCCCAAGACCAAGGCCGACCTCGACAAGCTCGGTCCGGCTCTAACCCGCATGACCGAGGAGGACCCGACCCTTCGGGTCGAGAAGAACACCGAAACGGGCGACACCCTGATGTCGGGCATGGGTGAATCCCACATCGACATCGCCGTCGAGCGGATGAAGCGGAAGTTCGGCGTCGACGTCAACATCGCCGAGCCGAAGGTCGCCTACAGGGAGACGATCACCGCATCGGCCAAGGCCCAGGGACGCTACAAGAAGCAGACCGGTGGCCACGGCATGTTCGGCGACACCTGGTTGGAGCTCGAGCCGTTGCCCCGCGGCAGCGACTTCGTCTTCGAGGACCGGATCGTCGGTGGCGCCGTGCCCAAGAACTTCATACCGGCCGTGGAGAAGGGCGTGCGAGAGGCGATGCAGGAAGGGGTCCTGGCCGGCTTCCCGATGGTAGACGTCAAGGCCATTCTGTACGACGGCTCCTACCATCCGGTGGACTCAAACGAAATGTCCTTCAAGATCGCGGCCTCCATGGGCTTCAAGAAGGCTGCGATGGATGCGAAGCCAGTGCTGCTGGAGCCGGTCGTGGAGATGGCCATTACCGTGCCGGACGCCTACACGGGGGACATCATCGGCGACCTAAACGGGAAGCGCGCCCAGGTGCTGGGGATGACCCCGGAGGATGGCTTCACCACCATCCAGGCCAAGGCCCCCTACGCGGAGGTCCGCCGCTACGCAACGGACCTGCGCTCCATCACGGGAGCGCGAGGCAAGTTCACCACGAAGTTCGCGGGCTACGAAGAAGTCCCGGCTCACGTGGCGCAGCAGGTCATCGCCGAGGCCAAGAAGGAAAAGGAGCAAGAGAAGTAGCTCCTTCGAATCGACGAGAGGCGGTAGCGCTCCGTCGCGCTACCGCCTCTTTTTCTTACTTGCCGTCGATTCCCGGTGCGGTGCTACTGGGGCTTCTTCTTCCTGAGGAAAGCCGGCACGTCCAGATCCTGCAGCCCCAGTGACTCGCGGCGCTCCCGTTCTCGAGGTTCGCGAGGCTCCCATGGTTCCGCCGGTTCGCGACCATCCCTTGCCACCCACGGCTCCAGAGGTTCACGGGGCTGCTCAAGGATCCGGTGCTCTCGAACGTCGCCGGGCTCGTGGCGACCCGTTTCCCCCTGGGACATCTCCAGCCTGGCGAACTCGTCGCTCACCTTCACCTGGGGCTTTCGGACCTCGGCCCCGCCGAAGCCGGTAGCGATGAGGGTGACCTGCAACTCCGACTGGGGCTTCGGGTGGATGACAGCGCCCATGATGATGTTGGCCTCGGGGCTCGCGGCCTCGCTGATAAGGCTGGCCGCCTCGCTCACCTCCATCAGGCTCATGTCCGGTCCGCCGGTGATGTTGATCAGCAGTCCAGTCGCCCCATCGATGGAGATGTCCAGCAGAGGGCTGTCGATGGCCGCACGCGCCGCCTGCAGAGCCCGGCCCTGCCCTTTCCCCTCGCCGATCGCCATCAAGGCGGTGCCGGCTCCGGTCATGATCGTCTTCACATCGGCGAAGTCGAGGTTTATCAGTCCCGTCACCGTGATCAGGTCGGATATGCCTTGAACACCCTGGCGCAGGATGTTGTCGGCGGCGCGGAATGCCTCCAGCAGCCCCATCTTCCTGTTGGCCATCGCCAGCAGCCGGTCGTTGGGAATGCTGATGATCGCGTCGACCCTCTCCTTGAGGATCTGGAAGCCCTGCTCCGCCACCTCTCGGCGCCTGCGTCCCTCGAAGGTAAAGGGCATGGTCACGACAGCAACGGTCAGCGAGCGGTTCTTCCGGGCGATCTCCGCGATGACGGGCGAGGCCCCGGTTCCGGTGCCGCCCCCCATGCCGGCAGTGATGAACACCATGTCGGCGCCAGCCAGCGCCTCCTCCAGTTGGTCCCGGCTTATCTCTGCCGCCCGCTCCCCCACCATGGGATCGCCGCCGGCCCCAAGCCGCTTCATTGCCCTCCCACCGATCGGGATCTTTCGAGTGGCGTAGGACATGTCGAGCGCCTGAGCATCAGTGTTGACGGCGATGAAGTCCACACCTCGGATGCCAGCCTCGACCATACGGTTGAGCGCGTTATTCCCACCGCCACCCACGCCGACAATCTTGATCTCGGTAAAGCCTTTCGCGTCGGCCTCGATCTCCTCGGACACGATCTTCCCAATGACGGGAGTGCTCCTGACCGGTTCCGCCAGTCGCCCCGGGTCAAACCCACCACGCAGCTTAGCCACGAGCCAATACCTCCCTGGCGAGGGAAAGATATGCCTCTGCAGCTTTCTCGGCACCGGCGTAGTTGAATACGGATGTGCCGGATGACGCGGCTTCCAGTATCTTGCTGTTGGTCCCCACCTCGGTCTCGAATACCTGAGTACCCCACCTTTCCCGGAGGTAGGCGCTGACGAGCTTCTCCTCCTTGAGACGACGGTCCAGCTTGCTCAGCAGTATCCCCGCCACCTGCAACTTCGGGTTCAGGTAGAGGATCTCCTCGATGCTATCCTGCATCATCTGAAGGCCTTGCAGGGAGAACAGCCGCGCCTCGGTGGGTATCACAACCTTTTCGGCGGCCACCAAGGCGTTAATGGTCAGGAGTCCAAGGGAGGGGGGCGTGTCGATCAGGATGAAGTCGTAGGGGGTCTCTATCGCGGCGAGTTGGTCTCTCAGCCTCAACTCCCTGCCCAGTTTGTTCATGAGCGCCGCCTCGGCGCTGGCCAGGGAAAGAGAGGAAGGCACCAGGTCCAGCCGTGCCTTGCCGTTCTCGGGGCCTGGCGTGATGGGGAGCCGAACCTTACGATCCAGCAACGCCTCCGCGATGCTGGTTTCCGTCTGCTCGTTCAACCCGAAGGCTGTGGTCAGGTTGGCCTGCGGATCCATGTCCACTAGCAGAACCTTGCAGCCCAACTGGAAGAACGCAGCACCCAGGTTCGCGGTGGTGGTTGTTTTGCCCACACCACCCTTCTGATTGGAGATGGCAATGATCGAAGCCATGGACCTCTCTTGGGACCGCCCTCAGGAAGTCACGATCAACTCGAAGGGTATTGCGAAGTGGTCATAATGCTAACATAGGCCGTCGACGACGGCAATGGCCTCATACCGTCGGGCCGAAGGGAGGGGGGTGCCCCGAGCCCTACGGCCAGGCCGAAAACCGGCCGGAAAGCAGCCCGCTGGTGCGCCCCCCGGGCTCCCGTGTAGGGCGCGCTACCGAGTGGGGACCAGGAGACCATGCGGAGTCTACGCGGCCAACGGCCTGCGCCCTTACCCTGACCCTCTCTCAAAGGGAGAGGGGATGCCGGATCGCCTCGCCCTAAGGGAAAGGCGCAACGCTGCGCGCGCTCGCGCTGTGGGGTGGAGACTCCCCCAGGATCGACCGTGCCTTCCGCACGTCCTCAGCTATCTGGGCTTTCAGGGCCTCCACAGACTCGAACCGCCGTTCACCCCGAAGCCTCGCCACGAAATCCACGGCCAGCCTCTTGCCGTACAGGTCGCCCGAAAAGCCTAGCAGGTGGATCTCGATCTGGCGCGCGCTTTCGCCGAAGGTTGGGCGCACCCCCACGTTCGCAACGCCGTGCCATTCTCCTCCGCCTTCCACTTGCACGGCGACCGCGTAGACCCCATCGCCGGGCACGCACAGCCGGTCGTCAGGGGCCAGATTCGCGGTTGCGAAGCCGAGGCTTCTGCCACGGCCATCGCCCGCGACGACGCGCCCCCGCAGCCTGTAGGCGCGGCCCAACAGCCGCGCCGCCTCCTCCACCTGGCCATCGGCCAGAAGTTGCCTGATGCGGCTGCTGCTAACCACCTGCCCATCGACCTCCACCGGGGGAAGCGACCGTACCACGAACCCCTTCTCCCTCCCGATGGCTGCCAGGCGCTCCGGGGTACCGGTCCGCCCACGCCCCAGCGCGAAGTCACTCCCGATCCACAGCTCCCGCAATCGGAAGCGCTGCATCAAGCGGTCGATGAACTCCTCCGGAGAGAGGGCTGCGAGGGCACTGGTGAACTCCATCACCACTACCTCGGAGACGCCGAGCCCCTTGATGGTGGCCAACCGATCCTCCACTCCCGCCAGGTGGGCGATGCCGCTGTCGGGACGTAGCACGTCCTCCGGGTGAGGCGAGAAGGTGACGCACACGCTCACCATCCCAAGCTGCCCGGCCCGCTCCACCACGCGGCGGATCAGCGCCTGGTGACCCAGATGCACCCCGTCGAACACTCCAATGGTCGCCACCGCTTCCGGCGTGGCAACTTCAGCTTGTGGACTCACTGCTCCTCCGGCAACAGCACCAGCTTCGGCCACCAGCGCATCTCCCGCAACTCAGCCAGCCCCAAGAAGACCCCTTCCGTGGTGTAGACTCTCACCGACTTCGTTCCCTGCGGGGGCGATGTCGCCGCCCACGACCGCCCCCCCATCATGTCCTCGGCATGCCGCTCCGCCACCACCAGGGCAGGCAGGTGGGCCACCGCGACGTCTGGCGGCCAGATCAGCTTCTCCAGATAGTCGAACTCCGCAGCCAGTCGCAGATCCTCGACCCCAATGGCATCCTCACAGTCGAAGACCCCGCTGCTGACACGGACCAGCGCGCCCAGGTGGCCACCGACGCCCAACCGCTGTCCCAGGTCTCTTGCCAGGCTCCGGATGTAAGTTCCCTTGGAACAGCGTACCATGAGGCTCACGATGGGAGGCTCCCATGCGACCACAGCGATCCCCTTGATGGTCACTCGCCGGGGCCTCACGGCCGCCAGCCCTCCCTTTCGGGCTATCTCGTAAGCCTTCTTGCCCTCCAGCTTGACGGCAGAGTACTGCGGGGGCAACTGGTCGATTTCGCCGACGAAGCCAGACAGGGCCCGGGTCACCTGATCGAGGGTCACGGTGGAGGGATCGCGGGCACCCAAGACGGACCCTTCGGCATCGTCCGTCGTGGTAGTGGCGCCGAGGACGACGTCCCCGCAGTAGCTCTTGTCCTGCTCCCCGAGGTAGTCTACCAGCCGGGTCGCTCGTCCCACGGCCACGACGAGCACGCCGGTCGCGGCGGGGTCCAGAGTCCCCGCATGGCCGACCCGTCGGGTCCGCGTCAGACGGCGCACCAACTGAACGACGTCGTGGGACGTCCAACCGTAAGGCTTCGAGACGTTAAGGAAGCCCTCAGGAGCCGCTTTCTTGGTACCGTTCACCCCCGTTCGCCACCATCCCGAGCCGTCGCCGGGCCTCACCCAGGAGCAGGGCTTGGACGTCGGCGATGGATCCCTCCAGCGTGCATCCTGCCGCGCGAGCGTGTCCGCCGCCGCCGAAGCTCTTGGCCAAGGCGGCCGCATCCAACTCGGCCGACGTCCTCATGCTCACACGGACCTTGCCCCTCTGCTCGCTGAACAGGAAAGCCGCGTTCGTCCGAGGCACCCCGGCGATGAAATCCACCAGCGTGTCCGCATCCTCCAGGGTTGCGCCGCATTCGGCCAGCATGTCGCTGGTGATGTCGGCCCACACCAGCCCGTCTTCCACCCGAGTCCGGCTCAGCACACGGCCCCACAGCCACAGGGTGCGAGGGGATCGAGTGTTGAAGACGCGTTCGCTGATCAGCGAGAGGGATGCGCCCCTCTCCATCAGAGTCGCGGCGGTGCGAAGGGTGCGGGCGGAAGTCGCGGGGGTGCGAAACCCGAGGGTGTCGGTGACTATGCCCACCAGGAGATCCGTGGCGACCTCCTCGGGGATGGGTAGGTCCTCTCTCTCCATCAGCTCGGCCAGTTGCTCGCACACCGCCGCGGCCGACCCATCGACGAGGTTGACCGTGCCGAATCGGCTGTTGCTGGGGTGATGGTCTATGTTCACGATCGGCACGGACTCGAACTTCGTGCGGTTCTGCACGTAAAGGGCGCCAAGCCGATGGAGATCGCTGCTGTCGAGACAGACTATGACGTCAGCAGAGAGCACGGCATCCTTCGTCGCCATCCCCTGCAGGGTCTCCAGCCGCTCGGGTGAGTACACCTCCACCGATTCCCAGTTCGGCATGAAGTGGTAGCTGGCGGGAACCTGCCCGGGGCTGATGGCGTGCACGTCCCACCTGGACAGCTTCCTGAGGGAATGGGACAGGGCCAACAAGCCAGCCACCGCGTCCCCATCGGGGTCCACGTGGCAGGTGACCACCACGCGTCTAGCGGACTTCAGCAGCGGCAGCAATACCGGCCGGTATCCGGACTCCACCTGCTACCTCTCCCCCTTCTGGATCTCGCGAAGGAGTTCCAGCACCCGCGCTCCCTGCTCCATAGAGGTGTCCAGCTTGAAGCTCAACTCCGGAGCGTGCTTGAGCCTCAGCCGGGATGCTATCTCTCGACGGAGGAAGCCCGCTGCGTGTCGGAGGGCTGTCATAACCTGCTGAACGTCCTCCTCGCTGCCCAGGACGCTCACCCGCACGGTCGCGTAGTGGAGATCTGGACTCGTCGTGACCCCGGTGATGCTGATCAGCCCGCGCAAGCGGGGGTCCTGCATCTCCCTCTGCACGAGCGCGGCGATCTCCTCTTTGATCTGCTCGTTGACTCGCTCTATCCGCCTGCTCATACCACAGTACCATTCAGTAGGGCGGTAGCTCGTCCCCTGCCGGCGGGCGCCTCTCGGCCAGGGAGCGGGGACACCCCCGCCCCACGCCGCCGGTGCCCTAACTAACCCGCTCCATGCGGAATGCCTCGAGGATGTCTCCTATCTGGAAGTCCCCAAACCCCTCCAAGTGAATGCCGCATTCGTAGCCCGCGGCCACTTCCCGCACGTCCTCCTTGAAGCGGCGCAGACTCTCTATCCGGCCATCGAAGACGACACCGCCACCCCGGATGACCCGGACGTGAGAGTTTCTGGAGATCTTCCCGTCAGTTACCATGCACCCGGCTGCTGCGTCGGACTTGCCGATCTTGAAGACCTGCCTCACCTCGGCGTGGCCTTCGGTGACCTCCTCGTACTTCGGCTCCAACAGACCGGTGAGGGCCTTCTGCACGTCCTCGACCAGCTTGTAGATCACATCGTAGAACCGGATGTCCACCTGGTTCTCTTCGGCCAGGTGCTTCGCCCCAGGCTCGAGTCGGCTGTTGAAGCCGATGATCACGGCGTGGGATGCAGACGCCAGGTTCACGTCCGACTCGGTGATATTGCCTGTGCCGGCATGGATTACCCGCACCCTGACGTCCTCGGCCTGCAGCCGGCCCAAGGAGTTGACGATCGGCTCCACCGAGCCCTGGACGTCCGCCTTCACGATCACGTTCAATTCCCTTATCTGCCCAGCCTGGATCTGCCTGTACAGGTCGTCCAGCGTCACCGGCGCCGCGGTCTCCACAGACGGCTCCAGGGTCCGCTCTCCGGCGATCATCCGCGCCGTCTTCTCGTCCGCGACGACGTTCCAGATGTCGCCGGCAGTCGGCACGCCATTCAGACCGAGCACCTCCGCCGGCATCGATGGCCCGGCCTTCCGCAGCCGCCGCCCCTTGTCGTCGAAGAGTGCCTTCACCTTGCCGAAGTTGCCTCCCGCGACGAGCACGTCGCCCACCTTCAGAGTCCCGGCCTTCACCAGGACCGTCGCGACGGGCCCCCTGGCCTTGTCCAGCTTCGACTCGATCACCACCCCTGCCGCCGGCCGGCTGGGATTGGCCTTCAGCTCCTGCATTTCGGCAACCAGCAGGATCATCTCAAGGAGGATGTCGATCCCCTCCTTCCGGCGCGCGGATACCGGCACCACGACTGTCTGCCCGCCGTACTCCTCGGGCACTAGCCCGATCTCGGCTAGCTGCTGCTTGACCCTGTCGGGGTTCGCGTCCGGCTTATCGATCTTGTTGATGGCGACGACTATGGGCACGTTGGCTGCCCGCGAGTGGTCGATGGCCTCGCGAGTCTGTGGCATTATCCCATCGTCGGCGGCCACCACCAGCACCACGATGTCAGTGGCCTGGGCCCCCCTCGCTCGCATCGCCGTGAATGCCTCGTGCCCAGGGGTATCGAGGAAGGTGATCTTCTGGCCGCGCAACTCCACCTGGTACGCGCCGATGTGCTGGGTGATGCCGCCCGCCTCCTGGGCAGTCACGTTGGTCTGGCGGATGACGTCCAGAAGGCTGGTCTTGCCGTGGTCAACGTGCCCCATGATGGTCACGACGGGGGGCCGGGGCTCCAGCAGGGAAGGATCCTCGCCCTCTACGGCAGGTAGCTCCAACGCCGCGGCCGGTTCCTGTGGGGCCGGCTCCTTCACCTCGAAGCCGAGGTCGGCGGCCACCACCGATGCAGCGTCGCGGTCGATCTGCTGGTTGATGTTGGCGATGATCCCGTTCTTCATCAGCTCCTTGATGATCGTGACGGGACTTATGTTGAGGAGGGTCGCCAGATCCTTAACGGCGATGCCGTCCGGCAGTTCGACTGCCTTGGGCTCCTCACGGGCAGCAACGGCCACACCCCCCTTGTTCACCGGTCCTTGGGGGTTGAAGGGTGGTCTGGGACCTCCCCCTCCCTGCCTCGATCTGCCGCCCTGGGGTCTCCGGTTGTCCCGGGTGCCCCTCGACTTGTTAAACGGTTTTGGACTCATTGGCTGCTCCTCCTTTCGCTCAACTGCCCGCCTCGCCTTCGGCTTCAGGAGCAGACTGAGTTGCGTACTCTGGGCCGAATTGACGGCCAAATCGGATTAGTTCATCCCGGTCCTCTGATCTCACTTCGACTTTGAGTGCACGGTTGAGTGTCGATCTCAGCAAAGCCTTCTCCCAGCACTCCGCCTTCTTGCACAGATAGGCCCCACGCCCCGCCCGCTTTCCGGTGGGATCGACCACGACCTCGCCGGAAACCGTCCGGACAACGCGGACCATCTGCCGCTTCGGCTGCGTTAGCCCACAGCCCACGCAGGTTCGTTCCGGGATGTGCTTCTGTCGCACAGTCCGACACCCCGCCTACTGAACAGACTCCGTGGCGGTCTCTCCCACCTCGGGGCCCACAGGCTCGGCGCCTGCCGCCTTGATATCTATGCGCCAGCCGGTCAACTTCGCCGCCAACCGTGCGTTCTGGCCTTCCTTCCCGATCGCCAGCGAAAGCTGCCTCTCGGGCACGATGACTGTGGCGGTCTTTTCCTCTTCGTTGATGTCGACGCTGATCACCTGGGCCGGGCTCAGGGCGTTCGCAACGAATGTCGCCGCGTCCGGGCTCCACTGCACCACGTCGATCTTCTCGCCACCCAACTCGTTGACGATGTTCTGGATGCGCACACCGCGCATCCCGACACACGATCCCACCGGGTCGATGCCTTCCTGCCGGGCGGCCACAGCCACCTTGGAACGCGCTCCAGCCTCCCTGGCGATAGCCTTCAACTCCACCGTGCCGTTGAAGATCTCGGGAACCTCCTGCTCGAACAGGCGGCGCAGCATCGCCTTGTGATTCCGGGATACTATGATCTGAGGCCCCTTGTGGGTATCGTGCACCTCGACCAGGTACACCCGCAATCGCTGCCCGGGATGGTACCGCTCTGTGGGAACCTGATCGCTGGGAGCCATGACTCCCTCTGCCTTCCCCAGGTCGATGTACACCGTGCGGTTCTCGATCCGCTGCACTACACCGTGCAGCAGCTCCCCTTCTCGCTCGTGGTACTCGTCGTAGATCATCCGCCGCTCCTCGTCGCGCAGCCGCTGCAGGATCACCTGCTTGGCAGTCTGCGCCGCGATGCGGCCGAAGTTGGGAGGCGTGGTTTCCACAGCGAGGGTTTCGCCTACCTGGATGTCCGGGCGGATCTTCCGAGCGACGTCCAGCGGGATCTTGTCTGGGCCCGCCTCCCCATTCTGCTCCACCACTTGCTTCTCGGCGAAGATCCGAACCGCGCCCGTGGCCGGATCGATCTGAGCGGTGACGTTCTGACCTGTGGGGGCGAAGTTCTTCTTGTAGGCAGACACCAAAGCCACTTCGATAGCGTGCATCACCGCTTCGCGCGTGACGCCCTTCTCGCTACAAAGCTGGCTTATCGCTGTCACAAAGTCGCTCTTCATCGCAATCCCTCCTGCAGGAAGCCGACACCCCTAAGACATCCCTGCGCCCTTGCAGGGCCGCAACAAAAAAGTGGGGGCGCGCCCACCACTTCAAGTCGGAACTGTTGCAATGAGATTATAGCAGGGACGCTCCCCCTGCGCAACGGCATTTGGCCCTACAGCAGTCACTCCAGGATAAAAACCACTAAGCCTCCCTAAAGCTGATCCACAGATGTCGCAGGTCGACGCAGATCTCTCCTGTCTGAACACGCATCTCCACCGGCTGCGGCACCCGCGACATCTACGGATCGGTCCAATCGGCCGGACTTACCTCCAGGCTCGGTCCACCGCTTCTTGTAGCTCTTCGATCTCCTCGTCGCTCATTCTGTCGAACCGCCGCTGCGCCCGAATGTAGTCGCGTACCGGGATCCGCCGCTCCGGGCGATAGGTGAGAACTCTCACTCCACCCACCACCTCCACCAGCGGCCACAGCCCGGTCTCCACGGCCATGCGCGCCATCCGGATCGTCTGATCCGGCGGATAACCCCATCCCTGCGGCTGTGGAGCGAGCACGTGGATGTAGCGGAACCCCTTCAGCTCCTTCGCGCGCCGCACCTTGCGAATGAGATCCCCGGGGTAGGCTATGGACGCACTCGCAACGTAGGGAACGCCGTGCCCGGCCATGATGGAGATCATGTCCTTCTTGGGCGTCTCCTTGCCCCACGGCGTGTCGACAGTGGTGGCCATCTTCGGAGTGAGCCCGCCTGCCTGCCCACTCGTGTTCAGGTACGCCTCGTCGTCGTAGCACACGTGGATGATGTCGTCGTTCCGCTCCGCGGCCCCGCTCACCGACTGGAAGCCGATGTCCGCGGTCCCGGCGTCGCCGGCCCACGACACCACCGTCACGTCATCCTTCCCCTTCATCTCCAGCGCCGCCTTGATGCCGGAGGCGATCACCGCGGAACTCTCGAACAGGCAGTGGATCTGGGGCACCTTCAAGGCGGTGCGAAGATCCAGCGCTACGGCAGTCGCCAGCGATGAGGCCGGAATGCAGAGGATCGTTCTGGGCCCCAGCGCTTTCAGCGCCTGCCTCAGGGCAATAGCCCCTCCGTAGCCGGCCATTCCCCCGTGGCCACCCGTGAGCAACTCCTCTCGGGGTAGACTCCTCAGCAGCTCGATCTCTCCTAGATCCACCTCGCCGCCTCCTCACGCAAGATCTCGCTGTTGAGCTTCAACCAGATTACCTGGCCCCCAGGCTCTCCGGTGGCCGCCACCGACAGTGCGCGCTCCCCCACCGACTCCACGTCCGCCGGGGCCACCTCGCGGCCCCCGAGGCCCGCAATCACCCCGAGCACAGGCTTGGAGAGTCCGGCCTGCGCGAGAGCCATCAGCACCTCCCGATAGAGAGCCCCGCCAACCCCGTACACTGCGCATCGATCGAGCACGGCGAGGGCACGAGCCCTCCCCGCTAGCCTCGCCAATTCCTGGAAGGGGAAGGGGCGGAACGAGCGAACCTTCACCAGGCCGATCCGCTTGCCGGCACCCCGCATGGCGTCGACCGCCTGTCTGGCAGCAGCCACCATGGAGCCCATCGCCACTATCAACGCGTCTGCGTCCTCGGTCTGGTACCCTTCCACCGCGCCGTCCCAGTCTCGACCGAAGAGGCGCCCGTACTCCGCGCTGACTTCCTCGATCACCTCTAGAGCTGCTAGGTTCGCCGCGTGCTCCTGGAACTTGAACTCGGTGTACAGAGAGGGTCCGGTAGGGGGGTTGAGCGATGCGGGCTGGTCCACGTCCAGCACAGCCCGTGAGTAGGGTGGCAGAAAGGCATCCACCTCGCCATCTGCCGGGAGCACCACCTCCTGCCTGGTATCGCCGAGGATGTAGCCCTCGTAGTTCACAAGCACGGGAAGCAGTACCCGGGCATCCTCCGCAATCCGGAAGGCCTGGACGATGGTGTCCAGCACCTCCTGGTTGCTCTCGCAGAAGAGTTGGAGCCAGCCGGTGGTCTCCTGGGCTATCGCATCACCGTGGTCCGCGAAGCGGTTGTGCGGCGCGGACAGGGCCCGGTTGACCACCGCCATCACGATGGGAAGCCGAAGTCCGGCCGCGAAGTGCAGCACTTCGTGCATCATGGCCAGGCCCTGGGAGTTGGTGACGCTGAAAGTGCGAGCCCCCGCCAACGACGCCCCCACTGCCGCTGCAAGGGCGCTGTGGTCGGACTCAACCCTGATGAACCTGGCTCGCAGCTTCCCCTCGTCGATCGCCCTGGTGAGGAACGTCATCACCGGAAACGACGGCGTAATCGGGAATGCGGGGAACACCTCTGTTCTTGCCAGCCGCGCCGCCTCTGCTGCGGCCTGGTTTCCAGTTAGCTGGACCGTCTCGCGCATCACTCCGCCACCCCAATCATGCGGATGGCCCCTTCGGGGCACTCGGTGGCGCAGATGCCGCAGCCCTTACAGTGGGTAACGTCCACGATCACGGCACTCCCATCCACCGAGATCGCGCTGTCGGGGCAGAAGATCCAGCAGGCAAGGCACTGGGTGCACTTCGAGGCATCGACCCTGGGCGCCTGCGTGGGCGCCCCGTACTTGCCACCACCCGCCATGCTCCCAGGCTCGTACGAGCCTGGGGTGATAGGCAACCTCATCCCAATCCTCCTCGAGAATCCAGGTCCAACACCTATCGCCTGTATTCGATGAACGGCCACGCCATTTCCGCCGCGCCAGTCCACACCAGCCTCGTTTTCCCGTCGCCTGCTGTCGGCGCGGGCTTGGCCCTGACCATCGTCACGCCCTCCGGCAGCACCACCGTCAGCGCCGAGTCCTTGTTCAGCTTCACACTGCTGGCGGCCTTGAAGTCCACCACCCACACCCCATCCCGCTCCTCTGCGAAGCCCGACCAACGAAAACGATACACTTGCGCGCCGTATTCCGGATGCCGCTCGAAGGCAGCATCGAAGTCGGATACGACGTACTCTCTGCCAGTCTTCTCCGAGAGCTTCTTCAGAGATTCCTCCAGTCCCTTTCGGAAGGACTCGGGATCGGGCCGGCCGAGTCGGCTCACCATTCCATCGAAGTTCTTCTCTACGCTGGCATCGGTGAAGTAGCTCTTGTTCACCATCTCGACGGCGGCGTTGCCCTGCGCGTCGATGGTGTACGTAACGTCCGAACCCAACCGAGCATCGCCCATCTTGGCTCGGAACTCCCAGACGGAGTAGCCGCCGACGAGCAGAACGATGGCGAAAACGGCCAACAATGCCTTTGACATGGGAGACTTCTTTCCGGTGGCGAGGCCAAGCATTGTCTCTGGGCAGACTAGGCGTTTCCCGACAGAGAAACCGACTCGTACCAGGGATACCTGCTCGGACGCCACGAGTGTTCAGCGCCAGGAGTGGCTGCCGATCCGGCGAGGGGCGCGCCCAAACGCGCGCCCTGGAGAGACGGAAGGTCTGCCCCTACCGGTACCTGAGGAACCATCCGTCTCATGCTGCATTGTAGCGAGACGCGGGCCCCGCAAGTGAACCCGCGTCTCGGCATTCCAGATTACGTCTGGCCAGAAGCGGCCCCTCGGCCTAGGCCTTGCCCCACATGGAGGCGTAGATCACCCAGCCAGCGAGGATCAGATAGCCGACCATTGCTACGATCGCCAAGACCTCCACTGCACCCCTCCTTAGAACTTGAGGCCGAAGTAGCCACCCAGGTTGAAGATACCGACGTAGCTGGCCACCACGATGGTCAACACGGTGAGTGCCCACAGCGGTATGCTGCTCCCATTGCGGAAGTAGCCCAGCTTACTGCTACCGGCCCAGTAGGCAAGGACCAGCCCGACCACCCCGAAGAAGCTCGCGTTCATCATGGAGGTGATGGTCTTGAGGAAGATGGGGTCGATCCTGGCCAGCACGATGCCGCCCGCGATGACGGCGTTCAGTATGTAGACTGTCTTGAAGTGGATATTGTTGCTGTTGACCGGCTTGCCGAGGAAGTACTCGCAGGTCACGTAGGCCCCGATCATTCCGTTGCCCAGTGCCGACGAGAGGGCAGCAGCCAGCACGCCCAGGCTGAAGACCGGGATGGCCCAGGGGCCCGCGACCGGCTCGATCAGGATGGCGAAGTCCTCGGGCTTGCGGGGGATGATCCCGTAGGGATAGATGACCTGGTTGATCACGCCCAACAGCGCGAAGGAGACCACCACCGCCCCGAAGGAGCCGAGCAGGGCGTTGGACCTTGCGAAGCTGAGGAACCTAGCCTTGCCCCTCAGGTCGTCGGGAAGGTTCCCGCGCTCCCGCAGGCTGTAGGCGAACAGCAGCACCGCCGCGCCGTTGATGTTGGTGCCGGCGATCGCCTGGAAGTTGTTGGCGAACCCTCCTCCCGGGTCGCCTGCTGGGATCATGCCTCGGGCCGCATCGGCGATGTTGACGCCGGTCGCGAAGGCCGCCGCGAAGAAGCTCGCCACTATGGCGCCCAGCATGATGCTCATCAACCTGTCGAGGATCCCGTAGTTGCCGATCCAGATGAGGACCATGCACAGCACGGCAACGGCTCCAGCCGCCACCTCATAGTTGACGGCAGGGAACATCCCCGTGATCGCCCACGCGGACGCCGAGAACTGGGAAGTGACGTTGCCGACCCCGTAGTAGACGCCGAACAGGCCGACGAAGAGAGCCAGGAACCAGCCGATCTTCGGGATCGACCGGAACATGGAGACACCCGCCTTTCCCGTGACCAGGTAGTAGCGGGAGACTACGTCCAAACAGAACCACGCCACGGTGCAGGTGACCCAGTAGGCCCACCAGTAGCCGTAGCCGAACGCGCCACCCGCGGTACCGCCGGTGGCGATGTCGCCGGAGCCAATGAAGGTAGCGGCGACGAAGGCGCCGGGCCCAAGGTCCTTGGCACGCTGAATGAAGCTCGTGCCTTCCTTCAACGACCAGGGCTTTACGTCTGCCCCAATCGCACCAGAGACGGTTGCCATCGCTTACCCCTCCCTTCTAGCCCTGCTCGCCGGCAAAAATGCTGAACGACTTGTTGACGAAGAACTTGAAGTAGACGAACCAGAACACCAGCATCCCCGCCGAGATCGCGTAGAGCATGTAGACGATGGCATCGGTTTGGGCGACGAAGACCGCGCCGGTGCGAACGTCGAAAGTCCAGGGGATGACCTTGGAGTCACCATCCACCTTCAGGGTGAGGTTGCCGGTGTACTGCCCGAGCTGGGCGTTGCCCTTGGGGGTGATGTAGGTGAAAGCGATGTACTTGCTTTCGCCGGGCTTCAGATCCTTGAGGCTCTTAGTGGCTCCTTCCTTCGGGACGTCGTTGGGCTTCTTCGTCCCGTAGGTGAACTGGTTCTCCTTCCCCTCCGGGAACTTGAACAGCCCGTCCACCGTCACGGTCTTGGAGCCGGTGTTCGTCATCTTGACGACTATGTGCGCGTTGGTCGCCTGCCACACGACGCTAGGAGCGTACACAGTCGCCTGCACGTCGCCGACCTTCACATCGACGCCGCCAGCAAATGCGGTAGGGACCATGACCAGGGTTAGGACAAGAGCCATGAGCACCGCGAGCCAGCCACCTTTGGCATGCACAATCCGAGACATGGCATCTCCTTTTCGATCACTTGGTGCGCTACCGAACGGAGAACTGGGGTTTCGCCTTATTGATGCTCTGCATACCTCCTTTCCGGCCCACGTCGCCGCCACACCACACGACACCCTGCATCCCGATGCGGAACGTCACGGCACTGGGCCAGCGTGATTATTCCCAACTGCCCGATGCGGGTCAACATTAACGAACATTGTGGTCGTGGAGACCTATCTGTGCACGCTACGAGGGAGCCAGGCGGACCCTGTCCTTCCCCTCCGCCTTAGCACGGTAGAGCGCGGCGTCCGCCTCGCGCACCAGCCCGTCAGCGTCGAGCACCCGTTCGTTCGGGTATACGGCCGCCCCAACGCTGGTGCTCAGTCTCTCCAGGTTCAGGCGCGCCGCCACGGTCCGCACCAGCAACCGCAGCCGTTCGCCCATCTCCACAGCGCCGCGCAGCCCGGTCCCCGGCAGTATCGCGCAGAACTCCTCGCCCCCGTACCTCGCGATCAGGTCGTACGGTCGAGCGCTTCCGCTGAGGGCAGCACCCACCGCCTGCAACACCTGGTCGCCGCGCTTGTGGCCGAACGCATCGTTGATCGCCTTGAAATCGTCCAAGTCCAGTATCAGCACGGACAGCGGCTCGCCCGTGCGCTTGCTCCGCTGGAATTCCCGCTCCAGCCGTTCCTGGAACTGGCGGTAGTTGGCCAGTCCGGTCAACTCGTCGGTCGTCGCCAGCCGCTGCATCTCCTGGTACAGACGCGCGTTGTCCAGCACCGCGAAGGCCGCGCTCGCCAGCATGCCGATCATCTGCCGGGACTCCTGCGAAGCAAACGTCCGCTCACCGCCCCACAGGCCAAAGAGTCCCGCCTGGTGCTCTTTGGACCCAAGGGGCACCGCGTGGAAGGCCCCGAGGTCTGCCATGCACTCCTCGCCTTGGCCCACACGAACCCCCTCCGCCGTCACGGTCCGCCGCTTGAGCGGCCGCCGATCCGGTGCTATCCCGCACCTGTCGCCATAAGCGCCCAGCAGCCTCTCCTCGCAGGCCAGCAGAGTAGCGGTGGAGATCGACGTCTTCACCATCCACAGCACCTCGCCGGTACGCGCCCTGTCTCCCCCAACCACCAAACAGGCCAGGTTGAACTCGAACAGCTTGCTGAACAGAGCCATGACGTCCCTCGTGGTCTTCTCGAGATCCGTCGCCGACCACGCGAGTCTGCTCACCTCACCCAGGATCGTCGCCTCGTACAGCTTGCGGTCCAGTATGTCGTTCAGCCGGCTCAGCAGGTCCACTGGGCTGGTCAACCGGCCGACGGCACCGATCGGTCTGCTCCCCCTCGCTCCCTGCCGCCCGTTCAGCACCCCGGCTACCGCTTCCAGAACCATTTTCAGGGGCTGTTCCTTCGTGACGTACTTGTCTGCCCCGGTCTGTAGCCCCCAGTACTCGTCAGCGGGCTGATCCTTAGACGTCAGCATGATCACCGGAACGTGGTTCGTCTGCTCGTCCAACTTGAGCATGCGACACACCTGGTAGCCGTTCATCCTGGGCATCACCACATCGAGGAGTACCACGTCCGGATCCTCTTTGAAGACGCGCTCCACCGCCTCGAGCCCGTCTCGCGCGGTGATCACTCTATAACCGTTGCTCTCCAGGAGATCTCTCACCAGTGCAAGTGAAGTCTGGCTATCGTCGGCCACCAGCACCGTTCCCTTTGCCATTTCTGTCCCCTAAGTCTCGGCCTCGACGCGAGCCGATATCCCTCGATGCGGACTGCAGGCGGAGACCGCAGCTCAAGCCCTCTGGGGATACCCGCTCAGTTCATCCAGTCTCCTTCGGCAGACCCTCGCCAGGAAATCGGCCGAGAACTCCTCCACCAGTTCGTCTTTCGCCAAACGCTCCAGCAATCGCAGCGCGTTGCGATACTCTCGACTCGCCGCCGCCCAATCCTCCGCGTCGGACCGCAAGCCGGCCAGATGAAAGTGGGCGAGAGCGGATCGGGGTCCCATGGGGTTCAGGTATATCACCCGAGACAGCGCCTCTGCAGCGGCGGCATTGTCGCCCGATCGGATCTGTAGAAGTCCCATCAGGTAGTGGCCCTCTTCCAGAAGCGGATCTGCGTCCAACGCCCTCCGGCAGTGCCTCAAGGCGGCCCCGATTTCCTCCCTGTCCGCCCGTAGCTTGGCCGCGAGGAGATGCGCCCTCGCGTTTCTGGGCTCCACCGAGAGCAGGCTCTCAGCGGCCAGCAGAGCCTCCTCGAACCGGTGCGCCTCGTAGAGTTCGTAAGCCTCCTCCAGCGTCGACGCCTTCTTGGGGATTCCGGACGCACCCGTGGAGCCCGAGCGACGCCGCAGGGTTGCCCGGGTCGGCCGCGGCGTGGCGCCCAGGCTCTCCCGTTCCACCGCTTCCACCCTCCTCGCGGGCTGCCTCTCTGCGGTCGATTGCTCCAGCTTCTGGTACACGAACGTGTCGTTCATCTCGCGCAGAACGAAGTCGTTGGGAATCCGCCACAACGTCTCCGAGTAGCCCAGGAACAGGTACCCTCCATCGGCAAGCGCATCGTAGAAGTTGCGGATCACCCGGCGGGTGGACTCGATCTTGAAGTAGATGGTGACGTTCTCGCAGAAGATGACGTCGAGAGGGCTCAGTGCAGCCAAGGGGAAGGGTTCCTTGACCAGGTTGAGGTACTCGAAGCGGACCAACTGTCTCACCCGATCCCGAACACGGTATTCGCCCGCCCCAGGCTCGAAATAGCGATCCAGCAGCCACGGGTCCACATCCCTCAGCGCACGCTCGGGATAGACAGCCTTCTCCGCCAGAGCCAGGGCCTGATGGCTGATATCCGTGGCGAGCACCTCGATCCGCCACGAGTCCGGAGTCGGAACCGACTCCAGCAGCGAGATGGCGATCGAGTAGGCCTCCTGTCCCGTGGAGCAGCCCGCGCTCCACAGCCTCAGGGTCCTGGAGTCCCCCCTCCTCTGCACCAGTTCGGGGATTACCCTGCTGGTCAGGAGATCGAAGTGGGCGCGGTTTCGGAAGAAGGCGGTCTCGTGGACCGTCAGCAACTCGATCAGCCGCCCCATCTCCGCCGCGCCCTCCGGCGAACGCACCAACTCGTAGTACTCCCCGAAGCTTGCGCTCCCCACAGCCGCGGCCCGCTTGCAGATCGCCGAGCGCAAAGGCGTCCAGTCCCTGTCCTCCAGATCCAAGCCGCTCGCCTGCTGGACCAGTTCCTGGAACGCCAGGTACTCAGCTCTCGTCAAGTTGCCGATCGTGCAGTCCACCGTCACCCCAGCACCCTCAACTCTACCCTATCAACGACTCGACGGTATCCAGCAATGTCGCCTGGTCGAACGACGCCTTTCCCACGTATGCCTGCGCCCCCATCTCCAGGCCTAGCCGTCGGTCCTCCTCGGATTCTTTGGCACTCACTATCACCACCGGCAGTTCCCCGAACCGCGGGTCCGCTCGCAGCGCGGACAGCAATTGAAGCCCGTCCATCCTCGGCATCTCCACGTCGGCCACCACCAGCGAGAAGTCCTTCGCCCTCAGCTTCTCGAGGGCGTCCAAACCATCGACGGCCGTCTCCACCTGGTACCCCGCTGTCACCAGGATCCCGCGCTCTAGCTCGCGGCTGACCGCCGAGTCATCGACAACCAGAATACTCTTCAACTCGTGCGAGGTACGTCCTCGCACCTCCGGACGCAGGGGTGTCAACAATCCGCGGACGCTTTCCACCAGCGCCGAGGCCGACAGCAGTAATGCCACCCGCCCGTCCCCCAAGACGATCCCCCCTGAGAGGTTTGGGAACCTCCTCAGCACGGGGCCGAGCGGCTTCACTATCACGCTCTCGTCGCCGACCACTCGATCCACCGCGAAGGCGATTGGCCGCTCCGCCGGCCCCATCAGGACCGCCGGCCACCGCCCGTCTCTCCTGCCGGCTCGCGGCTCGATGCCCAGGGCCCGATCCATCCACACCAGGGGCACGACCTTGCCCTGCAGATCCACCCCCTCCTGGCCTCGGAGGGTGCGGATCGCGCTCGTTGGCACCTCCAGGATCCCCAGAGTGGACGAGCAGGCCAACGCGTAGGTGACGTGCCCCACCTCGATCAAGAGCACGTGCGTGAACGCCAGGGTGACGGGCAACTGCATGGTAACCTTCGTCCCCTCACCCGCACGGCTCTCGACGAGCACCTGCCCCTTCATGGCATCGACCTCCGACTTCACCACGTCGAGGCCCACTCCACGGCCCGATGCCTCGCTCACCGAGGATCTGGTGGTGAACCCGGGAGCGAATAGCAGTCGGAGGCATTCGCCTTCATCCATGGAGGCAGCCTCCTCCCGGGTCGCCATTCCCAGCTTGACAGCGGCCTCCCGCACAGCCGGAAAGTGGACTCCGGCACCGTCATCCTCCACCTCGATATACGCCTGCTCTCCCCGGGTGTACGCAACGATCCGCACCTGCCCTGCCCGTGGCTTCCCGTTTGCCACCCGCTCGGCCGGCCCCTCGATCCCGTGAACCACCGCGTTCCGCAGCAGATGCAGGAGAGGATTTCTCACCCGCTCCAGAACCTCCCGGTCGATCTCCGTGTCCTCGCCTTCGATTACGACCGTTACCTCCTTCTCCTCCTCCCGAGCGAGATCCCTCACTGCCCTCGGCAATGTGGAGAAGACTGCCCTCGCGGGGAGCATACGCAGAGCAGCGACCTGGTAGTGGAGTTCCCGCACCAACTCGGACTGGTGCGCGATCAGGCGACGGTTTTGCTTCACCACCCTGGCCGCGCCGCGGCATAGCTCCTGTGTCCGCTCGTCAAGCACGTTCAGTCCGGCACGGTGTGCCGCGACCCGCACCGACTCCAGGATCTCTGCTAACCGGCCGACCTCATCGATCCACTGCCTGTTCGCCCCATCGAGCACCATCAGTTCGCCGGCGAGATTCAGTATCGTGTCGATGCGCGTGACCTCAATCCGTATGGTCTCCCGCTGCGGCCCTCCCGATCGCTCCCTGACGGGACGTCTATCGGGAGGCTCCGCTGCCGGCGCCGTCGGAGGCGCCTCCTCTTCCTTTGCGCCGCGCATTTCGCCCAACCACCGGAGCACCGCCTGCACATCCGGACGCTCACCCGAGCCCTTGGAAGGCGCGTTCACCAGTTCGCGCAGCAAGTCCACTGCGGTGAGCATAGCGTCCAGCAGCGGCGGGCTCGCACGGAGCCGTCCCGATCTCAGATCGTCCAGCACATCCTCCACCGAGTGGGCCAAGTCGGCCACATCGGCGAACCCCATCATCCGCGCCGAGCCCTTTATCGTGTGGACGCGCCGGAATACCTCCCCGACGGACGCGGTGTCCTCGGGGGCACCCTCGAGGGACAGCAGACCCTGCGTCAACACCTGGAGATGCTCCAGCATCTCCTCGCGAAAGGCCTCCACGTATGCGGATCGGTCTATCCCCATCGACATCGCCTAGCCTCGCCCCTCGGAGACAGAATCTGAGTTCACGGCCACCGCGGCAGCGCGCACGAGGGTCGCTACTCGCTCGGTGCCCAGCAGGCGCACCGGATCCAGGATCAAGAGGAGTTCATCAGTCAGGGTGGCGGACTCCAGTCCATCCACCTTGAGCGCCCTCTTCACCAGTTCCGGCAGTGGCACGATCGACTCGGCTGGAACCTCCACCAGGTCCATCGCCTCGTCCACCATCACACAGAGTAGCCTGCCCTCCGCGTGCACCAGCACCCCGTGCCCGTCGCCAGATTCCTTCGAACGGGAGCTGTGCAGGAGGGGGTGCAACCGCGTCGCAGGAATGAGTTCGCCGTCCCGCCACATCAGCCCCTCCAGATCTGGCAGATCCAGCGGCACGATCTCCTCAGCGGACACGACACCGCGCACCAGCCCGGTAGGAAGTGCGAATCGGAAGGCGCCGCATCTCACCACCAGCAGACGCACGCCGTCCGCCCCATCCCAGAGTCGGCCACCACAGTCTCCTATGCCACCAGTCATCAGATCCACAGTGTGGTGCTACTCCTCCACCAGTGCTGCCACCAGCCTATCCGGATCGATCACACCGATCACCCGGTCCCGCACCCGCACCTGTCCAAGGAGCAACTCGGTCGGATCGGCGCTTCCCGTCGCCAACTGTGGCTCGAGACTGGACCGAGGGAGTTCGTACATCTCGTCCACGGAATCCACCCTCAGGGCTGCCAGATTACCCTCCCAGTGGAAGATGAGCAGAAGAGTGGCATCGTTCTTCTTCCGATCGGCCATTCCGAGCAGCGGACGCAGATCGATGGCAGGCAGGATGGTGCCGTGCAGATTGAATACCCCTAGCAGCCAGGCCGGCGCACGCGGCACGGGCGAGATCTGACTCTCGGGCTCGATGCCCCTGACGTGGGAAACCTCCAGCCCGTACCACTCGCCGTCAAGGCTAAAGGCTATGAGTCTGAGCAAGCCCGCGGCTTGGCTCTCCGTCGAGCCGTTACCCACTGCGAAGTCTCCGAAAGCCGAAGCGCGGCTGGTGTCGCCTCGAGTATGGTCTGCGGGCATCCAAGACACTGTGATCCTCCGTGGGGGAGACTGGATACTCTGCCAATCCGGTTCGGATACCGGGAGCCCGGCGGCGCGATTGCGGATCTCGCGCCCACCCCTGACGCTCTTCGCGCAGAGGGCATGACGCTCCACTCACCGCGTCACACCCCCCTCCTCACGATCAGTCAAGTGGACTATTGAGGGGAAGGAACCAGTGCCATTATACACAGCCCCGCTACTGACTAGTAGTAGGTCGCGACGCGTCCTACGGCCTGGCGAGATCCAGTGGCCTCACATCCCAGTAGACCGAGTATATGGAGACTATTCCCTTCTTGGCCTCCACGCCACGTTCTTGCCATCTGGCGAGGTACGCCTTCTCCTCGGGCGACCCATCGATGAAGACGAAGGCGGGATTCCGCGACACCAGAACCTCGTGGGCATAGGGGATGTATCGGTTGAAGCCGCCCGAAATGACCGCAGGCACCACCCGCTCCTGAGTCTCGAAAGCCAGCGGGTAGCCGATCCAGTAGTCGGTGTAGACCCTGTCGAGGCCGCGGTCCAGGAGAAAGCGCGCGAGCTCAGCCCGGTTGGCAGCTACGCTGCCAATGGCGGTGTCCGGCAGGTTCAAGGTCGGATCGAGGACAGCAAGGCTCAAAACGTTCAGCGCCAGGATCAGCGCAATAAGGGCGGGCGCAATCCATCGCATCACCCGACGGCCGGCCAGGATGGCCGCCGCTGCGAGGGGCACCCCCGAGTAGAGGGGGAGCAGGTATCGAGGCTCGGTGACCAGCTCCCGGAACTTGCTTATCGCGAACACGAGGGGCACCACCATCAGCAGCATAGCCAGGAGGCCCTCTGGCCCAGGTGCACCGGAGCGCCTCAGCCTGAGCAGCATCTTCGCGGCCCCATAGAACACGGCGACCAGAAGAACCCCGCACACCAGAGCCGCAACCAAGGGACTGGCGGCGGAGCTGGACCCGAAAGCCGGCCAGAACAGCCTCTGCGAGGAGCTACCCTGAGCCAATCCGGCCAGGATCGGGAGGCTCACCCTTGCGACGCGGCTCAGGTACCCCGGTGCCTCGGCCAGAGACCAGGAGCCACCGAACATCGCCTCCGCTGTCGCAAACCCGTGCTCCAGGTTGTACTGGAGCAGCGGGTAGGACCCAGCCACTGCGCCCACTGCTGCCGCCAGGAGCCAGCTCCCAACCAGCCTTCGGCGGAGCGCCAACAGCAGGTAGATCCCTACCGGCACCAGGTAGACGCCGATGAGAGGGTTGGTCCAGACCCCCAGACCCGCCAGTAACCCCAACGCGGCCCCCTCCCACGGTCTGACCGCCCTCCTCTCTGCCACAGCCATGGCCAGCAGGATGACGAACTGACCCAGCACCAGGATCTCCACGTAGCCGCCACGCGCCTTCAGGCTCCATAAAGCCAGGAAGGCCGGCGGCAGGGCCACGTAGAGCCCCGAGACGAATGCGGCGGCCAGTCCACCGAGCCTGTACCCCGTGGCGAAGACCAGCCCGGTGAAGAGCAGCGCGGCCGACAGGGGCACCAGCTTCAGGACGAAGGTCGAGCTGCCCGCCACTGAGAAGAGCGCAGCCGCCAGGTACGCCTCAAGGCTGCCCATGTACGGCTGCATGTAGTAGAAGACCGGCCGCTCACCCTGCAGGATGTGCCGCCCCATGAGGCCGACGATCGCCTCGTCGGCCTCCAACTCAGTCTGGGGCCCGGCCAGTAGGAACAGGCGCAGCGCGCCTGCCAGCAGAAGAACGGCGGCCAACGCGAGGGGAACCCGAATATCGGAGCGCGAGGTAGACTTACCCACACCACTGCCCATCTCGGTGATGAGCACAATGATAAGGCATCTACCTCGTCCCCACCAGGCCGATCGGCAGCCCCCCGCGTAGGGCCACTGCCGGCTACCTCACCTTCCCAAGATAGGCCATCTTCAGGGTGTCGCCCCTCATCCCGTTACGAAGGGCCTCCAGCACTAGCACCTCCTCCGGAGGCACGTTGCCCAGGTTCACGTTGATGCCGAACCGCTTAATCAGCCACACGTGCTGGTTCTTCAGGGGCGCTTCCCAGATCAGGTCGTTGGGGTCCTTGACGCCGCTGATGATCGCGTCCACCTCCGCCCCATCTGGATTCCCCGATGCGTCGAAGATGCCAACGCCCTTGCCGGACTCTCGGGCCTCCACGATGACCTTGTGGACACCCAGCTCCAGATCGTTCTTGATGTCCTCGTGCATCTTGGGGTAGGCGACCTTGTCGCTAGGGTCCTTCTTGCCCACCTCGCTGATCACCAGGAAGCCCATGTCCACCGCCCTCTTGATCGCGTCGTGCCGCTGGGCGTCGGACATCTCGATGGTGCCGTCGGAAACCTCCACGCCGGTGAAGCCCAACTCCTTCACCCGGCTCAGGTACTCCTGCACCTTGCCCTGCCAGACAGCGATCTCGAGGAAGGTGCCACCAGGGTACACGTTCACCCCTGCCGCCCGCACGATCTCGATCTTCTGCCGCATCAGCCGCTCGTCGAAGAACGCGGAGGTGCCGAAGGTCTGCTTGAGGGAGTCGATGTAGTCGGCCGCAGTGTCCATTAGGTCCCTGGTGGCCTGCAGGCCGAGCCCCTTGTCGATTACCATGGTGTAGCCGGTCTTCCGGGGTTTGACGCTCCTGCCGGAGATGGGGGTCGCAAACACACCCTCGAAGGACTTCATCAGATACCCTCCATACAATTGTGGGTTCCCGCCAGGATGGACTTGGCGCGAAGGATCTCGACCTCGCCCGACACCAGTCGCTCCATAGCCCTCAGTCGCCGCTCCATCAGTTCCGGTGTGTCCATGGTGTCCACCGTCACCGCCTCGTAGAAGAGGTTCGTGCCACCGATCTTCTCGGTGGCGTTGTTGAACAGCATCCACTTCAGCTTGGAGCGATTGGTGATGTCGTTGATGATCGCCGGATCCCGCCCGGCTTCGATGCGAGGAAAGAGAAGGGTCAGCTTGGGGTTCACAATGGTGTCGCTCTCGGGAGCAAGAGGACGGAAATCGATGGCGATCTTCGTCCCCCACACGTCCTGGACCTCTGGGATCCTGGCCCCCAGCCGCTCCGCCGCTCTGGGAAAGTCGTGGATCAGGTTGCCGACCCTGATGTTGTCCATCAGGGCACCCTTGAAGAACACGATCCCCTCCTCGCGGAAGGCGAAGTGCAGCATCTCCACGGTGAAGATCTGGTAGCCGCGGCTGAGCCCCTCCAGGATAAGCACCGTCTTGCCAGCGCCCGCGCCGCCGATCACCGCTATCAGCTCGTGCCGCTCCGGCACGTACATCGCCGAGGCATGGAAGCTGTAGATTCCGTGGCGGCGCTCCAGCGTCGCCATCGCGTACTTGAAGAAGAGGCCCAGGTTGCCGAACACGCTGTAACGCCGATCCGCCATCGCAGCGTCCATCTGGGTGAAGGGACCGGCACACCAGATCTCGCGCTCGGTCACCTTGATGCTTGGGGGAAGGTTGGGCTGGTCGATGAGGTACAGGTAGGCGTCCAGGTTGGGGCCGAAGGGGATGTCATCCACCCGATAGACGTCGGTCAGCAAGCACTGCATCTTGTACTCGCTGAAGAACTCGGGATTGTGGAGCAACCAGCGGTTGTTGGACACCAGCCCGAAGGTAGCCTCTAGGATGGAGACGGCACGAGTGTGCAACGGGATAGGAGAGCTATCGGCCACAGTACAGCAAGCCTCCCCATACAAAGGTGCTGATGTAGCACTATCCGCTTGCCCAGTTATTGCTATGTCATCCTGTCCATACTTACCCTCTGCCGAAAAAAGGCAAGGCCATTCCCGCTCGAAGCAGGTATCCCCAGTTCGTGACGACTTCTCCAGCCGGGAACGTGTACTCAACCTGGAGATGCCTGCTTGGATCTAGTCCCGCCCCTGCGACGCGCGACTATTAACCTATGGTCTGTTCACCTCCACAACGTATTTGCACCGGTGGCCAGGCACCAGCATCTTCCGGAACTCCACCGGCCGCTTTCCCTCCGCGTAGGCAAGCCTCTCCACCAACAGGCCCAGTGCGTTCCTTTTCGTTTGAAGAACCCCGGCCTCGTAGTCGTCCAGCACCACCGGCTCCACCCACTTCTCCTGCTCCACCACGCGGATCCCATACTTCTCCAACAGCACATCGTGGAGGAGCCGCCGCTCCAGATCCCCCTTCACAAGGTCTGGACACAGACCTTGTGGGAGCAGGCACACATCCAACAGCACAGGCTCACCGTTCACCAGCCGGAGACGCTCGATCCGAATCGCCCGGTCGCCGGCCTCGAGTCTGAGCATCTGGGCCTGGCGCGGCGTTGGCAGGACCACCTCAAGGGAGAGGATCCTGACGGTGGGGGTCAGACCGCGAGCGAGCGTGCTCTCGGTGAAGCTGTAGAAGTCCACGAGGCTCTGCACCAGTTTGGGTCGAGCGACGAAGGTGCCACTCCCCTGGCGCCGCTCCACCAGCCCCATCCGCTCGAGGTCCTTCAGGGCCTGGGTGGTGGTGGCGCGACTGACGTTGAAGGCGAGGCAAAGCTCCCGCTCAGGCGGGATCCTCTGCCCGGGCCGCCACTCGCCGGACTCGATCCTATCCCGCAGCAGCTCTTTCAGTTGGTGGTAGAGGGGTGCATGGCCCTCTCCGGCGGCGAGGGGAACGCGCACCAACTCCACGACGTCGCCCGCCGCGTCCTTACCGGGAACGGTCGGAGTCGCCTCACCTCTATTCGCAGCCATGCACTCCATCACCCGGAGCCTGTTTCCGGGGCTCCACGCGCCCTGAATGGTGGTGCGGCAACGCCCCCAGGCGGGAACGACACCTGAAAACGCGTTCTCACTCCAGGGGCCTGGGGCACACTGCCCGCCCTCGTGCCGATTCCCAGCGGCGCCCGCACTGAAACGGAGGGGCCGGGCCTTCCAGTTAGAAGACCCGGCCCCATTATACAGTTGTCATGACAATATGCAAGCGGGCCGCAGCGATCCCGCGCTCAGGTCCACGTGGCCTGGAGATAACCGCCTAGCTCGCCACAGTCCGGTTGCCCTTCAACGAGTCGATGAACTCGGATGCCTCCCGCTTGGTCAGGTGGAGCGGAAGCCGCCCGTACTGGGCCTGGCACCTCTCCTCCAACTCCTCCTCGGTGATGTGGAGGTCCCTGGTGGCGGTGAGGTAGATCAGCTTGAGCTGCGCCGGAGTGGCCAGCGAGCTGGTGGATTGTGGCAAAGGCGTCGGCCGTTGGGGCTGCTGCCCCGAGCCGGTGGTCTGGGACAGGTCCACGGGTGAGTCCACCACGTGCGCGTTCCCAGCCGACCCCGCCGCGAAGTCGAAATCCTCGCAGAACTGCGTCCCATAGCCCAGCGCAGCCAACGCCCTGCCGAGGGCCTTCGTCTCGGCCTTCTCAATGTAGTCGAAGAAGTCCTGGCGCGTCTCCGACCCCCACCCGGTGGACTCGCCCCCGCCGGGTATCGCCACCCGAGCCCTGAACAGGGCGAAACCGTCCTCCAGCTTCACCAACTCTGTATGCACCGCGGCGTCCGGATGCTCCGTACGGAGCCACAGCAGCCGCCACTTCACCTCGAGGTAGTCCTTGCCGCCAAGCTTGCGCAGATACTTGCCGGGATCGAAGTGCCTTTCGACTCGCTTGTCATCCTTTGCAGAGGCACCCTTCTCCCGCTTGACCTCCGCCCCCTCAGCCATCTCGGTCTTCGCCGATACCTCGCTCATGCTAACCGTCCTCCTCTCGTGCTAAACCGTACCTCGGCGAACCGGCGGCTCCGGGTCCGCCGATGCGGCCCACGGCACACCGACGGGCGGCACCGCCCACCCGGAACCAGAACATTAGTTCTAAGCGCCATTATACGCTTCTGCCGCATTCTGTCAAGTCGCGCTCGCGGGGAAAGCTGGCAACCGCCTCCTCCTCCCGTGGGAACTGTCCTCGGGGCAGTGAGGGACATGCCACAGTCAGGCCAGAGAGGAGCAGGTGCGCCAGGGTCGAAACCGTTGCTCGCGGGGAAATGGGACATAGCCACAAGTCTCCGTGGACCACGCACACGAGAAGCCATCGGTCACCAGAAAGAGGGCCATTTGGCGGGGCGAGACCTTCCGGTCCCACCCCGCCAAACTGTGGGAGGAGGAGAAAGTCGAAGGTACTCGATCCCGATCCCTTCGACTCCTTCTATCGCAAGAAGCGGACCACGACAGCCTGGCTGCTTACGCCGCGCGCTCGATCTCCTCGACGGCGCCCCCGGCCGTCTCGGCCATCTCTTCTGCCGCCTCCTTCGCCTGAGCCTCGAGCGTCTCGACCACTTCCTTCGCGGTGGGAGTCACGCTCACCACCACCTCGTCTCCATCGTCCACAATCGCCACTCCCGGACCGGCGGCCAGGTCCTGGACGCGTATCGTGGAATGCAGGTCCCTCAGCAGCGACAGGTCAACCTCTATCGCCCTGGGCAGGTCCGCTGGGTAGCACTCCACCTCCACCTGCTCCATCTGCCTCACGATAGCCACGTCGTGGGTCTCGTCCACCGGCGCCTCCCCCACGAAACGTAGCGGAACCTGCACCCTCACTTTCTCTCTTGGCGACACCCCGAAGAAGTCCACGTGGAGCAGCTCGTGCCTGGCGGGGTGCATCTGGAACTGCTTGATCAGTACCTGCATGGGCTTCTCACGCCCGATCCGAAGCTGAAGCAGAGAGGAGGTCTCCCCACGCCGAAGGATCTCGCTCATCACATCGCGGTCGACCTGCAACGATATCGAACCCAGGTGGTGGCCGTAGAGGACCGCCGGAACCAGTCCCTGCCTCCGAAGCCGCCGCACCTTCTTTCCCTTGACCACCCGCCTCTCGGCCGCCACTTCCCGCTTCTCGTTCATCGCTCCCTCCACCGCCGTCCCCTCGCCACCCGCGGGTAGCCGCGGATCGACAGCGCAGACGAAGATCGGTCCGGGGCGAGGCATCACAGCGCGGGCGACCTGCCCGTCGAAGGCCGCAGGTCTTTCAGCACCATCTCGTACCCGACGGTGCCGTGTCGCTCGTTGCGGGAGATGGTGTAGGCGCAGTCGACGTAGCTGCCGCGCCGCGCGAAATCGAACCTCTCGATCCCCATCCCGAACCCAATGGCAGAGGATGTGCCACTGCCGTCCGACAGCCACAGCTTCAGGTGGTTCGATCCCACGATCCGTGCTTCCCGAACTTGCGCGCACATGGTGTAGAAGACAGGGTGAGGATTACCCGATCCGAAGGGCTCCAGCAGGCTTAACCCGTGGTAGAGGGAGGGTCCTATCTCCCGCAGCGCCAGCCCCGCCTCCAGGAACAGCTCTCTCGCGCTGGGAGCTTCCTCGATTTGCTCGGCAGCAGCCGCCTCCAATCGCTGCTGGACGGCTGGGAGCAGCGGCGTCGGGACTGCGAAGCCGCCGGCCTGCGCGTGCCCCCCGAACCGCAGGAGCAGGTCCGAGCACGCGGCCAGCGCCCGAACCACGTCGAAGCCTGCCACCCCACGCCCCGATCCGCGGCTCTCGGTCGGCCCCACTTCGACGACGAACGCCGGTCGCTGGAACTCCTCTGCCAGCTTGCTCGCCACAAGCCCCACCACCCCCGCCGAATAGTCCCCGGCGACGACGATCGCGGGAGGCAGTTCGGCCAGACGGGATAGCTCCTTCCGTGCGCAGTTGATGGCCGCGGCGGTCGCGGCCTGGCGCTCTCGGTTGGCCGCCTCCAACTGCTCGGCGATGCGGTTCGCCTGATCCTCGGAGCGACAGGTGAGCAGGTCGAGGCCGAGGCGCGCATCCCCCATCCTCCCGGCCGCGTTCAGCCGAGGAGCCAGCCCGTAGGCGATCGAGTCCGCGTCGATCGGCCGACCGGCGTACCCTGCCGTGCCCATCAGCGCCCGCAGCCCCGTCCGCCCTCCCTGCTGGATGCGCGGCAGCCCCAGTCTCACCAGCAGCCGGTTCTCCCCAACCAGGGGCACCAGGTCCGCGACGGTCCCGAGCGCGACCAAGTCCAATTCTGGCTCCAACCGCCGCCGCGCCTCCTGCAGACCCCACACCCTGGACAGCACCGCCTCAGCCAGCTTGTAGGCCACTCCCACTCCGGCCAGGTCCTTGCAGGGGTACTCACATCCACCCTGTCGAGGGTTCAGGACCGCCAGGGCCGGCGGCGGCCCCTCCGCGACCAGATGGTGGTCCGTGACGATCACATCCATCCCCAGCTCGCCGGCGAGTCGCACCTCTCGGTCCGCGCCTACGCCGCAATCGGCGGTCACCAGCAGTCGGACCCCGGTCTGCGCCAGCCGCCAGATCGCCTCCGAGTTGAGGCCGTATCCCTCCTTGGTGCGATGAGGCAGGTAGGTAACCACGTGCCCCTGCAGCGCCTCCGACTCCAACAGACCGGCCAGCAGCGCCACGGATGTGAGCCCGTCGACGTCGAAGTCGCCGTAGAGTCCGATCAGTTCCTCATCTCGCAGAGCCCTGCAGATCCGGTCCACCGCGACATCCATCCCCCGCAGCAGAAACGGGTCGTGCAGCCCGATGGTCTCTGGGTAGAGAAACTCCTCCACCTCCTGGGCGCTCCGAAGCCCGCGGTTGAACAGTAGCTGCGGCAGTGGCCACGGCCACACCTCCAGATCCGGCGCCGAGCCGTCCGTCAGCGGCTCTGCTATTCGCCAGGCCCACTCAGCCATTCCGTGCCACCTCTGAGATCCGAGTGCGCGCATTCTACCAACCCTGCCTCCACTGAGCCAGCGCCCCGCCCCAACCGCTTGGTGCGCCGTTCCACAGGTCCCATCCGATAGGGCGGGGGTTTTGTCCCCCGCAGCCGGACGCGTCCGATGGGCCGGGCAGCGGGGCACACCTAACGCGAGAGGGCACGCGAGGCGAGCGAGCACAGCCTCGCGGCCGCGCCCGTCCCACGCGCGACGCATTCGCGGAACGCCGCTCCTGGAGGCTTCCCGTCGTCACCCGTGCCGTGGGCGAAGGGTGCCTCTTCGTTTCCTTCGTGGTCGGGGGTCCAGGGCGGCCCCTCAGCACGCCCTCGGCGGGGTCCGCGCCGTGCTAGGCATGACGCTCTGGACGCCCCAAGCCCTGATCCTCGCCGTAGCCAGGATTGACGCTTGTTTCCGCCTCATGCTACATTCCTCTTTAGCTTCACTTCTTCGATTGTAGCCGAGGTGGCGAATCGGTGGGTGGCGTCGCGGTGGGCATGGGCGCAGATGATTGAAGAGCAGACGTTGCGCTTTCTGAACACCCTCACGCCCATCATCTCCAAAGTCCCACCGCCCTACTACGTGGGAGCCCTTCTCGGCATCGTCAACACCTGTCTCTTTTATCTCCGTTTCGGTCGCGGGCTGAAGCTCTTCCTTCCGTATCTGGTGCTGGGGTCCGGCGCGGCCCTCATGGGGCTCACGGTCGGCGCCCACCTGCCTGGCTCGGGGCCGATGCTCGGCGACGTCAACGTGGTCGCGACCACGCTGGCTACTTGGGTCATCCTCTTCGTTGCGCGGTCGCTGCGACTGTGATAGCATCCCTAAATCGGGAGGGTATTCGCTCATGATCGCGACAATTCGTGACGTCGCCATCATCATCCTGGCCTTCGAATCCATCCTCCTCCTGCTGGTTCTCCTGTTCATCGCCTGGAAGGCCTACCAGTTGATGGGCTTCGTCAGGTCCAAGACCGAGGAGTTCAGCGCCGTAGGCAGGGCGGTGCTCGACTCAGCGAGGGAGACGGCCGGGAAGGCCAGCGAGACGGCCACGACGGTGAAGGGCTCGGCGGAGTTTCTCAGCGACACGGTCGTCAGCCCGGTGGTCCAAGTTGTCAGCGCGGTCGCGGGTGCCAAGGGCTTCGTAACCGCGCTCTTCGGAGCATCCAGTACGTCCAAGGACGGAGGTCACAGATGAGGTCGGAAGAGAGCGGGAGCGGAGGCTTCGTTTCCGGTTTCCTGCTTGGAGGCCTGGTCGGTGCCGCGGTTGCCTTGTTGCTGACCCCGCAACGCGGCGAAGAGACCAGGGATACCCTTATGGATAAAGGGATCGAACTGAAGGTCAAGGCAGAGGAGGTAGCCGCCAGGGCCCGAGAGGAAGCGGACGAGTTGATCACCCTCGGAAAGTCCGTGATCGAGGGCCAGAAGGCCCGCATTCTCGAGGCCGTCGAGGAAGGCAAAGAGGCGGCAGCGGAGAAGAAGGCGGAGCTACTCTCCAAGTACAGGGTCGCTAAGGAGACCGGTGAGGTTCCCGAGGAGGGGCCGGCGCTCTACGAGGAGCTACCGCCCCGCGTCCACGAGCACGAAGAGGGGAGGGAAGGCACTGGGGAGGCATAGCACCTCCCGGCCGTCCTCCCGTTTCCCCCACGATCCCACGGCGCAGTGGCCTGGGCAGGCAGACGAAATGTGGTGCGCCTGCCCAGCCGGCCCGGCTCCAGTCCCCCTCGGGCCCTCCGCCCTGCCCGCCCCAATGGCAGGGCTCCCTCGTCGGCCAGGACGCCACGGCCTAAGCAGGTGTCTCCATTTCGTGCCAACTCTTGTGGTGGGAAACGTGGGCCCTATCTCGAGAAACCTGCCTGAGTGGCAAAGACGCGTGCCCCTCCAGCAATCTTGAACCGGTCACGCTCGGCCAGGCGGCTCGAGCTCCCGAATCACCCGAGGCAGGTGGGGCAGCAGGTCGCTCGCCAGCATCCGATCGGCCCCGTTCTCGGCAAGCCACCTCTCCGCCGCGAGGGCGTGTACCACGACTGCGGCACGGGCAGCCTCAGCCGGTCTCGTCCCCTGGGCGATCAGCCCCGCTATCAGCCCGGTCAGCACGTCCCCCGTTCCCCCGCTCGCCAGCGCGGGCAAAGCGAAGGGACTCACCCACCCGACTCCGCCGGGCTCGGCGATCACCGTGAAGGCCCCCTTCAGAACCACCACCTGACCCCACCGCTCGGCAGCCCCTCGGGCCACCTCCCAGCGATCTCTGTTGATTTCGGCCGTGGGGAGGCCCGAGAGTCGGCTCATCTCACCCGGATGGGGGGTGAGCACGTGCCCCTCCCCAACCCTCGTCCACCATTCCCTCTCGCCTGCAAGGGCGTTCAGCCCGTCGGCGTCCACCACTGTGGGAACCGCCTTCTCGGCACGGTTCGCCTCCAGCAGCCCCATCACCAGCCTCGCCACCGCAGGGCTCTGTCCCAGTCCGGGGCCCACGGCGATGGCGGAACAATCGTGCAGCATCTCTCGCACGGCCCGCAGGTTCGCCTCGCCGGCACCCTCCTCCGCAGGATCGAGCAGTGGAAGGTAGGTGGCTTCCGGCAGCAAGCTCGCCAGGGGGCCCCGCTGCCACTCGGGCACCGCCAGGGTCACCAGCCCGCATCCCGATCGCGCCGCGGCGCACCCCACCAGGTACGCCGCCCCCACGAAGCAGCGAGAACCCGACACCACCAACACCCGGCCAAAGGTCCCCTTGTGGGCGTTGAGCGGCCTGCGAGGGATGAGGCCGACGGCGGAGTCCGGCGACAGCAGGTTCACTCGGATCTGGGCGTAGCTCGCAGGCGGAAGCCCGATCTCCACAGGAATGAGTCTCCCGACGTACTCCGCAGCAGGGAACTTCAGCAGACCGGTCTTCACGCAACCGAGAGAGACGGTGTAGTCCGCGCGAAGCGCCACGCCCGCCACCGCCCCCGAGTCCGCGTCGATCCCGCTGGGGACATCCACGGCCACCACGGGAATCCCGAGCCTCGACGTCTCCTCCCCCGCCGCGGAGATTATCCCAGCCATCGGCTCCCGCACCGCCCCCCGGATGCCTATGCCGAGCAGCCCATCCACCACCGCGATGGACTCAGCGACCCACCGCTTCAGCAGGCCGGCGTCGTCGCCCTCTCCGTGGGCGTGAACCTCACACCCACCATCCCGCAGCCTCCCCAACACATCTTCCGACCCGACCTTCGGCGCCAAGTAGGCGCGCACAGTCCACCCCGCGGACATCAGCATCTCGGCAGCGATCAACGCGTCGCGCCCGTTGTTGCCGGGGCCAACAAGGAACAGCAACGGCCTGCTCCCCCTCGCCACCAGACGGCCCACCTCTCGCGACACCGCTGCCGCCGCGTTACGCTGCAGTTCGTCCAGGCTGACGCCGTGCTCCACCGAGGACTGTTCGATAGCCCTCATCTGTTCGACAGTGACGACCTTCACGCAACACCCCCAGCATTCCGCACCCAGAACCGAAGGCCGAGGACTCAGACCTCAGAGTCCGCCCTCTCGCGCCCCAGGGCCACCACCACGGCCACGGCATGCCCACGATCGTGCGAGAGGCTCACCGACCAACTGCCCAGCGACAACCGATCCGCTGTCGCCCGAGCGCGCCCGTGCAGCACCACCCTGGGCTTCCCGCTCGTCTCTCTGCGGACCTCCACATCCCGCCAGGCCACTCGAACCCCCAGCACCTTGAAGGCGGCCTCCTTAGCGGCGAAGCGAGCCGCCAGCGATTCCGTCCGCCCTCGGCACTGCTCCAATTCCAGAGGAGTGTACACACGGTCCAGGAACCGCTGCCCGTATCGCGCCACCGCCCTTTCCACACGTTGGATCTCGATGATGTCCACACCCGTCTCCAGCACCAAGGTCACCCTCCTGGGTCGCGGGAGCCATCTCTCGGCGGCGGTCGATAGCTCCGTGGCACACTCGGCGGGGCTGCGATCGCACCCTCCGGCGATTATAGCACCGGGAATCCATGTGCTATAATCGCTCCTCATGAAAGAGATCGCCTTCTTAGAGAAGCTCGCGGAGAACCTTCTGGAGGGTAGCTTCGCCCGAGCCCTGAAGCCGAAGCTCCAGCCGGTCCAGATGGCTAAGGCCCTGGCCAGGGAGATGGAGCGCAGCCAGATGGTGGCCGCCGACGGGCCGCTGGTAGCCAATCAGTACACGGTTCTCCTCCACCCGAGCGATCTGGCCGGGTTCGCCGCCTACCAGGCCACCATGGAGCGAGACCTGGCCACCTACCTCCAGGACTATGCTGCGAGGCACGGTTTCCGCGCCCTCGGGCCGCCCTCGGTCCGGCTCCTACCCGCGGACGCGACCGTGCCACCGGGACGTGTGGAGGTGAGGGCCGCCATGGTCGATGTCGAGCCACGGCCGGCAGCCGTTCCAGCGGAATCCCCTCCCGAGTGGCAGGGAACGGCAGTGATGCCAGCGATTCAGCCCGAGCCCCAGCCCCAGCCTCATCCCGAAGCCGAAAGCCTCCCAGCCTTCTTGATCGACGAGGATGGCCAGAGCCTCCCCCTGACGGGCCCCGACATCAGCATCGGTAGGGCGGTGGACAACGATCTCGTCCTGGAGGCCCGCGGGGTCTCTCGCCATCACGCCCGCATCGTCTGGGAGGCCGGCCGCTATTGGGTCCTGGATCTCGGCAGCACCAACGGAACCTTCGTATCGGGCAGGAGGGTCACCCACGAGCCCCTGGCCGGGGGGGAGGAAATCTCCTTCGGCGGCGCGCTGTTCACCTTCCGGCTCGCCGAGCCCCAGTCGGGCGCAGCAGAGGATCCGGAGCCCAGGGCTGAGGGCTGAGGACTTAGCAGCCCAAACCTAGAACTCGGAACCCATCACCCAGCACTTGCCTAGGGAGAACGATCCTGTCCGCGGAAAGCATCATCCTGCTGCTTCGACTCGCCATACTGCTGATCCTCTACCTCTTCCTGGGGCAACTGATTGCCGTCATCTGGAGAGACCTGCACCGGCCGACCGTCTCTGCCGCCAAGGTCACTCCCCAGTTCGGCCGGTTGACAGTCGTTCACGGGGGAGCCACCTCCTTTCAGGTGGGTCACACCTTCCCCCTCTGCGGCACCACCACGGTCGGCCGCGGGCCGGAGAACACCATCACCCTGACAGATGGCTACGTTTCTACCAGACACGCGGTGATCGACTATCGGGATGGTGCGTGGTGGCTCTCGGATCTCAACTCTAGAAACGGGACCTGGGTTAACGGCGAAAGGATATCGAGCCCGGTGCGCCTCCGCCCCGGCGACCTCGTGGCCTTTGGTCCGGTCAAAGTAAAGCTGGAACCATGATCCGCGATCGACCATTGGCGCAGCGCGTCCGCTGGACCGAACTCATGCTTCTTCCCCTTCCCCTCCTCTTCCTGATTCTGGGGTTGGGGCTCCTGAGCCTTGCCCGCCCCGGCACGGTGCAGGAGTGGCATTTCCGCGGCGCTGCCGCCATGTCGGCCCTCCTGCTGTTTGCCCACCTCGTGCTCCTGTGGCGAAGCCCTCGCGCCGACCAGTTGCTCCTTCCCATGGTGGCGATGCTAGTCGGCGTCGGGCTGGTCGTGGTGACCCGCCTCACTCCAGAGCTCGCACTCCGCCAACTGCTCTGGGTTGCCCTGGGCTTCACCCTGATGATCGGCACCGTGCTGTTCCTGCCCAGCGTCGCCATCCTCCAGTCCTACAAGTACAGCGCCGCCATACTCGGGCTGCTCCTGGTCGGAACCACCTTCGTGCTCGGAACGGACCCGAACGACAGCGGAGTCCGGTCCTGGCTCGCCTTGGGAGGCATGATGTTCCAGCCCTCGGAGATCCTCAAGGTGCTGCTGGCCATCTTCCTCGCGGCCTACCTCGAGGACAAGCGGGAGCTGCTCACGTGGAGTTCCAGCCGGCTCGTCGGTCTCAAGCTGCCGCCACTGCCCTACCTTGGCCCGCTGGCCGTCATGTGGGCCCTCTCCATGGCGATGCTGGTCGCACAGCGGGACGTCGGGGCAGCCCTACTCTTCTTCTGTATCTACCTTGCTATGCTCTACGTCGCCAGTTCTCGGGCGATCTACGTGTGGGGCGGGCTCGCGGCCTTCGCGGCTGGTGCCTACTTCTGCTTTCTGCTCTTCGCCCACATCCGGCTGAGGGTGGAGGTGTGGCTCGATCCCTGGTCCTTCGCCGATGCCCAGGGCTACCAGATCGTCCAGGCGCTCGTCGCCATGGCTACAGGGGGACTCGTGGGCAGCGGTCTGGGCCAGGGCTACCCCGGCTTCATCCCAGCGGTCCATACCGACTTCGTCATCGCTGCGATTGGAGAGGAATTCGGTTTGGTGGGAACCCTGGGGGTGGTGGCCCTCTTCATGCTGCTGGTCTACAGGGGCTTCCGGATAGCGCTGGACGCATCCCATGCCTTCTCCAGCCTGCTCGCCACCGGGCTCACCACTATCCTCGGGGTTCAGGCTTTCGTGATCCTCGCCGGCACCACCAAGCTGATACCCCTCACGGGCATTACCCTGCCATTCGTCAGCTACGGAGGCAGCTCCATCATCACCAACTTCATCATCATCGGGTTGCTCCTCCGGGTCTCGGCTGATCGGGGTGGTGACCGTGGAGACTAGCATCCGCCGGCTCGCCGGCCTCCTGCTGCTCGCCTTCTGCGCCATCACCATCACCCTCACCTATTGGCAGGTGATCCGGGCTCAGGATCTGGTCTACGGTCCCCACAACGCCAGGCTGCTGGAAGAGGAGAAGCGGACCCTTCGGGGTCGCATTCTTGACCGCACCGGCCGCGCGCTCGCGTACAGCGAGCAGACGGCTCAGGGCGTGGTGCGCCGGTATTCCGATCCCTCCACAGCCCCCATCACCGGCCATTACAGCATCCGTTACGGTACCTCCGGTCTGGAGGCCAGCTTCACCCGCTACCTGAGAGGCGACGTCCAGGCCAACCCGCTGGATACCCTGCTCGACGAGGCGCTTCACCGACCACGCGTCGGCGCCGACCTCCACCTGACCATCGATCCCGCGATCCAGGCCGCGGCGGTCCGGGCACTGGGATCGGATCGAGGGGCCGTGGTCGCGTTGGACCCCCGCACCGGCGCAGTGCTCGCCATGGCCTCCACACCGTACTTCGATCCGAACAGGGTCGACGAATCGTGGAACAGTCTCCGGACCGATCCAGACAAGCCGCTCTTCAACCGAGCCACCCTCGGCCTCTACACCCCCGGCTCGGTGTTCAAGATAGTCACTGCCAGCGCCGCCATCGACCTCGGGCTCGTACACCTGGACGAGCGCTACGAGTGCAGCGACGATCTGACGGTGGACGGGTTCGTCATCAAGAACAAGAACCATCCCGGCGTTTCCAGCGTCACCTTCGTGGAGGACTTCGCCTACTCCTGCAACGTGACCTTCGCCAAGGCGGGCCTGGGGCTCGGCACCGATCCCCTCCCGGTGGGCGATGCGCTCCCCAATCCTGCTCCCTGGGTCCGCAGCATCGACGAAAGCCGGGGACGCTTCCTCGACTACGCCACCCGTTTCGGGCTGGAGGCGGACCTACCGTTCGATCTGCCGACCGCCACGAGCCGGGTGGGAGGCCGAGACCTCTCCCGAGTCGAACTGGCGAACACAGCCTTCGGCCAGGGTAACCTCCAGGTTACCCCCCTTCTCATGGCCCTCGCGTCTGCCGCCGTGGCCAACGAGGGCAAGATGCCCCAGCCGTACCTCGTCGCTGAGGTCCGCGATCCGAGGGGAAACGTCCTCGAAAAGCGCTCGCCGCGAGTGCTTCGCGAGGTGATCTCACCGGAGAGCGCCCGCAGCGTGAACCGACTGATGGTCGCAAGCGTGCAACAGGGCTACGCCAAGACCGCTGCCATCCCAGGCGTGCCGGTCGGGGGCAAGACCGGCAGCGCCGAGGTAGGTCCCGGCCAGAAGACTCACTCCTGGTTCATCGGCTACGCGCCCGCGGACGACCCGGTCGTCGCCGTTGCCGTGGTACTGGAGAACAAGGGCCCCGGCTCCGACTTTGCCGCCCCGGCCGGCCGCAAGGTCATGGAGGCCGCCCTCGCCCGGTGAGTGGCACCAAACTTGCCCTCCTTCCGCCCCCTAGCGCAGCGAGTGCACTGTCTGTCCGGTCATGATGCCGAGGACCACCGTTGTCCCAGGCGCCACTGGGGGCAGCGACGCCCTCCACCTCCCCGGATTGGCCGGCTGTGCGGTGCGCTAGGGTTCACCCTATAGGAGCAGGAGGTGCCCGATGCAGCGAGAGCCTTATGCCTCACCCACCCCGGGCGAGACACGTACCCAGCCGGAGGAGACGGCAGTCGCATACCGGCCTCGATTCGATGTCGCTCAGGTCATCGAGACGCTTTCCACTGGCTCAAGGCAGGTCGCGGGATTCATCTCGGACCAGGCCCGCACCCGCCCTTTGATCCTCGGCTCCCTGGCCACTGCGATCCTTGGCGCCTTTGTGGGCATCCGCATCGCTCAGATGCAGGCCATGCGCCGAAGAAAGAACGCATTCCAGCGAGCAGCCGAAGCCCTGGGCAACCTGACCCCGCTTATCGCGGCTCTGCAGATCAGCAGGCGGAGGAAAGGTCCTATCGAGGCTCTGAGGGAACGGGGCGAGAGCATGGTAGACCTCACGGAATCCATGGTGGGCGGCATTCCGGGAGTCGCCATACCCCGCCGGCAGGCCGGGGGACCCCAGCAAGTCGCCAGGCAGGTCGGTTACGCGGCGAGCCTCATCCCGGTGGCCTTGACCCTCCTTCGAAACCCCATGGTCCGTGACATAGGGTTCCGTCTGCTGTCCCGAAGGATCAGAGGCCGATAGGCGACGGCGCTCGTACACGGAAGCGGACCCTTCCGGAAGCTCGGATTGCCCCGCGCGATACTCCGCCGACGCTGCCGGTCGTAACCACCTCAGTCGTTTCCGACACCATCGGCTGAAGTAGTCACGACCGGTAGCGCCCCGAGCGGGCGGTGTCCGCGCGCCGCCAGAGCCCTCAACCCACACCCCCGCCGTCCCATCCAGATGAGGCCCTCCACCGCTCACCCAACTGGTCAGTCCAGATCAGAAGTGCTAGAATGCTCCTGCCGTTCGCGCCGTCGCGAGCGGCGACAGCAGGAATTCCTCAGGATGGCCACCGTTTCCTCCTGCCCAAGTCTCAATGGAGCGGCTCCCTAGTAAGGACAGCGAGGTGGAGAGCTTTGTAGCCCTCGACCTGGAACTGACACCCCACGCCGGCGACCAGCAGCGGATCATTGAGATCGCGGCGGTCAGGTTTCGTGCCGGACAGGCATCGGACACATTCAGCTCCCTCGTCGACCCCGACTGCGGCCTAGACCACCGGGTGAAAGTCCTCACCGGCATCCGCCAGCACCAGGTGGATGCGGCCCCTGGTCTCCGAGACGTCGTTCCCCCGTTTCTCGACTTCGTCGGCACGGACCCTCTCGTCGGACAGAGCATCCAGATCGATCTGGAGGCCCTGGCGGCCTCCGGTGTCACTCTCACCAACAGATCCTACGACACCTTCGAACTCGCCTCCCTCCTCCTTCCCGGCCTATCATCCTACGACCTACCCACCATCGCCCGCTCGCTGGGCGTGGAGGTCGAGCAGGAGCATCGCGCCCTCGCCGACGCGATCGTGGCCGGCAGGGTTTTCCTCGGTCTGCTCGATAAGGCCGCCGCTCTCGACCTTGGCGTCCTGGTGCACATCCACAATCTGGCGGCGCAACTCCCCAACTGGCCCTTCCGCGATCTGTTCGCTGAGGCGCAGCGCCGCCGACTGAGACAGCACTTCGTCGCCAACAGCCCCGTGGCCACACGCCGACATCCGTCACCCGGCACGCAGCACACCTCTGCCCTCGACCCCGAGTCCTTCAGTGACGAACTCGTCCTCTTTGCCTCCGCCCGTCCGGCGCCGAAGCCAGCGCTGCGCGTCGCGCCCAGCCCCACACCCATCGACGTTGACGACCTCACCGCCCTGCTCCAGCCCGGCGGGACCGTCGCGTCCTCCATTCCAGGCTTCGAGAGGCGAGAGGAGCAGATTCGCATGCTGGAGGCCGTTGTCGACGCGCTCAACACGGGCACGCGGCTGTTGGTGGAGGCCGGGACAGGCACCGGCAAGTCGATGGCCTACCTGCTCCCGTCCATCTACTACGCGGTCCGCAACGGGCAGCGGGTGGTGATCTCCACCAACACCATCAACCTGCAGGACCAACTGTACAACAAGGACATCCCCGCTCTGCGCGCGTGCCTTCCGGTCGAGTTCAGGGCTGCCCTCCTCAAGGGGAGGGCCAACTACCTCTGCCTTCGCCGCTGGATGGTGCTGTCCCGCACCCCCAACCTCTCGCCCGCCGAGGTGCAACTACTGATAAAGACCCTCGTCTGGCTCTCCTCCACCGCGACAGGCGATCGGGCCGAGTTGAACCTCTCCCCCGCAGAGTCTGCCCTCTGGTCACGGGTGTCGGCCCAGGCCGAATCCTGCGCACTCTCCAGTTGCCCTCAGTTCCGGCGCGGAAGCTGCTTCGTCGTCCGCGCCCGCCGAGAAGCCGAGAGTGCCCACATCGTGGTGGTCAATCATGCCCTGCTGCTGAGCGACCTTGCGGCCGCAGGGGGAGTGCTGCCCGAATACAGCCACGTGATCGTGGACGAGGCCCACCACCTGGAAGAGGAAGCCACAGAGCAACTGGGTTTCACCCTCGGCTGGGGCGATCTCTCCTCCTTCTTGGCCGGCTTGCACCAAGTAACGGCCAGCCACCGGTCCGCGGGCTTCCTCTCAGAGCTGCTCGGGGCGGTAAGGACGAAGGCGATGCCACCCGAAACGCTGGCCCGACTGAGAAGGTTGGTCTCGGAGGCCGAGGCCGGGGTGGAGGCCGCTATCGAGGAGGGACGATCCTTCTTCGAGGCGGTCAACTGCTTCCTGTACGATCACGCCGAGGAGCGGCCCCGGACAGCCATCCGGCTCCGCGTAACCGGCGCCGTCCGAGCTCAGCCCGGCTGGTCGGAGATCGAGGTGCGATGGGCAGAGCTATCTCGCAGGCTTCTCTCCCTCCGCCAGCAGCTAGAGCGGCTGGTGTTGGCGATCCAACCGCTGGACGACGGGGAGATCGTCGAGAGAGAGGGCATACTCGCCGAGATGAGCGGTTTTCAGAGCTACCTGGAGCGGCTCTGCACGCAGGGAGAGGAGATCGTCTCCTCCCCCAGTGCCAACGGCATCTACTGGATCGCCTCGGGCACGATGCTTGAGGATCTCACGCTGCGCTCGGCGCCGCTGCACGTCGGTGACATCCTCAACGATGCCCTGTTCTCCTGCAAGGACTCCGTCATCCTCACCTCCGCCACGCTCACGACCGAGGGCAGCTTCGACTACGTCCGAGAGCGGCTCGGACTCGAGGATGCCCGCGAGCTGATGGTGGGTTCGCCGTTCGACTACAAGCGCTCCACCCTTCTATACGTCGTCCAGGACATTCCTGAGCCGGCAAAGCCCTCATCACAGAGGGCGGTCGAGTCTGCCGTCGCGGACATCGCCCTCGCCATGGAGGGACGCACCCTCGTGCTCTTCACTTCCCACGCTCAACTCAGGCTCACCGCCAGCGCTATCCGCCCACGGCTCGAGGATCGAGGGATCCTGCTGCTCGCCCACGGACTGGATGGTTCGCGGCGCAGACTGCTCCAGGCCTTCATGACCACCCCGAGGGCTGTCCTGATGGGAACCAGCAGCTTCTGGGAGGGGATCGACGTAGTCGGCGATGCCCTCAGTTGCCTGGTGATCGTGAAGCTCCCCTTCTCGGTGCCTACCGACCCCATCTTCGCGGCCCGCAGCGAGGCATTCGAAGAGCCTTTCCGGCAGTACTCGGTTCCCCAGACCATTCTTCGTCTGAAGCAGGGATTCGGCAGGCTGATACGAAGCAGGACCGACAGAGGGATAGTCGTGATTCTGGACAGTCGGGTTGGGAGGAAGTTCTACGGTCCGGCCTTCATCCACTCACTGCCGGAGTGCACGGTGCGAGTAGGGCCGGCCGCCCACGTGGGCGAGGCCGCGAGAGCCTGGCTAGCCTCGCATTCCATCCCCGGATAGAAAGCAACGCGCGGGGCAGGCGTGCCGCCTGCCCCGCGCTCACCCGACTCAACCTAAAGCTGCTCGTCGCGACCGGCGCCGAACGTCTCAACCTCCAGCGAACCGGCAACCCTAGTGCGCTTGGGGCCCCGCCGATACCTCGCGGAATCGATCACCTGATCGATGAACTCGGTATCGCGCCCCTCTTCTTTCAGATCATCTATGTACACTGCTTCCCCGTCATCGGTCATCAAGTAGTGTCGGTCACCGTTCAGGTCTACGTATAGCTTCATCGGTGCCTCCTTCTCTCCGATCGGTGGACGGCGCACCGGGCGGATACAGATCGCCCGGAGGCGAAAATGCCGCTCCAGCAAAAGCCAGAGTAGTGCCCACACCAGGATTATAACCCGCTATCCGCCCGGGCGGAACCCCGCCCGGCTGCTCAAACGGCCGGAACCGGGCCGACCCTCTCGATGGAATCTGGGGCGACTTCCGGCCGCACATCCTCGATCCGAAAGGCGCGCAGCACCTCAGCCGCCGCCCGCTCCCCGACGGACGCATCTCGGGCGTGCACCTCCGCCAGTAGCGTGCCCTCCTCCACCTCGGACCCCGCCTTCACCCGCAGCACCACCCCTACCTGGTGGTCCACGGCGTCCTCCTTCCGAGCCCGACCTGCTCCTAGCGACAGGGCCGCCCTGGCCACGCCACGCGCATCCACTCCCGCTACCCAGCCTCGGGAATGGCTGGTGACGGGCAGGACATGGGGAGCCCTTCCCATGATCCCCGGGTTCTCCAGCACCCTCGGATCGCCTCCCTGAGCCAGGAGCAGCCTCTCCATCACTTGGAGCGCATCGCCCGAGTCGAGAGCCTTCTGTGCCCGCTCCCTGCCCTCCTGCGGACTGCCCGCCGCGCCTGCCAGGTAGAGCATCTCCCCGGCCAGGAGCACGCACAGCTCGACCAGATCCCGCGGACCATCCCCCCGCAGCGTCGCGATGGCCTCGGCCACCTCCAGCGCGTTCCCCACCGCCATCCCGAGGGGTTGGTCCATCGGGGTCAGCAGAGCGCTCACCCTCCTGTTCGCGGCCGTGCCGATGTCGACCATCAGGCGGGCCAGCTCACGTGCCTCTCCCAACTCGGCCATGAACGCGCCGGACCCGACCTTCACGTCCAGCACGACGGCTTGGGCCCCGACAGCCAGCTTCTTGCACATGATGCTGCTGGCGATCAGTGGAATGCTCTCCACGGTGCCCGTGACGTCCCTGAGCGCGTACAGCTTGCGGTCGGCCGGCACCAGCTCGGGACTCTGTCCAGCGAGGACGATGCCTTCCCTCTCCAGTTGCCGCACGAACTGGGCCGCGCTTAGGTCCGCGACGTACCCGGGGATCGACTCCAGCTTGTCCACGGTGCCGCCCGTGAAGCCCAGCCCCCGCCCGGACATCTTGGCCACCGCCACCCCGCACGCCCTCACCAGCGGCCCCACCACGAGCGTCGTCTTGTCGCCCACGCCACCGGAGCTATGCTTGTCGGCCACCGGCCACCCGACACCCGCGAGGTCCAGCATCGCGCCCGATGCTGCCATCGCCCACGTCAGATCCACGGTCTCCCGCTGGCTCAGGCCGCGCAAGCACACCGCCATGAGCCACGCCGAGACTTGGTAGTCCGGGATCTCCCCCCTAACGTACCCGGAGACGAGCTCCTCTATCTCCTCCTTCGTGAGTTCCTTCCCCGCCCTCTTCCTCTCAATGAGTTCGACGGCTCTCAGCGCTGGCACCACTCCAATCTCCCCTCGTCCAGATACGCCACGCCGACCACCCGGCCGCCGCTCCGGTACACCCTTGGCATCCGCTCACCCAACGAGGTCAGTGCCTCGTAGCTGATCGTCCCGGACCTCTCGGCAAACTCGTCGCAACTGATGGTGTCATCTCCCTGGGAACCGATCACCACCACCGGGTCTCCCTCCCGCACGGGGCCGCAATGGCTCACGTCCACGACGCACTGATCCATGCTCACCCGGCCGATTATCGCCGCCCGCTGCCCCTGGACCAGAACGCAGCCCCGATTCGAGTGGCAGCGCGGCAGCCCGTCGGCGTACCCCATCGGCACCAACGCGGCGGTGGTGGGCTCCGAGGCGACGAAGGTCCGTCCGTAACCGGCGCTCTGGCCCGGCTCCAGCCGAAAGACTCGGGCCACCCAACTGTGAACCGAGAGGGCCGGCCGCAGCGCGGTCCGCCCGGCGAGGTGGGGGGCGGGATAGAGACCGTACAGGGATAGCCCGATCCTCACCATGTCCAGGTGGCTTACCCCCAGCCCGAGCGCTGCCGCGCTGGCCGCCATGTGGACTACGGAGGCATGGAACCCTGCCTGCTCGAGCCTCCTTCTCCCCTCCTGGAAAGCGGCGAGTTGCGATCGGGCGTAGCTTTCATCCGCCTCGTCGGCGGTGGCGAAGTGCGAGCAGAGCCCCTCCAGTTCCAACCCGGGCAGCCCCGCCACCCGGGGCAACAGCTCCAGCAGATCTGCCAGTGGGACCCCGTACCTGCCCATTCCGGTCTCCAGCTTGAGGTGCACGGGCAGCCGCTTCCCCGCGACAACCGCGGCCCGCGAGATCGCCGCTGCCTGCTCGAAGCTCACCAGGACGGGCCGGATCTCGTGCTCCACCATGGCCGGTATCTCCGGAGGCGCCACCGGTCCCAGGAGGAGGATGGGGGCGCCTATCCCCGCCTTCCGAAGCTCCACTCCCTCTCGGACCCGCGCGACCGCCAGCCAGGTCGCGCCCGCCTCGAGCGCCGCCCCAGCTACCGCCACTGCCCCATGTCCATACGCCTGAGACTTCACGACCGCCATCACCTGGCACGACTGCGGAAGCAAGCCCCTGATCTCCGCGACGTTGTGCCGGATCGCGTCCAGATCCACCTCGACCCAGCAGGGCCACGCTGCTCCCCCTGCCTCCCCGGTGCCGCCGTTCGAAACGTCCATCACAACCCCCACCTCCTCAGAGCGTCTGTACCCGGCAGCGGCGCACCTCGGCGTACGCCTGGGAGGAGACTCAGACCTGCCCCTGCCCATTCGTCGAGCACTCCTCAGAACCGAGCGAATTATAGCCCCGAACACATTTCCTTGCTGCAGCCTTCGGGCTTTGGGTATTATTGAGACATGGCGATTGTTCAGCACCAGCGTTCTAAGAGGAGATGACAATGAAGGCAGTCGTGATGGCCGGAGGTGAGGGATCGAGGCTGCGCCCTTTGACCTTGGGCCGCCCCAAGCCGATGGTGCCCATCGCCACCAAACCAGTGATGCAGCACAACCTGGATCTCCTCAAGAGACACGGGATCACCGAAGTCGTGGTCACCGTCCAGTACCTGGCATCGATGATCCAGGACTACTTCGGCGACGGTAGCCAACTCGGAATGAAGATCATCTACTCGGTGGAGGAATCCCCCCTGGGAACCGCTGGCAGCGTCAAGCTCGCCCAGAAGCACCTCACCGACACCTTCTTGGTCATCAGCGCAGACGCTCTCACCGACTTCGATCTCACCCAGATCGTGGAGTTCCACAAGGAGAAGAAGGCCCTCGCTACCCTCACCCTCTATCGGGTGCCCAATCCTCTGGAGTATGGGGTCATCATCACGCGCGAGGACGGGACGATCGTCCAGTTCCTGGAGAAGCCCAGTTGGGGCGAGGTGTTCAGCGACACCGTGAACACCGGCATCTACGTCCTCGAGCCGGAGGTGCTGGACTACTTCGAGCCCAACAAGGTCTTCGACTTCAGCCAGGAGCTGTTCCCCATGATGCTGAAGAAGGGGGACCCGCTGTACGGCTTCATCGCACCCGGATACTGGTGCGACGTGGGCAACCTGCAAGAGTACATCCGGGCCAACGCGGACCTCCTCTCCGGGAAGGTCGCCATCCCGCTGCCTGGGAAGCACATGGGCGGCGGGGTTTGGGTCGACGAGGGCGCCGACATCGCGCCGGACGCCCAGCTCTACGGCCCGGTTTGCGTAGGCCGAGAGGCCAAGGTCAAGAGCGGTGCTGTGGTCCACGGTCCCAGCGTCATCGGCGAGTACTCCGTCGTGGACACCCGTTGCCACGTCGTGCGCAGCGTCATTTGGAACAACAGCTATCTGGGCGAGCGAGTGGAGGTCCACGGCGCTATCGTCGGCAAACAGTGCCATATCGAGAGCAAGGCTGTCCTCTTCGAGGGCGCGGTCATCGGCGACGGCACCGTCGTCCGGGACGGCGCCATCATCCAGCCGAACGTGAAGATATGGCCCAATAAGGAGATCGAGACCGGCGCTACCGTGGGCACCAGCATCATATGGGGGGCGCAGGGTAGGCGCGTCCTCTTCGGCCGCTACGGCGTCACCGGCCTGGTCAACATCGACCTGACACCCGAGTTCGCCGCCAAGCTGGGCGCAGCCTTCGGCGCCACCCTACCGAAAGGGGCTGTGGTCGCGGTTAACCGCGATCCCAACCGCACGCCCCGCATGATCAAGCGGGCCATCATCTCCGGTCTACCCTCTGCCGGGGTCAACGTGGCCGACCTGGCGTCGGTGCCGATTCCCGTCGCGCGCTACATCACCCGCGTCTCCGAGGCCCAGGCGGGTATCGACGTCCGACTCTCCCCGTTCGACAATCGGGTCGTCGACATCAAGTTCTTCGACCAGAACGGTATGGACATCAGCAAACCCACCGAGCGCAAGATAGAGAATACTTTCTTCCGCGAGGATTTCCGTCGGGTCTACCTCGATGAGGTGGGGCTGATCTACTACCAGCCACGCGTCATCGAGGCCTACAGCGAGAGCTTCCTCCAGGCCATGGCTCGATCCACCCTGCCCGCTCCGCCCGAGGGCTTCACCCTCGTGGTGGACTACAGCAACTCCCTCTCGTCCACCATCCTGTCCCCGATCCTGCGGCAGGGGGGCACTAGGGTGGTGGCCCTGAACGCTGCCGTGGAAGACGCCCGCCCGATGGCCTCGCCCGAGGAGCACGAAGTCGCGCTGACTCAGTGCGCCTCCATCTCAGCCGCCCTCCGGGCAAGCATGGGCGCCCGGATCGACCCAGGAGGGGAACGCGTCTTCCTGGTCACCGGTACCGGCCAGATCCTGCCCGGGATGACTGCACTCGCCGCCATGGCCGACCTGGTGTTCCGGGCTAAGCCGGGTGCCGTCGTTGCGGTGCCGGTCTCGGCCTCCAGGACGATCGACGAGTTGGCAGCGAGGCACGGGGGCAAGGTCATCCGCACCCGTGTCAACCCCCATTCTATGATGGAGGCGGCCGCACGCGAACGCGTGGCCATGCTCGGCGACGGCAACGGCGGCTTCATATTCCCGGCATTCCACCCCAGCTTCGACGGCATGTTCGCCATCGCCCAGATGATGGGGTTGCTCGCCGCGGCGGGTGCCAGCCTAGCCGACGTCGTCGGCTCGCTGCCTCCCTACTTCATGTCGTCGACGAAGGTCTCGTGCCCCTGGGAGCGGAAGGGCCGCATCATGCGCATCCTGCACGAGCAGTACAGGGACGGCCAGACCAAGCAGATCGACGGGGTGAGGATCGATCTCGGAAACGAATGGGTCCTCATCCTGCCCGATCCCGACCGGCCCATCTTCCACGTCATAGCCGAGTCCACCTCGTCCGACCAGGCGCGCGTTCTCCAGGACAAGTACGCCGCGCTCATCAGTGGCCTGCAAGACTGAGAGTGACCGTTAGACCGCGGATGCACAGAGTGACGGAGACGTGAATTCCTCTTCTCCGTGTCTCCATGCCTTCGTGAACAACACCGTTGCGAGTTCGAAGTGGAGGTCCTTCCCGTGCTATCCATGCCCCCGGAGCCCCCTGCGGACGCCTTCAGTCTCAACGTCGAACGCGTAGTGCCGCGGCTCGTCGGCTTCATCCGCGAGGAGATCACCCGAGCCGGACGCAAAGCGGTCGTCCTGGGGATGTCAGGCGGCATCGATTCCAGCCTCGTCGCCCGCCTCGCCGTTCGAGCACTCGGGCGGGCCAACGTCCACGGCTACGTACTCCCTTACCGCACCAGCAGCCCCGAGAGCCTGGACCACGCCCGCCTGGAGATCGAGCGGCTGGGAATGCCGTCCAAGACGGTCGATATCACGCCGGTGGCGGAGGCCCTCTTCCGAGATGTCCCCATCACGGATCGACGGCGGATGGGCAACGCGATGGCTCGGATCCGCATGGCCATCCTTTACGATCAGTCGGAGGAGCACGACGCCCTTGTCATCGGCACCAGCAACCGGACCGAGATGCTGCTGGGTTACGGGACCCTCCACGGTGATGCCGCCTGGGCAATCAACCCCATCGGCTGCCTCTACAAGACGCAGGTCCGGCAACTAGCGCGCCACATGGGGGTGGATCCAGCCATCGTCGACAAGGCCCCCACCGCCGATCTCTGGGCCGGACAGACCGACGAGGAGGAGCTCGGGGTGTCCTACGACGTGGCCGACCGTGTGCTATACTTGTTGATTGACCGTGGATTGGCTCGCGGCCAAATCGTTGCCCTTGGTTACCCGCGGGAGACGGTCGATCGCGTCGCGGGGCTTGTGGCCTCCTCCGAGTTTAAGCGGCGGATGCCACCGGTGGCCAGGATCGAACTGTAGGGACCGCGGGTGCCTGTGCGGGGGAGTCGGCCCACCGGCCCCGGCATGCGGCATCCGCGACGTCGTGTAAGGCGGCGCATTACCGGCCCACGCGGGCGGCGGGGCGCATGGTCCCGCACCACGCGAGGACCGTGTGGCAGGGTCCAGGCCCGAATAGTGGAAGTCCGAGGAGGCCTCAATCTGGCCTCCTTTTCGCCATCCAAGCGATGGCGGGCCAGCACGGTCCACCGAAACGCAAGCAGGTGTGGGAGGAAAGATGTCCGACCAGGAATCCTTCGTCGAGAAGCTCACGGATAAGAGTGAGGACTACTCGCGCTGGTACACTGAGGTGATCCTCAAGGCCCAGTTGGCCGACTACGCCCCGGTGCGCGGGTGCATGGTCATCCGCCCTTACGGCTTCGCCCTCTGGGAGAACATTCAGCGGCTGCTCGACGCCCGATTCAAGGCCACCGGCCACGTGAACGCCTACTTCCCGCTGCTCATCCCCGAGAGCTTCCTGGCACGCGAAGCCGAGCACGTGGCGGGTTTCGCTCCCGAGGTGGCCTGGGTGACCCAGGGCGGTAGCGAGCCCCTGGAGGAACGCCTCGCCATCCGACCCACCTCCGAGGCGATCATCGGCCACATGTACTCGAAGTGGGTCAACTCCTGGCGGGACCTACCCATACTCGTCAATCAGTGGTGCAACGTGTTGCGCTGGGAGAAGGTCACCCGTCTCTTCCTCCGGACCACCGAGTTCCTCTGGCAGGAAGGCCACACCGTCCACCGCACTGCGGAGGAGGCGCAGGAGGAAACGCTGAGGATCCTCGACATCTACCGTTCCTTCGTCGAGGAGGACCTGGCGATTCCGGTCGTGTATGGGCAAAAGACCGAGGCCGAGAAGTTCAAGGGCGCGGTCCGCACCTACGCCATCGAGGCGATGATGGGAGACGGCAAGGCACTCCAGGCTGGCACCTCCCACTACCTGGGCCAGAACTTCGCCAAGGTCTTCGACATCACCTTCCAGGACATGGACGGCGAGCGGAAGTACGCCTGGCAGACCAGTTGGGGAGTATCCACCCGGCTGATCGGCGCCATCATCATGGTCCACGGCGACGACTCGGGTCTCATCATGCCGCCAAGGGTCGCCCCGGTCCAGGCCGTGGTCGTCCCCATCTGGCGGAAAGAGCAGGAGAAGGAGGCGGTGGCCGAGGCCGTGAACCGGTTGAAAGCCAGCCTCGGGGCCGACATCCGCCTGCAGGTGGACTGGGACGACGCCCACACCCCAGGCTGGAAGTACAACGAGCACGAGCTGCGGGGTGTTCCCATCCGCATCGAGATCGGCCCACGCGACGTCAAGAACAACCAGGTCGTCCTGGTCCGTCGCGACACTCGAGCCAAGGAGTTGGTCCCGATGGACGGCGTCAAGGCGCGCCTGGCCGAGCTGCTGGACCAGATCCAACGCGATCTTCTGGAGAGGGCGCGCAGGTTCATGGCCGAGCGCACCGCCAAGGTGAACAGCTTCGAGGAGTTCACGACCGCTCTGGAGGAGAAGCGTGGCTTCCTGCTCGCCCATTGGTGTGGCGGTGCCGAATGCGAAGCCAAGATCAAGGATGAGACCGGGGCCACCATCCGATGCATACCTTTGGAGGCCGAGCTGGAGGACGGAAGCTGCGTGTGGTGTGCCAAGCCCAGCGGCCGGCGTGTGGTCTTCGGCAAGGCATACTGAGAAGGCCTGTCCGTGCCCGGTAGCGGCGTGCCCGTGGTGCGCTCGCGGCAGGCAGACTCAGTCTGCCTGCCCCCACCACTGCTTGTAGGGACTAGAACACAGGAAACGTACGATGCCCAGCTTCGAGGAAACCCTGGAGACGTTGGCTGCCCGGAGGCGACTCACTCGCCCCCAGACCAGGCAGCTCACCGATCTTGGTCAGGATCAATTGCAGCATTTCAGGACCGTGTGGTTGGGTCTCGCCGACCGCGAGCGTATGACCCTGCTCGCAACCCTCCGCCAGCACGCGGAGGAGGACACCCTGGTGGACTTCGACGCAATCTACGAGATGGCGATCGAGGACCCCAACGCCGATGTCCGCCGGCTGGCCATCGGCGCCTCGGTGGACGACGACAGCCAGGAGCTGCTCGCCAAGCTGCTGGATCTCTGCCTCCACGACCCCGACGAGACCGTGCGGGCAGCCGCAGCCGACCGTCTGGGTGGGTTCGCCCTGGCTGCAGAGTTGGGGGAACGGCCGGAGGAAGACGCAAGGGAGATAGAGCGCGTACTGCTGGATCGAGCCCAGTCCGAGACTGAGGCTACCAGCGTGAGGGCTGCGGCGCTCGCCTCGGTGGGCTACTTCTCCACCGACAACGTCCGCGCTGAGATCCGGCGCGGCCTCACCCGCGCCGGGCTGCGGCTCGCCGCCATCCAGGCCATCGGACGCAACATCGATCCGGTTTGGGCGGAGTCCCTGCGAGAGCAGATGGCCAGCGATGATCCCGCCGTTCGCCGTGAGGCGGCGATCGCCGCCGCCGACTACGAGGAGGTCGTCGACACCCTGGCCGACCTGGTGGACGACCCGGATGCGTCCGTCCGGCTGGCCGCCATCTCCTCCCTGGGACAGATCGGCGGCCCGGAGGCTCGCGATGCCCTCGTCTACTGCTACGAGAGCTCCGATCCCACTATGCGGGAGGCGGCCGCCGAGGCGCTGGCCGAGATCGAGGCAAACGAGAATCCCTTCGGCAACCTCGGCGGCAACGACTAAGCGGGTATCTCTCGTTCATGCCAACTTCTCTGGCGGGAAACGTGTACTCTATCTGGAGATACCTGCTTGGTGGTTCGACACAGCGGTGCTGACAGGTGCTGTCACGCTGAGCGGCAGAGAAGGGTGACACCCTCAAAACCGGTGTGCTCGAACACTGGCTGGAACTGAGGGCTGAGAGCGTCACTCAGTCCTCAGTCCTCGCCACTCGGTCCTGGCTAGTTCACCGGCGGCGGCTTCAGGTGCCATCCACCCGGCTGCGGCCACCGACTCAAGCTGAACTGCCCGCACCAATCCCCGCCGTACGTCTCCGGCCAGATCCCCTTCTTCTGCGAAGCCCTCTGACTCCCGCCAGCAGGGCTCACAGACGGCGGGTTGAACCTGCACTCTCCCACGCTGTCGTCCTTCGCCTCGAACCTCCCAGGCAAGCGGGAATGCCAGTACAGGCAGTAGCGGCACTTCCTTTCGGCCATAGTCGCGCTCCCATCCGAGACCTGCAGCGCCCAGATTATACCGCCTTCGTCGCCGTCGCGCCTCGCTGCCCTTCAGGCGGCTCATCGCGGGGAAGTGTGGAACGGCTACAACAACATAGCCCCTATTACCCTTGCTGGCCACAAGCAATGGTGTATAATTAATATTCACACCTGCATCCGCAGACTCCCCTGAGTTCGCACGAGACGAGGCGAGCGATGCATTTCCGAAGACTGCTCAAAGACAGACGCCTGACGATGTTGCTGGCGGCCCTCGCGGCGGCGCTGCTGCTCGCCGTGCTGCTTGCCGTCCGCACATCCAACACCGAGACCGTCCAGCCACGGCAGGTCCCCGTCGACCAGATCGCCAAGATGGCAAAGCAGGGACAGATACAGAGCCTCACCCTCTCCGGTGACGTGGTGGTCGCCAAGCTGTCGGACGGGTCCACGATTACCTCTCGCAAGGAGTCCCAGGTGTCGATCCTGGAGACCCTGCGCAACTACGGCGTGGCCGACGCCACACTGCTGGAGATCCCTCTCGACGTTCAGGATCCGGTTGCCTCCGGTAACCCTAGCGGCACCTGGGTGGTGCTAGTCGTCTCCGCCGTGTGCGTCGCCTTCGTCTTGGGCATCGTGTACCTCGGCAGCAAGACCGGCGGCGCCGGTCGCTACGGGTCCTTCACCCGTAGCGGCGCCCGTGTCAGCCGCGGCGGAGCCGATCGGCCGAACGAGGCACCAAGGGTGACCTTCAAAAACGTGGCGGGGGTTGAGGAGGCGAAGCTTGAACTCCAGGAGATCGTGGAGTTCCTGAAGAACCCCGGGAAGTTCACTGCTCTCGGCGCCACCATCCCGAAGGGGGTCCTCCTGATCGGTCCCCCGGGCACCGGCAAGACCCTGCTGGCCAAGGCCGTCGCAGGCGAGGCCGGCGTGCCCTTCTTCAGCATAAGCGGCTCCGAGTTCGTGGAGATGTTCGTGGGAGTCGGAGCATCCAGAGTGCGCGACCTCTTCACCCGGGCGCGCCGCGCCGCGCCGTGCATCGTCTTCATCGACGAGATCGACGCCGTCGGTCGCCATCGAGGGGCGGGCATGAGGGCTGGCCACAGCGGCAACGACGAGCGGGAGCAGACCCTCAACCAGATCCTCGTGGAGATGGACGGCTTCGACGGCCGCTCCGGCGTGGTCGTCGTCGCGGCAACGAACCGGCCGGACGTCCTGGACGAGGCGCTGCTCCGCCCAGGGCGGTTCGACCGCCAGGTCACCGTGGATTCCCCCGACGTCAGGGGACGGAAGGCGATCCTCGCCATCCACGCCCGCGGCAAGCCGCTGGCAAAGGATGCGAACCTGGAGACGGTCGCGCGGCAGACCCCGGGGTTCTCGGGTGCCGACCTCGCGAATCTAATGAACGAGGCTGCCATCCTCGCCGCTCGCCGAGGCAAGCGCTCCATCGGAAAGGCCGAGCTGGAGGAGGCTGTGGATCGGGTGATCGCAGGGCCGCAGCGCAAGAGCCGGGTCATCAGCGATCGCGAGCGCAAGGTCACCGCCTACCACGAAATCGGACACGCCCTCGTTGCGGCGGCTCTCCCCAACTGCGATCCAGTCCACAAGGTGACCATCATCGGTCGGGGCAGAGCGGGAGGCTTCACCCAGTTCCTCCCAGCCGAGGACCGGGCGCTGTGGACCCGATCGCAGTTCCTGGACACGCTGGCGTCTATACTCGGTGGCCACGCCGCCGAGGAGCTCGTGTACGGCGAGGTCACCACAGGTGCCTCCAACGACATTGAGCGGGCGACCGAACTCGCACAGCGAATGGTCTGCCAGTACGGAATGAGCGAGCGCTTCGGGCCGGTCGCGTTGGTGAGATCGGAGTCGAGCCGGGGCTCCTTCGCGGAGCGCTCCTTCAGCGATCACCTTGCCAAGGAGATCGACGAGGAGATCCACCAGTTGATCGACGATGCCCGGGCGAGAGCCAAGCAACTGCTGTCCGAACGGAGAGAGTCGCTGGATCGCCTCACCGCGCTCCTGCTGGATCGGGAGACCCTCACTGGGGACGAATTCCGGAAGCTAGTCGAAGCCAATTAGTGGAGAAGAGAAGGGGAGCGGCCGAGTGGCCGCCCCCCTTCTCTGTCTACCCAATCTCGTTCCAGAAGTGGCACGCCACCCAATGGCCGTGCTCCACCTCCCTGAACTCCGGCTCCAACTGGCTGCACTCCTCACGGGCGTGCCGGCACCTCGGGTGAAACCTACACC
>JBLNDL010000012.1:0-41445 GCA_050261575.1 Sphingomonadaceae bacterium | reverse complement strand
GGGGGGGTCTGGTACCCGCCCCGCCCCCGCGGGGGCCCCGGGGTTACCCCACCGCCCGCGGGGGGGGCGCCGGGGGGGCGCCGCCCGAGGGGGGCTGGATCAGCGGATGCAGGTCCGGATGAAGGGTTTGGAGGATTCGCGGACGGAGGTTAGGCCGAGCAGCGTGCACGTATACGGAGCATCGACGAGCGACGACACGACTGAGGGCGACAGATGCGCCGCGACATGCACATCATCCACGGAATCGGCGAGGCCATAGGGAGACGGCCGGACTGCCGTGGATTCCTAGTCTCCGCTAACCGCCCGAAGCCTCAGGCCGAGCAGGGACAGGGCGGTGCCAAGCGCCAGTAGAGCCGGGAAGTCAGCAGCCAGCGGCAAACCTCCCGGGGCCGGCAACTGCTTAGGCATCTGCGCCGTCGCCTGAGTGGGAGCCGGGGCGGCTACCTGGGCGGGTGCTGGCGCCGGCGCCGCGGTGGCAGCCGGAGTAGCCACCTGTGCAGGCGCCACGGTAGCCCCCGCAACGGCCGTGAAGGCCGACGATGCCTCTGTCCGCTCGTTGCTAGTGTTCGTCGCGGTCACAGTCAGCGTGTGGGTGCCGGGGGTGAACGCCCGAGTGGTGCGGAAGCCGGCCCGCTCCGCCCGGCTGCCGACGATCAACTGGACGTCGGCACTGGAGCCATCGATGGAGACGACGATGCTCTCCGTCAGAATGGAGCTATCACTGGTGATGAACCCCGAGACCTCAACCTCCTGGTTCGCGGGCGCCGTTGAGCCGTTGGCCGGCGTGAGGTCGCTGATGGAGATCGCACTAGTGGGAGCCGCGTAGGCGGTGACGGCAACGGCAATCATCACCGCCAGGGCTGCGGGCACGGAGACTAGCGCCTTCATCGAGCGCCGCGCTGTGAATCGTGACATCGACCCATCCTCCACATCACACTAGTCGCCTAGTGGGTTTCCAGGGATTGCTTCCCGAAGCGAACAGACCGGCCCGCAAGCAATAGAAGTGCCAGCGTGCATGCAGGCCGAGGCTGGAATCCGGAAGGAAACCGGGCTGGTGGCACCGCTCCGGCCGGAGTGCGGTGTTCCCCCCCAGCGGAGGCAGCGCCACCCGCTGCTCCCAGGAGCTTTCGAGTGGGAAGTGAGGCACAACCACATCAGGTGCACCCCTCCGGGATCGCACTGTCCCGTGTGGAGCACGCAAAGATGCAGCCCCTGAAACGCGAGCAGCCGGAGGCGCTCGTCATGGCGACAGCGAACGACCGGCTGCCGCCTTCATGGATCGCCCTGGAAACGGCCGAATGCGCAAGGAAGAGGCAACCAACTCTCCTGGAGCGGCGTCGATCACCGCTAGGCTTCTCTAGACCGGCTTTCCCGCCTCGACCAGCACCCTATTGCCCAGCATGAAGAGGCACTGAACCACCATCAGCAGACCGGTTCCCAGGAGCAGCCATTCTATCCTGATCAGGTCGGCTACCGGCCCGAACACGAGCATCGACATCGGCATCGTGACGCTCGCTATCATCCCAACCAAGCCAAACACCCTGCCCAGGAAGTCTCCCTCCACCTTCTGCTGCATCAGGACCATGAACGGCGTGTTGAAGACCGGTAGCGCAAGCCCAATCACTCCCATCAGCAGCAGGTAGACCCAGAAGACAGGCGGGATGCCAAGCGCGAATGTACAAAGCGCGATAACCAGGTTGGCCAGGATCATCGAGTGGACCTTGTTCTCCAGTCCACCCCAGGATGCCATGATGATGCCACCTACCGTCATGCCGGCGGAGAAGGACACCTCGATGGCCGTCAGACGCCAGACGTCGTCGCCGAAGCTACGCGTGACCTGCAGAGGCGTCAAGAATGCCAGCGGCGTGACGAGTGTGAAGAAGACCGCATTGAACAGGAGGACAGTCCTGACGAATCCGTGGTTCCTGACATAGGCGATGCCTTCGCGCATGTCGCCCCAGTAGCTGATCCTTTGCCTGTTCGAGGCCTTCGCGTGGGCGGGAACATGCAGGAAGAGCAGAAGAATCGAGACCGCCGTGGCTGCCGTGACGACGTCGATGAAGAACACGGTCTCGATCGACGCCATGGTAAGCAGCGCGCCACTGACCATCGGGGACACCAGAGCAACCAGTGACTGGATGCTGCTGTTGGTTGCGTTCACCCTGGTAAGCTCATCCTGCGGCACGAGTTGCGGAATGAACGCTCCCACGGCCGGCGTCTGGATCCCAGTACCGAATGCACGGATGGCGGATATCACGAACAGCAGCCAGACCGTACCGTATCCCATGTAGAACAGTATGGCAAGGACGAGCGTCGATACCGCGATCGTGGAGTCCGCCAGGATGATGAGCGTCCGCCTGTGGTACCTGTCCGCCCATACCCCCGCGAAAGGTGAGACGAAGAAGGTGGGCAGGAAGCCGCAGACGATCGAAATTGTCATCATCACGCCGGACTGTGTCGTCAACGTGATGTACCACGTGATCGCGTACTGAACCAGCGACGTCCCAAAGAGCGACAAGGTCTGGCTAGCCAAGAAGACCGTTACGTCTTTCGTCCACGTTGTCTCGTTCGAGTCCAAATCACCGTTCCCTTGCGACGAGGATCGTCCAGGCCAGCCGGCCCTGGTCGCTGTCTCCGCGACCTCGCGATGCCGCCGGCGGGCGATGAGTCGGTCACGGCGCGAGAGCTGCCGGCGCCCTCGGCCACATCGCGGTGGGAGCGCTCCACCACATCGGCAGCCATCTCCCGAGGGGCGAGACGAGCGTCGCCGTTCACCGCCGTATTGTAGTCGTAGATCCCGAAACGGTCACGGTCGCGAGTCTGCCTCCCTTCAATCGCGTGGTCTCCCCACGCTTCGCCCCGGGCTGAGTTTACGGCGGGAGCGGGCGGGGCACATCGGCAAATACGAGGATGGGTGCTACGCGCTTTCTCGTAGCGCCGGGGTCGGCGGAGCGTGGAAGGCAACCACTGGAAGGACTGCTGCTCTGCCACGGGCGAGCCCAGCGAGCACTACTTCACCCGCCGGATGGGGATGCTGCGTGGCAAGCTGATCGTTCGGAGAAAGCATTGCGAACCTGACCAAGGGTGGGCGATGGCACCGACATCCTCACACCCTCCTACCTTTCCCCATTTCGAGAGGCAGGCACACTCTAGCCGTGGTTCCGGCGCCCAGGACGCTATCCAGGCTCAACTGCCCTCCATGGGCCTCCACCAGCGACCTCGCGATGGCTAGACCGAGCCCCGCCCCCCCATGCTCCCTCGAGCGCGCTTTGTCCACCCTGTAGAATCGGTCGAAGACCCTGGAGAGATGCTCGGGGGGAATCCCCTTGCCCGTATCCTTTACCTCGATGCAGGCGCTGGCGCCCAGCCGTCTCGAGACGACGGTGACACTGCCTCCGGCGGACGTGGCCTTCAGCGCGTTGTCCAAGAGGATCACCACGACCTGCTGCAGCCGGTCCGGGTCTCCTTCCACGAAGAGCGGCAGATCCTCCTTCTGCCGCGACAGCCGAACACCTCGCTGCTCCGCCAGGAGCCCCATCCGGGCGGTCACCTCGTCGGCCAGGGTGCCCAGGTCCAGCTCACCCATTGCGAGTTCGGCCTCCCCCAGGTCGGAGCGGGCCAGAGTGAGCAGATCCCCCACCAACTTCTCCATGCGCCCGATCTCGCGCCTGGCATCGTCGAAGAGTTCGCTGTTGGCTGCCAGGGGTTCAGCACGGTGCCGGTCCAGCAGGTCGGCTATGGTCCTCAGCACCGTCAGCGGAGTGCGGAGCTCGTGGGAGGCGTCGGCGACAAACTCCTGCTGGCGATGGAAGGCGAGTTGGATGGGGACGAGCGCCCTCCCCGCCAGGAACCAGGCTCCGAGCAGCGACAGCACAAGCCCTACGCCCCCGCCGGCCAGGAGGATCAGAAGCAGCTGGCCGAGCGCGTCCCGCTGCGGCTGCACGCTCTGGCCCACCACCAGGGTGAACTGGGCTCGTCTTCTCTCCACCAGGGGCCAAGCATACAGCCTGACCGGCACGCCGGACACCGTCGAGTCCGCGTAGCCGGGGTCCCTACCGGTCGCGAGCTCCAGCGAGTACGGCTCCAGGGTTACGCGCTGGGGGTTGGCAACGATCCGGCGGTCGGGACCGAGCACCAGAAGGAAAGCCCCGCCCAGGGACGGCTCGTCGTCCTCCAGGTCCACGCGCCCATCGTCCTCCACCTCCACTCGGCTGGCGAGCATGGCGGCGCGGTCGGCCAGATCGCGGTCCACCTCTTCCATAAGGGTTCTGGAGAGGGTGGCCTGCACCGCCCAGCCGAGGAGCAGCAATATGGCTGCCAGCACCACCAGGTTCCAGACTGCCAGCCGCCAGCGGATCCGCCGGAAGGTCTCGTTCATTCCTTGATCATGTATCCCACGCCGCGCACCGTCCTGATGAGCGGGCGCGCAAAACCCCGATCCACCTTGGCACGCAGGTAGTGGATGTAGATCTCCACGACGTTGGAGGTGGCTTCCGAATCGTAGCCCCAGACGTGATCGGTGATCTGCTCCTTGGTGAGCGCCCTGCCGGCGTGACGCATCAGGTACACCAGGAGGGAGTACTCCTTGGCAGTGAGTTCGATAGTCTTGTCCCCTCTCCGCGCCTCGCGCAGCGCCACGTTCAACACTAGGTCGCCCACCCGGAGCAAGTCCTCGTCCGCCCCGTCCCGCGCCCTTCGGCTTAGAGCCCGCACCCTGGCCAGCAGCTCCTCCAGGGCGAAGGGCTTCACCAGGTAGTCGTCCGCCCCGGCGTCGAGACCTCGCACCCGATCGGAGACGGCATCCCGCGCCGTGAGCATCAGGATGGGCGTGCGCAGCCCCTGGCGGCGAAGCGTCCGGCAGATCTCGATCCCGTCCATCTCCGGCAGCAGTACGTCGAGGATGATGAGGTCGTGGGCGCCGGCCTCGCCGCGCACCAGCCCTTCGGTGCCGTCGCGGACGACCTCCACGGTATGCCCGGCTTCCACGAGCCCCCGTTCCACGAGGCGGGCTATCCGTGGATCGTCCTCCACCAGCAGCAGTTCCATCAGCCTCCTCTCAGCGTAGAGCCCGGAGTCCAGGGAGCGCTCGCAAGTGAGCTCCCCCTGCTTCCAAGGCGATTCCAAGCTTCCACCGATAGTCTGTGCCCCGACGATAGCCACAGCAACTTTGAAGCCAGGGGTCCCAAGCTCAGGCAGGAAAGGAGAACACAGGGTGAATCAGCGAACAGCTTTCATCGTCTCCGGTGCAATCACGGCGTTCCTCCTCGTGCTGGTCGGAGCGCTCGCCACCTACGTGGGGCAGGCAAACGGGCTGGGCACGTCAGTCGCCTCAGCCGTCTCTGCAGAGGCGACATCACAACCGGACCAAGTGGCAACGCTCACCCCGGATCGCGAGGCCGCCTACCGGGAGGCGCTCGACCTCGCAAACGAACGGTTGCGCCAGGCGGCCGATCAGATCAGCCGGGCGAACGCGCAGATCGAGCAGCAGAGGTATCACGCGCCCGAGCCAGCGCAGCCAGCGGCCGGCCGGCCGCTGGCGCCGCCAGCAGCAGTGGACGGCCGATCCACAGCGGCGCCCGCCGCACCGGCCGAGGTCGCCACGCCCGCCGCACCGCCGTATCCCGTTTCGGCCGACGCCGCCGCTTCGACCGCTCTCAGCGTGGCGCCAGGGGCGCGGGTCCAGGGTACGCCGGAGCTGATCAGCTTCCAGGGTGCGGTCGCCTACGAAGTGGTCCTCGACCGCGGCACCGTCTACGTCGACGCCACGACCGGCAGGGTGCTGTACAACGGTGCCGAGCCAGCGCTGTTGGCCTCGGCCTCCAACGGCCGCAGCGATGACGACGAGGACGAGCACGAGGACGACGACCGCGAGGACGAGGATCACGAGGACGAGGATCACGAGCGCGAGGGCAGGCGAGCCGAGGTCCGAGGCGGATCGCCCCCCACGGCTGCGAGCTCTTCCAGGGCGCCGCGGCTGCGGGTCGAGGCGCACGATGAGGAAGACGATGACGACTAGCGACGCGATCCGAGGTCACGGGTGGCGTCGTTCGTGCCAGGTACTTGCAAGTTCGGAGGCTGCATCATGACGGAGGCTCGTACGTCCCGCCCGGCTGGCCGGCCGGGGAAGCCGGGGACCACAGGCCTGAAGACACTCATCACGACCGCGACGCTGGCTGGCACCCTCGCCGGGTGGGCGATCCTCAGCCGGCAGGAAGCGCCGAACCCGACGGCGGCGGTTGCCACCCAGGCGCCGATCGCCCAGACGCGGGAACTGTCGCTGCCGCTGGCCCCGATCCCGACAGTGGTGGCGGTGCCAACCCTGGCGGCGTTGCCAACCCCTCCGGCGGCCGGAGGTGGCGGTGAACCGCCCTCCGCGGGTTCGACACAGGCGCCGACTCCGGCCGCGGGCCGGGGCGCCGCGCCGGCACCGAAGCCCGCACTGGCTCCCCCGCCGGTGGTCGCCGCGCCGAGGCCGGCCCCGGCTCTGCGCCCGGTCAGCGCTCCGCCGGCCCCACGGCCGGTCACCCGGACCCGCTCGTCGCGCTGAGGAAACGACCGATGCAGCGGCTCGAGTTCCGCGCCATGGGATGCCAGATGCTGGCGGCGATCGACGCCGAATCGCGCGCCGCCGGTCGACTGCTGGCCGGCGTCCCGGGCTGGTTTGCCGACTGGGAGCAGCGACTGTCGCGCTTCCGCACCGACAGCGAGTTGAGCCTGCTCAACCGGTCCGCCGGCAACCCCGTGCAGGTGAGCGCGGTCCTCTGGGAGGTCGTTCAGGCGGCCCTCGCCGCGGCGCGAGCCAGCGGGGGGCTCGTGGACCCGACGCTGCTCGGAGCCCTCGAGGCCGCAGGCTACGATCGGACCTTCGAAGAGGTCGCCGCCGAGGCGGGTCCCGACCCGATGCCGGCGCGGGCGCCCGTGCCGGCATCGGGCCTCTCCGCCATCGTCTGCGACGAGTCGACGCGAACCGTGGCTCTGCGCCAGGACGCACGGCTCGACCTGGGCGGCATCGCCAAGGGCTGGGCAGCGGACACGGCCGCCAGGCGCCTGGGCGTCGCCGGTCCGGCGCTCGTGGATGCCGGCGGCGACATCGCCCTCAGCGGGCCGCCGGCCGGGCAAGGCGGTTGGCCCATCGGCGTGGCCGATCCCCACGACACCGGCGGGCAGATCGCACTACTGGTCGTGCCGGAGGGGGGCGTTGCCACCTCCGGGCGAGACTACCGAAGGTGGCAGCGTGGCGGCGCTAGCTTCCACCACATCCTGGACCCGCGAACGGGCCGGCCGGCCGAGACCGACATCCTGGCGGCGACGGTCGTGGCACCGACTGCCCTGGAGGCGGAGACCGCCGCCAAGGTGGCGCTGATCCTCGGCAGCCGCGAGGGCGCAGCCTGGTTGGAGGCGCGGCCTCGGCTCGCCGGACTGCTGGTCGATTGCGACGGCCGAACCGTCTGGACTCGACGCATGAAGAGATACCTCTGGAGCTGAATATGATCTCGAACGTTCCGCGCGATACCCTCGATACCCTGCCGCCGCCCAAACCGCTGCGCGACGTGGTCCTCGTGCTGCTGTCGGTCGTCCTCGGCGCTCTCGGTGCCGTCGTCCTACTGCCCGTCCTGCTGCCGGGCCTCGGCGCCACGCTCGTCGGGGCGGAGCCGAAGGTGTTCTGGTTCATGTCGCGGGCGAGCGGTTTCGCCGCCTTCGGCATGCTCTGGCTGTCGATGGTCGTGGGTCTCTCGATGACGAACAAGCTGGCTCGCCTCTGGCCCGGAGCACCAACAGCTTTCGACCTCCACCAATACTTCAGCCTGTTCGGACTGGCGCTGGCGCTCTTCCACGGCCTGATCCTGCTGGGCGATCGCTACATGGACCCGACGATCGTTCAACTCGCGCTGCCCTTCGCCAACGCCGAGTACCGGCCGATCCCCGTCGGCCTGGGCCAGCTCGGGTTCTACCTCCTGGCGATCATCGCCTTCAGCTTCTACGTGCGCCGTCGCATCGGGCCGCACGCCTGGCGCCTGCTGCACTTCGGCAGCTTCCTGGCGTTCGCTCTGTCGCTAGCCCACGCCCTGCTGAGCGGCACCGACACAGGGACGATGGTGGCGACAGCCACGTACTGGGGCAGCGCGGGCAGCGTGCTGTTCCTCGCCGTGTACCGGGTCCTGATGTCCCGGTGCGGGAGGTAGCGTAGCACCGAGGGTGCAGCCTCCGGAAAGTGGAGGCAAAACATGTTGACAGCCTCGCGCCAGCCCCGTATACTGGAGCAGTACGTACAGCAGTACGTACTGCTGGACCTCGAACGTCGCTACCCCTTCCACTTCCTGTCTCAGAGGTGCCCATGGCTACCAGCCGTGATGTCGCTCGGATGGCACGAGTCTCCCAAGCCACCGTGTGGGCGGTGCTCAGCGGCAAGAAGTACGTAAGCGAGGATCTCCGCAAGCGTGTTCTAGCAGCCGTCGCCGAACTCGACTACCAGACGGACGAACTCGCACGAGGGTTGAAGACCAGACAAAGCGGCACGGTCGGCGTGGTAATCCCGACGCTGACCTCCCCCACCTGGAACCTGGTCCTCGTGGGCGTCGAGGAGACGCTGGCCGGCAACGGTCTCACCATGATCCTTTCGCACGCCAACGAGGACTACCAACTGGAAAGACATGTCCTGGGCGTACTTCGGAGGCGCAGGGTGGATGGCCTGTTGGTCGCCCCGGCGGGTCCTCAGAGCCGCCTTGCCCTCGAGAGCCTCGTCCGTGCCGGTATCCCAGTGGTCATGAACACCCGCTACCTCCCCGAATTGGCGGTGGACGCCGTGATCGCCGACGAGCGGGGAGGGAGTCGAGCCGTCGTGTCTCATTTGTTGGGACTGGGGCGCCGCCGCATCGGCATGATCGGCGTTCCGGAGTGGTCGCCGTCTGGTGCAGCCAGACTTGCCGGATACCGAGATGCCTTGTCGCTCCACGGTGTCCCGCTCCGCAAGGAGTTGGAGATGCAAGGGCGTTCTTCGGAAGAGGAGGGCTTTGCCCTTGCCGCTCAACTGCTGAGTCTCACACACCCCCCCGACGCGATCTTCGCGTCGACGCACGTCATGACGATGGGGGTACTTCGCTACTTGAAGCAGCGAGGGATCCGGGTCCCAGATGACATAGCCTTGGCGAGCTTCAACGATCTCCCGTGGTCCCAGCATATCGATCCACCCCTGACTACCGTGCAGCTTCCCCAGCGCGAGATCGGCGCTACCGCCGCACAGCTTCTGGTACAGCGCCTGAAAGGGGATGGCCCTTCTGAGCCACGCCTGGTGGTGCTACCAACGACGTTAGTGGTGCGTCGATCCTGTGGCGCCCCGGAGGCGGGAGAGCGAACGAAGAGGGTAGAGCCCGGTCCTGTCTCCCAGCCAGACACGACGTCCTCGATCCGGAACCTCGGCGGCTAGCCCCTCTCAGAACCCCCGCGTGCTGCACGGACGGCAGCGTTTCGTGCAACTGAGCATCTATTAAGAGGAGGATTGACCCAATGCCATCAGAATCCACCATCGTGCCATCCGGCAATCCTGTTCCAATCCTGGCAGATGCCGAGGTTCTGGTCGTCGGGGGAGGCACGGCCGGGGTCGCCGCGGCCATCGCCGCAGCGCGAGCAGGTGCGCGGACGGTGGTAGTGGAAGCCGGCAGTTGCCTCGGGGGCACCATGACTGCCGGCCTCATCGACGGGGCACTCAGTTTCACCCGCTTCTCCCGTCGTGCGGGCAGGGAAGTGAAAGGAATCCTCGCGGAACTCATTGCCCGGATGCGGGATGTGGGCGGCATGGGGAGGCGGGTACATGGGAGACACAATCTGGACTTCGCCGGAGGCGAGTTTCCCGAAGCCATCCTCCAGCAGACTCAGCGCCACGACCCCGAACTGATGAAGATAGCCCTCGTGCAGATGCTGGAGGAAGCCGGGGTATCCATCCTTCTGCGGAGCCCGGTCGATGAGGTGCTCAAGGATGGCAACCGTGTAACCGGCGTAGTCCTGGCTACCAAGGCCGGAAGACGGGCCGTCGTGTCGAAAGTGACCGTGGACGCCACTGGCGATGGCGACGTAGCCGCTTTCGCCGGCGCCGAATACCAGTTGGGTCACCCCGCCGACAACCATTGCCAGGCGATCAGCCTGATCTTTCGACTCGGGGGCATCGACGAGAACCGATTCGTCACCAGCGGGGATCTGTGGTTCGGTGCGCTTCAACAGGCAGGCGCTGCGAGGGAGATTCACCTGCCGGACTACGTCATGCACGAGAACACCCCTTACAACCTGGTCTCCCTCCGTCCTGCCCGCACCAACGATGCAGGCATCTGGGTGGTAAACGTGGACATGGCAGTGGAAGTGGATGCCACCGACCCCTGGCAGCTTAGTGCCACCCAGAACAAATGCTTGAAGTTGGTCTGGGAGTACCTCCAGTTCTTGCGCAAGTACATACCTGGCTGCGAGCAGGCTTACTTGATCGACACAGCCGAACTGCTGGGAGTGCGAGACAGCAGGCGCATCGTGGGGGACTACGTTCTGACCTGGCGTGATCTGGGGGCGGGCCGCAAGTTCCCAGACGCCATAGCCAGCACCGCTATCATCATTGACCTGCACGATCACCTGATCGTCAACCGAGACGACGAGCCAACTCCTCGCCACCTCTGGACGGCAACCCGCAAGCCCTTTGGCCCACCGGCAGGGGACTGGTACGACATCCCCTACCGCTGCCTTCTCCCTCGTGGGCTCGAGGGGCTGATCGTGGCGGGGCGCTGCATATCCACCGACTACGAGACTGTGGGGTCTACCCGGCTGATGCCGATCTGCATGCAGACAGGTCAGGCGGCCGGTGTTGCTGCAGCCCTGGCGGTCCGCGAGGGGATGGGGTTGCGAGATCTCGCCGTTCACCGTCTGCAGGAGGAGTTGCTCCGGCAGGGAGCAGACTTGTCTCTCAGCAGCTAGTGTAAGGAGGGTAGAGAGCTACCAGACTATCGGCTTCGGAGAAAGCAAGGCGGTGCCCGAGTTCAGTTGCTGCGACTCGGGCAGCACCCTTGGGAGGTCGGCACATCCCCGGGACTCTTCACAACGAACAGCGGAGGAGGAGAACATGAACCGGTTAGTCGGCGTTCTAGTGGCTGTCATCGTCCTGGCGGCTCTCCTGGCAGTTGGATGCAATCAAGGTAGTGCTTCTCCCACGCAGGCTCCCTCGCAGACGAAGGCTGCCGAGGCCACGAAGGCTGCGAGCCCTGTCTCACAGGCCACTGCCCAGCCTACCACTGCCTCCGGTGGGCAAGTGGGTTTCCCCGACAAGGGCAAGACCATATCCCTGATTGTTCCATTTCCCCCCGGTGGCAGCACTGACGTAGGTGCTCGACTCCTGGCTCCCTTGATGGAGAAGGAATTGGGAGTCCCGATTCAAGTGGTTAACAAGGCAGGAGCTGGTTCCCAGGTGGGCATCACGGAACTGGCCCAGTCCAAACCGGACGGATACACTCTTGCCTACACACTTCTGCCGGCAACGGTCACCATCTACCTCGATCCCGAGCGCAAGGCGGTCTTCGGGCGCAAGGACCTACAGTTCGTGGCGACGCATGTCTCCGACCCGCAGGTAGTGGCAGTTGCCGCAAACAGCCCCTACAGGACTCTCCAAGAATTGCTCGATGCGGCCAAAGCCAACCCTGAGAAGATCAAGGCTTCCTCAGTCGGCGTCATGGGGCCGGAGCACTTATCGATCCTGCAGTTGCAGAAGGCGGCAGGGGTCAAGTTTGCGATCGTCCAGTTCGAAGGCAGCGCTCCCGCTACCTCGGCCCTTCTGGGGGGTCATACCGACTTCCAGTTGGGCACCCTCGGGGTGTTCGCCTCGGCGTACAAGAACGGGCAGGTACGCTTCCTCGGCGTCATGGATAAGGAGGAGAGCAGGCTCCTGCCGGGCGTGAAGACCACGGAATCCCAGGGCTACAAGATCTACTCCTACGTGACTCGAGTTCTGTCCGTGCCAGCGGGAACCCCGGCTCCCGTGGTGGATGTCCTCTCCTCAGCGGTAAAGAAGGCGATGGAGACAGAGGAACACAAGAAGAAGATCGAAGAGATGGGCATGACGTTGACCTACATGGGACCGGACCAGACGGCCGCGTTTTGGGATGACGTCGAGACCCAGGTGAAACCTCTGATGGAACTGGCCAAGTAGTGAGCCCGCACTGAGAATCGGGTGGAGGACATCGAGGCATCCTGGGGCGACGCTCACTTGCGTCGCCCCAGGGCAAACCTCTCCCTGTCTCACCTGTGGGCGCCATCGGGAGGGTATCATGTTCGTTCGAGCCAGCATTGCTGGGGGAAGGGTAGTGGAGCCCCAGCGAGAACTGCCCGTCGTTGCCGATGTCGACGTGGTGGTGGCCGGCGGGGGGCCGGCGAGCCTCGGGGCGGCGGTGGCTGCTGCGCGTTGCGGTGCAAGGACGCTGTTGATCGAGCGCAACGGTTTCCTTGGCGGAGCCGCGACAGCAGGTCTCATGGCGATGTGGAATGCCAGTCTCGACACCAGCACAGGTTTCGCCCACGAACTGATTGCCCGGTTGATCCGGGAGGGAGGGGCTCTCAGCGGTCCGGCGACACCTTTCGATCCGGAGAAGCTGAAGGAGGTGGCCCTGGACATCGTGCTGGAAGCTGGAGTGCAACCTCTCTTCTACACCAACTGTGCGGCTCCGATTCTGGATGGCAGACGGGTGGCCGGAGTGGTTCTAGAGAGCAAGTCTGGCCGACAAGCTGCGCTGGCCAAGGTAGTGGTCGACTGCACCGGCGATGCCGACATCGCGGCGGCTGCGGGAGTGCCCTGCGTCAAAGGTCGGGAGCGGGATGGCAAGATGCGCCCCGTGTCGGTGATCTTCCGAATGGGGGGCATCGACGTTCGGGAAATGGTGGAGTTTGCTCGGGCCCACCCGGAGGATTTCACGGCCGATCCCACCTTCCAGTTGCTCGACATCGATCGGGGCCTCGTCCGAGTCTTCGGCTTCTTCCGGGAGGTCGAGGATGCCCGAATGCGTGGCGAACTGGACCCGGAGTGCCACTACCTGCGCTTCGAAGGTGTGGACGTGGCTCGGGGCACCGCCTTCGTGAACAGCACCCGTGTATACGGCGTGGACGGCACGCAGGCCGGAGACTTGACCCGGGCGGAGATCGAGGCCCGCAGACAGATGCGGCAACTCGTCTCCTTCATCAAGACGCTCCCGGGCTGCGAGAACGCCTATGTCCTCGAGACCTCGGCCAGCATCGGTGTGAGGGAAACCAGGCGCATCCGGGGAGAAGCGGTACTCACCGAGGAGGATATCGCGGCGGGCAAGACCTACGAGGATACGGTCGCGCGCCTCTTCCGGCGAGGCGAGATAGGCATCGAGACTCACAGCCCCGATGGTGGCGAGGGCGCGGCGGGCGACGTAGCCTGGAGGAAGATCCACTGGCCGCTCACCTCCTACGAGCTGCCGTACGGCTCGCTCGTGCCGCTGGAGATCGATGGGCTGTTGGTGGGAGGACGGTGTATCTCCCAGACCCACGAAGCGGACAAGTACACTCGCAGCATGCACTGCTGCATGGTGATCGGCCAGGCCGCAGGTGCGGCGGCCAGTCTTGCAGCGGCCGCTGGCGTCCAGCCCCGAGCCCTGGATCGCTTAGCTCTTCAGAGGACGTTGCTGAGCCAGGGTGTAGACCTGGGACAGCAGACCGAACGGGTCCGATCCTCGCTCTCGTAACGGTCGATGCTTCCAAGGGACAGCGTGGAGTGGTGCGGCCGTCCCTCGGAAGCATCGACCATCTTGGGCCGACGCCGCGAGAACGGTATGAGTCCCATCGAGCATGGGAATCGACGAGCGCAATTCCCAGCGTCGCAGTCGTCGGGCCGGTGGACGTGTGGGCGGGTCCGCAGAGCCGTCCACATTTCCACAGTCTGCCTGCCTAGAGCGTATCGTGAACCTCCAGTGAGGAGTGGAGCAGCCTTATGCAGAAGCAGGCAGACGAAGGCCACGTAGCGCAGGCCACCCACGGTAATGGCCAGCCGCTCATAGTCTTTGGCCAAGTGGCGGAAGCGGGCCATCCAAGCGAAGCTGCGTTCGCCCACCCCGCGCCTCGGTGGCAGGATGAAGCCCCGCTTGGCCTCGAATTGCTTGCCCACCTCCGGGGTGATGCCCTGCGCTTGCACTGCTTTCGCTGGCTCCTCACCGACAGCATCAACTACTTTGGCAGCGCGGACAGCAGTGTCATCTCCAGAGACTTCACACGAGAACAGAGACGGGACTTCACGATCAGGAAGGAGATTCTGTGGGAGTCGGAGGCCGCGTCAGACGCTGAGGTGAGCCAGAAGGAGATCGAGTGCATCACTGCCCTCAGGGCAAATGATCCGGCCATTGGCTACAACCGTTGGCCCAAGCAGAGAAGAGATACGCAGACGTAGCAACAAGTCCCGTCCCTCGAGGCCAAGTGTCCACGCTGGAGGCTCGTCGCGGCTATCGACTCCCGTCGTCCCGCCTGTAGGATCAGGACCGCTAATCGACTGCCGACGAGCGGAGGTGGGAGCAGGAGGCTATGACGCACGGTCGGGGCAGGAATGACCAGTCAGGTAACCAGGAAGCAGAGAAACCCCGCACGCTTCCGCACACCACCGCTCAAGACTGGTGTGGGAGCACGCGCGAGGATTCGCCTAGGAGAGAGACCGAACCCGCGACGCCGACCAGGGGCAACCAGGCCGAGGCTAAACACTGTACAGCATTCCCCCAGCATTCACTACAAACCACAACGCGCCACCAGAGAGCGAACGCGGAAACCAGACAAGAACAGAGCCAGGCCAATTCCGTGCCCGGCTCTAGCTCATTCTTAGCGGAGGCGCATGGGAGTCGAACCCACCCGGGACGGCGATTACCGCCCCGCAGACGGTTTTGAAGTTCGAGAATCAGCGTCCTAAGTATACCACATAGTACAAGATGGCCCGTTCAGTACGGCACTTCTACACCTGAACGGGCCATTATGTGCATCCTGTGCCGGTTGGTGCTAACGCGTTTGTTAGCAGAATGTTTGCAGCGAGAGCGAGCGCATGCTCGAAACGAGGATGCCTGGCTACATCAGCGTAGTGGTTGTGTCAAGAGCTACCAGGTCACCAGCTTCTTGCCTGGCTCCTTGGGCAGAGGCACCGCCGTATCTCCTTCCAGGGCGAATTCCCCTTCCAGCTTCACCACCAGAGCAGTGTACTGGTAGATCAGTTCAAGCACCCCGCATACTGGGCCGTCTCAATACTGGCCCCACAGGCAAGGCATTCGAAGGGCATTCTGTCTGCCACCTTCTCCAGCCGCACCTTGTAGTCGACTCCGCAATGACCACAGGTCAGCTTCAGGAAGCGGATTCGAGGCATCAGACAGCTCCTTTCAAGCAGCTCTCTCAGCTTCCTCGCGCACCTGGGGACCTTTGTCCAGGTGCCACCACCACTGCCGAGCGCTAATATGCTCTGTGTTCTCGAAAGCCTGCGGGAACTCTCGGACCAGTCGATCACGCTGCGCCAACAAGAGATCGTCAGCCTTTCTCAGCGTGGCCATCTGCTCATCCGTCAAGGACATGCCTGCCTGCAAAGCATCGTCGATCTCGTCTCGCCAGAGCAGGATATTCTCGACCTCCAGCCAGTCCTGGTACAGGTGAAGCTTACTCGTCATGATGGAATACAGATCAAAGGCCAAGGCCAAGTCTTCTGACACGATCTGTCACCTCCACCTGCTCAAGGTGTCGCTTCAACCAACGCTCAATAGGAGTCGGGTACATGGTTCTCACAAGTCCCCGCCTGGAGACAGTAAGCATTATAGCACGTCTGTCTTCCCGAGATCGGACGAAGCTGTACTCCAGATGCTCTTCCGTTGTCAGGCCGGTAAACACCCTATCCGGTCGAACCATTATGTCTTTGGCAAACGCGGCGTATTCCTGCTCCGTTATCTCTCGCCCAGTCCAACGCGCAACATCAGCAGCGTGTCGCCGATAATGACCCGAAAGACCTTGTTGACCCCATGTCGCCGCCTGGTGCTCCCGCACCTCGCTGACGAAAGCCGAGTCTTCCATCTTCTCCAATTGTGCAAGCCGGAGTTGCCTTCGCCACTCGCTGTTCCCTGGACCACCGGCGCCACCACCCGTCACAGTCGGCCTGCCGCCCTTCCCGCTCCCACCACCTCCAGATGCCGCCCTGGTTGCCGCCGCCTTGATCGCTGCCTCCCGCCGCACCGGGTCCAGGTACTCAGCGGCCTTGTCGCCCAGCAGGTCCTTCAGGCTCCGCTCCGCGCGCATCGTCCCCCATCTGGGGTCCCGCGTCCGCCCCACCAGGTCCCTCAGGTCGAAAGCACCGGCTTTCCAAGCGGCACACTTCGCCGGCCCCATCATCGTCCGCTGCACATCCTCGGGCTGACGAGCAGGCAAGGGCGAGGCCGCCGGCAGTTGCCCACCGATGCCGGTTGCTCTGCTCCTACCGCTCTGGCAATGACAACAACCAGCGCTCCAGGTCTCCGGCCAGGATGAGCCGTGCGCTCGTGTCGGTGGTGCTGTTTAGCTTCACGGCCCGTAGTTCTCCCCGCTCGATTGCCCGGGCGACGCTCGCCTCGCTGATGCCCGTTAGTTTGGCGACCTCGGAGATCCGGTAGGCGAGCTTGCTGCTACCCTGACGTGGCTTCTGGTGCAGACGACGGAGTTCGTTCCGAACGTAGCGACCTGCGGCGTGCTGAACGAGCAGCACGGCCTCAAGGTATTGGCGGTGCAGCCGCTCGGCATTCGTGATGACCTCCTCAAGAGCTTGCCAGTCGGCGAGCGCGCAATCGTTCGGGGGCGATTGAGGATGTGGCATTGTGGTACCTCCTTGTAGGCTTGTTTGTCTAAGGGGCGCTGGCGGCTGTTCACCGGCGCCAACCATCAGCGCAAGCCCCGGTCAGATGTCGAAGCTCTCCAGCAGGCACCGTCGCAGCTCTGGGTTCTGGGTCAACAGAACCCGCCATGTCTGGTAAGTCTCATCCGTCATGAGGCCGAGCATGGCGCCCAGGGCGGCCGCACGGAGTTCCTTCGGGCTTGATCGAGAAGACCCTTCGGGCTGCGGCCGACCAGCGGTTGTCGTGCCGTCCCTCCCCGGTCTCGGTGGTTGCTGCTCCTTGTCCAGCTTCTCCCACATCTCCCGAAGGTGCGGAATCTCCGCCAGGAGCTTGTACCATCGCTGGAGGTCCGCAACGCCGGCCTCGTGGCGGAACACCTTAGCCATGAGATGGGTGATATCGGACAGATCCTTCGGCACCATTACGCCAGTGATGGGTACGCGAGAGGTCGGTGGTGCAGGTCTCGCAGAGGGGACAATGTGCTGCTTCGTAGCCCAGGCATCCCCGACGGATTCCGCCGATGAGAGCGTGCGGCCACGGCGAGCGTTGTGGCCCCAGTAGGTCGGCCAGGGGTCGAGTTCAGGCCTGCTGAAGCTGGCGCGGATCGGAACAACAGCCGGCCTGCTCATCAGCTCGGCAACATCCAGCTTGCGGGCCAGCTCGTCGTGCTTCCAGTCGGGCTTCTCCCTGAACTGCGGACGTCGCTTCAGCCTGTCCGTGGGGTGTTGGGCCGCGCAGGGCCTGGAGGTGGTAGAATCGTCCCGTGGCATAGGAAGACTCCTTTCCTGTGCTGCTGCCGCCGGTCCTGCTTGCATCAGGGTCGGCGGTTCTCTTTGAAACGACACTGGCCCGGGCATCTACCCGAGAGTCGCGCCTTGTCCAGGGGTCGCGGCAGGTCGGAGCAGATGCCCGGGCCACTATCGGCGGCTATTCGGTTGAATCAACAAACCTGCCTCAACGACCCCTGGACAGCTTGATTGTACCACCGCTGTCAACTAGCCGGCCGGCCGTGCAGCAGCCTCTCAGAATGCCCACAGTCCCCCTGCAGCAGATGCTCGATGCCCTTCCGGTCCGCCGTCCACACCAGATGGCATCTTTCACAGCGCACCGATACCAGGCTATCGACCCTCATCACCAACTCGCGCCCATCGTGGTGCATCACCCAGCAGCCAGCTACCAGCTCGCCCAAGGTGTTGCGACACTGGGGGCAGCGCACGGCGGCCATGATTAGAACGTCACCAGCCGGCGGCTCGGGCCCAGGGGCAACACTGCCAACCCCAGGGCTGTCACCAGATCGTCGTGGGTGCCCACCCTGAAGGCGCCGTAGGTATCGTTGCCGTTCTCCGACACCTTTATCTCGTAAGTCTTAAGCTCCTGCTCCAGCGCCTCCGTCTCAGACGTTCGCGGCAGTTTCAGGCTGCGGGTCTGTAGCAGTGCCTGGAGCCGGCTCACCAGGTACGCCTTGCCCAAGGTCGCCTCCTTGCTGCCCTTCCGCTCGAAACGGTCTCCGTGGGTGAAGCTCACGGCCAGCACCTCGACGTAGGGAACCGCCTTCACCTGAGCACGCACCAGGTCTACCACCGGAGCACCGACGCCCGTTGAGTCTATGCGTACCTCCAAGGCGCCCTTGTACCGAAGGCGAATGCCGTCCACAACCCTCCGGATTGCCTCTGCCACCTCGGGGTATGGTGTTCCCAAGGAAAGCCGGCCTATCTCTCGGGCAACGTAAACCGGGTCGCTCACCAGCCGAATATCGCGGGGCTCCACCACCCGTTCACTACGCGGGAGCGCCCAGCGGGAGCGGTCCTGTCGCTCCACCACCGCTAACGCCGTGGGGTCCCTCTGCTGGCCTATGTCTACGCCGATGCTAACAGCTCCCATGTTTCAACCTCCGTTGTGAATGCCGCTTCGATATCTTCAGACCGGAAAGCCGCCGACTCGGCATCCAAGAACGCGCAGCAGAACTCCTGTCGATACCACCACTGGCCCAGGTTGCGCCGTTCTTCCTCCAGGAAGGCAGCCGAGATGCGCGGGCATTCCGTGGCTGGCACCTCGAACCGAAGCCACGGGTCAGCGGACCGCCACGCCTCGTACCACCAGCCCCGGGTTCCAAAGGGCGTACTCACGGCCACCAAACGGCCGCCCGAAACGGCCAGCATCGGGCGCACCGAGTAGTACAGTTCATCGGGCACCCGGGCCGCTTCGTCTACAATCAGCAGCCGCACCGCTGAGAAACCCCGGATGGTGCTTTCCTTGCCAGGCAAAGAGACGATGCGGGAACCGCCCTCAAGCTCAAGAGTTAGCTTCGTCTCGGTCTCCGCTGGCACGCTTTGCGCCAGGGCCCGGTAGACCGCAAGCACCTTACGGAAAAGCTCCTGCGATTGCCGTAGGGCAGGGCTCAGCAGCAGCACCAGGCTACCGGGCCGGTATAGCGCCGTGTGCAGGGCCAGGATTGCCGCCATCGTGCTCTTGCCACTCTGTCGACAGCAGTTCAGTAGTACCCTGGGGTCCGAAGAGCGCAGTAGCTCAGCCTGCCACGGGTCGCACTCCAGACCGACGTCCTTCGCCAGCAGCACGGGGTCCAAGGCCCGGGCCAGGTCACGCGCCATGCCCATCGCCAGCCTCCAGTTCAAGAAGCCGCGATGCCACCGCCGCCCTAGCCTCGGGATAGGGGTGCAGGGCCGCCAGCAGAGCGAAACGCACCGCCAGCCACTCGGGGGCAAGAAGGATGTTCACCTGGGGCCGCCGGTCAAGCTGCTGGGTTAGCTCGGCCAGCAACTCCAGGCAGCCGCGCGCCTCACGAATGCCGGCTAGGGCCGTCCTGTAGTCACCGTCCGCCTCAGCCTTCCGCAGCAGGTCCAGCGCCTTGGTCTGCAATCCCTGAACCTGGCCCAGCAAGTCATCCGCCCGGGCCACCTCGCCGGCAGCCTTGGCCTGAACCAGAGCCGCCGGCAGATGGTCGTCGCGATGGCGTATCAGGGCCGTCTTGGAAACGGACCATCGGTCCGCTATGGTCCGCAACGACCCCTGGGCCAGCAATGCCGCCTCTATGTCCCCTCGCTGAGGGTGTTGGCAGACCGTGCAGGTCCTGGGCACCTATGCCGCCTCCGGTGGTAATGGCCGGTCTAGCTCTGGCGGGCGCATCGGGCCGGACAGGGCAACACGCCGGTTGAACCTCGCCGGCGACGAGTCGCCCATGATGTGCGCCTGAAGCTCGCTCACCGCGTCATGGTCGGCCATGCCCAGGTTCACGGCCTCGGTCAGAACACCATGCCAGCCCTTCTCAGCCGCCACCAGGGCCACGGCCCGCCCTAGGTGCGTGTCGCCGGTCCAGTCGGACCGTTGCAACAGGGTCAAGGCTTGGGCGGGGTCTTTGGCCCGCTCGGCGCGGTCAATTGCCGCTCGGTAGCCCTCGGCCACCTGTGCCCTCTCCGCTGGCGTTGCCGGGTTGAAGTGGGGCACGCCGAACGCCCGTCGCTGGAGCTCCCGCCGCTCTTGCTCCCGCTCGGCCTCATACTCGCGGCGCAGCTTCGCAATGGCATCATTGGTTTCCTCGAATGCCTTGCGGATTAACTGCTGCTGGCCCATCGCCGAAAGGGTCTTGTCTGCCCGAATCTCCGACACTCGGGCATCGTATGCTCGCCGGAGTCGGGCCACTTCTGCCGCTTTGTCCTGAAATGCCATGTCGCTTTCTCCCTTCACTTATCACCGTGTTAACCCGGCGCCTCTCAGCGATTAGCAATGGCGTCGGCCACATTGTTGACGGCCTCGGCCAGCTCGCTGATGGCGTCAGCTATTGCCCCGTTGCTCTCCAAGATCACCTTCCCCAGCGCCTCCAGCCCGCCCATCGGGGTGGCCGCGTCGGCGTTGCCGAGCAACTTGATGGCATGCGCTATCGCCTGGAGCCCTTCGCGAAGCTCACCGTCTCTTGGCACTATCTCACCCCCTCTCTGACTTCGTTCAGAACGATCTCCACCGCCCGCTGGCAGGGCGCGCACCGGTAGTGCCTCCCCTCGGGCAGCGGATCGCCGCAACTGAGACAGCAATCCGGCTGCGGCGCCACGTCTCGCGCCACAAGGAACGGGATCGGGCCGGTCCTGGGAACCTGGGGTCGCATGATCTCGACGCGCCACGCCACCTCGGGATCTAGCGGTTGGGGCGGCTGAGCCACAGGCTGGGCGCCTGGGCCAGACACAGCAGCATCAACAGCAGCGTTGCGTCCATCTGTCCCCTCCTTCTGGCTGAGCAACCGCACGATCTCCGGCTTGTGCTCACGCAGAACCTCCAGAACGTTGGGTGTGAGCAAAGGACGTGGCCCTCGAATCTTCAGCTTGTTGCCGGCTACCTCCAGGATCAGCCCACGGCGCGACAGGTCGGCTACCAACTCGATCACGGTCGGGTTCATAGCTCCACCTCCATCGGCTCCGGCGCGGCCGCATCCTTCGGCACACACACGGAGCACTCCCAGGTGCCCTCGATCCCCGTCGGGTGGGGACGGTACCAGTACTCGGTACCGCCACAGGTCGGGCAGCCACACTCGGGCGGCCCGTCACCGCGAAGGATCGCCATCGCCCCAAGAGGGGTGAGGCGGTCGATCTGTCGCTGCGAGTAGCCCATGCCACGGAGTTGAGACTCCATCGCCCGCGTGATCATCTGCGGGATGCCCGCCGGCGGGGGGTCTCCGTGCCCGTTAGGCGGCTCGGGCGGCTGTTCGGCGGCCTTTTCGGGATAGGTGGCACTAGGTGGCACTGATTCCAGGTCCTCTATAGAATTTTCGCTTTCGCGAGAGCTATTGGAACATGTGCCACCTAGTGCCACCTGCTGCTTCTCCTCGTCCGTGAGCAGCCGAAAGCCGGTGTAGCGGCGCTCCCCCTTATCGGCCTTCTTCTCCCCAATGCCGCGATCTCGCAACCTGATAGTCAATTCCCGCTTGGAGAGAGGGGCTTCGTCGTTCGTCGCGCACCACTTGGTATAGGCGTCGTACACATCGGCCTTCGCCACCTCATATCGCGGTCCCATCTTGCAGCATTCGGCGAGGAACCCCGAGAGAACGTCCTGATCGCGCCGGTACTCGTCGGTTGCGGCCAACACGGCCCCGGCTACCCACCGGTGGTCGGCCTGCCAGTCACGGAGCCCCGCCACCATCCAAGCGAGGATAGCGGGGGCATCAGCCAAGAGCTCCTGCACCACCTCTTCCTGGGGTCGTTGTTGCCCCCTGGGGACGGTGGCGGTCCAGGGGATCAGCCGCACCCGCCGCCACATGCCGTGGCTGCTGTCGGCAATGGTGGGGCGGTGGTTGCATACCAAGGTGATCGTCCAGGTTCGGGGGAATTCGAAGAAGTTCTGCCCCATGAAGCGGCCCTTGATCGTGTCGCCGCCGGTCAGCATCTTGACTCGCTCTTCATCGAGCCTCGCGGTGGCGCCGATCTCCACGGCGAAGACAACCCGGGCCCCGCAAAGATCGGCCAGTTCGGCGGGGTGCCGTTCGTACTTCCCCGCAATCAGCAACCTGGGGGCGGCCATCTGCGCGTAGTCCCCGAGACACCCCTGGATCGCTCGTATCGTGGTGCTCCGGCCGTTGCCGCCGGCGCCATGCCAGATGGGCAAGACCTCCTCCAGGTTGGCGCCAGTCAGCGAGACACCCACGTTACGCTGGACCTCGCGTCTCACCTCGGGGTCGGGAAGGCATGTCCGCAGGTGGGCTTCCCAACGCTCGCTCCTGGCGTTCGGGTCGTAGTTCACCGGCGCCAGCTTGGTGCACAGGTCGGCGGGGTCGTGGGGTCGCAGGGTGCAGTTCCGCAGATCCAGCGTCCCATTGGCACAGTTCAGCAACCAGGGGTCGCGGTCCCATGGGCTCCTCCTGTGCTCGTCGAGCGCCGTTAGGATGCCCGGCCAGCCCTTCAGGAAGTTCAACGCGCCCTGGATCCTTGCGAAGACGCAGGTCTCGGCGACCTTCTTGGAAAGCTCCTGGATCGCGGCCTTGTCCTTGGCAGCCGCCAACGCCGCCGCATACTCCCGCCGAAGGGCATCCGACGCCTCCTTGGTGACCTCTTCCTCGGTTGCTGGCACCCACCTCCGCCCGTCGTAGGTCATCCAGGAGCCGCGATCGGCACCCCACCGATAGCGGTCCATGAACAGTTTGGCCAGTACCGCCGCGTGGGCATAGTCCCGTGATAGCTCCCCCTCGGCGGGGTCGGGAGCCAGTTTGCGGCCAATGCTCCCGGCAATCTTCCTCACCTCGTTGTCGTCCAAAGGCGGCTCGCACTGGGCCGCGTTCACCGCGAGCAGGGCCCGCTCGATCACGTCCTCACTCAGCCCCCGCCGACGCAACGAGCCGGCAAGGCTTGTGAGCGTACTGTTCCGCTGCCCCTGGGGGATCTTGCCCGGGATCGGGGCGGCGGTATGGCCGTTGGAACCGAAGACCTCGGCAATCAACGCGTCAACCTCGGCCTGGCGCTGTTCGATGGTGTCAGGAGTCCCCTGGACATGCTGGCCCGTCACCGTGAAGAACCGCCCCCAAGCGTAGACCTCAATGCCCCTCGTCTCGCTTGCGTTGTAGTTCCGGTCGGGCTTGGCCTTCAGGAAGATCTTGACGCCGGTACCGCTCGGGGATACCTCGCTGTAGCTGTCCAGCGCCGCGATGCGTTCCCAGGTCTCGACCGTCATGGTCCCCCTCGCTGGATCGCGGCAATCGTCCAGGTCCACGCCGCAGTAGGGGTCTTGCTCCGTGAAGACGAACCCGATTCCGCAGTTGTGCTTCTGGGCATAGCGGTAGGCCGTCCCGAAGTTGCCCCACGTCGAGGGGTCACTCACGCTCGCCAGTTTCCCCGTCCTGGAGTTAATGGGAACCTTGTCGCCTTTGGCGTTGAAGTCCCACGCCACCCACTGGGCACACTGACGCAGTTCCGCAGGGATCGTCTCGACGGCAGGGAGCGGGATCGGCGCCGCCATCCTACGCCGCCTCGCCTGGCCGGTCGCCGCCGCCGCCGATGGGCGCGCCAAGAAGCCGCTCCAGGGCAGCCTTGGGCACTACGAAGCGCTTCCCGATGCGGATCGCGGGAATTTCGCCTCTCCTAGCTGCGTTGTAGGCGCCATTCCTGGAGATGCCCAAAGCACGAGCCGCCTCCTCAACCGTCACAGTCTTTCGATCTATCACCATAGTCCCAACTCCTTTCCGGTAAACGGGCTTGACACAACCACTACCAGCCTGTACCATGCAGCATAGCGGGAGGCGGACTCCCCGTCCAGCCCGTAAAAACGGGTAAAACGGTAGATTGGAGGTAGGCAGTGGCCAGGTCGAGGATTGATGGGTACTGGATTGACCGAATCAGGACACTGACAGAGCAGGGGGGGGGAAGCACTACGGTCACAGCGATGCTAAAGGCGGAGGCAAAACGCTTAGGGCGCAACGATCCTCCATCGGAGAAGACCGTTCGCACCTATGCGAAGATCCAACGGGAAGCCCCCGAGCACGAGCGTCGGCAATATCGCCTAGTCTACTGGCCGGAGTCGTTCGGCACGCCCGAGCTTCCTTGGGAGGCAGCACCGGCAGTATTTGAGGCAATCCGCATGACTGGCGAGGAAAGTCGGCCGACGGTCCGCACGGCAAAATGGTACTGGCGCCTCTTCCTGGCTGCTCCAGACATGGCGCCCAAGGATCGGCTGCGCACTGCCCGCCAGATGGCCGCCGTCGAAGTCTCCGATCTCCCCAGGGCAGCCCAATCATGGCGTCTCTTCGAGTGGAAGATGCTCCATCCGGGAGTGGTGCCGCCGGAGCCCCTGCCCATCTGGACCAGCATTGATGTGGCAGAGGAAGAAGGGGTCCTCACCCCAAGCGTGGCCGAGGCTATCCGCGAGTCAAGGCGACAGCGCAAGTTGCAGCAGGAAGGAGAACCAGCCGATGAAAGGCCATCTTCGTGAACGCGGCAAGGGCAACTGGTGGGCCGTGGTGGACGTTGGCCGGGATCCAGAGACGGGCAAGCGCCGCCAGAAGTGGCACAAGCTCACGGCCACCGGCAAGAGGCAGGCACAGCAGGAGCTGGCGAAGCTGCTGGCCGATCTCGCCGGCGGAACCTACATCGAGCCCGGCAAGCTCACCGTTGGCAAGTACCTGGAGCGGTGGCTTGCCGACTACGCCAAGCCGAACGTCGCGGCCAAGACCTGCGAGCGCTACGAGGGGATCGTCAGGAAGCACCTAATCCCGAACCTGGGGAGCTATCCGATCTCCAAGCTCCAGCCCCTCCACGTTCAGGAATACTACTCCAGGGCTCTCCAGAACGGCCGGCTGGATAAGCGCCCGGGCAACCTCTCGCCCACCACGGTCCTGCATCATCACAGGGTCCTGAAGGAAGCGTTGGGCCAAGCTGTGAAGTGGCAGATCATCCCGCGCAACCCGGCCGACGCCGTAGAGCCCCCACGGCCGGCCAGGAAGGAGATGCGGGTACTCACGGCGGAACAGGTGGATCGGCTGCTGGAGACGGCCAAGGGGACACCCCTGTACATCCCCATCCTGCTCGCCGTTGCCACCGGCATGCGCCGTGGGGAGATACTGGCGTTGCGGTGGCAGGACGTGGACCTCGACGCCGGCGCCCTGTCTGTGTGCCGGTCCCTGGAGCAGACCAAGGCCGGGCTATCCTTCAAAGAGCCCAAGACGGCCCGAAGCCGCCGGGTGGTGGTGCTGCCGGGCTTCGCGGTGGAGGCACTGCGGCGGCATAGGGTGCAGCAGACAGAGCATCGCCTGCAGTTCGGACCAGCCTACCAGGATCACGGCCTCGTATGCGCCCTCGATCACGGCGCACCGGCAGCTTACCGGCTGAGCAGCGATTGGCCGCTACTGTTGGAGAAGGCCGGGCTGCCGCATGTGCGGTTCCACGACTTGAGGCACAGCCACGCCACGATGCTGCTGGCCCAGGGCGTCCATCCGAAGATCGTCAGCGAGAGGCTGGGACACTCGGCTATCGGGATCACGCTGGACACCTACTCGCACGTCTTGCCCACGATGCAGGAGGAGGCCGCCGCGAAGCTCGACAACCTGCTCCGGGCCGCCGGAAACGGCCATCTGTGAGGAAATGTTAGCAAAATGTTTGCAGCCGGCCACTCGCGGACTTCGCCGACCATGCTCCACATGATAAAGCCGCCTAAAATCTTAGGCGGCAGTAGGCGGAGGCGCATGGGAGTCGAACCCACCCGGGACGGCGATTACCGCCCCGCAGACGGTTTTGAAGACCGCGAGGCCCACCGGGGCCCGTCCGCCTCCAGATTAGGAGGGCACGCTCCCCCCCTACACGATTATAACCACCCCGTCCACGCCCCGCAACGAGCGCTGGCACAACTCCTGCTACTAAGACGATGTGGGGGGACGTTCGACGCCCTGCGTCTTGGAGAAACCAGTGAAAACCCGCATCCTGGTGGTGGACGACGACAGTTCCATCCTGGAGTTGGTGCGCATCCTTCTCGAGGGCGAGGGATACCAGGTCCAGACCTGCGACTCCGGCCAAACGGCCCTCAAGACCGCCCTGAGCCACCCGCCGGACGCCGCCATCATCGACCTGATGATGCCGGGAATGAACGGCCTCGACCTCATCCAGGCGCTCCGCTACAACCCCCGCACCCACCACCTCCCAGTGCTCATCTGCTCCGCATACTACGGCGACCTTCGCCACGTCACCGCCGAGCTGCGCCAGAAGAACACCTCCTGCCTGCGCAAGCCCTTCCAGATCCAGGAACTGCTCGATCTCGTCGCCCACATGGTGGCAACCCGCAAGCGGCGACGTCGAAAGGCCGCCCAGGAGCAGTGCACCGACGCCCCAACCCCAGTCGCATCCGCGCCGGGTAGCTGGGCGCCGTTGATTCCGGTCGAGCCCGGCGGAAGCTCGGGCCGGAATAAGACGAGGGAAAAGAAAGCCCCCGGCACCTCCGGCGTGTCGCCCCTGCCTCCAGCCCCGCCCTTGGCGACGAGCGAGCGAGAGGATCGGTTGGACAGCGCCGGCCAGTCCGGGAGCGGAATAGCCTAGCTAGGCAGTCCCTTTCCGGAAGCGCGAGCAGAAAAGCCCCCACCCCCGGTCGGAGCCGTTATCGGAGCACCAAGGAGAGGGCTACCAGTCCGCCGAACAGGGCTGCCGATAGACCGCCGATTACCCTCAAGTCGGCATAGACGTAGCCGTAGTCCACGGCCTCCAAGACGGTCCTGGCTCCCCTGCCCGCGGCAGGCCGCGCAACCGCGGCTTCCTTGGCCCGAGGCCTGAACCGCAGAACGGTCCCGCCGGAATCCTGGCCCGAGCCGTCCACCTTCGGCTGCACAGGCTCCGGCGTCGCCGTCGAGCGCGGCACCTGAGCTATCGGCTGCGGCTCCACCCTTCTTTTCGTCTTCTTCTTGCCGGCCGCGAGCCGCGCCCCACCGCGGGAACCTTTGGACATCTATCTCCTCCTGTGCAGGTCGTAAAGGGTCTACCCACTCGCAGTATTATACCCCATCCCCACCCAGTGTCCAGTTGTGGCCCAGGTATTGCCCGACGCTCCACCTCATCAGCGCTTCGGAGGTGGCACATGGCGAGGACCACTGTGAGGGAGCGGCTGCCCTTCTCCCCCAGACCCAACCGGGCTCGGGAGATCCGATGGCACCCCTGGGGTCGCGAGGCATTTCGAACGGCGCAGCGAGAGGGCAAGCCCGTTCTCTTGGCACTCACTACGTGGTGGTGCGACGAGTGCCACCGCATGGACGAGACGACCTACTCCGATCCCCAGGTGATCGACAGGGTCAACACCGGCTACGTGGCAGTCCGGGTCGACGCCGATCGAAGGCCCGACGTCTTCGACCGATACACCCTGGGGGGGTGGCCCACCACCGCGCTGCTCGCTTCCACGGGGGAGCTGCTCACCTCCGGCGGCTTCATCCCACCTGCGGAGATGGCGGCGCTCCTCGATCGTGTCAGCCTTTGGTATCAGGATAACCAGGCGGACCTTCGTTGGGAGATCGCCAACATGGAGATCCGCCGCCAGCAGTCCCTCCTGTGCGTCGGCGAGCCCGCCGGGCAACCCAACCCCGAGCTACTGGAGAGGGTCGCGCGCTATGTCCGCGGCCTGCACGACCCCCTCTACGGCGGATTCGGTGACCAGCCCAAGTTCCCCCATAGCGAGGCGGTGCGGCTGGCCCTGGAGCTGTCGACGCGGCCTGATGGAGAAGGCTGGAAGGAGATTGCAGTTCGCTCCCTGGACGCGCTGGCCTCCAGGCTCTCCGACCCCGCAGAGGGCGGCTTCTTCCACTCCGCCGACCGGCGCGACTGGACCGATGTTCACACCGAGAAGCTGCTGGACGTCAACGCCGACCTGCTGAGGCTGTACCTGGAGGCCTACGAGGCCACCCGCAACCCCGTCTACCGCGACGTGGCCGAGCGGACCCTGGCCTACATGGGCTCCACCCTGCGAAACCCCGACACCCCGACCTTCGGGGGCAGTCAGGCGGCGGATCCCGGCTACTACGAGCTGGACGCGGACGCCCGCCGGAAGGCTCAGCCGCCCCCAGTGGATCGAACGGTCTTCGCCGAGGGGAACGCCAAGGCCGCCATCGCCTACCTGCTGGCCTTCGAGACGCTCGGCGACCCGGCCCACCTGCGCACTGGAGCAGAGGTGCTCGGCTTCCTCTGGCGGGAGATGACCGACCCCACCGACGGCGTCTTCCGGTACCGGGACGGCCGCGCCGAAGGCCCGCACCTGCTCCGCGATCAGGTGTGGGTGGCCATCGCTCTGTCGAAAGGCTACGACGTGGTGGGCGACGTCAGCATGCTCGAGCAGGCGACGACGCTGGCGGAGGTGATCCTGCGGGACTATCAGGGCGTGCCGGGGGGCTTCTGCGACATCCGGGCGGAGCGAGACGCTCTCGCAGCCCTCACCAACCGCCAATGGAACCTGGTCGAAAACGCGCAGTTGGCCCTGCTGATGGACGCTCTCTCGGAGTTCGGGGCGGACGGCAGATACCGCGAAGCCCAACGCTCGGCCCTGCAGATCTTCGCCGAGGACTACTCCCGCTTCGGCGCCCTGGCGGCCTCCTACGCGCGAGCGTTGTCTGCCTACCTGCGCGGCAAGAGCTAGGGAGGGAGACGCATCCAGGTCAAGCCGGACCTGGCCCACGCCGCACGCGGGGAGTGGGTGGCCGGCTCCGCGATGATCACGGAGCGGGGTTGTCCCAACCCCGACGGTCGATGGCGGCAACGGCGGCACCGGGGCCGACGCCGGGGACGGGTTGGATTCCGGTACTGGAGCGGGCCGCCACGGCCAGCGCCTACGTCGGCGGGTGCTCGATCGGCGGCTCTCCGCCGCCTCTCAGGATTCCTCGGCTTGGGCCAACCGGAAGGATAGAGTCGCCAGGCGCGCCGCCAGATCCTCGTTGGATACGACGATGCCGGCAGGCACTTCCAGTCTCGCCGGGGCGAAGTTCATGATCGCCTTGATCCCCGCCGCCACCAACTGGTCCACCACATCCTGCGCAACGGATGCCGGCACCGCCAGTATCGCCATCCGGATGCCGCGATCCTCGACGAAGCGGGGCAGGTCTCGGGCGTCCAGCACCTGGAGTCCACCGATCCTCGTTCCGATCTTGGCGGGGTCGCGGTCGAAGAGGGCGGCAACCCGCAGGGAGTAGGTGGAGAAGCCGGGGTAGGCAGCTATCGCGCTTCCCAGCCGGCCCGCGCCGACCACGATCACCTCTTTCTCAGTGGTCAGGCCGAGCAGATCCCCGAGCCTTCGCTGCATCTCCACGACGTCGTAGCCGATCCCGGGCCGGCCGAACTCCCCCAGGTACCCCAGGTCCTTCCGGACCTGAGCAGCAGGCACCCCCGCCGCGTCCCCCAGCATCTCCGAGGAGACCACCGACAGCCGCTGCTCTCGCGCCTCCAGTAGGTATCTGTAGTAGAGGGGAAGACGGTTCAGGGTCGGGGTCGGGACCTTAGGGCGCCTCTCCACCACCTACCACCTCCAGACTTCATGGCGTGTCTTCCCGGTGGATGGTACCCTCTCCCCAGGGAGAAGGTCAACCTGCGGTGCCCTCGGCTCCCGTGTACGGGCAACCCGCCGCATCCGCCCCTACTCCCGTAGCCGCAGGCTTCAGCCTGCGCGTACCACGGGGCGAACCGCCACCCGGCCCCACAGGCACGCGCACCTTGCGAGGTGCGGCTACCCCCTGCCGCCCGCGCTACTGGCGGGGAACGGGGAGCTGCCGCACGCGCCGAAGCGGTGGTCGACGGTGGCTCACTCCTCCGGCATCAGGATGTGCTTCGGCGGCACGGGGGTCGGAGCGGGCATGGCGATCATGCCCGGGTAGGGAACCCTCCTGGAGCGCTCCTTCGTCCCCTCCAGCCAAGCCTCCAGCTTGGACCCAGGGAAGGCCAAGCACATCTGGGTGCGCTCGAACCCCGCGTAGTTGCGCCCGCCGGAGCAGGCCGAGGTGAGGCTGATCTTCCCCAGGTGGCCGGCGCGGACGGCCCCGAAGGCGCACACCAGGCTGTTGGTGCCCACCTCCAGCGGCAGCGGCGCGTCCCCGGTGGCGTACATGTAGTCGTCCAGCGCGAAGTAGGCCTGCCAGGGCACCACGATCACCAGGACGGCGTCGGGCTCGAATGCGGCCTTGGCCAGGGGGGCAACCGCCACCCCCTCCACCTGTCCCGGAGGCACGGCCGGCTTGGAGGCGATCAGCTTCCGCGCGGCCTGGGCATCGCGCGCGTAGGTCCCCACGTGAGTCTCGACCGCCCTGTCCATCACCCCGGCGTCTCGGTCGGGATCGTACATCCCGAACGCAACCAGGGCGTTGGTGCAGCCGAGGTTCTTTCGGCTCACCCAGAATCGGTAGCCACCCGCGGCCGAGGCGGCCACGAACTGGCAGAACGTCAATACCTTGGTCCTCTCCAGAAGGCCTTCAGGGGGATCCTCCCCGGCAGCCACCATCTTCACCGCCACCGGCGCGCAGTCCAGCCGCAGCCGCGACTCCAGCACAGCGGCAAGTTCCCCGTTGCTCACCATCGAGCCCATCTCCTCTCCGATAGTCGATACGACCACGGACACACGAAGGGCACGGAGAAGGCCCTTCGCAACCTCCGCGTCTCCGTGCCTCCGTGGTCGGGTTCCTCTCCGTCAATCCTCATCGTCGGGAAGGATGGAAGCCAGGCACTCCAGGGCAGCCACCACCTCGGGGTCGGCGCCCGCCGTCTGATCCTCGTCCCCTCCATCGTCCCGCCAGGAACCGAAACACGCGTTTAGGTCCGAAAAGGCGCCCTGCAGCCGCTCCAGCCAATCGCAGGGCGCGCGGCCCAGATCCCGCCAGCCAGCCCGATCGGCCTCGATCACGTCCGTCCCCCTTCGCCTCCTGCGATCCGGATCCCATGTCGGTCAGCCGCCTCCACGAACCGCTCTGCCCACCCGAGCGCCGCCGCGGCGTGGAGGTGGGTGTATGCCGCCACGACGTTCCGGACCAGCAGGCCATCGTTGTGGTCGGAGTCCACGCCGGATCCCCTCCTCAACCGGTAGGCGAAGGCAACCTTTGCCCTGTCCAGGGAGACGACCCTGGTGTGGTGGAACTCGTGGCCCTTCAGCACCGCCCCCCTGGGAAAGAAGGGGTTGTCCGCCACCACCTCGGCCACCGAGTAGCCGTGTCCCTGAGGTCTGGCGGTCATCTCCATCTCGCACGGCAGCGCGCCCACCATTCGGTGGCGCCGCTCTCCCCATCGCAGGCCGCGGGACAGGTAGATCAGCCCGGCACACTCGGCGTACACCGGCATCCCTTCCTCTATCCTCCAGAGGATCTCCCCGCGCAGGGAGCCATTCGCCTCCAACTGCTCCGCAAACAGCTCGGGAAAGCCGCCCCCGATGTACAGCCCGTCCACCTCGGGCAACGTCGTGTCCGAGAGGGAGTCCACGTAGTGCAGCGAAGCGCCGGCCCGGTGCAGCGCCTCCAGGTTCTCCGGATAATAGAAAGAGAAGACCCGATCCATCAGCACGCCGATCCGCACGGTCGATCGGGCATCTGGCTGAACCCGTCCGTTGCCGTCGGGAAGCTCCCGCGACGCCCTGGCGATCTCCAGGATCCGGTCCAGATCCAGCCGTTCCAGGGCAACGCGGCGGGCGTGCTCCATGGCCGCGGCCAGCCGCTCGTCCTCCGCCCTGGGGACCAGACCCAGGTGCCGATCCGGTATGGAGAGCAGATCCGACTTCGGCACGCAGCCGAGCACGGGGATGTGGCAGTACCGCTCGATGGAGGCCACCAACATCTCCTCGTGGCGGCTGCGCGCCACGTTGTTCAGCACAACACCGGCGATCTCGGCCCCGGGTTCGAAGCGCTGGTACCCGCCCACCAAGGCGGCGACGCTGCGGGTCATGCGGGTGGCATCCACCACCAACAGGATCGGGGCACCCAGGAGCCGCGCCAGTTGCGCCGTGCTGCCCGTCCCCTCCAGGTCCACCCCGTCGTACAGCCCCATCGCCCCCTCGACGATGGCGACGTCGGCCCCCGTCGAGCCGTGCCGGAACGCCGCGAGGGTCGCCGCCTCGTCCATCATGAAGAGGTCGAGGTTCCGGCATGGTCTCCCCGCGGCTCCGCTCAGCCAACTGGGATCGATGTAGTCCGGCCCCTTCTTGAAGGGCTGCACCACCAATCCTCGATCCGACAGAGCGGCGACGAGCCCAATGGCCACCGTCGTCTTGCCCGATCGGCCGTGGGGGGCGGCGATCACCAGCCGAGGGAGGTTCATCGGGCGCCACCGCTCCTTATCGTCGGCCGCTGGATCCAGCTTCTGCACCCCGCGCAGAGAATAGGGTTCTTCAAGGCGTGCTCGTAGGCGCGCCTTACCGACTTGTTCGCCCGAAGGGAGGACTCGTCGAAGATCGACATCACGTACCCGCAGCGCGGGCACTGGACACGCGTCTGCGCAGTCGGGCCGCGCACCCCATCAGCCCCGGCCATCCTGGAAACCCCACCGCATCTGCAGGTTGCGTCGAACCGACAGAGGATCGAAGTTGTCGATCAGATGGGAGTCGAACTCCACTCCCACACGCCGCAGGAAGGCCGGCCACCCGATGCGAGCGACGAAATCGCCCAACCGTTCCCCCTGGCGAGCGCCACCCCTCCACAGATCGATCACCCTGCCCACTACGTCGAGCACAGCCTCGCACTCCAGTTGGCTCTCCAGTGGAACGAACGGCACGAGCAGGCGGGCCAGCCTCGGCCCCCGACCGGTGTTGCTGGATACGCCGCCCACCGCGATAGCCACCCCGCGCTGCCCGCTCATTTGGATCCCGGCGGGGCAAACGTTGGCGCAGGAGGTGCAGCGCGTGCACCGCTCCACGTTGATCTCCACTGACATTCCGCCCCGCACTGGCTTCGGCTTGATGGCCGCGGTGGGGCACCAGAAGCAGAGGAGGGGAACGTCGCACTGCGACTCGACCAGCTTCGCGTCGTCCACCTGGGGCAGCCCCTTGAACACCCCCAGGAGGCCGATATCCGCCTCCACGCCGCCCCCGCACTGGTTGGGGCAGCCGCCGACGGACACCTTCAGCCAGGCAGGATAGCCCTGGGTCACCACGTCGCCGAAGAAGCGGTCGCCAAGCGCCTTGGCCAGCGAGGGGGAATCGATGGCGGCGTTCTGGCAGGCCACGAAGCCGCCGCAGGACTTGATCTGGTGCAGGGCGTTGCCGCTGCCACCGACCGGAAAGCCCAGATCCGCCAGCTCCTGCACCAGCGCGTCCACCTGTGCCGGGTCCACCCCCACCAGCTCGAAGGCGTTCCGGCTGGTGCGCCGCCCCACCTGGGCATAGCGATCGACCAGATCGGCCAGCCGCCTGTAGCTCGCGGAGGAGAGGATGCCGTTGGGAGGCATCTGGGCCCGGACCGTCACGCACTGCTCGCCACTCTCGCTCACGTGGCGGTACACGCCGGGCCTTACCCCCTCGTGGCGCACCCACCTCGCCTCGTTGCGGAGCAGCAGGTCGGGCAATTGCGCTCTGGGGTCCGGCATGATGCCGGCCGGAATCCTCTCACTCACAGCTCCTGCGCCCCTCCAGTATCGGGCCACACCACGAACATCCTGTGGGTCGGCTCCTCAAGCATTGCCGGGTCGGGCTCCAACTCCATCAACTCCAGGACCGTCCGCAGCCCCAACCTCACCAGCATGTCGCCCACCCGCTCCTTGCGCCGTCCATAGTCGGCATACACGTCCAGGAACCGCTTGCACAGGTCGACGATCTCGTCGAAGCCGGGAGGCACCGCGGGAATGAATGGCGCGAGCACGAAGCCCACCATCGGTCCGTTCGCCCCCCGGTGGCCGTACTTGCCCCCGGCCACCCATGCCACGCCCCGATCGTCGCCCGGCCGGATGGCGGGGCACTTGTTGATGCACAGCATGCAGTGGCGGCAGGAGTCGGGATCGATCGCCACGGAGTCGCCGGAGCGCTCGATTGCCGAGCCGGGGCAGTTTTCGATCAAGTAGCTAAGGTCCACCCGGCGAGTGGTTCCCGCAGCGGCGTCCGGAGCGAACTCCCCCTGGAGCCATCTGGCCATCAGCTCGGCGTCTACCACCGGAGCCCCCCGAAAGACCCCCACGAACGCGTGGTCCTTCTGCATCTGGGCGCGAACGCAGTCGTTGGGGCAGCCCGCGACCGCCGTCTTCACCTTGTTGGGCATCCCAGGGTACTGCTGGTCGTCGATGGTGGCCAGCCCGAGAGCATAGGCGATGTCGGGGGCGTTGACCAGCGCGAGGTCGCACCGGTAGCTCCCGGGACAGGCAGAGATGCAGCGGAGGTCGTCCCCGGTGGACCCCGCGTCCATCCCCAGGGCGTTCGCTGCGGCCACCGCGTCCAGTATCCGCTCCAGCTTAACTCCGAACTCGATACTGCCGGCGGTCGTCCAGCGGAGGTGGCCGTCGCCGTATCGGTCGGCAAGGTCGGCCAGCCCACGCATGAGCCCGGCCGAAAGGTAGCCTCCAGGCACTCCCAACAGACGCAGGCAGGTGGTCTCGGAGGCGATGCCAGGCTGGCCGCTGCCGATGACCGATACGCCCGACAGCAGAGGTGGGACAGAGACGTAGCCTCCAGCCCCCCACTGGGTACGGTTGAGGCGCAGCCCCTCCTCCAGCATCCGAATGGGGTAGCTGCCCTGCCTCAGTTCGCGCACGTGGCTGGGGTAAGGACCCGAAACCAGCCGGTCGCAGAGCGGGGTTCCCTCTTCCCGTTCGCCGCGGGTTTCCTCCATGCCGCTGTCCACTCCCAGCCGCTTCCTTTCTTTGTCCAGAGGCCGATCGCCAGCGGGGCCACACTCGCCCGCTCACGTCACGCTCTGCCGGCCCTCGCGGCTGCACCAATCCGATCCGCCGCCACCAGGAGCTCGGCCCACTGCCGCACGATGCGACACTGGGAGTCTAGGCAGCGGGGGCGGCAGCTTGAATAGGTGGAACGCCCTATTGAATCGTAGGAGAAACGCCCTATCTTGGGAAGTCGACGTGCGTTGGGATCTCTACCGAGGAGGGCTATCCATAGTGGCAGGCGTTTTCCATCGAGTACCCGGTTACAGAACCCGGGCGTGTCTAGTATACTGGTGTCGCGAGAAAGACACGGCCGGGCGCCAGCCTCCTTTCACGGCAGACTCCCCTCCTCTTCCTATTGGCTGACGGCTTCTTGACCAAGCAAGGGTTGCGCGAGCAGCGCTCAGCGCGCCGCTTCCGAAGTGGGGGCAGCGGCTCATCCCCTCCCGCTGGGCGGGCAGGCAGAGCCTCCGGCCCCTACGTCATGCGGAAGTCGGCAGACTCGTGACGCGAGCGAGCACAGCCTCGCGGTCAGATCGCCCAAAGCCATCGAACTCGCTGAACAGCGCACCGAGCGCCCGGCTGGGAGGCTTCTGGTTCGGCCAAGGCTGGCACAAACCCCGCCCGACCTTCACGGCGGCGTGAGGCAACCCCGGACGAGAGGAATCATTAGTCTTGGAGGGGCAGTAGAGATGCCCAAGATTCTGGTCGTGGACGACGACGACGTCGCTCGCCCGGTCGTCGTCAACCTTCTCAAACAGGCCGGCCACCGAGTCATCGAGGCCTGCGACGGCGTGGAAGGGGTGAGCAAGTACGAAGACGAGCGGCCGGATGCGGTGTTCATGGACATCACCATGCCTCGGATGGATGGATTGAACGCCCTGGTCGCTATTCGCAGGAAGGACCCCAAGGCCCGAGTGATCATGGTCACGGCGGCGGCGGAGATGCAGATCGCCATGACGGCGATCAAGAAGGGAGCCCGTGACTACATCGTGAAACCCTTCAAGGTGCAGCGAATCCTGGCTGCACTGGAGAAGGTCCTGGACTCCAACTCCGGATGAGCAGCATACACACCAGCGACAGCTCGAGCGCTCGCGACGGGTGCGGCAAGAGGGGATTCGGGGCCGTCCTCTTCGACCTCTACGACACGTTGATCTGGCTCGACGTGGAGAAGTCCAACGCGAGGCGTCGGCAAATGGCCGAGCGGATGGGAGTCTCCCTGGAGCGGTTCATGGCGGTCTGGCGCCGATCCGTCGACGATCGGATGCTGGGCAGGGGCGGGAGCCTTGCGGACCATCTGGCTGCGGCGACCGCGTCCCTCGGGCTCGTGCCCGATCCGTCGCTTCTATCCGATCTGGTAGAGATCGAGCGGAACCGATTGCGGGAGTCCGTTCACCTTTACCCCGACGTCGTGCCCTTCCTGCAGCGGTTGAGGAAGGCCGGATACCGGCTCGGGCTTCTCAGCAACGTTTCCGACGGCGCCGCCATCCCGATTGCCCACCTGGGCATCGATCGATTGTTCGACGAACTGATCCTCTCGCACGAGGTGGGGCTGCTGAAGCCGGATCCCGCCATCTACCTTCTGGCCTGCCGGCGGCTGGCGTGCCTCCCGCAGGAGACCGTGTTCGTGGCCGACGGCGGCTTCGGCGAACTGGATGCAGCCCAGCGGCTGGGGATCTACAGCGTCATGCTGGAGCAGGATCATCAGAGCAAGGAGTACGGGAGCAGCACCAGTTACGATCTGAAGATCCGCCACTTGCGGGAGTTGGAGCCGCTCCTCGGGCTTCCCTCTCATCTCGACCCCGGAGGGACGACATGCGGGCTCCTCTAATGCTGATCCGGCGCCACCTGCGGGCCTACGTGGCACTGAACGGGGCGTTCTACGGCCTCGTGCTGCCGGGCACCCTCCTCGCCTTCGTCGAACCCGAGGCCCAGGCGGCGCTGACACGCGCCATCCTCGAGGGGTTCAGCGCCCCGCCCCTGAGCGTGGCCAGGGACGCCTACCAGAGCGGCAACGTGCCGGCGGCAGCCCTCGTGACCTTCCTCGTCAACTCCATCTTCGGCGCCTTCGCTACGCTCACGCTCCCTTCCCTCGTTATACCCTACTGCGGCGTCGTCATCGGCCTCTACAGGGCAGCCATTTGGGGCGTGGCCCTCGCACCCACCACTCCGGAGTTGGCCAGCGCCATGGTGCCCCACTCCCTCACCCTGCTGCTGGAGGGCCAGGGCTACATCCTGGCCATGCTCGGAGTCCACATCCTCTGGGCATCCGTCCTCGCGGGACTCCGCAACAGCTCCATCGGGCTGAGCGCCGGCTACCGATCCGGGTTGCGCGCCACCTGGGACCTCTACCGTCTGGTCCTGCTGGTTCTCGCTGTAGCAGCCGTCTACGAGGCGATAGAGGTTATCTACCTGGTGGCACGCTAACCGCTGACGGCCGATGGCTTTCTTGTTATCATATGGCCCTGAAAGGGGGTGGCGCGATGCTGCCTTCGAGAGTGAGACTATGGGTAGCCCTCCAGGCTGTCTTCCTTCTGTTGACAGCCGCGGCCATCCCAGGCGCCTCTTCCGCACAAGGCGACCACGTAGCGGTGGTGCCCGTGAGAGGGATCATCAACCCCGCCATGGCCGGCTACGTCGAGCGAGCCATCGGAGATGCCGAACTGCAGGGCGCGGCCGCGGTGGTGATAGAGATGGACACCCCAGGCGGGCTGGACACCTCCATGCGGGCCATCATTCAACGCATCATCGCCTCCAGGGTTCCCGTCGTCGTCTACGTCTCACCGCCCGGCGCCCGAGCGGGTTCCGCCGGTGTCTACATCACCTACTCCGCCCACGTAGCCGCTATGGCCCCCAACACCAACATCGGCTCGGCACACCCCGTGGCGGTTGGAGAGAGCGGCGAGCAGCAGATGTCGGACACGATGCGGGAGAAGGTCACCAACGATGCCGTTGCCTACATCAAATCGCTCGCCCAATCCCGAGGACGCAACGTCGACTGGGCAGAGAAGGCCGTCCGAGAGAGCGTGAACGTCACCGCCCAGGAGGCCCTCAGCTTGAAGGTGATCGACCTGATGGCGGACGATGTGACCTCCCTGCTGGACCAGCTCGACGGTAGAGAGGTCCAGCTCTCGAGCGGCAAGACCACGCTACACACCAGAGGGCTGCCGATTCGGAAGATCGAGATGTCCCCCATCGAGGGTCTGCTGCACGCGGTCAGCGACCCCACGATCGCCTACATACTGCTGAGCCTGGGCACGATGGGGCTGATCTTCGAACTCTCCAATCCCGGCGCCATCGTGCCGGGCGTCGTGGGCGGCATATGTCTGCTGTTTGCCCTCTTCGGCCTGGGGACCCTCCCCCTCAACGTGGCTGGGCTGTTGCTGATCGGCTTCGCCTTCCTCCTCTTCGTCGCCGAGATCTTCGCCCCCACACACGGGGTGCTCACCGGGGGAGGAGCGATCTCCTTCGTGCTGGGATCGATGATGCTCATCAACACCCAGCACGCCCCCTTCCTCGCCATCCCTTATTCGGCGATCGCGGCTGTCAGTCTGGGGCTGACGGCCTTCTTCGCCTTCGTGGTAGGTGCGGTCGTGCGATCGCGGCGCCGCCAGCCCACGACGGGTCAGGAGGGGCTAGTGGGGCGCGTGGGCAGAGCCACGACTGCCCTGGAACCCGGCGGAATGGTGTTCCTCGAAGGCGAGCTTTGGAGGGCCATCAGCGAGTCCGGAACCATCGCGGAAGGCGACTTGGTTGAGGTTGCCGGAACCCAGGGATTGACGTTGATAGTGAGACCGCGCGGAACAGAGAAGCGGTTGAGAAGCTAAGAAGGACCGTGCTATCCTTCTTGTGGTGGGAGGGCATATGGCCTAGATTCTGCTCGCTCCTGAACCAAGTTGCCGGGGACCATTCTACTTCATGGCGAGGGAAGGCGGGCAACGACGCTCGATGAATGGGCCACGGCGGGCCAGGTGGTCACCCCAACGAAGATGATGGCTGCAAGGAGGCAGAGAAGCGTGACAGACACCATTTCCAGACCGGATATCGTCGTACTCAGCAAGGAAGCAAGGGATAACGTGCTGGACGTCTTTTTCAAGCCGAAGTCCGTGGCGGTGATCGGAGCCACGCGCGATCCAAAGGGGCTCGGCGGAAGCGTCTTGAACAACATCCGCAGCGCCGGATACGCGGGCCCCATCTTCCCCATAAACCCCAAGGCGGACGAGATTGGCGGATTGAAGGCGTACCCCACCGTGCTGGACGTGCCGGAGGAGGTGGACCTGGCGGTGGTGACGACCCCTGCCCGTTTCGTTCCGCAGGTGACCGACGAGTGCGGACGCAAGGGCGTCCGGGGGATGATCATCATCAGCGCGGGCTTCCGCGAGGTCGGGCCCGAGGGCCGGAAGATGGAGCGGGAGGTCACCGACACGGCTGCCCGCTACGGGATGAGGATCATCGGCCCCAACGTACTTGGCGTCGTCGACACCTTTGCCCCCCTCAACGCCACCTTCGCGGCCGTCATGCCCAAGAAGGGTCGCACCGCCTTCATGTCCCAGTCCGGCGCCCTGATGTCCGCCATCCTGGATTGGTCTCTGGGTGAGGGTTTCGGCTTCTCCAGCATGGTGAGCCTGGGCAACAAGGCCGACGTGGACGAGATCGACCTGCTGGAGTCCTGGGTCGACGACGACAACACCAGGGTGATTCTGGGCTACCTGGAGGGCATCAGCGACGGGCCTCGCTTCATCCAGACCGCCAAGAAGGTGACGAAGAAGAAGCCGGTCCTGCTGATCAAGTCCGGAACCACGGCAGCCGGCCAGAAGGCCGTATCGTCCCACACCGGGACCCTGGCAGGCTCCGACGCCGCCTACAAAGCGGCCTTCGCCCAGTGCGGCGTGATTCGAGCCACCTCGGTGCAGGAGCTGTTCGACCTGGCCTTCGCATTCGCGAACCAGCCGGTACCCCTGGGCAACGGCGTGGCCGTGGTGACCAACGCCGGTGGTCCCGGCATCATGGCCAGCGACGCCGCCGAGCGGCTGGGGCTGAAGATCGCCAATCTGACCCCTGAGACCACGGAGAAGTTGCAGGCCGCGCTGCCGCCCCAGGCCAGCGCCCACAACCCGGTCGACGTCCTGGGCGACGCGCTTGCCGACCGCTACGCCACCGCTACCGAGCTGGTCCTTCAGGACCCCAACGTCCACGCCGTGCTGGTGCTCCTCACCCCGCAGGTGATGACCAACCCCACCGAGACCGCCAAGGCGATCGCCGAGGTCGTCCGCAAGTACGACAAGCCGGTTCTCACCTCCTTCATGGGCGCGGGCGAGGTCAAGGAGGGAGTCGGTATCCTCTCCGCCAACAGCATCCCCAACTACCCCTTCCCGGAGCGGGCGATGGAGGCCCTTGCGGCCATGGTCCGATACCGGCGATGGCTGGACTCTCCGGAACTGACCATTCCCACCTTCGAGGTGAACAAGGTGGCCGTCTCCAACCTGTTCACCCGGTTCCGGAAGGAGGGTCGGCTGACCCTGGGCGAGGTGGAGGGCCGCTCCGTGCTGGAGGCGTACGGCATCCGCATACCCAAGGGCGACCTCGCCAGGAGTGCGGCCGATGCCGCGCGGCTGGCCAGCAGCATCGGCTTCCCCGTCGTCATGAAGATCGCCTCCCCGGACATCCTGCACAAGTCCGACGTCGGCGGCGTCATGGTCGGGCTCAACAGCGCCGAGGAGGTCGAGCGCGCCTACCACACCATGGTATCCCGCGTGCGTAGCAGGATGCCCGAGGCCGACATCTGGGGCGTCAACATCGCGGAGATGGTCCCCAAGGGCAGAGAAGTCATCATCGGGATGAACAGAGATCCCCAGTTCGGCCCGCTGCTCATGTTCGGGCTCGGCGGCATCTACGTCGAGGTGCTGAAGGACGTCAGCTTCCGGGTTGCCCCGATCAACGAGCGCTCTGCCCGCAACATGATGAGCGAGATCCGCTCCTACCAGTTGCTGCTCGGCGCCCGAGGCGAGCCACCGGCAGACCTGGAGGCAGCGAAGGAGTGCCTGCTGCGGGTCTCTCAGTTGGTGACGGACTTCCCGGAGATCCTGGAGTTGGACATCAACCCGCTGGTTCTGATGCCCGAGGGCAAGGGTGCCATAGCTCTGGACGCGCGATTCACCCTTGCGCCCTTGAGCTAGGCGACACTGTGGCTGCTCGGGGTGGCTGATGATGGCCATCTCGGGCAAACCAGCGCTCACCGCGATGGTGAGTGTTGAAGAGGGAGTTGCGGGGGGGGGGGGCGGGGGGGGGCGCGCGGGCGGCCGGCGGGG
>JBLNDL010000011.1:0-130538 GCA_050261575.1 Sphingomonadaceae bacterium | reverse complement strand
ACCTCCCGAGGCCCACAGTCTACCCGGAAGATGGCCACTTGTCCTCTCCCGCCACCCAGGCCCATCCCTTCCCATTCACCCATCAGGTGATGCCCCGAGCGTCAATCCACGGATTGGGGTGCGGGTCGCCCGAGGGACAGCCCGCCTCGGGCGACCCGTTCCTCACGCGGCTCTCTTCTGCGTGAGAGCCCCTGCCGGTCGTGGCTTGACTGCCTCCTGAGCCGGTATTCTGGATGCAAGGTTGAGTGCGGGCGACGGCGCAGTGCTGACCGGAACCTCCCGGTGCCATAGCTGCAATCGCTGCAGCGGCTTCCTCAACCTCGAGCGAAACAAGAACGGATAGATGACCTTGAGCAGGATCGCGTCCAGAGGGGTTCCGCGCTGCTTTATGGCCATGGCCGGATACCCTCCCTAGTGCACTCGTCGTTGGCTGCGAGCTACTGACGACATAGTCTCTGCTTACCGTTCACTGGTCTCCACCGTGACCCTTCGATTGGCTCACGTGGGGTAGGAGGGGAAGGCATGACACGTGCCATCTCAACGTTCTGTTTCGCTTGATGAGCCCGGCCTCACTGGGCTACAATGGCTTCAATCTGACCCTCGACGGTGGTTTTCAATGAAGCTGTCGGTGGTGATACCCGTCTACAACGAGCAGGCAACCCTGCGGCAGATCCTGGAGCGGGTGCGATTGGCGCCCGTCGAGCCCCTGGAACTCGAGATCGTGGTGGTGGATGACTGCTCCTCCGACGGCAGTAGGGATATCCTGAAGCAGGAGGCCGCCAGGGGCGACCTGAAGCTGGTGCTGCACGAGGTGAACCAGGGCAAGGGCGCGGCAGTGCGAAGCGGGTTGCGCGCTGTTACCGGCGACGTCGTGCTGATCCAGGATGCCGACCTGGAGTACGATCCGGCCGACTACCCCCTGCTGCTGAAGCCTATCCTCAACGGCAAGGCGAAGGTGGTCTACGGGTCCCGCTTCCTCGGCGAGCACAAGGCGATGTACTTCTGGCATGCCCTGGGGAACCGCTTCGTAACACTCCTGACGAACGTCCTGTTCGACACCACCCTCACCGACATGGAGACCTGCTACAAGGTCTTCACCTCAGAGGTCGCCCGGCGGATCGAGCTTCGATCGCCCAGGTGGGGGTTCGATCCGGAGATCACCGCCCGCATTCTGCGCATGGGCTATCGCATCTACGAGGTGCCCATTTCCTACGCCGGACGGGAGTATCACGAAGGCAAGAAGATCACCTGGAAGGATGGCTTCGTGGTGCTGTTTACCCTGCTGCGCTACCGATTTCTACCGTAGGAGAGCCCTGTGCGCAGAGTCTGGTCGGGCGTCGCGGCGACGGCCACCCTTGCCGTTCTCGTGGCCACATTCTACAGAGGCATCCTCTTTCAGGGGCTGATCCTGGGAGATTACGATGCCTTCGTATACTTCTACCCCCTCCGGCAATACGCTGCCGATGCCCTGAAGCAGGGCCATTTCCCGCTCTGGAACCCCTACTATTTCCTGGGGGCGCCCTTCTTCGCCAACATCCAGACAGCGGTGCTCTACCCCGGAAACCTGCTGTTCCTCCTGCTTCCCACGCCCTATGCCTATTCGGCCTCGGTGGTCGGCCACGTGCTGCTGGCCGGGGGCGCGATGTACCTCTTCGCTCGGCGCTCCCTGGAGGTGTCGGCGCTGCCGGCCCTACTCGGGTCCATCGCCTTCATGTTCAGCGGCTTCCTCTCCGGCCAGGTCGGTCATATCAACCAGTTGACGGTGGCCGCGTGGATGCCCCTGCTGTTGGTGACGTTCGACGAGGCGGTGCGTCGACGCAGTGTTGCCCTGGCTATCGCGACGGGGTTGGTGGGCACCCTCCAGTTGCTCGCCGGCCACACTCAGGAGTGGTACTTCAGCACCGTTATCCTGGGCCTCCTCGCCCTTTGGCGAGCGATCGTGCCGCGCAAGCCCTTGCGCGGGGCCGCCGCGGTTCGAGGAGGCAGCGGGGAGGCCGCGGAGTCTGGAGGAGGCGCAGCGCCGCTCGGGGAGACGGCCCTCGTGCCGAGCGGCGAGGTGCGGGATGGGCTGCGCGGCGAGTTGCGGACCGAGGATACCCTCGCGTTTGCTCAGGCCGGCGGCGAGGTGGCGGCCGTTCAGGGTGACAAGATCTGGCCACTCGCACGGGACGGCGACGATGGCCACGGTGCCGCACGTGGCGACTCCGGCATTGCCGGCCGAGTGCGACCGCTCGCCTACCTGGTCGTGGCTGGCCTGATCGAGGTCGGGATCTCGGCGGTGCAGGTGATACCCACCCTGGAGCTGTCGGGCGAGTCCATCCGAGCCGGAGGAATGACCTACTGGGACGCCGCCTCCTTCTCACTGCCTCCCACGAGCGCTCTCTTCACCGTCCTGCCCACCTACCCGTCTCAGCTCTTCAGCGAGTACGTGGGCCACGTCGGGGTCGTACCGTTGGTGCTGGCCATCCTCGCCCTCGTCGCGTGGTGGACCCGCCCCGTGTCTGTCTTCATGGCTGGGCTGGTGGCCCTGGGGATGTTCATGGCCCTGGGCAAGTACAACCCCTTCTACCCCTTCCTCTTCCAGTGGGTTCCGGGGCTGGACCTCTTCCGCGTTCCGGCGCGCTGGCTGCTGGTCTACACCCTGGGAGTGTGCGGCATGGCCGGCCTCGGCGCTCAACTACTCCTCGACCTGGGGTCCCGTCGCAGGCGCCCGCCGGAGCGGCGGTCTCTTGGGCGAAGGGCAGTGACGCTGAGGCTGATGGCGCCCGCACTGGTGCTCGCCGCGGCGGGCGCGATGCTCTATCTGTTCTATCGTTTCGCCGACCCGCCTCCCACTCCGCAGCAGATGCAGGTTTGGGGAGCCCTAGCTGCGCTCACCCTGGTGCTGGCCGCCCTCGCCACGCGGGGACGGCGGATCGGCTGGGTGGTGCTGGGGCTGCTGATAGCCGTGGTGGCAGGAGAGTTGTGGATGGCGGGCGAGACGAGTTCGGTGCGACACCCGATCCCCTTCGAGGCATACAGGCCGGAGCGCACCAGTACCCGCTACCTGCTGGAGGACGCGGCGACCCGAGACGGGCCCGGCCGGCTGCTGAGCTTCGCGACGGACAGCTACGAGGTGAAGGAGACGCCGGACTACAAGCAGCAGTACGGAGACATGCTGCACCCCGACGCGCTCGTTCAGTTCATGGTGAACGTAAAGCTGAGCGAGACGCTGGCCGCCAACATCCCGATGGAGTACGGCATCGAGACGGTCGACGGCTACGATGGCGGCATCCTGCCGCTGCGGCGGTACGCAGCGCTCAAGGACCTGCTGATGCCGGTCCCTGGGATCCCAGCGGACAACCAGTTGCGACCCAACCTGGCGTACGTGCCGCCGATGCGGCTGCTCGACCTGCTCAACGTGCGCTACGTGCTGGGCACGAAGCTGCAGGATACCCGTATCGACGGCGTGTACTACGATCGCGGCATCAGCATCGTCCTCGATCCCGGCCAGACCGAGCGGCTGCGGCGCATGCCCGACCTGACCGTCACCTCCATCGGTCTGATCACCAGCACCGAGGGGGCGAGGGAGCAGGCGGACGGCGTTCCCGCGGCGAGTCTGATGCTGGCGGACGGCTCGGGTGTGACCCTGTCCCTGCCGGTACGCATGGGGATGGAGACGGGCGAGACCCCGGAGCGGGACGAAGTGAACCCGCCGCCCGCGCACCGGAAGCCGACGCTGGTGGAGTCCTGGAACCCTAAGGAGAAGCCCACCGAGTACTACGCCAGGATCAACTTGCCGGCGCCCCTCAAACTGAAGGAGATCTCCATGACAAACCTCCTCAGCGGGGCGAAGGTCCGCGTGCGCGCCATCACCCTCATCGACGATCGGGCTGGGATCAGCGTGCCGCTCGTGCTGTCGGACCGGATGGAGCGACAGCTCTTCTTCGACATGAAGCTGTACACCGTCCGCGATCCGTTGCCCAGGGCGTTCTTGGTGCACAACAGCCTGGTGCGGGACGACGATCGAGCTCTGGAGGTGCTCGGCCGCTCCGAGCTTCCCCTGGACAGCGTGGTCGTACTGGCCGCCTCTCCCACGTCAAGATCCGTCTACCGGCCGTTGCCTCCGGCTGGGAACAGGGGGGAAGCCCGACTGATCAGCCACGAGCCGAGCGAAGTCGTGGTCGACGTGAAGACCGACGAGTCCGGCTACCTGGTGCTGCTGGATCCCTACTATCCGGGATGGAAGGCGGAGGTGGATGGCGTCGAGGTTCCCATCGAGCGTGCCAACTACTTCTTCCGGGCGGTGCAGGTGGGCGCCGGAGAGCACAGGGTGGTGTTCCGCTACGCCCCGGTGTCATTCCAGGTGGGGCTCTACATCACCCTGGTCAGCCTCGCCGTCGCCTCTGGCACCCTGCTAGTGCTGGCTGGCCGTGCGCTTCGGCGCCGGCCATCTCCTCGCGCCGTGGTATAATCGCGCGGCCGACAGCCGAAGGATGAGGGCTGATCGCTGCGCCGGAGGCGGAAATGAACCTATTCAACCGGATACTGGTGTCGCTCATCCTGCTGGTGTTCATCGTGGCCACCCTGCTGGTGTCGCTCCTGCCGAGGCCCGTGATCGAGACCCTTCGGGACGTGCTGACTGCGGCGTCGCTGGGTCTGGACTCCTCCGCTCAGCTCGTCGGTGCGGCCATAGGGCTGGCGGCGGCGGGCGCTGCCTTCCTGCTGCTGCTTGCGGAGCTGAGGCCATCGGCTCGGCAGTCGGTGGTGGTGACCCAGGGTGCCGCGGGCACGGCGGAACTGACCAACGACTCCGTCGCGATGAGGGTGAAGAGGGTCGCGGAGACGGTGGCGGGGGTCAGGGAGGCGCAGCCGTCGGTGCGCAGCCACGGCAAGGCCGTCGACGTGCTGCTCCGTCTGTCCACCGATGCCGACCTCGATCTCCCGAAGAAGTCGGAAGAGGTCCTCCAGGCGGTGCGCGACGAGATCGAGAACAAGATGGGGATCCAGATCAAGTCGCTGAAGGTGACGGTGAAGCACGGCGGCGGCGGTCCCCGACCGACGCCGCTGGATCCGGAGGTGGCGCCGAAGGACCCCTTTCGAGTCTGAGGAAGTCGTATTGGAGTACTATGCCGAAGGTCCGCCGACGGAATCTGCGCCGCTAGACATGGCTCGCCATCTGGTGGCGGTGCTCTTCGCGGGAGGCGGGCCGGTGAAGCAGGAGGAGGTGGCGCGGGCGCTGGGTGTGCCGACGGCCCAGGTGGCTGACCTGCTGCGCCATCTTCGCGAGAATCCCCCCCTCGGGCTGCGTGTGCAGAGCCAGGGCGACGAGCTGGAGTTGGTGACCGACCCGGAGTCCGCCAGGTACGTGGAGGCGTTGTTGGGGTTGGATCGACCCGTCAGGCTCTCGCGGGCGGCACTGGAGACGCTGGCGATAGTGGCCTACCGGCAGCCGGTGACGCGAGGGGAGGTGGAAGCGATCCGCGGGGTCAATTCCGATAGCGCGATGACCACCTTGTTGAATAGAGGGCTCATAGCGGAAGTCGGCCGGAAGGAGAGCGTCGGCAGGCCGGTGCTGTACGGTTCAACACCGGAGTTCTTACAGTATCTTGGCCTCAGCAGCTTGGAGGAACTACCTCCGCTTCCCGAATAGTACAGAACAGCTACAAGTAGCACGGTACAATGTCGTATAGCCGCGGTTTGCGCCGCGGCTATATGTTTTATCTCCATTATGGCACATCTCTTGCCTTTAGCCACAACCCGCAGACGACACCACAGATTAACGGCACTGCGGGCAAGGCTAGCGGGTTATGAGAACGTTGTTGCTACCTCCCCTGACGTGGAAGTGCCCTGAGCCAAGCAGTGGCGCTCCGTCGACCCAGGGGGTTACGGCGTGAGCGGCGCCACAGACGCCGTCCGCCGCTTCGGCGGTGTGAGGGCACTGATCGTAGGCGACGCCATGCTGGACGCCTACTACCTTGGAACTGCCACCCGACTCTCCCCGGAGGGCCCGGTGCCCGTGGTGAGGTCCTGTGACCGGAGGTTCCTGCCAGGCGGGGCCGCCAACACCGCGGCCAACGTCAGGTCCCTGGGGGGGCGGGCGACCCTGCTTGCGGCAGTCGGAGCCGATCACGAGGGGGAGGTGCTGCGGCGCGAGCTGCTGTCCCGTGGCGTCGACGTGGCCCCCATGATCGTCGATCCCGACCGCCCGACCACCACCAAGCTGCGGATCCTGGCAGACGGCCACTTTCTAGCGAGGTGCGACGAGGAGGAGGACCGGGACCTAACCGGAGAGGTCCAGTGGCAGTTGCTCGAGGGCTTCCGCGCGCTCTTCCGGGACAGCGACGTGGTGATCGTCTCGGACTACGCGAAGGGGGTGGTTACGCCGGCATTCGTCGCCGAACTGGGCAGCCTGAACCGCGCGCACGACCGGCTGGTTGTGGTCGACTCCAAGGACCTGTCTCGACACAGCTTCCAGAACGTGAGCGTGATAACCCCCAACCACCTGGATGCGCAAGGCTACTTCGCGTCGCCGGTGGATGCCGCCTCGAGGGGGCACTCGGCGAACGGCCTGGAGGCTCTCGGCCGAGGTTTGCTGGAGCGGATCGGCACGCGGTGGGTGATCGTGACGATGGGTGCCGACGGGGCCCTTCTGTTCGAGCGGGGGGAGCCCACCGTGCGGGTACGCGCTCAGAGGGTGCGGAATCCGGATGCGGTGGGGGCAGGGGACACCTTCGCCGCGGCGCTTGCCCTGGGTTTGGCCTCGGGCCTCGGCATCCAGGTGGCGACTGAGGTGGCAGTGGAGGCTGCGGGCATAGCGGTCGGCAAGGTCCACACCGCGGTGGTGGAGCAGCAGGAGCTGCTCCAGAGGCTGAGCCTCTCCGGGGAGGAGCCGTCGGCGGATAGCCTGCCGGAGCGACTGGAGGAGTATCGGGCCGAGGGGAAGCGGCTGGTGTTTGCCAACGGCGCCTTCGACGGGCTGCACAGCGGACACATCGCCTTCCTGAAGGAGGCACGAAGGCTGGGCGACGTGTTGATCGTCGGCGTCAACTCCGACGAGAGTCTGCGAAGACTGAACGGCCAAAGCCCGCGCAATCAGGAGCAGGAGAGGCTCTCGGTGGTGGCGGCGTTGGAGTCGGTGGACCACGCTGTGCTGTTCGACGAGCCTGAGCCGAGTGAACTCATCCGGGAGATCCGTCCCCACGTGCACGTGAAGGGCGGCGACTACCAGGAGGACGAGCTTCTTGAGGCGGCGGCGGTGCGGGAGGTGGGGGGCGAGGTGGTGATCCTGCCGCTGGTGGAGCCGCGTTCGACCCGCTTGCTCAGGGGGAAGGTGGCCCGGCGCGCACGGGCGGCGTAGCCACGAGTAATGAGTGACGAGTGGACGTGAAGTACTCTCACTCATTGCTCGTGGCTCATCACTGAAGAGGGAGTGAGGGGATGCGAAAGGCTCAGGGTTGTTCCAGGGGTGGTATGTCGATTGCTTTTCTTCTCGCTTCTCGAGCGGGAAAGGTTGGCGCCTATGGCTGAGGAGGTGCTGACAGTCCAGGAGGTGGCAGCGATCCTGAAGACCACCCCCGCAACGGTTTACGCCTGGTGTCGGGCCGGAAAGCTGCCGGCCTTCAAGATCGGGCAGCAATGGCGGATCAGGGCCAAGGCCCTGGAGGAGATGATGCGGCGCGGAACCCTTCCCCAGCCCGAGGGCAAGGGCGAGGAGACGGGACGATCATGAGAAAGGCGGTCTTTCTGGACCGGGACGGGACCCTCATCAGAAACCATCCGTTTGTCTGCGATCCCGACGGGATCGAGTTGCTGGATGGGGTCCCGGAGGGGCTGAGACTGCTGAAAGCGGCGGGATACCTGTTGATCGTGGTGACCAACCAGAGCGGCATTGCCAGGGGCTTCTTCACGGAGCGGCAACTCGCCGTGATGCATAGGCGGCTGGGGGCGATGCTGGAGGAGCGGGGTGCGGCGATCGATGGATGGTACTACTGCCCTCACCATCCCGAGGGGGTGGTGCCCAGGTACGCGCGAAGGTGTGAATGCCGCAAACCCGCGCCCGGGCTGGTGCTGAGGGGCTGTGGTGACTTCCACGTGGACCCGAGGTCCTCGTGGCTGATAGGTGACATCCTGGACGATGTCGAGGCCGGAAAGCGGGTGGGCACTCGGGCGATCCTGATCGACCTGGGGACGGAGGGCGAGCCCGGTAGGCCCGAAAGGACGCCGGATTACGTCGCTCGCGGGTTTCTCGAGGCGGCGCGGCACATACTGGAATCGGATCCGGCCGTCGGGCGGGGGACCGTCCCCCGCCCGGGGCTCGGCGAGACGGACCCGCTCTCGGGAGAGGAGGTGCGGCGGCATGGATAGCCGCTGGATGGCCGCCAGGAAGCTGCTGCTGGTTCGCCTGGACAACCTGGGGGATGTCCTGCTGTGCACGCCGGCCTTTCACGCCGTGAGGGAGACGCTGCCGGACGCTGAGCTGACGCTGCTGGCGAGCCCGGTGGGGGCGCAGGTTGCGGAGCTGAACCCGGACCTGGACGACGCGATCGTCTACGAGGCCCCGTGGATGGACCCCTGGGAGAGGCTGCCGCACGACTTCGTTCGCGAGCTGGGGATGGTCGAGATGCTGAGGGAACGCCGCTTCGACGGTGCGATCATCTTCACCAGTTTTCGCCAGAGTCCGCTGCCGGCTGCTTACCTGGCCTATCTGGCGGGGATCCCCCTGCGGCTCGGGGCTTCGATCGACGGTTCCGGCTCTCTCCTGACGACCAGGCACAAGCACCCGGAGGAGCGCGGCATGCACGAGGTGGAGCGCGCGCTCGACCTGGTCGGAGCAGAGGGATTCCGCACCTCCGACCTCGACCTGGTGCTGCGCGTTCTGCCGAAGGAGCGAGCGTCCGTGCGTCAACGGCTGAGCGCCGAGGGTGTGTCGGGCGGCCGTCCCCTGGTGGTGCTGCACCCCGGGTGCAGCATGCCGGCCAGGACCTATCCCTGGGAGATGTTCGCGCAGGTGGCGGACCTCCTCGTGCAGCAGGTGGGTGCGCAGGTGGTGTTCACGGGCGACTCCGGGGAGGTGGAACTGGTGGAGAAGGTACGGGGGCGGATGCGACGCGCGGCCATCTCCATGGCGGGGCGGGCGGACTTCAGGGAGTTCGTGGCGCTGCTCTCGCTGTCGGATCTGGTGGTGACCAACAACACAGGCCCCGCCCACGTGGCCGCGGCGGTGAAGACCCCGGTGGTCGACCTCTTCGCCCTCACCAATCCCCCCGAGCAGTGGCGGCCCTGGAGGGTGCCACACCGGCTGCTCTACCGAGAGGTGCCCTGTGCCCTCTGCTACAGCCGCGTCTGTCCATACGAGCAGGAGTGTCTGAGGGGGGTCGCGCCGTCGGAGGTGGTGAGGGCGGCGGCAGGGCTGCTGGAGGAGACGACCGGAGGGCGACGCGATGCCAGATAGGGACAGGAACCCTCTGCGGGCTACCGAGCTTCGCGGCCTCTTCGACTACCGGTATCGGGCGGAACGTAGCCTCCGGCCGCCGTGGCGGGAGACGGAGTGCGGCTCCTGCTCACTCGTGCGGTGCCCCACCCGCGTCGGGTGCTCGGCGGTTCCGGCCTGCCATGTGAGGGCCGCGACGGAGGGGATGCTGTGGGGACGTGACACGCGCCCTCTCCATCTGGGAGAGGGTCGGGGCGATGGTGGCAAGGCTGGCAGTGGAGCTGGAGCCCTCGCCCTAACCCTCGCCAAGAGGGAGTGGGGGGGACGGGAGGCTGTCTGATGGACCTATCGGCCGGCCTCCGTGGCGGGCCATCATTGGAGGTCTCCGGGGTGGAGCGGATCGCGGTCTTCCGAGCCCTGCATCTCGGGGACTACCTCTGCTCGGTGCCCGCGTTGCGGGCGCTGAAGGATCGGTTCCCTGATGCCGAGGTGACCCTCATCGGCCTGCGCTGGACGCGAGATGTCCTGGAGCGGTACCCCTGCGTGGATCGCTTCCTGGAGTTCCCCGGCTATCAGGGGTTGGAGGGGGTCGCCTGGGATCGGTCGCGGACGGAGGAGTTCCTGGCGGAGGCGTACCGCTGCCGCTACGACCTGGCGATCCAGATGCACGGGGACGGCCGACTGAGCAACGGCTTCGTGGCCCGGCTGGGCGCGAGGGCTAGCCTGGGTTACGGCCCCGGCGACGGGATGGATCGGCGGCAACTGGACGTCGAGCTGCCATGGTCGAGGAGCGACCACGAGATCCGGCGGTGGTTGCGGCTGGTGAACGTGGTGGGGGCGATCGGTGCTCCGGAACTGGAGTTCCCCCTTCTTCCCGAGGACTGGATGGAGGCGGAGCGGGTGGCCAGCGAGTGCGGCATCGACTTGGGCAGGCCGGTGATCGGGCTGCACCCGGGCGGGAGGGACGCGGCGAAGCGGTGGCCGCCGGAGCGGTTTGCCCGGGTGGCCGACCGGCTCGCCGGAGAGTCGGGTGCCCAGGTGGTGATCACCGGCACCCGAGAGGAGTTGGACATCGCCCGGCGGGTGGCCGTGGCCCTGCGCGCCGTGGATGCCCGAGTGGCGACCGGCAGGACCTCCATCGGGGCTGTGGCGGCCCTGGTGTCGCGCATGCAGCTCTTGGTCACGAACGATACCGGGATCTCCCACTTGGCGGCAGCCCTCGGCGTCCCCAGCGTGGTGCTTTTCGGGCCGACCGATCCGAACAGGTGGGCGCCCCTGGATACGAGATCCCACGCGGCTGTCTGGTCGGGGCCCGGCAATCCCATCACCGCCATCTCGGTCGATCAGGTGGTGGAGGCTGCGCTGGCTGTGGTGGAGCGATGGGCGTTCCAAACGTACTGATTTGGCATGTTCACGGAAGCTATCTGAACTACATAGTCCGCGCCAGAGCCAACTTCTTCCTGCCGGTCAAGCCGGATCGACCAGAGGGGTATGGAGGGAAGGGGTGGACCTTCCGGTGGCCGGCGAACGTCTACGAGGTGCCGGCCGAGGAGGTGAGGTCGCTGAAGCTGGACCTGGTGATACACCAGACGCCCAAGAACTATCTGGAGGACCAGTACGAGGTCCTCTCGGAGGCGCAGCGAACGCTCCCCAGGATCTACCTGGAGCACAACACTCCAAAGGGGCACCCGACCGACACGAAGCATCCTGTGGACGACCCGAACGTGCTGCTGGTGCACGTTACCCACTTCAACCGGATGATGTGGGACTCGGGGCGGTGCCCGACGATGGTGATCGAGCACGGAGTGGCACTGGACGAGGATGTCCGGTACGTGGGAGATCTGGACCAGGGAGTCGTGGTGGTGAACGGGCTGAAGCGGCGCAACAGGATCGCGGGCTACGACGTGTGGGAGCAGATGCGGCGTCGTGTCCCCTTGCAGCTAGTCGGCATGGAATCCGAGGAGCTGGGGGGGCTGGGCGACATTCCCCACGTCGATCTGCTCCAGGTGGAGGCTCGCTACCGCTTCTTCTTCAACCCGATCCGGTACACCAGCCTGCCGTTGGCCCTGGTGGAGGCGATGGCCGTTGGGATGCCCATCGTCGCCCTGGCGACGACGGAGGTGCCGACGGTGGTGGAGGACGGGCGGAACGGCTTCGTGTCCAACGATCTCGACTACCTGACGGAGGCGATGCTGCGACTGCTGTCTGACCGACGTGAGGCGACAAGGATGGGCCGGAGGTCTCGGGAGATCTACCGCGAGCGCTTCTCTATCGAGCGCTTCTGCCGAGACTGGGAGAGAGCCTTCGCCCTGGTGATGGGGAACTCGAGGGCTGCAACTGAAGGTCAGGGGGAATAGGCGCATGGCGCGGATCAAAGGGCGGATCGCGATGCTTAGCGAGCATGCCAACCCGGTCGCGTTGCTGGGCAGCGAGGATGCCGGGGGACAGAACGTGTACGTCGACCAGGTGAGCAGGCATGTGGCGGCCCTCGGGTTCGAGGTCGACGTCTTCACCCGGCGCGACAGCGAGGAGCTTCCAGACGAGACGGAGTGGGCGCCCGGGGTCCGGGTGGTGCACCTTCGGGCGGGGCCGCCCCGCTTCATCAAGAAGGACCCGATGTGGGTGTTCATGCCTCGGTTCCGCGACCGATTCCTGGAGTACGCCCGCAGCAACTCGGAGGACTACGACCTGATCCACGCCAACTTCTGGATGTCGGGCTGGGTTGCCTGCCAGGTGAAGCCGATCCTGGACGTTCCGGTGGTGGAGATCTTTCACGCCCTCGGCAAGGTGAAGCGTGTGCACCAGGGGGACGCCGACACAAGTCCGGAGGAGCGGGTGGTGGTGGAATACGGGGTCATCGATGATGCGGATCGGATCATCGCACAGTGCCCCAACGAGATGCACGAGCTGGTGACCCTCTACGACGCCGATCCGTCCAAGATCGAGGTGATCCCCTCTGCCGTCGACGTCGAGGTCTTCCGACCGGTGCCGAGGGAGAAGGCGAGGCAGGATCTGGGGTTTGACCCCAACGAGTGGATCGTCGTCTACGTCGGACGCGTGCTTCCGCGGAAGGGGATAGACAACGTCCTGCTTGCCTTCACCGGACTGGCGGCGCGCAGCGAGGTTCCCATGCGTCTCGTGATCGTGGGCGGCGAGACCATCGACGGGGATCCTATGCAGACCCCCGAGATCCGCCGGCTGGCCGACATGGCCACTCTGCACGGGGTGCGGGACCGGGTGACCTTCACCGGCAAACGGGCGCAAGACCGGCTGAAGTACTACTACTCCGCCGCCGACGTAGCCGTCACGACCCCCTGGTACGAGCCATTCGGGCTCACGCCGCTCGAGGCGATGGCATGCGGGACGCCGGTGATCGGCTCCGACGTGGGCGGCATCAAGTTCACCGTGGCGGACGGCGAGACGGGCCTGCTGGTCCCGGCGCGGGACCCCGCGGCCCTCGCGCGGCAGATGGAGCGTCTGCAGGTGGACCGCTCGCTGGCCCGCCGGATGGGCAGGGCGGCCAGGGCCAGGGTGGAGAGGCTCTTCACGTGGCGGAAGGTTGGGGAGCGCACCGCGGAGCTGTACGAGTCGATGCTCAGGGTTCATCGCGACGGAAAGCGGATTCCGCACAACGGCCACGACATCGGCCCGCTCCCGAGTAGGGTGAGCGTGGCCACGGATGAGCCGGCCAGGAAGAGGCCAGCATAGGGAGGGGGATGCGGGCGGGATGAGCCCGACGGTCGAAGTGTTGATCCCCAGCGGAGGGAGGAAGACCGGGCTCGCTGTTGTCCTGGCCAGCCTGTTCGGCCAGACCTTTCGGGAGTTCGACCTCGTCATCTCCGACCAGGGAGACGACGAGGGGATGCTTGAGTCCCAGGAGATCCGCACGCTGATGCTAGCCTTCCGGTATCGGGGTCGCCGGGTCAGAAGCTTCAGGCACCTGCCCAGGCGTGGCCTCGCGGAGCACCGGCACTTTCTGCTGAGCCAGAGCGAGGCGGACTACGTGCACTTCTTGGACGATGACGTCCTGCTGGAGCCGGAGACGATGGAGCGGATGCTGAGGGTAATGCAGCAGGAGCGGATCGGTTTCGTCGGATGCGCTGCGACCGGCCTCAGCTACCTGGATGATTTCCGGCCGTGGCAGCACAACATCGACCTGTGGGAGGGTCCTGTGAAGCCGGAGCCCTTCGATTGGGATCGGATCCCATGGGACAGGCACAAAGTGAACAACGCGGCCAACCCCCTCCACCTGGCTGAGATGCTGGTGAAGGGTGGGGAAGTGGTGCGCTACAAGGTGGCCTGGGTCGGCGGAGCCAACGTGCTGTACGACCGGAAGAAGCTGCTGGACGTGGGGGGCTTCTCCTGGTGGGACCAGCTCCCCGACCAGCATGCTGGCGAGGAGGTGCTGGCGCAACTGCTGCTACTGAGGAAGTACGGCGGGTGTGGCATCCTGCCGAGCGGCACCTACCATCTGGAGCTGCCCACTCTGGTCCCCAACAGGGAGGTGAACGCCACCTCACTCTTCCAGCGGTTGGTGGGGGACTCCGGGGATGACACTCACCGGTGATGATCCTGGAGGCGGCGGTGTCACCAACGCTGGCGAAGACGCTATCGACCATCGGGGTTGGGATAGCCCGGACTCCGCGGCTGGTGGCGTAGGGCTGCAGGACCGGGCGGCGAGGCACGAGGCCCCGCCCCGCTTTGGGACGCCGGGCTCGCCCTCGCTGCCCTGGCAGGGCACGGTGCAGGAGGAGAGGAACAGGAGGCAGGACTGATGGACAACTCGCTGCGAGGCAGAGTGGCCGTCGTCACGGGAGCGGCCAGCGGACTCGGGGAGGCGACGGCCCTTGCACTCGCCCGGGCGGGTGCGGCCGTGGCAGTGGTGGACTTGAACGCGGGTAGGGCCGAGGTCGTGGCCGCCGGAGTTCGGGAGGCAGGGGGCAGCGCGATGGCGCTCGTGGCGGACGTCAGCGACGCCGGGCAGGTCCGGAGCACGGTGGAGTCCGTGCTCAGGAGCTACGGCCGCATCGACTACCTGATCAACAACGCGGGAACCGACCACGTGCTCCCGATCACGGAGATGACTGTAGAGCAGTGGGATCGGGTGATCGGTGTCAATCTGCGCGGGGCGTTTCTCTTCGCCAAAGCCGTATTCCCCATCATGCAGGCGCAAGGGGGTGGCCACATCGTCAACGTGGCCTCCACGGCGGCGAAGCGGGCGTGGGCCAACGCGTCGGCCTACCACGCCTCCAAGTGGGGGCTGATGGGGTTCACCCACGCCCTGGGGGTGGAGGGCCGCCCTCACAGGATAAGGGCCACCGCCCTCGTGCCCGGCGGGATGCGCACCCACTTCTTCGACAGGCTCGATCCGCCGCCCGACCCGTCCAACCTCCAGGATCCCGCCAACGTGGCCAGGGTGATCCTGTTCGTCCTGACGCAGCCAGAGGAGAGCTCCATCCAGGAGGTGATCGTCACCCCGTTGACGGAGACCTCGTGGCCGTAGGCAGACTGAGGACCGAATCCTCAGTCCTCAGCACCCAGGGCTTGGCAGGAAGGAGGTGGAGAGTTGCCGCTGATCGCCAGAGCGCCGATGCGAATCAGCTTCGCGGGAGGAGGCACCGACCTCGAAGCATACTACTCGAAGTACGGTGGGATGGTGGTCAGCGCCGCCATAGACAAGTACTTCTACACGGTCATCTCCGAGAGCGACTCCCAGAGCCTCCAGTTGATCTCCGCGAACTACGGAACCTTCCACCTCCAGGAGGCGGTCCAGGATCTGGTGTGGGATGGCAACCTGGCCCTCCCCAAGGCCGTGATCGATCACTTCGGCCTGCCGCCGGGCCACGAGGTTTTCTTGGCGTCCGAGATTCCGCCAGGAACTGGGCTCGGCTCGTCGAGTGCGGCGGCGGTGTGCCTCAGCCTGGCGCTGGCAGCCAAGCAGGGGAGACCCGTCTCACGCCACGAGCTGTCCGAGCTGGCCTCTCACCTGGAGATCGAGCGACTGGGCATGCCCATCGGCAAGCAGGACCAATACGCCTCGGCATTCGGCGGACTGAACGTGATCACCTTCACCGCAGAGGGCACCACAGTCGAGCCGCTCAGGCTGTCGCCCGAGAGGACGCGCGAACTGGAGGGCCATCTGATGCTCTTCTTCATGGGTAGCTCCCGAAGCTCTTCCACGATCTTGAGACAGCAGCGGGAGTCGACCCGTCGGGGAGAGCGGGTGGTGCTCAAGTCCCTCCACGCCATAAAGGAGATGGCTCTCGAGATGCGGGTAGAACTGGAGAGGGGCGATCTGGCTGCGGTGGGGTGGCTGCTCGACCGCGGATGGGAGATGAAGAAGCGGCTGGCGCCCGCGGTGACGAACGAATCCATCGACGAGTCCTACCGGGTGGCCAGGGATGCCGGAGCGCTGGGCGGCAAGGTCACCGGGGCCGGTGGTGGGGGGTTTCTGTTGCTGTGCTGCCCGCCCGACCGACAGCCCGAGGTGGCCCGACGTCTGGGCGAGCGGGGGCTTCACCAGATGCGCTTCCACTTCGACTCTCTCGGGGCACACATCCTGATGAACGGCGAGGGACTGGGCGAGGTGCGTGCCGTGGAGGGGGCGGAGCTCTGGGTGTTGGAGCGGGCTCGTCGGGCGCGGCGCTCCAAGGCATCGTAGAGGCACTGGAAGGAGAGGCCGTGGCGCAGGAAGAGGTTCAGCGAGCCGTGGAGGAGGTGCTCGACATCGAGCGCGAGGCGAGGGAGATGGTCGACCGAGCGTCTGCGGAGGCGCGGGCGATTCGCGCGGGGGCCATCGAGGATGCGCGGCGGCTGCGGGAGCGATTGCTGGCCGAGGCAACCCGGCAGGCCGAGGAGATGGTGGCGGCGGCGAGGGCCGAGGCGGAGCGGGGGCGTGACCGACGGCTGGCGGAATCGGACCGGGAGATCGCCGAGCTGGAGCGCTCCGCCCGCCGGAGGATCGACGAGGCAGTTGCCTTCGCGATGGCTCGCCTGCTCGGGCTGCCGGAGGTTTCGCCGGCCGCGCGCGGCCAAAGGAAGCAGGTGAGTTGAGCCTGCAGATCCTGCGCTACTCCCGGCCCAACGCCGAATTGCGGGGGATGATATCCCGGCTCCTGACCCCTGCGCAGTTGCGTGGCCTGGCCGCCTCTCCAGACCTGGAAGGGGTGCTCAGACTGCAGCTGGGCACCGCCTACAACGAGATGGCCCGCGCACTGCTGGAGAGGGGCGCATCCGTGACCGATGCAGAGAGGTCCGTGGTCACGAGCTTGGTGGGCGACTACCTCCGCGCTGCAGCTATCCTCGGAGGAGCGCAGGGACGCCTGATGGTGGAGATCGGGAGGAGACTGGAACTCGAGAACCTGAAGACCATCATTCGGGCCAAGGCTCGGGGGGAGTCCGCCGAGGCTGTGCGCCCCCTCTTGGTCCATCTGGGCAGGCTCTCCGATCTCCCAACGGAGGATCTGCTGCGCGCCGAGGGCGTGGAGGCGTTGGCCCGAGTTCTGGGTTGGCACCATTACGGTCCGGTGCTCCGGGCTGCCATGCCCCGTTTCGCTGCGGAACGGTCGCTCTTCCCCATCGAGGTCGCGCTGGACCTCCACTACTACCGCCGCCTATGGGGTGCCGTCCAGGAGCTGCCGGGGCAGGACCGACGGATCGCCGAGCAGATGATGGGAACCCGTTACGATGCCCTCAATATCGAATGGATCATGAGATACCGCCTCGTCTACCGGCTGCCGCCCGAGGTGATCTTCAACTACACCCTGCCGTATGGCAGGCGGGTGACCGACGAGGTCATTCGGCGAGCGGCGTTGGGCGATGCCGCCGATACCGTCGTCGCCGCGCTTCCCGAGCCCTACAGGTCCCTGCTGTCCGGGGTTCCTAGCCTGCCCGATCCGCTGGGCGGCGCGGAGGCGATCCTCCAGCGCCACCTGGTGGCGGCGGCGCGATCGGCGCTGCTTGGGATCCCGTTCCAGATTGGAGTGGCGCTTGCCTTCGTTGGGCTCAAGGAGGCGGAGGTGCACGACCTGCGGGCGATCCTCGAGGCGAAGCGGTACGGTCGCTCTGCCGAAGAGACGGTATCCATGTTGTGGAGCCTCGCCTGATGCTTACCCCGGTACCGATGGTCCGGGTCGAGCTGCTGGCCCTGGATCGAGACCTGGTAGCGCTGAGCGAGCGGATAGGGGAGATTGCACTGCTGCATCCGGTAGACGCCGTGGAGTTGGGGCCATGGGCGGTTCCGCTGGAATGGGCGGAGATGGACGCCCTGGCGGCCGAATACGCCTCGGCGGACCGGAGGATCGACAGTGTAGCGGAGTTGCTGGGGATTTCGCTGGACGGGCCCGAGGTGGGAGTCCCCGTTGCTCCTCAGGAGGTCATCGACCAGGTGCGCCGATTGCTGGGCTCAGTGGAGCCGGAAGTCAGGCAGTTGGAGGACCGAAGCCACGAGCTGCAGTCCCGGAGGCTGCGGCTGCTGGGTCTGGAAGCTCAGTTGCGGCTGCTCGAGCGGCTGGAGGTGGATCTGGCACGGCTGCGGAGCCTTCGCTTCGTCCATCTCGTGACGGGCCTGCTGCCGGCGACGAGCCTTCCCAGGTTGGAGGAGAGCCTGCGAGACGTGCCGCATCTGATCGTACGAGTCAGCAGGGTGGGGGATCGCGAGTTGGTGTTTGCGTTCTCACCACAGGAGGTCGCCGGACTGCTGGACCGAACGCTGCAGAGCGCCTACCTCGAGCGGATGGAGATACCTTCGGAACTCACGGGCAGTCCCGCGGAGGCATTGGCCGAGCTGAGGGTGAGACAGGCCGAGGTGGACCGTGAGATCGAGGGGGTGGACAGGGATCGGCGGCTGCTCGGCGACAGGTGGAGCGAGGAGTTGCGTCGTGCTCGTGGAGCCCTCGACATCAACGGCCGCGTGGTCAACCTGTGGAGCCAGGCGGGGCGAACCGAGCGGACTCGGTTGCTGGCGGGCTGGATACCGGAGGCTCGCGCCCGGGACTTTGCCGCCGAGGTGGCTACCGCCACCGGCGGGAGAGAGGCGTTGAGCATGGTGAAGCCGGAGCCCGAGGGGGAAGGATCCGAGCCCCCGGCCCCGACGGCGCTCTCCAATCCCGCGCCGCTTCGCCCGTTCGAGGGGCTGACTCGCACTTTCGGGTTGCCCGACTACTGGGACCTGGACCCCACGCCCATCGCCGCCCTTCTCTATGCTCTGATCTTTGGTGCGATGTTCGGCGATCTGGGCCAGGGGGCGGTGCTGATGCTCCTGGGCCTCGCCCTGGCGAGGGGCCGCATCGCCCGGGGACTGGCAGGACTGAGCCCGATCCTTGCCACCTGCGGGGCCTCCGCGATGGTATTCGGGCTGCTCTACGGCAGCGTCTTCGGCTCCGAGGAGGTGATTCCGGCGCTATGGCTTCGTCCGATGGAGCAACCACTCTTGCTGATCGGCGTGGCCGTTGCCCTGGGGACCGTGGTGCTCAGCGTCGGGCTGGTTTTCGGCGCCATCGGCGCCTTTAGGCGGCGTGACAGAGTGGAGTTCTTCCTTGGCCAGAACGGCCTGGCGGGGCTCTGGCTCTACTGGGGACTGGTAGCGACGGGATGGTTAGCCGTGTTTGCGGGCGACGCCTTCGCACCGTGGATCCTCGTGCCGCTGGTGGGGGTGCCTCTAGTCCTCATCTTCCTGCACGGCCCCATCGCGCGGGCTTTGGGGCGGTCGGAGGGGGGCGTGGGTGGGGCCTACTTGATTCAAGCCGGGGTGGAGTCCTTCGACTTGGTGATCAGGCTCACGAGCAACACGGTGTCCTTTCTCAGGATCGGGGCCTTCGCCCTGGGCCACGTTGGGCTCGGAGTCACCGTCTTCGCCCTGGCCGAGTTGGTGCACGGCCTGCCCGGCGCGTCGGTGGGAGTCCTGCTCTTGGGGAACCTCGTGATCCTGGCGCTAGAGGGTCTGATAGTGGGTATCCAGGCTTTGAGGCTGGAGTACTACGAGTTCTTCACGAAGTTTCTGCGTGGTGGAGGCACGGCCTACCGACCCTTTGCGCTTCATCCACGGGGAGTGACGCCCATCGGCACCCCATAGGGGCGCGCAGGCGTGCCGGCCTCGTGGGAGACACGAGGGTCCGTGCCTGCAGATCGATTGGGGACTCTAGGTCCGCAGCGTTCGGGAAGGGAGGCTAAGCCGATGGAGGTCCTTCTGGTGTTCGGAGGGCTGGTGCTTGCGCTGGCTCTGGGGATAGCCGCGTGGGCGCGGAAGTCGGGGAGCGACGCCGGTAGGGTGAGGCGAGTGATGCTGGGGATCCTGGGACTGAACGTGGGCGTACTGGCCGTGCTGAGCTTCGTGCTCCTCGGGGTTCTCTCCAACGCCTTCGCACCCGCGGCGTCGGCAGCACCGATCGCCCAGCAGGCCGGCGGACCAGGCGAGCTTGTGTTCGTCGCGGCAGCGCTCTCGACCGGGTTGGCGACCATCGCGGCCGGCATTGCAGTTGCAGCCACCGGGTCGGCTGCCCTTGGCTCGATAGCCGAAAGGCCAGAGCTGTTCGGTCGGTCCCTGGTCTACGTTGGCCTTGCAGAGGGGATCGCCATCTACGGGCTGATCATCTCGATACTGATCCTGGGGCAAGCATGAAGCTTTTTGTGCTGGGGCACGAGGACACTGTTCTCGGCTTCTCGCTCATCGGCGTCGAGGGTTTCGCGACCGACGATTCGGAGGCGGCTCTGCAGAAGCTGGAGGAGATCGTGGGGCGGGGCGACGTTGGGATCATCCTGGTCACCGCCGGACTGGCCACTCGGTTAGGGGAACGGGTGAGGTCCTTGGAGCAGGCGGCGACCCTGCCGATCTTGCTGCAGGTTCCGGCGCCGGGTGAGTCGCTGGAGCAGCCACCGGTTCGGGAGATGGTTCGGCGTGCCCTGGGGGTGAAGGTGTGAAGGCAGTGATGTGTGACTCTGGGTGGTGGGTGCAGAACGCCGAGTGCTGGATGTCGATCGCTGGGTGCTGAGCGCTTGCTGCCGATGGCTCATGGTTCGAGGATGGCGGATGCTTCGGGAATAGAGGCGATGAGGAGGGCGATTCTCCAGGATGCCGAAGAGATGGCTCGCGGGGAGATCGAGGCGGCTCGGCGGTCCAGCGCCGAGGAGGCGGAACGGGCCGCTGCTGAGGCCGAGGAGGAGCGCGCCCGCATCCTGCGCGAGGCGGAGAAAGAGGCGGCGAGCCTTCGGCGGCGCATCGAGTCGATCGCCGAGTTGGAGGGGAAGCGGAAGCTGCTGGACGTGCGCGAGCGGTTGATCCGCGAGGTCCTCGAGCGGACGCTCGCGAAGCTGAGGGAGGAGGGGGGGCCGGAGCCTCGACGCACCACGCTGCGGCGTCTGGTGTTGGAGGCCGCGCGACAGGCTGGAGGCGGTCGGCTCGTGGTCCAGACTGCGCCGGCCGACGCGGCCCTGCTGTCCGGGCAGTTCCTGGAGGGCATCCGGGAGGAACTGGACCGGGAGGGGATCGCCGCCGAACTCCAGCCGGCCGAGAAGCCGGCCGCGATCAGCGGCGGCGCCATTGTCGTGGGCGGCGGAGGGCGCATCGTGGTGGACAACTCCCTGGAGGCTCGCCTGGCCCGACAGGAGTCCAGTCTTCGCGGCGGGATCTGGAGGATCCTGTCCGGGGAAGCCTTGGAAGCGGGCCAGCCGGAGGCCGGGCGGCCACCACCGGAGGAGAGGGCGGCCTAAGCAGATGTCTCTGTATCGAGTACACGCTTCCCGTTGGAGAAGCTGACATGAACTAGAGATACCTGCCTAGTGCTCCGCAAACCGGCTCCGTCACCGGCGTCTGCGCCATCGATCGTCGGGGTTGGGACAACCCCACTCCCAATAGTAGGGAGCCAGCGCTGCCACCAACGCCAGCGGCGCCATCTCTAGCGGAGTTGGCGCTGTTGTTCCCAAGGTCAGCGTGTTGCGGACGTGAGGCGAGCGAGCGCAGGGCCATAGCGCGTGGCCTGCCGGGCAAGTGGGCGGTGAACGACGAAGAACGCGCAGCGTCGCCACGCCGATTGCGCTGTCCAGGGAGCCTGTCTGCTCCGGTAGGGAATACTGACTTGGAGATCGGCATTGTCAGAAGCGCGATATCGGCAGACATCCGCGGTGGTAGCCACCATCAGCGGGGTGGACGGCCCCGTCGTCTCGATCGAGGGGGCTGAACGGATCGGCATGCTCGAGTTGGTCCAGGTGGGGGATCAAAGGTTGCTGGGCGAGGTCATCCGGCTCGGGGGGAGACGGGGCACCGTCCAGGTCTACGAAGACACCTCCGGGCTCGGACCTGGAATGCCGGTGTACGGGACTGGCATGCCTCTCTCGGCGGAGTTGGGGCCCGGTCTGCTTGGCCAGGTGTTCGACGGGGTGCAGCGTCCGCTGGAGGTAATCAAGGAGCAAACCGGAGCGTTCGTGGAGCGGGGGGTGCAGACGCCTGCTCTGGATCGATCGCGGCGGTGGCGCATCGACGTGCGGATCGTCGCTGGCGACAGGCTCGAGGGGGGTGCCGTGCTCGGGACTGTCCGGGAGACCGAGTTGATCGAGCACAGGATCCTGCTGCCCCCGGACCTGTCCGGCCAGGTGACCTGGGCTGCGCCGAGCGGGGAGTACACGGTGGAGGAGCCGATCGCCCGGCTGGAGACGGACGGAGGGGAGCGGGAGGTCGCTATGATGCAGCGATGGCCTGTTCGGACCCGCCGCCCCTACCTGGAGCGGCTGCTGCCCAACGTCCCGCTGGTTACCGGCCAGAGGGTGATCGACACCTTCTTCCCCCTCGCGAAAGGGGGGACGGCCGCTATTCCTGGGGGCTTCGGGACGGGGAAGACGGTGACGCAGCACCAACTGGCCAAGTGGTCCGACGCCAACGTCATCGTCTACGTTGGCTGTGGCGAGCGGGGGAACGAGATGACGGACGTTCTGCGGGACTTCCCCAAGCTGCTGGATCCACATACCGGAAAGCCGCTGATGCAGCGCACGGTGCTGGTGGCCAATACCTCCAACATGCCGGTGGTCGCGCGCGAGGCATCCATCTACACGGGGATAACCATTGCCGAGTACTTCCGGGACATGGGCTACCACGTGGCAATCATGGCCGATTCCACCTCTCGTTGGGCCGAGGCGCTGCGAGAGATCGCCGGCCGGCTGGAGGAGATGCCGGCCGAGGAAGGGTATCCGGCGTACCTGCCCTCCCGGCTGGCCGGATTCTACGAGCGGGCGGGAAGGGTCACCACGCTGGCGCGGAGTGAGGGCTCCGTCGCCGCGATCGGGGCTGTGTCCCCTCCGGGGGGCGCGTTCACGGAGCCCGTGACGACGCACACGCAACGGTTCGTGCGGGCCTTCTGGGCCCTGGACCGCGATCTGGCCTCGGCACGTCACTTCCCCTCGATCAACTGGATGGACAGCTACAGCCAGTACGTGAACGAGGTGGAGGGCTGGTGGGTGGCCAATGGTGACCCGCAGTGGCGCGCCCTGCGGGATGCCGCCTTGGCGCTGCTGCACGAGGAGGACCGGCTGCAACAGATAGCCCGATTGGTGGGTCCGGATGCCCTGCCCGACCAGCAGCGGATGGTCCTCCTCTCGGCCAGGCTGATCCGCGAGGGCTTCCTACAGCAAAACGCACTGGACGACGTGGACACCTACACGACACCGGAGCGACAGGTCGCCATGCTGCGGGCGATCCTGCACTTCCACACGAGAGGTTCCAGTCTGATAGCAATCGGGGTGCCCATCCTGAGACTGCAATCCCTGCCGGTTGTGGACTCACTCCTGCGAATGAGGCGAACGATACCCAACGACGCGGTTGCTCGGATCGCGGCGGTCGAACAAGAGATCGACCTTCAGATGAACGAGATCGAACTCGAGTACGTGCAGGCGGCTTAGAGTGCGGAACAGAACCGATCCGCGTACGTCCGCGGATGTACGAACGCAGGTTCCTGCGGCTCCCATCATCTGCGTCGATCTGCGACACAAGCGGATATGGCGGGCCTCGCCGGCAGACGACGTTGCAGACCACCGGGGGCGGGGATGAGCCAGGCTACGGCTAGAGAGTTCGTCGGGATCGCAGGGGTGCAGGGGCCCCTGGTATTCGTGGAGGGCGCACGAGGGGTCAGCTTCGACGAGATGGTGGAGGTGGTGACTCCCTCCGGCGAAGTGCGACGGGGCAGGGTGCTGGAGGTGAACGAGGATCGCGCCGTGGTCGAGGTGTTCCAGGGCACAAGCGGCCTCTCCCCTGTCGCTACACGGGTCCGCTTCCTTGGCCATCCTCTGTTGGTACCGGTGTCCCTGGAGATGCTGGGTCGGGTCTTCGATGCCTTTGCGAGGCCATTGGATGGAGGCCCTGCGCCTATCGCGGAGGAGTTGAGGGCCGTGGGTGGGGCGCCGATCAACCCCACCGCCAGGATCTACCCGGAGGAGTACATCCAGACTGGGGTCTCCGCCATCGACGGCATGAACACCTTGGTGCGGGGGCAGAAGCTACCCATCTTCTCGGGCAGCGGACTGCCGCACGACGAGATCGCCGCGCAGATCGCGCGCCAGGCCCAGATCCCTGGAGCGGGCCAGCAGTTCTCTCTGGTCTTCGCCGCAATGGGGGTGAGCCACGACGTAGCCACCTTCTTCCAGAGCAGCTTCGAGTCGAGCGGGGCTCTACATAACTCTGTGCTGTTCCTGAGTCTCGCGGACGCACCGCCCATGGAGAGGATCGTCACCCCCCGGACGGCGCTGACCATGGCCGAGTATCTGGCCTTCCGCCACGACCGGCACGTGCTGGTGATCCTCACGAACATGACGGACTATGCCTCGGCGGTGCGGGAGGTGGCGAGCGTAAGGGAGGAGGTGCCAGGTCGGAAGGGCTATCCTGGCTACCTGTACAGCGACCTGGCCTCGCTGTACGAGCGCACAGGGCGGATCGAGGGGTCGAGGGGGTCCATCACGCAGTTGCCGATCCTCACCATGCCCAACGACGACATCACAGATCCCGTGCCCGATCTCACGGGATACATCACTGAGGGGCAAATCGTGCTGAGTCGCGACCTCCACCATCGAGGAATCTACCCGCCGATCGACGTTCTCCCGTCGCTGTCTCGGCTCATGAAGGACGGGATCGGAGCGGGCAAGACCCGCCCAGACCACCCCGACCTGGCGAGCCAGTTGTACGCCGCCTACTCCCACGTGCGCAGCGTGCGCGCCCTGGCCTCGATCATTGGCGAGGAGGAGTTGACCGAGGTAGACCGCAGCTATCTGGCCTTCGGAGACGAGTTCGAGCGCCGATTCGTGGGACAGGGGATCGACGAGGACCGGTCCATGGACGAGACGTTGGAGAAAGGGTGGGACGTGGTGTCCCTGCTGCCGGAGTCGGAACTGCAGCGGGTGACCCGCGAGGAGTTGGACCAGCACTACCGCCGCGGGCGCGCCGTCGCTCGTGCCATCAGGAGCTGAACCTTGCCACGAGCCCGCGTTCCCCTTACCCGAAGCACGTTGCTGCAGACGCTGCGGACGCTGGCCTTCGCCAGACAAGGGTACGATCTCCTGGACCGCAAGCGGGAGATCCTCCTGTCGGAGTTGATGGCCGCGACTCCCGTCGCGGAGCGTGCCAGGGAGACCCTGGAGAGGGCCCTTGCCGATGCCTACGATGCCCTCGTCCGAGCCAGGATGTCGCTGGGGGTAGACCCCGTGCGCCGAGCTGCCCTGGCCGCTCCGGGCGGATTGGACCTGAGGGTCACCGAGCGCAGCGTCGTTGGGGCCGTGATCCCAGATGTCACCTGTCCCCCCGTGGAACTCCATCCCAATCTCGGCTTCGAGGGTACGTCGGCCGAGCTGGACCGGGCTACCTTGGCATTTGCGGGGGTGGTGGCGTCGGTGTGCGAATCTGCCCAGGCAGAGGTCTCGGTGGCGAGGCTGGCCATGGAGATCCGAAAGACCCAACGGCGGGTGAACGCCCTTCGGAACGTGGTGATTCCCACGCAGGAGACGATCATCAAGGATGTCCGGGAGGCGCTTGAGGACGCGGAGCGCGAGGCATTCTTCCTGGCCAAGCGGATTCGCGGCCGGAAGGAGAGGCAGGCGGCGTGAGGGGACGGAGGGACGGGGGGATGCGGAGAGGGGGGACGGGGGAAAGGGATGGACGGGCCCTCACCCCGCAACGCGAGCGAGCGCAGCGTCATACTCTGCTGGCCCGTCGGGCACTCGATGAGGACCTCATCCCGAGGGTAGAACGGGGGTGAGTCAGCGTGAACGGCATCTTTCACAGGATCCTGGTGGCCATGAGCGGCACCCCCAGTTCCGAGGCGGCTGCCGACCTGGCGCTGCGCATGGCTCAGACGCACGGGGCGCAGGTGGTGATGGTCACCGTGGTGGACACGGGGCTCGCCCAGGAGATCTCTCGTGTGCTCGGTCGGCCCGGAGAGGAGGTGCTGGGCGAGATGCAGAGAAGCCACCAGGCGATTCTCCACGAAGGCCAGTTGATGGCTCGGCGGATGGGTATCTCGGTGGAGACCGTGCTCAGGCGCGGCAGCCCGCATCTGGAGATAGTCGCCGAGGCGGCAGCCAGGCAGGTGGACCTGCTGGTACTGGGGTCGAGCAGTCACGTTGGGGGGGCTCGCAGGCTCGCCATCGGTCGTGTCGTAGAGCGGGTGATCGAGAACGCCGACTGCCCCGTGCTGGTGGTGCGCCACCGCGCCCCATAGGCGGCGACCGGCCTTTGGTATAATCTCTCTCTACCCCTGCTCCAGAGAGGGATGCGGCCGTTGATCGACATAGATGCCCTGTTGCCGAGAGTGACCAAGCCTGCTCGCTACGTGGGAGGTGAACTCAACTCCGTTCGGAAGGAGTGGGAATCCGTTTCCGCGCGCGCCGTTCTGATCTATCCGGACGTGTACGAGGTGGGAATGTCCAACCTCGGCCTCCAGATACTCTACGATCTGGTGAACCGGGAACCCGATCTCCTGGCCGAGCGCGCCTACTCGCCCTGGGTGGACATGGAGTCCCTGATGCGGGAGAGGGGTGTCCCTCTCTTCTCCCTCGAGTCCCGCCGCCCCCTGGTGGACTTCGACCTGCTGGGTGTCTCACTCTCCATGGAGATGACCTACACGAACGTGCTGAACCTGCTGGACCTGGCGGGTATGCCGATCCTCAGTTCGGAAAGGGACGAGCGCCACCCGGTGGTGATCGCAGGCGGGAGCGGGGCCTACAACCCCGAGCCAATGGCTCCGTTCGTGGATCTCTTCGTGGTGGGGGACGGCGAGGAGGCTCTGCTGGATCTGCTGCGGCTCTACGGCAGGATGAGACTGGATGGTCGGCGCGTACCGCAGGGCGGTCGAGTGCCGAAAGATGCGTACCTGCGCGAGGCGGCGAAGCTGGAGGGTGTCTATGTTCCATCCTTCTACGAGATCGAGCGATCCGAGAGCTGCTGGCGCCCCGTGCCGAAGGTTCCCGAGGCCCCGGCAGTGGTGCGCGCGAGGCGCGTCGCCACCCTGGGGCCCTCGCCGGTGAGACCTGTGGTCCCCTACATGGAGGCGATCCACGATCGGGCGATGGTCGAGGTGCAGCGAGGCTGCACGCGGGGCTGTCGCTTCTGCCAGGCTGGCATCATCTACCGACCCGTGCGCGAGCGCGCACCCGAGGAGGTGCTGGAGAACGCTGCAGAGCTGATAGCCAACACAGGTTACGACGAGTTGTCGCTGGTCTCCTTGAGCACCGCCGACTACACTGGGGTGGAGCAGGTGGTGAACGAGCTTGCCGTCGAGTACCCCAAGCGGAGGATCAAGGTGAGCCTGCCCTCCCTGCGGGTCGATGCTTTCTCGGTAAGGCTGGCGCACGCCCTCCACGACGCCTACGGAGGTGGGCTCACCTTCGCGCCCGAGGCGGGAACTCAGCGCCTGCGGGACGTGATCAACAAGGGGGTTGGAGAGGAGGAGATCGAGGCCGCGGTCGAGGCTGCCTTTGCCCACGGATGGACGGCGGTGAAGCTGTACTTCATGATCGGGTTGCCGACGGAGACCGACGAGGACCTGGATGGAATAGCCAGGCTGGCCTATCGGGTCCGCGACATCGGGCGACGCCACGCGGGAAACCGGACGCAGGTGAAGGTCTCGGTTGGCGCGATGGTGCCCAAGCCGCACGCCCCCTTCCAGTGGTTCGGCCAGGATCCGTACGATCGCATCAGGGAGAAGCTCTCTCGCCTGCAGAAGGGGATCAGGGGGCCGGGGTTGAGCCTTAGCTGGCACGATCCCCAGACGAGTGTGGTGGAGGCCGCCGTTGCTCGGGGGGACCGCCGCACCGCCGCGGTGATCCACCGAGCGTGGCAGTTGGGCTGCCGATTCGACGCCTGGGCCGAGCGGTTCAGCTTCGAGCTGTGGCGGCAGGCGTTTGCCGAGGAGGGAATGGACATACACGCGGCAGCCGAGAGGCAGGTTTCGCTGGATGAGCCCCTGCCCTGGGATCACATTTCCGCAGGAGTGAAGAAGAGCTTCCTGGCAAGGGAGTACCGGCGGGCGTTGAAGGAGGAGCTGTCCCCCGACTGCCGCTCGGGGAAGTGCTGGGGCTGCGGCGTCCGGCAGGTCTACGGGGGGTGCTGATGGCTCAGCGGCTCAGAATCGGGTTCGCCAGGCATGGTGGGGTGAAGTACCTGTCTCACCTGGAGTTGATGCGGATGTGGGAGCGGGTGCTACGCCGCGCGGGCTGGCAACTCACCTACAGCCAGGGCTTCAACCCGCATCCCAAGCTCTCCTTTGCCGCGGCGCTTCCGGTCGGGGTCGCCGCGGAGGCGGAGCTGCTGGAGATCCAGTTGGACGAGTCCCGCCCTTTGGGAGGGGCGTTGGAGGATCTGGCCCGGCAGCTTCCGGAGGGCATCGCGGTGCTGGGGGTGGAGGAAATCCCCGCCGATGCGCCCGCCATCCAGCGGTCGCTGATGGCCGCCGAGTATCGAGTGCTCTGCTCCAGGGAGACTCAGGAGGAGCCGGTACGGCGGGAGGCGGAGCGCATCCTCGCCGCAGGCAGCCTGGTGCGCGAGCGGGCCAAGGAGGGGAAGGCAAAGCGATACGACCTCCGGCCGATGATCCGAGCCCTGCAGGTGGAGCCGGCAGCGGACGGTCGGGCAGCGGTCCGCATGGAGCTTCGAACCGATGCTCAGGGAGCCGGTCGACCCGACGAGGTGTTGAGGGAGATGGGACTCGATCCGGCCGACTGCGAGATCACCCGCCTGCGATTGATCCTGAGGGAGTAGTGCTTCGGATTCGCATCGCCAGATGAACGAGATGCTCAAGCGAAGTGGCTGTCAACTTGACAGTCCGATTCTGGAGGGGTTATACTCCCTTATCGCGGGGCGGAAGCGCCGCGTTTTGTTGTGTGGGCTTGCGTTCGAGCGGTCTTGCAAGACCCGATACCATTGGATGTGCGGCGTGGCTCGGTTGTCCACGCGTTCGCGGACCGGGAAGGTGTTGAATGTACGCGGTAGTTGAGACGGGTGGAAAGCAGTACAAGGTCGAGGTCGGGCAGACCGTGGATGTGGAGCGTATTCCGGCCGAGATTGGGGACACCGTCGAACTTGGACGAGTCCTCATGGTGTCGACGGACGAGGGGCTTCGGCTCGGCAACCCGGTCGTGGCAGGGGCCAAGGTCACCGGCAGCGTGGTGCAGCAGGGCCGAGGAAAGAAGATTGTGGTCTTCCGCTACAAGCCGAAGACTCGCTATCGCAAGAAGACGGGCCACAGGCAGTCTTACACGCGGGTTGTGGTTGAGAACATCGCGCTGGGGTAGGAGAGTATCTAGATGGCACACAAGAAAGGCGTAGGCAGCTCACGTAACGGTCGCGACAGCGCGAGTCAGAGGCTTGGCCTGAAGGTGGGCGACGGCCAGCAGGTTCGAGCTGGTTCGATCCTGGTGCGACAGCGGGGGACCTGGATGCGGCCTGGCGACAACGTGGGGCTGGGCAAGGATCACACCCTGTTTGCTCTGATCGACGGCGTCGTAAAGTTCGGGAACTACAGCAAAGATCAGAAGAAGGTCAGCATCTACGCGGCCCCGACGGCGTAGCGACTGATCGGGGAGGATAAGGTTGAAGAAGGGTATTCATCCCAAGTACGCGGAGAGCACGATCGTATGCGCTTGCGGCGCGCAGTTCAAGACGGCCTCCACGAAGCAGAATCTGCGGATCGACGTTTGCTCTCAGTGCCATCCGTTCTACACGGGCGAGCAGAGGATCGTGGACACTGGCGGGCGCGTCGAGCGCTTCATGAAAAAGATCCAGAAGAAGACCCAGTAGCGACGGGGGTTCACCGGGGAGAGACAGAGGAGTCACTCTGCCTCTCCCTTTTTGTTTATTGTGCTAGACTGAGCAGGCATCTCTAGTTCACGTCAGCTTCTCTGGCTGGTAACGTGTACCCTGTCTGGAGATACCTGCATAGTCGTTAGGCAGGAGCGGTAGATGAGTTCGGACAGCAAGAGTGCTTTCCCCTATGGCGGGCAGGCGGTGCTCGAGGGGATCATGATGCGAGGTAGGCGCTGGGCTACCGTCGCGGTCCGCGCCCCTTCCTCGGAGATCGTCGTCCACTCTGAGCGACTGCCTCGAGCCCTATACGAGGGGTGGTTCATAAAGGTGCCCTTCGTTCGGGGCGTTGCAATGCTATGGGATACCCTGGTGCTCGGAATGCGGGCGCTGATGTTCTCGGCCAACGTGGCTCTCCAGGAGGAGGGGGAGGGAGCCGAGCTGAGCAAGCCGATGATGTGGGGCACCGCGGCGGTGGCCATCCTCTTCGCCATCGGCCTCTTCTTCGTCACGCCGCTGCTGCTGGTGGGGCTGGCAGACCACCGGATCGAGTCCTCTTTCGCCAGCAACGTCGTCGAAGGCATTATCCGTCTGCTGGTCTTCCTGCTCTACCTGTGGGCGATTGGCTGGATGCCTGACATCAAGCGGGTGTTCGCCTACCATGGAGCCGAGCACAAGTGCATCAACGCGCACGAGGCGAGCAAGCCGCTGGAGGCATCCGCCGCGGCCTCCTTCACCACGGCGCATCCTCGCTGCGGGACCAGCTTTCTACTGGTGGTGATGGTGATATCCATTCTGGTCTTCGCCCTGCTGGGGAGGCCGCCCATGGAGTTGCGCATCCTCTCCAGGATCGTCCTGGTGCCGGTGATTGCCGGAGTCGCCTACGAGTTCATCAAGTTCACTGCGGCCCACTACTCCAATCCCTTGATACGAGGGATGGCCGCCCCGGGGCTGGCGCTTCAACGGATGACTACCCGCGAGCCAAACGAGTCGATGCTGGAGGTGGGGATGGTGGCCCTCAAGGAGGTCATGCGGCTGGATGCCCTGGAGGAGCGCGAGGCGGCGCCGGTTACCCTGACGGAGGCGGATGCCAGCGGGGTCTCGTAGCAAGGCTTGGGGGGTACCCGAGCGCCCTACTTGTCACCCTCAGCCGCAGGCGAAGGCCCCACGTGGCAGCGCGGGTCCATCCCCCACGAGCTGGAAACGTGTACTCTGTCCAGAGATGCCTGCTCAGTGCCGTATTGGCAAGCCCCGCTGGGACAGGTAGGACTTTACGTCGCGGACCGTATAGCTACCATAGTGGAAGATGGACGCCGCCAGCACCGCGTCTGCACCGGCAGCAAGCGCCTCGTAGAGGTGGTCCGGGCTTCCCGCCCCGCCGGATGCGATCACCGGCACGGTGACGGCCTTCGAGATGGCCGCCGTTAGCTCCAGGTCGTACCCCCCCTGCGTTCCGTCCCGATCCATGCTGGTCAGCAGTATCTCTCCCGCGCCCAGTTCCACCACCCTGTGTGCCCACTCGATAGCATCGATGCCGGTCGGCGTTCGTCCCCCGTGAGTGTAGACCTCCCAGGCTAGTGAATCCCGTGGGCCGGGCTTCCGTTTGGCGTCGATGGATACCACCATGCATTGGGAGCCGAAGAGGTCGGCGCCTCGGCTTATCACCGACGGGTCCTTCACGGCGGCCGTGTTCAGCGAGATCTTGTCCGCGCCGGCCTTCAGGAGGCGTCGCGCATCCCCCACTGATCGGATGCCGCCACCCACGGTGAGCGGAATGAAGAGCACCTCCGCCGTCTTCCGCACCACGTCCACCATGGTGTCGCGCCCGTCGCTGGAGGCGGTGATGTCCAGGAAGACCACCTCGTCTGCACCCTCTTGCTCGTAGCGGACGGCCAGTTCGACGGGGTCTCCGGCGTCCCGGAGGTTGACGAAGTTGATGCCTTTGACGACTCGGCCTCGGTCGACGTCGAAACAGGGGATCACGCGTTTGGTGAGCATCTTGATCCTACAGCAGCCCCAGTTGGCGAAGATCGGCCAGCTTGATGTCGCCGGTGTAGAGGGCTCGCCCCACCACGGCGCCCTCGACCCCGAGGTTGCGAAGCCGCACCAGGTGCTCGGCCCTGGAGATACCGCCGGAGGCGATCACCGGGACACCAACGGACGTCGCTAGATGGTTGATGGAGTCGAAGTTCGGCTCTGTCAGGGTTCCATCCCTGGAGATATCGGTGTAGACGAGTCGGCTTGCGCCGAGGTTGACCATCCTGGTCGCCACATCCAGAGCGGTCTCGCCGGAGGCCTCGGTCCACCCGTGGGTCATCACGATGCCGTTCCGGGCGTCGAGGGCGACTGCGACCCTGTCGCCGAAGAGGGCGCAGGCGTTCTTGACGAGGGAGGGAGTCTCCACCGCTGCCGTTCCGAGGATGACGCGGGCCACGCCCGTCTCCATCGCCTGCTGGATGGAGCGCAGATCTCTCAGGCCGCCGCCGAACTCGATGGGCACGGAGAGCGCCTCCACGATGCGCCGCACCGTCTCCAGGTTTTGTGGGGTGCCGGCGAGGGCGCCGTCCAAGTCGACTACGTGAACGAGGCGGGCGCCACCATCCTGCCACTGGAGCGCTACGGCCACTGGGTCCTCGGAGAACACCGTCTCCTGATCGTACTGCCCCTGATACAGGCGGACACAGCGGCCCCCTCGGATGTCAACTGCGGGGATTACCTGGAAGTCCATCTCTCACCAACTTCGCAAAGTTGTCGTAGATGCGGATACCGAGGGCACCGCTCTTCTCCGGGTGGAACTGCGTGCCCATCACGTTGGCTTCTGCCACGGCGGACGTGAAGGGGATACCGTACTCGGTTTCCCCGATGATGACCGACCGCTGCTCGGGGGCGACGTAGAAGGAGTGCACGAAGTAGAAGTAAGATCGGTCTGGAATGCCTTCCCACAAGGGGTGCGAACCGACCTGGCGAACGTTGTTCCAGCCCATGTGAGGCACTTTCAGCTCCTCGGGCAGGCGCCGCACGCGCCCTGGGAGCACGTTCAGGCAGGGCACGTCGCCCTCCTCGCTGGCGGTGAAGAGCACCTGGAGGCCCATACAGACGCCGAGGAACGGCACGCCCCTCCGGATGACCTCGAGGATCGGCTCCACCAAGCCCAGGTCGCGGAGCCCGCCCATGATGCCCGCGGCCGCGCCCACCCCAGGCAGAATGACCCCCTTGGAGGCGAGGATCTCTTCGGGGTTGCTCGTGACGAGTGCCCGGTGGCCCAGCCTCTCCAGCGCTTTCTCGACGCTTCTGAGATTCCCGGCCCCGTAATCCACGATGGCGATCATGCTGTCTCCAGGACTGAGGACCGAGGACTCGGGACTGAAGAGTGAGGGGCTACCTCGCTCCTCAGTCCTGGGTACTCGGTACTGCTTAGGCGGGTTGTCCGATCTGCGACGCGAGGTAGCCGTTGATGAACTCGTCGATCTCGCCGTCCAGAACGCCGTTGACGTCGCTGGTCTCGATGCTGGTGCGGTGGTCCTTCACCATGGTGTAGGGGTGCAGGACGTAGGAGCGGATCTGGTTGCCCCATTCCGCCTCGATGTGCTCTCCCCTCAGCTTGGCCTTCTCCTCCTCCACCCTCCGCCGCTCCAACTCTAGGAGGCGGGCGGTGAGGATCTTCATGGCCGTCTCACGATTCTGCACCTGCGATCGCTCGTTCTGGCAAGTGGCCACGATCCCAGTGGGGATGTGGGTCAGGCGCACCGCGCAACTGGTCTTGTTGACGTTCTGGCCACCGGCCCCGGTTGCGCGGTAGACGTCCATCCGGATCTCCTCCGGTGGGATCTGCACCTCGACGTTGTCCTCCACCTCGGGCATGACCTCGATGGAAGCGAAAGAGGTGTGCCTGCGGTGTGCGCTGTCGAAGGGGGAGAGACGCACCAGCCGGTGAACCCCCTTCTCGGCTCTCAGATAGCCGTAGGCGTACGGCCCCGAGATCTCGATGGTGGCTGCCTTGATGCCGGCCTCCTCGCCTTCCGAAAGGTCCATGACCTCGGCCTTGAAGCCGCGGCGTTCCGCCCACCGAAGGTACATTCTGAGTAGCATCTGGGCCCAGTCTTGGGAGTCGACCCCACCGGCCCCGGCGTAGATCGCGACGATGGCGTTTCGCCGATCGTAGGGGCCGTTCAGCAGTAGCTGGAACTCACGCTGTTCGATCTCCTTCTGGAGATCGCTGGCTCCATGCTCGAGTTCCAGTGAGAGGCTCTCCTCGGATTCCTCGATCGCCAGGTCTGCCAGTGCTACCAGATCCGCCGCGCGGGCTCTCAGATCCTTCCAGCTAGTCACTTCCTGGCGCAGCTCCGCCAGTTGCTTCAGGGTCTTCTGAGCCTCTTCAGCATCGTTCCAAAGGTCGGGAGAGGCCGACTTCTCCTCCAGCCCAGCCAGCTCGCGTTCCTTGCTGGCGAGGTCAAAGACGCACCATCAGGTCTTGGATTCTGGCCTCTAGAGCGGCCAACTGCTGCCTGGTCTCGATCAATGGTCGCTACTCCGAAACTCGTATTCCCTCCCCCAGGGGAGGTAGTCCCCTCTCCCTCTGGAAGAGGGTTAGGGTGAAGGCCCTCACCCCTGTGAGCGTACCCTCCAGCACGTTTACACTCTCTCAGGGGGGCCATAACCTTACTCTTACTCCCGTCCCGCCGCGAGGTGGGCCTGGCGGGTGGGCTCTGGGATGCGTTGCCCCGGCAGAGTGCATCGCATCACCAGATCGACGGCCTTCTGCAAGGAGATCTTGTGGCCTACCGACACGAAGATCGGCTTCACGCCGGTCTTCGTCCGGACGACTGCCCCGATCACCTCGTCGCGGTCCACCAATGGGGCCGTGGATCCGGCTTCCTCAGCGGGCTCCGTGTACTTGCCGACCAATCGTGACTTAGCACAGCCGATGGTAGGCTTGTTCACGATCAGCCCCAGATGCGACGCGATGCCCAGCCGCCGGGGATGTGCCCTGCCCTGACCGTCCACCATGATCAGGTCCGGCTCGGTTCTCAGTCCCCTCAGGGCCTCCAGCATCAAAGGGGCCTCGCGGAAAGAAAGAAAGCCGGGGATGTAGGGGAACTCCAACGGTCCCTTCACCCTGCTCTCGTCGACCAGTTGCAGTCCTGGAAAGGAGAGCAACACGGCGGCCGCGGTGGCCTCTCCCTCGGACCGCACCCCGGAGATGTCGACGCCCGCCACGTGGCAGATCTCTCCGAGCCGGTCGGTTTCCTCGACCAGCCGGCTAAGCTGCCTCTGTAGGGCCCTGGCCTCGTCGATGGAGATCCTCCAGGGATGTCGAATCGGCCCCGCCATCACACTGATATTATAGCCGCCGGGCGATGGTGCTGCCACTCAGGGATCCTTCCGTCTAGCCTGGGGCTCACCGCGATCCCGTTCCAGGAGGTCACGTGTGCTTGGATGGTGCAACTGCCGGCGCTCCAGATCGGTTTGCGGATCGCAGCGCGATGAGCCCAGGTGCGTCCGGCGCCGTGGGGTGCGAATCGCAGGATGGGGTTGATGATGAAGAAGCGGAGTTGACAGCCCCTGGGGGTTGCGCTACTCTAATCAGCCAGGGCTGGCAGAAATGCAGCCGAGGGCGTTCAGCTTGCAGCTTCGGGATCGTCGTGGGCATCTGCCCCGCATCCGCTCTCCAGAGGCAAACGGACCTCTCCGCTGGATCAGATAGTGAGGGCTGGGCGCTGTCCCTGTCTAGACGCCGGCTCTCGCTGACCTTCGCCACAATCTCCTGCAGATCTACCGGGCTGCGCGGCATCCAACATAGTCCCGGTCTGCTGGGTCACATAGGAAAAGGAGAGTCGACAAGTTGGGAACCATTAGGGTCGCCATTATCGGCGTGGGCAACTGCGCATCGGCGCTGGTTCAGGGGGTCCACTACTACCGCAACGCTGCCGAGGACCAGTTCATTCCCGGACTCATGCACCCTCGCCTGGGCGAGTATCACGTCGGGGACATCGAGTTCACCGCGGCCTTCGACATCGACGTGAACAAGGTGGGCAAAGATCTGGGGGAGGCCATCTACGCGGCTCCCAACAACACCTACCGCTTCTGCGATGTGCCGAAGCTGGGGGTGAAGGTCGAGCGAGGCATGACCCTGGACGGGCTGGGGCACTACCTCTCCAAGGTGATCACGAAGGCGCCGGGCCCTACGTCCGATATCGTGACCATCCTGAAGGACACCAAGACCGACGTGGTCGTCAACTACCTGCCGGTCGGTAGCGAGAACGCCACCAAGTGGTACGTGGAGCAGATCCTGACGGCCGGCTGCGGATTCGTCAACTGCATACCGGTGTTCATCGGGCGCGAGGCGTACTGGCAGAAGAGATTCGAGGACCGGGGCCTGCCCGTCGTCGGAGACGATATCAAGTCCCAGGTCGGCGCCACCATCACCCATCGCGTGCTGACGAAGCTGTTCAGGGATCGAGGGGTGAGGCTGGAGCGCACGAGCCAGTTGAACGTCGGCGGCAATACCGACTTCTACAACATGCTGGAGCGGGCCCGCCTGGAGTCGAAGAAGATCTCCAAGACGAACTCTGTGACTTCGCAGTTGGATTACGACATCGGCGAGGACAACGTGCACATCGGCCCGAGCGACTACATCGCCTGGCTGACCGATCGGAAGTGGGCCTACGTCCGGTTGGAGGGGCGCGCCTTCGGCGACGTGCCGCTCAACCTCGAGTACAAGCTGGAGGTGTGGGACTCGCCCAACTCCGCCGGTGTGGGCATCGATGCCATCCGGTGTGCCAAGATCGCGATGGACCGGGGCATCTCTGGGGCGCTGCTCGGCCCGTCCGCCTACTTCATGAAGTCGCCGCCGGTGCAATACTCGGACGAGAAGGCCCGCGAAATGGTGGAGGAGTTCATCCGCAACGCGCAGCCGCCTCGAGGGGATGAATGACCTACTGGATCCTCCGGATTGTGCGGAAGATCGCCCAGTTGCTGCCGCTGCGTGTCTGCTACGCAGCGGCGGTGCTGCTTTCCGACGTCGCTTGGGCGACGATGCCCGTACAACGGGAGAACGCCATCGATAACATGGCGCGGGTGCTGGGGCTGAGTCGGGATCGTTCGGAGGTTCGGCGCAAGGCCAAGGCGTCCTTCAGGAACTACGCTCTCTATATGGTCGACTTCTTCCGCCTGCCCAAACTGGGCGTCGAGGAGCTGGAGTCTAGGTTCCAGTTCAACGGCTGGGAGCATCTGGATAACGCCCTGGCGGCCGGCAAGGGTGTGATCTTCATCAGCGCGCACGTCGGCAACTGGGACCTGGGGGCGGCTCTCTTCGCCAGGAAGGGCTACCCCGTGAGCGTAGTGGCCGAGTCGTTCCGCCCGAAGAAGTTGAACGATCTGGTGCAGGGCACCCGGTCGCAGCACGGAATGAAAGTCATCCCTTTGGAGGCGTCGGCCCGACGGGTGCTGGGGGCGCTCCGGAAGAACGAGATCCTGGGGCTGCTGATCGATCGGCCGTCTCCGGAATCCGGAGTCCTGGTGCGCTTCTTCGGTGAGGTGACACAGGTACCGGCAGGCGCAGCGCTCCTGGCCCTGAAGACCGGTGCCAGGCTGATCTCGGGCGTGATAGTCAGGAACCCGGATCACACCTATTCCGGTTTCGTCACCTCCCAGTTCGAGGTCGATCAGACTGGGGATCTGTCGGTGGACGTGAGGGTGCTTACCCAGAAGATAATGGATACGCTGGAGGGCTTCATCCGGCAGTATCCGGAGCAGTGGTTCATCTTCCGGCCGATGTGGCCGAAGGACGTGACCCTCGAGGCGCTCTGAGAGCCCACCCGACTCCCCACGCCCCGCAACGCCGGCCTCGAGACATCTCATCCTCCGGGGATCTTCGAGCGTGCTAGAATACCTAGTGTTCCGTCTGCTCAGCCTGCTGGCCTTGAGGATCCCTCCCGGGGTGGCTTACCGGCTGTGCAATCCCATCGGCGATCTCGCCTACTTGCTGTTGCCGAGGAGAAGGCGCGCCGTTCGTCGGAACCTCTCTGTGGTGCTGGGAAGCGAGGCTCCGGACCTCGGACGGCGGATGCGAGAGGTCTTCCGTGAAGGGGTAAAATACTACTACGACACCTTCAGGGCGCCGGCGCTATCTGACCAGGAACTCGAACGTCAGATCGACATGCAGGGATGGGAGAACCTGGAAGGAGCGTTGGCGAGGGGCCGAGGGGCGATCATTATCACCGCGCACTACGGTAGCCCGTCGCTGGTGGCGCAGATTCTCGCCGTCAGGAAGTGCAGGGTGACGACCGTGGCGGAATCGTTGCGGAACCGCGGGCTGCTGGATCTGATGATCCAGGTGCGAGGCAGCCGGGGGATCCGGCTGGTTCCGGTCGGGCCAAACGTGACACGTGAACTGATGGATGTCCTCAGCCGCAACGAGGTCGTCGGTGTGGTGGGCGACCGCGACGTACAGAAGAACGGCCTGCCGGTTCGGTTGTTCGGCGTGGAGACCACCTTGCCTGCCGGACCCGTGGTCTTGGCGCTCAGGACCGGCGCTGCCCTGTTGCCGGCCTTCACGCGTAGGCTGGGCGACGGCCGCTTCTCCGCCCACATCGGAGAGCCGCTAGTCCTGTCGCGAACTGGAACGGTGCAGGAGGATCTCCGGAGAGGCATTCAGAGGGTGGCAGAGTTGCTGGAGCAGGCCATCAAGGTGAGCCCAGAGCAGTGGATCGTGTTTGAGCCCATTTGGCCTGAGGAGGCCGAGGCTCGTCAGGGGGCGGCCCGTTGAAGATTGCCCTGGTTTCTCCGTACGACTACCCCTATCCCGGGGGTGTCACCGAGCACATCGTGCACCTTGCGGCGGAGTTTCGGGCGCGGGGGCACGAGGTTCACATCATTGCCCCACAGTCCGAGCCGATGCGCGCCCAGGTCGGGGAGATCGTCCATCCGGTCGGAAGCGTGGTGCCGGTGCCAGCCAACGGTTCGGTCGCGCGGATATCGCTCTCGCTGCGGCTCTCCCGCCAAGTGAAAGAGATCCTGGAGGCGGAGCAGTTCGACGTGATTCACCTTCACGAGCCGCTTCTCCCTGCGCTTCCAATCACCGTGCTGCGGCACTCCCACTCGGTGAACGTCGGTACCTTTCACGCTTTCGCCCAGTCCAACTACGCATACTTCTACGGCAAGCCCATCCTGCGCTACTTCGTCAGGCGGCTGCACGGCAGGATCGCAGTCTCTCCCCCGGCGCGGGATTTCGTGGCCGATTACTTCCCCGGGGAGTACGAGATCATCCCCAACGGTATCGACTTCGACAAGTTCGCCGTCCCGGCGGAACCGCTCCCGGCCTTCCGTGAGGGCGGTCCCAACATCCTGTTCGTGGGGCGGCTGGAGAAGCGCAAGGGGTTGAAGTATCTGCTTCGCGCGATGAGCGGCGTGTGGTCGCACTTTCCGGAAGCGAGGCTGATCGTCGTTGGTTCGGGGCCTTTGCTGGAGGACTACAAGCACTTGGTGGAGTCCCACAGACTGCAGAACGTTGTGTTCACCGGTTTCGTCTCCAGCGAGGATCTGCCGAGGTACTATCGGTCGTGCGACGTGTTCTGCGCGCCCTCCACGGGACAGGAGAGCTTCGGCATCGTTCTCCTCGAGGCGATGGCTTCGGGTAAGCCTCTGGTGGCCAGCGACATCCCGGGCTATCGATTCGTCGTGAACCATGGCGTCGAGGGACTCTTAGTACCCCCCAAGGACGAGCAGGCCCTGGCCCTGTCGCTTGTGCGATTGCTCTCCGATGGCGAATTGCGGGCCAGGATGGGTCAGGCCGGCCTGAAGAGGGCCGAGGAGTTCTCCTGGGACAAGGTGGCTGGGCGCGTGTTGGCCTTCTACGAGAAGGCCAGTCTCGCCCGATCCTTGGCCAAGGCACCACAGCGGAGCCGCTGGCGGCGGGCTGCCTCCAGTCTCTCCCAATTTCTCAGTAGGTGACTGTGTTCGAAAAGCTGCGCCCCTACGCCCGTCGGGCGGCAGAGTATCCTGCCCGCCTTCTCGTCCGTCTCGGGTTTACGCCCAACGCCCTCACCGTCATCGGACTGCTGCTGAACGGCGTCGTTGCCCTGGTGTTGATCTCGGGCAATCCCATCCTGGGGGGCGTTCTGGTGCTGTTCGCCAACGCCTTCGACATGCTGGACGGCGCCGTGGCGCGGATCAGCGGCCAGGGGAGCCGCTTTGGCGCCTTCTTCGACTCCACCCTAGATCGATACGCGGAGGCGGTCACCTACCTGGGGGTGATGGCCTGGCTCTTCTCGCTGGGCGATGGGTCCACGCTGCTCGCTGCATATCTGGCCATCATCGGCTCCCTCATGGTGAGCTACGCTCGGGCTCGGGCCGAGGGGCTGGGAGTCCACGGGGAGGTGGGGTGGCTTCCGCGGCCGGAGAGGATCGTGCTGCTGGCGGTCGGACTCATCTTCCACCACTACCTGCTGGCGCCGGTGTTGTGGCTGCTGGCGGTCCTCACCAATTACACCGCCCTTCAGCGAATCCTGTACGCGAGGCGCGAACTGCAGCCGCCAGAGGAGACCGGCCAAACGAGCTGAGCAGATCCCATTATTCCCCGCCCAGGCCGTACACCTCAGACAGTTCGCCACCGACGACCCGCTCCGCCAGCCTTCTGCATCGGGGATCGCCGCCGCAGTCGTTTGTTGGATGCAGGGGGCACAAGAGGCAAGACATGGATAGAAGCGCCGCCACGACCAGCTCTACGTCTTCGTCCTGGAGTTCCACTGTGTTGCGCATGGCCCGATTCCTCCATGTGAGCACATCTAGCATTATACACCAGCGGCACACCTCGGGCCCGCCGCTCTCGGCACGAGCCTGTCGCCGACGCGTCGGTCGGCCCTGGCCTGGGCACCCTGCTTGCTGTGTTCGGCGCCGACTCGATCGGGTCGTCGCCGAGGCCGGATGCTGGGGTGGGATCGGGACCTGGGCTCAGCGACGGTCGAAAGCCGCTGAAGGGAGACGGCGATGGGACATCAAGAGGGAAGCGAGCTGGATCGGGACCTGGTCGCAGGTGTTCCGCGCGACGAGGAGATCGAGACGGAGATCAAGGACGCCCTGGTGTGGGACGGAAGGCTGCAGGCCAGCACCATTCGGGTTGGAGTGTGCAACGGCGTTGTGGCGCTTTCGGGTTACGTGAGGACAGATAGGGAGAAGGTCATCGCTGCGCAGATTGCCGAGGGGGTTCGGGGGGTGACCGAGATCGTCAACGACCTGAAGGTCCTGGAAGAACAGCCCTGCGAGTAGCCCGAACCCCTTTTGGCCGCCCTGCGAATGTGCTATAATCTCAATCGTGAGCCCCGTTAGCTCAGTGGATAGAGCGCTGGCCTCCGGAGCCAGGTGCGGCCGTTCGAGTCGGCCACGGGGTACCGTGGAAGAGGCCGGATTTCGACAATCCGGCCTCTTCTGTTATCCGGGATGACTGGGCTTGCCACGGCGGCGCGATTGCCGCAGCCCTGCCCCTGTAATATACTTTGGCTCACTTTGATGATGGAACCGACGTTGGCAACCGCAAACCTGGATAGCCTGCTTGAGATCGCCGGCAAGCATCTGCCGCCGGAGGACCTCCAGTTGATCGCCAAAGCCTTCCATGTGGCTGAGGAAGCGCATCGAGGGCAGTTGCGCATGTCCGGCGATCCCTATATCCAGCATCCGTTGGCCACGGCCATCACCCTGGCCGGTCTGCGCCTCGATGCGGCAGGCATCTGCGCAGGGTTGTTGCACGACGTCCCGGAGGACACCGGGCAGCCCCTGACGACTCTAGAGCAGGAGTTCGGGCCAGAGGTGGCCAAGCTGGTAGACGGCGTCACGAAGCTGAGTCGCGTCCGCTGGCTTCCCAAGGAGCAGGGCGGTGACGGCTCTGGCAAGGAGAAGCGCCGAGAGGAGGAGCAGGCATACTGGGCCGAGAACGTTCGCAAGATGTTCCTGGCCATGGCCGACGACATCCGGGTGGTGCTGATCAAGTTGGCGGACCGGCTCCACAACATGAAGACCCTGGGCTACCTGCCTCCCGAGAAGCGCAAGCGGATCGCCCAGGAGACTCTGGAGATCTACGCTCCTCTGGCCAACCGGCTGGGCATCTGGCAACTGAAGTGGCAACTGGAGGATCTGGCCTTCCGCCACATCGATGCGGTCAAGTACAAGGAGATCGCCTCCCTGCTGAAGAGCAGGCGGGTGGTTCGGGAACGCTACATCAGCCGAGTGGTCTCCATCCTGGAAGAAGAGTTGAAGAAGGCCGGCATCGAGGCGGAGATCTCGGGCCGGCCAAAGCACATCTACAGCATCTATCGAAAGATGGAGCGGCGAGGCACCGACATCAACCACATTTACGACCTGCAGGCCGTGCGCATCATTGTGGACGAGGTCCGGGAGTGCTACACGGTGCTTGGGATCGTCCATTCCCTGTGGCATCCCCTGCCAGGGCAGTTCGACGACTACATCGCCAGCCCGAAGGAGAGCATGTACCAATCGCTCCACACCACCGTGTTGGGGCCCGATGCCAAGCCGCTGGAGATCCAGATCCGGACCTGGGAGATGCACCATCTGGCGGAGTACGGCGTCGCGGCGCACTGGCGGTACAAGGAAGGTGTCAAGCAGGACGCCAGGTTCGACGCCAAAGTGGCCTGGCTGCGACAGTTGATGGAGTGGCAGCAGGACATGATGATCGGTGCCCAGGAGTTCGTGGACTCGTTGCGGACCGACATCTTCCAGGACCAGGTGTACGTCTTCACCCCCAAGGGGAACATCAAGGATCTCCCCACGGGGGCGACTCCGCTGGATTTCGCCTACCGAATCCACACCGACGTGGGGCATCGTTGCATAGGGGCAAAAGTAAACGGCCGCTTGGTGCCGCTGGACTACCAATTGAAAAACGGCGACATCGTGGAGATCATCACCTCCAAGACGTCGCGAGGACCGAGCCGCGACTGGCTGAACCCGAACCTGAACTACATCAAGACCGCGCACGCGCGGGACAAGATCCGGCAGTGGTTCAAGCGGCAGCAACGAGATGAGAACATCGCTCGTGGCCGAGAGATCCTGGAGAAGGAGCTGAAGCGGCTGGGGCTGGACCAGACGAAGCTGGAAGAGGTCGCCGCCGCCTACAAGTACGAGAAGCTGGACGACTTCCTTGCTGCCGTCGGCTACGGGGATGTCAACACCCATCAGGTGGTGCAGAAGCTTACCCCTCCGCCTGCGGAGGAGCTTCCGCGGCTGGTCACGGCGGCGCCCGAGACGCTCACCCGCGGCATCCAGGTTCAGGGCGTGGGCGATCTGCTCACCAGGCTGGCCAGGTGCTGCAATCCCGTGCCCGGCGACCCCATCGTGGGATACATCACCAGGGGCAAGGGGGTCACGGTGCACCGGGCCGACTGCGCCAGCGTGCAGAACGAGGACGAGCCGGAGCGGCTGGTGAAGGTGGAGTGGGGCCGGATGGAGCAGCAGACCTTCCCTGTCACCATTCGGGTGGAGGCATGGGATCGGGAGGGAATGGTTCGGGACGTGGCCGCGGCGGTGGCCGACGAGAAGGTGAACATCACCGCGGCCAGCGTGCAGGTGCACAAGGATCGGACGGCCACCCTCACCGCCACCCTGGAGATCACCAGCATCGATAAGCTGGCTCGCGTCTTGGCGAGGATCGAGGGGATAAAGGACGTATTCAGCGTCACCAGGGACGGTGGCAGCCAGGCGAGAGCGGTCTAGAACTCAGTCACAGCCTAGACTGTTGGACCCGCCCCTACTTTCCCACTATCCCCACGTTGGCGATCATGCCTGCGAAGGTGTGCCCTGCCCCTAGCACCTCCACAGAGATGATGTGGGCCGGTTTCGGCTGGGCAGACATCAGATCTACGTCCCAGGAGTACCACTGGCCCTGCTGAACCTCCTGGCCGTTGGGGGTGGGCCGCTGCTCCAGGTTCTTGTAGAAGAAGCCGATCGACCAGTTGATCTGCGCCCCGGAGTCGTCTCGATACCGTACGCGGAGCATGATAGGGTACTCGTACCCCATGTATCCGCCGCCAGACAGACTCTGGTCGTCCACCCTCACGTCCGCCGTGAGGCGCAGGGACGTGTAGTCCGAGACATCCTTGTTGATGGTCTGGACCAGGCCGGTCTCGTTGTGTGTTCCCAGCGGGCTGACTCTGGAGACCCTCAGCGCCACGACGTCCCGGCCGTTCACCCTCTCGGTCGCCAGCATCCTCTGGCCCTGCTCCACCGGCCGGCCGGGTTCGTGTTGGTCCAGCTTCTCCCACTGAAGGAAGCCTTGGGCGAAGTCGCCGTTGACCACGAGCTGGTCGCCCGCCGGTGCCGGCCCTGTCAACCCCGTCTTGGTCAGTAGGGCCTTCTCTCCTGCGACGATCAGGGCCTGACCGGATCCCGCCACCACGTTGGCAGACCCATCTCGGGATGAGATTCGGGCCCTTTCTTCCGACACGTCCAAACCGAAGCTGCCACTACCTAACGAGGCGTAGCCAAAGGGAGTGGAGGCCTGAAACCGGTTCTCCTTGGTGGGAGGGGTGCCGACTTCCACACGCGCGGTGCCCTTTTCGAGGCTGACCGCAACGCGAGAGAAGCCATCGTGGAAGCGACTTCTCCGGAACTCGGTTATCTTCAACTGAGAGCCGGCGTAGAGCTTGATGCTGCCCTCTTGCGCCAGCAGGATGGAGGCCCGAGCGCCCTGCCCAAGCAGCAGCTCGTCGCCCTCGCGCAGCTCCAAGCCGTCGTGGGCGTTGATGAGGTTGGAGGATACCGCGTCGCGGAACAGGACGATGCCCTGCTCCAGTGAGAGCGTTGCCGAGCGTGGGAGCGACGCGGTGTCGTAGTAGCGCTTGGCTCCAACGAAGACCGCTGCAACCAAGACCAGGAAGACGACGAAAGCGCCGATCAGGATAGCCCACGCCCTGGCGATGGGGTCTCGACCGCGGGTAGACAGACCTCCGTGACCGCTGCTGTCGGAGAGCTGCCCTAATTGAGGGTAGCTAGTTCTCATCGAATCGCGGTTCTTTGCGCTTCTTCCTCACCACTTCGACGGGTGGGGGTAGCTCCGTGACCTCAAGCTTAGAGGAGTTAAGCTTGGCGCCCTTCTTCGGCTTCTTGACTTTGTCGTCGCGCTTGTCACGGTTGCCCATTGTCCTCACCTCCGGGGAACGTAAGACCGTTGCGAGTGTAACAATATGGCCTCGGGCTGTAAAGCTGGGGCAGTTCGGCTACTTTGCTGGAGGCCGCCGGAGCTCGAAGGCGGCCGCACGCGCAGCTCGATTGGCCGCCCTGGCCTGCTCGTCCACGGGCATATAGTGCTCCCGGAACCGCGACAGCAGCGACGGGAAGGTGCCTTCGGCGATGGCGCCCCGTATCTCACGAGCCAGTTGCAGCAGGAAGTGCAGATTGTGGATGGTGGTGAGCCGCAGACCGAGCACCTCGTCGGCCTTGATCAGGTGCCGCAGGTAGGCCCTGGAGAAGTGCCGGCAGGTGTAGCAGCGGCAGCCCTCCTCCACCGGCCCAGAGTCCTCAATGTAGCGCGCGTTCCGGATGTTGAGACGGCCCTCCCGGGTGAAGAGCGCGCCGTTGCGGGCGATGCGGGTGGGGAGGACGCAGTCGAACATATCTACACCCCGCGCGACGCACTCGAAGAGGTCCTCGGGCGACCCCACCCCCATGAGGTAGCGGGGCTTGTCGTCGGGCATGGCCCGCACAGTCTCCTCCAGCACCGAGTACATCACATCCTTGGGTTCTCCCACGCTCAGGCCCCCAATGCCGTAGCCAGCGAAGCCGAGGTTAGCCAGGAAGGTAGCGCTCTCCCGGCGCAGGTCGGGGTAGACTCCGCCCTGGACTATGCCGAACAGCGCCTGATCGCTCCTGCCGTGCGCCTCCAGGCAGCGCTCGGCCCAGCGGTGGGTCCTCTCCATGGCCTGGACGACGTACTCCCTCTCGCTGGGGTAGGGGGCGCACTCGTCGAAGGCCATGACGATGTCCGCGCCCAACTCCTCCTCGATCCGCATGACCGACTCGGGAGAAAAGAAGTGCTCGGATCCGTCCAGGTGTGACCTGAAGCATACCCCATCCTCGGTGATCTTCCGCAGGTGAGCCAGGCTGAAGACCTGGAACCCGCCACTGTCGGTGAGGATTGCCCGATCCCACCCCATGAAGCCGTGCAGGCCACCGAGTCGGCTGATGAGTCCCGAGCCCGGCCTGAGGTGAAGGTGGTAGGTGTTGGACAGGATGCACTCGGCACCAAGCTCGCGCAGCTCGTCGGGGCTGAGGGTCTTGACAGTGGCCTGGGTCCCGACCGGCATGAAGGCGGGTGTGTGCAGTCGGCCGTGAGGCGTCGTGAGAACGCCGGTGCGGGCTGCGCTGCCAGCGCATCGACTCTCTACGGTGAACTCGAACATGGGCTGTCCTCGGAGCTTTCGGGATCCCGATTGGCGTGGACGTGGAGGCGCGGGGCGCTGGGCCCCGCGCACTTCGCTCTTGTCCTATTGTACCATGGGGCCGATCCCCTACGGCTTGAGATCGTACTGATAGAGGTTGAACTTGTTCATCAGGTTGATGAGCTTGGTGGAGTAGGAGGGATCGGTGGCGTAGCCTGCCGCGTGGATCCGTCTGGCGAACTCCTGAGGGTTATCGACGACCTGGAAGGCCGCGGAGTACCTCGGGTTATCTGCCAGGAAGCGACCGTGATCCATAACCGATTCGTACAGGTTGTGGTATGCCTTGAATCCGTCATTGACGACGACGTTAGTGCCACTCAATACTTCCCAGGTGTTCATCTTGATCACACCCGCTGGCCCGGGCCCGGCTCTCCCAGCCTTGATGCCGAAGTAGTTCTGGCCCTTCCGAGCCAAGAGGCTCCTGCCCCAGTCGGATTCTAGGATCGCCTGAGCGATCGTGACCGAGGCCGGTACGAGACTGTCCAATTGGGATTCTCGTGCAGCTTCAGCAACTGCCGCGATGAACTTGTCCTGGGTGGAGATATCCGGGGTGGGTCTGGACCCTCCGCGGCTCGAGAGAGCCGTTCGGGCGGGCTCGGGGGTGGGCTGAGGAGCGGTCGCCTGGGATCCCTGCCCCTGGGATGGAAGGGGGTCGAGGTTGGGCGTGGCTTCCCGCTTCACCAGGGACGGCAGGTGAGGGCTGGACCCCGACAGGGCCTCGGGAGGAGGGGATGCACTGGTTTGGATGTCATCGAACGTGAGGTCCCTGGCGTAGCTGGGGCTATCCTCGACTGGCGGCAGGAAAACGGATGCCAAGAGAAGCGCGGCAGACACGGAGGCGATGGCCGCGCGCCGCGCGAGTATGGCTCCTCCAAGGGAGAGCTTCGCCCCGATGATCCGGCGGCGGGGTAGCCGCGTGCGGCTTCGATGGGGTCCACTGTGCAGCCTGCGTGGCTCTGTGGCCGGGCGGTGGTCTGCGTCAACGTCGCTTGCTCTTGGATCGGGTCGCTCCGACCCGTGCTGCCATGACATGGCGAGACACCTCCTAGTCGCAGCGATGCCGAACCAACTCGGGGGTGCAGCACGCGGCGGTGTGCGGTATGTGGTTGGGTCGCTCACGAGCAAAGGCGACCCTTCGAGGGTGTTCCGTGGCTGATCGCGAAAGGACGACCGATGGGATGGGGCTCGGCGCGAGCCCGCTCGGGCCTGTGTAGAGTGCCCCTGTCGGGGCTAAACGCGTGATTGCGGAGGCCAGTATAGCTTGCGCTTTTCAGCCGAGGCAATAGAACTTTACGTAACCTTTGCGCGAATAGGAGGAATTGGCTATGATGTCCGGCAGCAGCCCGCGGGAGAACCCGCGCGGCGAGGCACAATCGACGTGGAGGAGGCAGTAGGGGTGGAAGAGGATCGCCAGGTGGCGATTGGAGGCGTGCAGTATCGGGGTGGATGCTTGCTGGCATCCATCGTACCCTTGAAGGTGGCGGGCGTGCTCATCGTAACCACGCGACGGATCACCTTCGAGCCGATTCTGTTCTACAAACTCGTCACGCGCAGGTTCGACCTGGATCTCGACCAGGTGAGTGGGGCCGAGGCCGTCGGCGGCAACGTACAGATGAACGTGTGGGACCTGGTGTCGATCGGCAAGCTGCTCACCGTCAATATGAAGAACGGGGCGTCCTTCAAGTTCCGGTCGATGCAGGCCGACGAGTTGGCGGAGGCGATCAACGGCGTGGTCCGGCGCGGCCGGAGCTAGAGCGGCTACTTTGTGCTATGATTCCACCATCTTCCGGTGAGGAATGGTGCGGTGAGCGACAGGCTGGTTTCGCCCGACGTGGGTGAGTCGGAGCAGGCTATCGAGACTAGCCTTCGGCCCAAGCGGCTGGAGGAGTACATCGGCCAGGAGAAGGTGAAGGAGAACCTTCGCATCTTTCTCCAGGCGGCCAAGGCGCGGGACGATGCCCTGGAGCACGTGCTGCTGTACGGCCCACCCGGCCTGGGCAAGACCACCCTGGCGAACATCATAGCCTCGGAAATGCAGGTGAACATCCGGACCACCTCGGGTCCCGCCATCGAGCACCAGGGGGATCTGGCCGCGATCCTCACCAACATGCGGAAGGGCGACGTACTCTTCATCGACGAGATCCATCGTCTGAGTCGTGTGGTGGAGGAGGCTCTCTACCCCGCGATGGAGGACTTCGTGTGGGACATGATCGTGGGCAAGGGGCCGACGGCCCGCAGCCTTCGGCTCAGCCTGCAGAAGTTCACCATCATCGGCGCGACCACCCGAATGGCCATGCTCAGTTCACCGCTGCGAGACCGCTTCGGGGTGATCTACCGCCTGGAGTTCTACGACCAGGCCGCGATCGAGAAGATCGTGAACCGCTCGGCGCGCATACTGGGGGTGAGCATCCAGCCGGAGGGAGCGGCCGAGATCGCCAGACGCTCCAGGGGGACACCCAGGATAGCCAACCGGCTGCTTCGGCGAGTTCGGGACTACGCGCAGGTGATGGCCGACGGGGTGATCACCCAGCGGGTCGCCCAGCTTGCGCTGGAGAGGCTGGAGGTGGACCTGTTGGGGCTGGACGAGGCGGATCGCTCGATCCTGCGGGCGATCATCGAGAAGTTCGACGGCGGCCCCGTGGGCATCGAGACCATCGCCGCAGCCACCAACGAGGATGCCGACACGGTGATGGACGTCTACGAGCCCTACCTGCTGCAGTTGGGCTTCATCGCCCGAACCCCGCGCGGCCGCGTCGCGACGCGGCTGGCCTACGAGCATCTGGGCGTCGAGCCCCGCGGGGACCAGCCCAGGCTGCTGTAGGAGCCGGTTCCGGCCGGCAAACGTGGCTTTCAAGTGGCGGCAGGGGAGTGACCCCTGCCCGCTGCTTCTCTGAGGAGATTGCGAGACGTGGAAGCGATGGCTGATCTAGGCAAGCTGCTGCTCGTGATTGGGGGATTGGTTTTCCTGCTCGGGTTGATCATGCTGCTGGCTGGGAACGTACCCTTCCTGGGCAGGCTGCCGGGAGACATCTCCTTCCAGTGGGGCAACGTGCGGGTCTACTTCCCGCTGGCCACGATGATTCTGCTCAGCATCATCCTCACCGTTCTCCTGAATCTCGTCTTGGGAGTCTTTCGTCGCTAGCGCATGCGAACCTCCGACTTCGACTACTACCTTCCGCAGGAGTTGATCGCCCAATGCCCCGTGGAGCCGAGGGACTCCTCGCGCCTTCTGGTGGTTGACAGGGCGTCGGCGAGCCTGCAGCATCGGGTCTTCCGCGATCTGGTGGACTACCTGCGTCCGGGCGACCTGCTGGTCGCCAACCGCAGCCGGGTGATTCCTGCCCGGCTATTGGGGGTCAAGGAGACCACTGGCTCGCCTGTGGAGATGCTGCTGCTGCGGCCGGCGGTAGGCTGCCAGGGGGCGGACGAGTGGGAGGTGCTGCTGAAGCCGGCCAGGCGCTTGAAGGAGGGAGCAAGGATCACCTTCGGCAGCGGGGTACTCGCGGCGACGGTGCTCTCCGTCAACGGCCTGGGTGTGAGGAGGGTTCGGCTGGAGGCGGCAGAGCCGCTGGACCAGGTGGTGGACCGTCTGGGGCGAGTGCCCCTGCCGCCATACATCAAGGGCTACTCCGGCGACCCGGAGCGTTACCAGACCGTCTACGCAGACGTGCGCGGCTCCGCTGCGGCCCCCACGGCGGGGCTACACTTCACCCGACAGTTGATGGCTCGGATACAAGCCCTGGGCGCCCAGATCGATTTCGTGACACTCCACATCGGCATAGACACCTTCAGACCGGTGCAGGAGGAGGATCCCACCAAGCACCCGATGCATCGGGAGTACTACGAGGTCTCCGAGGAGACCGCCGCACGGATCGGGGCCGCCAGGCGGGAGGGCCGGAGGGTCATAGCGGTGGGCACCACCAGCGTACGGGTGCTGGAGAGCGCGGCGACCGAGGAGGAGCCCGCGAGGGTGAAGGCCGGCTCCGGCTGGACGGAACTGTTCATCTACCCCGGCTACCGGTTCAAGATCGTGGACGCCCTGGTGACCAACTTCCACCTCCCCCGCTCCACTCTCGTGATGCTGGTCAGCGCCCTGGCAGGGCGCGACCTACTGCTGCGGGCGTACCGCGAGGCCGTCGCGCAGCGCTACCGATTCTACAGCTTCGGGGACGCGATGCTGATCGTATAGTGCTCGGGCAGCCTGTTCGTAGGCGGCCCGGAGCCAGCCGAGCAACTCCTCGTCGACCTCCTCGGTGGAGGTGAGGGCTATCCGGCGGGTGGCCTGGCCATTGCCATCGGTCTCATTGGCGCCTCCTCACGTCGGGCTCAGGGCTGGGACGCGTGTTGGGTGGGTTGAGCCATCCCCCTCCGTCAGTGGCCTGCCCTGTGCCTCAACTGCTCCGCCAGGTCGGCGATCCGTTCGGAGTTCACCTTATCTGTGAAGCCGTCGAAGGTGAGGCTGATCCAGGGTTTGTCCCCGTATTCCTTCGAGATCTCCCCTGCGAGGGCCGCGACGATGCCTCCTGGCATGCAGCCATGGGGCATGACCGAGATGACCCCGGCGAAGTGGGGATCGGCCATCTGCCGGATGCCGCTCCCCAGGGAAAGCACGGCCTCGCTCCCGTTTCGGCTCGGCAGGTACCGTCCCGAGGCCGCCAGCAACTCTCGGGTGCTCGGCTCCCGTTCGTGGATCGCGTCCTCGAACCAGGAGGCCACTCTCCCCTCGTAGTGGTCGATGGCCAGCTTCCGGAGGGCGCTCTTGAGGATACGGCCCACCTCGCGATTGGCCCAGCTATCCTCCAGGGTCCGGAAGGTGATGTACTTGAGCCATTCCGACATGGGAGCCACCTCGGCCTCCAGGCCGTTGACCTCGCATAGATCCACCAGATCCTGGTTGCAGAATCGGTTTGCTCGAAGGTAGATCTCGCCGTTGATCCCCACCCTGGGACGTCGGGGCAGGGTAGGGTCACGTAGCTCCCTGAAGGTCGAGGCGGCTTCCCGCATCAGCACCCCGATGGGCCGACCGCCCTCGACGGCGGCCACCAGCTTTTCCAGGTAGGTCCGGTAGGCCCTGCTGGCCTCGCCGTCCTGCCGCTCGTATGGCCGTGTGCTCCAGAGTAGCCTCTGGAGGTGGTCGGTGGCGACGATCCCCTGCCACGCCGCCAGCTCGAAGCGGGGGCCTAGCCCCAGGTCGGAGTAGGCGTTGTTGGAGACCGTCGTCATGATCTCTAGCTCGATGCCTCGCTCGTCCAGGATCTTCTGCTGCTCCTGAGCGTACTTGCCCAGCCTGCAGGGGCCGAACGAGCCGGCCATGAGCGCCCTGGCTCCCTTCGGCAGCGAGCCCTCCTCGGCCATCCGCAGGAACACCCCCAGGGTGTCGCGGAACGGCAGGCACTCCTTCCCGTTGGTCACGTCGCGACTGAGGGCCATGCTCCGCTCGTCGGACGGCGGCAGCACCGTCGCGTTCACGCCGAAGGAGCGCATCGCCGCCGCGACGACCTCGGCGTGATCCGCCATGCGGGCTACCAGCACTGTCTGGCCAGACCGCACCGAGGTGGGCACCCTGCGCACGTACCTAGTGGGGTCGTCGGCCGGATGCAGCCCGGCCCGCCGGTAGCCCTTGATCGTGTCCACCATCGCCTCGATCCGGGTGATGTAGCCTGCCTCGGCCGCATGCTCGTCCACCTCGATCTGGCCCAACGGCTTGCTGCCCATGATGTCCTCGACGATGTTCTGGATGATCGAGTTCGGGCCGCAGCCGAAGTTGGAGAGGAAGAGCCCGAAAAGCTGAGGGTGGCCGGCGACCAGCTTCGCGGCCGCCAGCAGCTTCCGCTCGTAGTTCCAGTAGGGTCGGTCGGAGATCTGGCGCACGTCCACCCTGTCCAGAGGGAGGTAGTCCAGGGGAATGGGGACGACGCCAAGTTTCCTAAGCTCCTCGGCCATTCCGAGGTTCGCACCGGCGTCTTGGGCGTTGTAGGACCTGGCCATCAGCACCACGCCGATCGCCTCAGGGTTCGATTCCAGCTCCTCGAGCACCCGTTGCCCCGCCTCGGCGAGTTGCGCCTCGAAGGATCGCTGCGCTGCCAGGGCTGCCCTTCCCGCCTCGATCCCCCTCTCTCGGCTGAACCCCAGCCGACGGGCGATCTCCGCGAAGCTGCGAACGGTCAGGTCGTCACCGCGGGAGAGATCGATGATCGGATCCAGCAGTCGATCGCCCAGCCCGAAAACCGATCGGACGATGTAGGGTGCAGCCTGCACCAGGGGGCAGGAGTAACGCTGGTCCTCCTCTCCGGTCTTCTCCCCCATGCGAATGGCGTTGGGTATCAAGACATACTCTGCACCCTGGTCCAGCAACTCCGCCACGTGGCCATGAAGCAGCTTGATCGGGAAGCAACTGTCGGTGTAGGCCAGCTCCACCGACTTCTCGATCGCCCTCTGATTGGTGGGGGTGGAGTAGCGCACACGCACCCCGAGAGAGTTGAGGAAGGCGGTCAACATAGGCGCAAGATCGTGGGTCATGAGGGCGCGGGGCACCCCTACAACCGGTCCCGCTCCAACCTCTGGATCGTAGCCGGAATAGAGCAGCCTCTCCCTGTCGGCGAAGGGGGTTTCCACCTTCGTGCGCTTGCCCCGTCCGCCCGTGGCGTCGAAGAGGTCGCAGCGGGAGCCGTAGAACAGCTTCTCCCCGGTGTCGGTGGTCATGGCGCTGATGGCGCAACTGTTCTCGCAGCGATGGCAGGTGAAGTTGGTGAGCTGGACGGTGGCGCCAGCCACGGCGCTGAAGCCCTTGAACCGCGACGGGGCGCCCTCGGGCATGGCCTCCAGGGCCAGCAGCGCGGCGCCGATCGCCCCCGTGACCTCCTTGTGCTGGGGAACCACCAGGGCTTTCCCCGGGAACTCCGCCTTGAAGGCCGACACGGCGGCGTCGTTGTAGAAGACGGCGCCGGTGAGGAAGATGCGGTTTCCCACCCGACGGCTGCCCACCACCTTGGAGCGGTAGTTCTTGGCCAGGGATGTGGAGAGGCTGGAGACGATGACGTCGAGGGTCACGCCCGCGTGCTGAGCGGACGTCACCGCTTGACTCATGAAGGCGGTGCACTTCTCTCCCAGGTCCAGTTGTGAGTCGGCGGTGAAGGCCAGCCGGGCGAACTCGCCGTTGCGGGTCGATATCCCGAGCTGCTCCGCCAGTTCATCGATGAAGCTGCCCGTCCCGGCGGCACACGCCTTGTTCATCTGATAGTCCAAGACCGTGCCGTTCTCCAGGTAGACGTACTTGGAGTCCTGGCCCCCCAGCTCGAAGATGGTGTTCACCTGAGGGTCTATGTGCAGCGCCGCCCTCGTCTGGGCGGTGATTTCGTTCTTGATGAGGTCGGCACCGATGAAGCTACCCACCAGGTATCGGCCGGACCCCGTGACCCCCACGGCCTTCACTCGTACCTTGCCCTCGACCATGGTGGCCAGGTTCCCCATTAGCTGCCTGACCGCCTCCAGAGGCTGTCCTGCCGTCATCAAGTAGCTCTTGGCCAGCACCTGCCCGTCGAGGCTGATCACTGCGGCCTTGGTGCTGGTGGATCCGACGTCCACCCCCAGGCCCACATCCACAACCCCCTCCCGCAGTTCCGCGGGCTTCCAGCCATCCCTGGAGAAGGTGCTCTCCAGTTGACTAGGAAGCAGGAACGGCTGGTCCTCCTGGCCATCGCGAGGGTAGAGATCGCTGGGGCGCGCGGTCGCATCCCTGGCAAGCAACGCGGCGCCCAGGGCCTCGCGGTAGGCGTGGTCGGGCGGGACGACTATCTGCGCGCCCCCCAGAGCCGCGGAGAGGGCCCGAACGACCCCCTCGTTGGCGGCAACCCCTCCGATGCAGTAGATGGGCGGCTCGAACTGGTCTCTCCATTGGGCCAGGATCATCCTGGCGACGCTGTCGGACAGGCCGGCCAGCATCGCGGAGATCGGCCACCCCTTCTGCTGCAGGTGAATAAGATCGGACTTGGCGAAGACACTACAGCGGGCCGCGATTCGCGGCGGCGCATCCTTCCACTCCAGCGCGGTCGGGCCGAACTCCTCGATGGTGATGCCCAGGCGAGATGCCTGCTGCTCGAGGAAGCGCCCAGTGCCCGCGGCGCAGAGCGGCGACCTGGCAACCCGCCAGGACCCCTCCACCCCCTGCGACAGCCCGATGACCAGGGACGTCTGCCCGCCGATGGCCACTATCGTCTTGGCATTCCGGCAGTCCGATAGCAGGCCCGTGATGGCAGCGTAGGGGGAACTCACCAGCCTCCAGCCCTCTTGGCCGCCGTATATCTGGCGGCCGGAACCCGTCGCCGCTGCTCCGGCAACGCAGTCCAGGGGGACCTGCTCGCGCAGACGATCTAGGAGGGTCGACACGGCGGTGGCCGGGCCCTTGAGGATGCGCTCGTGGTCAAGATAGATCGGGTGGCCGGTCTTCGTGATCACCGCCACCCGGACGTTCACCGATCCGATGTCCACCCCGACAAACAGCTCACCGCTATCCATAACCGTCGATCAACCGGTTCGCCACGCGAATGCAGCGCACGCCGCGCTGGGGCGCGAAGCGATCCACGGCGATGCCTTCGGCGCGCCCACGCACTCCCCATGGGGTGTGCTTCCTCGGTGAAACAATCGTGGTGGCTCAAGCACCGCTGCGAGTGGCTGCATCCGCACGGACACGGTTGCCCTTCTAGTTGGATCTAGTTGCCTGGAGCTTCATTATACCAATGTGGGGCCAGTGCTGCATGGCGCAGGATGCTGGCGCTGACCTGGATTCAGGTTTGCCCCGAGGCGCTTAGTGAGGTAGAATCCTACAAAACCCTGAGTCAGATGCCCTGGTGCCAGGGGTGGCAGGCTGCTTGCCCCTGCGGTGCGCACGCGGCGGCGCGCCGCAGCCGAGCTTTGCGTCGCTGTCCTGACGGGGCAGAGGCGCTGTAAGACCTCGGGTTCTTAGGAGGTCGAGAACGAGTTGGCGGTAAGACCAATAGTACTGCTGGGCGATCCGGTGTTGCGCCAGAAGGCCAAGCGGGTCACCAGGTTTGATCCTTCTATACAGCAGTTGATCGACGACATGATAGAGACCCTGCGGGCTGCCCCGGGGTTGGGGCTGGCGGCTCCTCAGGTTGGGGTGCTCCTCCGCGTGGTGGTGATCGACGTGGATGACAAGATCACTATCCTCTGCAACCCGGAGATCACCGAGATGGAGGGTGAGTACGAGCCCGAGGAGGGTTGCCTCTCCATACCTGGATACGTGGCCAACGTGAAAAGGGCGCTCAAGGTGACGGTGAAGGCTCGGAACCGCAGGGGCAAGGAGATCAAGATCAAGGCCGACGGGCTGCTCGCTCACGTCATCCAGCACGAAGTGGATCACCTGGACGGCATTCTATTCATCGATCGGCTGCCGAGCCTCGACCTCTTGCGGAAGGTTCCGGCCCCCGAAGAGGAGGGCGAGGCAGTGGAGGAGCCCGTCGAGACCGGCGCGTAGCTCCGCGAAATTGACATGTTCTAAAGCCGGGAGCTATACTTCCCCGGCCGAGAGGTAAGGGGGTTTCTCACCCCGTATCCGTCCATTAGAGGCGCCACACGGGTTTGGAGGACTGGCTAGGGCCACGTCCTCGCTTTGTGTTGGCCGACTGGACGGGGCGATCGATCCCTATCGTTCTGTCAGAAACCAATCAGGGCGGGGTTCTCACTGCCTGAAAGGCGGCATCGCGCATGAGAAGAAGCGTTTTGATCACCTTCATCGGTATTGTCCTGCTGTCCCTCTTCTCGCTGGTGACCATCTGGCCCCACAACCCGGGCAAGTACATACCCGGCGGCGACGCTTTGCCTCAAGGGTCCGGCATCCGCTTGAAGATCGGGGACTGGGAGTTCGACCGTGGTCCCTTCAAGCTGGGGTTGGACCTGGTGGGCGGCACCCACCTGCTACTTCAGGCAGACATGTCGAAGGTGGGCAAGCAGGACCAGGACGCCGCTCTGAAGGGCGTCATTCGAGTGATTGAGCGAAGGATCAACGCCTACGGCGTGGCCGAGCCGATCATCCAGGCGCAGGGCTCGGACCGAGTGATCGTGGAACTGCCCGGCATCAAGGACGTCGAACAGGCCATCAGCCTGATAGGCAAGACCGCTCAGATGGACTTCCGGGAGCAGGTGGTCAAACCGGAGACGGGAACCACCGAGTGGGTCGTCGCCAAGGCGAAGGGCTCCGATGGCCAGGAGCACGAGTTGACCGGCCAGTACTTCCGTCGGGCCGACGTGGTCTTCGATCCCACCACTGGGATGCCGGAAATCTCCTTCCAGTTCAACGACGAGGGCGCGAGGCTCTTCGAACAGATCACGCAGCGTAATCTGTACAAGCCTGTCGGCATCTTCCTGGACAACCAGCCGATATCGACCCCCACAGTGAGGGCGGTCATCTCGAACCAGGGCGTGATCGAGGGCCAGTTCACCCTGGAGGAGGCCAGGAACCTGGCGATCCAGATGAACGCCGGTGCGATGCCAGTGCCTGTCCAGGTGATCGAGCAACGGGACGTGGACGCGACCCTCGGCAGCGACTCCGTGCAGAGGAGCATCGTCGCCGGTGGGATTGGCCTGTTGAGCGTGATGGCCTTCATGCTCATCTACTACAGGCTGCCAGGCTTGATCGCTTCCCTTGCGCTCATGGTCTACACGTTGGTGACCACGGCGGAGTTCAAGCTGATACCGGTCACCCTGACCCTGGGTGGTATCGCCGGTTTCATCCTCTCCATCGGCATGGCAGTGGATGCCAACATCCTGATCTTCGAGCGGATGAGAGAGGAGATGCGGGCCGGCAAGACGCTTCTGGCCGCCATCGACGCGGGCTTCGATAGAGCCTGGTCTTCGATTCGAGACTCGAACGTCTCTTCCATCATCACGTGCGTCATCCTGTTCTGGTTTGGCTCCAACTTCGGAGCCAACATCGTGGTGGGCTTCGCCCTGACCCTGGGGCTGGGCGTGGTGACCAGCATGTTCTCGGCCATTACTGTGACGAGAACCTTCCTCAGGATGCTTGTGAGCACCGGCTTGGCCACCAGTAGCTGGTGGTTCGGTCTGGAAAAGCCGCCGGCTCCGGTCACGGCGCAGGCTGCAACCCAGGAAACGAGGGGGTAGCACGAGCATGATGTTGGATATTGTCGGCAAGAGGTACTACTACTTCGCCCTGTCGCTCCTCGTCATAATTCCGGGGGTCATCTCCCTGCTGCTGCCCGGTGGATTGAGGCCCGGCATCGACTTCTCGAGCGGGTCGATCATGACTATCCGCTTCGAGCAGCCGGTGGATCAGGCCGATCTTCGTAGCGAGTTCGCGGCGATGGGCCACTCCGAGGCGATTGTGCAGAAGAGCGGCGGCAGCGAGGGGACCACCTTCCTGGTTCGAACCTACACCTTGCCGCCAGAGCAGAAGGACGCTTCCGGCAACGTGGTCGAGGCCTCCGGGCGTCAAAAGGTGGAGGATGCGCTAGAGGCCAAGTTCGGAGCCATGGAGGTGCTGGCCTTCGACTCTGTCTCGCCCATCATCGCGGGTGAGATCGTACGAAACGCGGTCATCGCGGTGGCAGTTGCCTCGGTCGGCATCCTGCTCTACATCGCCTATGCCTTCCGGAGGGTCAAGGACTCCTTCCGGCTGGGCACGTGCGCCGTGATCGCGCTGGTCCACGACTCGCTGATCGTGCTGGGTGCCTTCTCCCTCATGGGCCGCTTCTTCGACGTCGAGTTGGACTCGATGTTCATCACGGCGGTGTTGACGATCATCGGCTTCTCGGTGCACGACACGATCGTCGTCTTCGACCGGATTCGGGAGAACACTGCCCGGCGGATCAGCGACCGGCTGGAGGACGTGATCAACCACAGCATCATGCAGACGCTCGTGCGATCGCTCAACACCTCCATCACGGTGTTGCTGGTGCTGGTGGCGCTCTACCTGTTCGGGGGAGTGACCACCCAGAACTTCGTGCTGGCGCTGATAATCGGTATGGTGGCCGGGGTCTACTCCTCGATCTTCGTGGCGGCCTCGTTGCTGGTCGTCTGGGAGCGTGGTGAGATCAAGGCGGGCTGGCGGCGGCTGTTCGGGGGCCAGAAGGCGGCCAGGGCAGCCAGTTCGTGATGAAGGGCCGGCGCCTCAGCCGGTCGTGACAGCGGGAGCGGCGGGATCGGATGACGGTCCCGCCGCTTTCTATTGTGCTATCGCCGGTCTCGGAGCCCCAGGGCTACCACGAGTGCCGCCAGGGCTGCCAGGGCAACTGCCGGTCCCAGATGGGCGATCACCTGGACGAATGGCGCCGGATCGCCCATGCTCGGCGGCAGCAGGGGGCCTAGGGTGGGCGTGAGCAGGAATGCCCACGCCTCGGGGGGGAGGAGGAGCAGGATGGCCACCACCAGGGCGGCGTTGGTCTCCCCGGCCGGGAAGCGGTGGCGCGCCAGCCACTCCACCACCTGGGCTACAGGGATTGGGGCCAGGAACAGATAGAAGGCCCAAGCGATAGGGCTGGCCAGGATGCCGATGCAGATCATCAGCCCGAATGCCCAGGCCGTGCTCGGCAGCCTCCAGGTGAAGTAGCACCCCAGAAGCAGCGCCGCCACCGGAAGGGCCACCGAAATGGGCTGGGCGGCGGGGAGCAGCGGTACGAGGGGCGGAGCCGAGTCCCCCAGCGACATGGTCGAGCCGGTCCCGGCGAACAGCTTCCAGCCCCAGGTTCGGAGAGATATGTTCCAGATCTGCGCCCTGTACCCCTCGTCTATGAAGGGAATCGCCTGCGTGAAGTAGGTGACGACACTATCGATGCCGATCAGCGCCGTGGCCGCGCCCCAACCGAGCAGCAGAACCGCCCCGGCCGCGAGGAGGGTCTTCCATTCCCTCTTCAGCAGGAACACCAGCAGCACCGGCCACGGAAACGGCTTGATGAGGATGGCAACCCCTGCTAGGGCGCCGGCGAGCGCGGGGCGGCGAGATCGGATCGACGCGATGGCTCCGGCCAAGAAGGGCAGCTGCGCGAGGGTCAGTTGCCCAAGAGCGAGCTCGAAGGGTGCGGGGTACCAGTCCAGCGCTGCGGCCGCCAGAATGAGGGCCGCCGCGATTGGAAGGCGAAGGCCTGAGGCACGGGCTAGCAGGTACAGTGAGATCACCAGCCCCACCACCTCTAAGAGTAGCCATGCGAGCGCGCTCTGCGGGTAGCTCAAGATGGAGATGGGGAGGAAGAGCATTCCGGTGGTAGGTGGGTGAGCAGTTGGGTGGTAGGTAGGCAGACCCGGGTCCCAGGGATCCGAGTAGCCGGGGACGTAACGGCCGGCCAATTCTCGAATGTGGGCCGAGAGAAGGTAGGGGTTATCTCCCGCCAGGATAGCCTTAGCGAGAATGTATTCCTGGACGAGGTCCTTCCGGTAGACGAAGGGTTCCTCCAGCGATCTCAAGGGGGTTTCCAGAGAGAGGATCGCGAAGGCGAGTGTGATGGCGACGAGCAGCCATCGGAACGCTCCGACGGCCCTCGATTGGGTCCAGATTAGGCTGCTCACAGCGTGTCGGCGGTCGCTGGTTTCACGTTCGGCAGGTGGTTGGTAGCGCACTGAGTTGACCTGCGGCGTCTGCGGATTCGTTACGGTCTTGGTCGGACGGTGTGGCCTGGCGCCATCGTGGCGGCGAGCCATGTGTACTACGTCGAGCGAGACTGCTCCATAGTACTATCGGGCCAGCGCGGCGGATAGCGCGAGGGGAATGCGTGGGGATGGAAGGCCCCTTGCCTCGAGGCAAGGGGCCGCGAAGGTCAGCAGAGGTGGCGGAGGCTCTCGTCGCTTTCGAGCTGCTCGACGATCTTCTTCACCTCCTGAGCTTTCTCACGAGTCGACACCAGCAGCACGTCTCCGGCGTCCACGATAACCAGATCCCGCAACCCGATCGTGACCACCGGCCTGTCGGCTGCGAAAACCAGCGTTCGCTCGGTGTCCATCCCCAGGTGGGTGCCCCTCACCAGGTTGGTGCCCTCGTTGGGCGAGCAAACCTCCATGAGTTCGCGCCAGGAACCCACGTCGCTCCAGTTGAGATCGGTGGGCACCACGGCCACCTTGGGGGCCTTCTCCATGATGCCGTAGTCGATGGTCTCCTTTTCCATCCGTGGGTAGACCTCGGCGACCACGCTGTGCTCGTCGGGTGTACCCAGATAGGGCTTGATGTCCATCAGATGCCGGTAGAGTCCGGGCATCAACTGCTGGAACAGATCCATGATCACCGAGACACGCCAGACGAAGATGCCGCTGTTCCAGAAGTAGTGACCGCTTTCGAGGTACTGGCGGGCGCGTTCTGCGTCCGGTTTCTCCACGAAGCGGGCGGCGCGATGGACCGGCCCGTCGCCTAGCCCCTGCAGCGGCTCGGCCATCTCGACGTAGCCGAGGTTGGTGGCCGGGCTGGTGGGCCTGACCCCGAGCGTGACCACGTAGTCGCTCGATGCCGCTACCCCTTCGGCCAGCCTCAGCGCCCGCACCAGTTCTTCTGGATTGGTGATCACCGCATCGGAGTGGAGGGAGGCCATGACGGTGTCGGGAGCCACGCGCTGGATGACCAGCGCGGCCAGGGCAAGCGCGGGGGCGGTGCCTCGCCGCACGGGCTCGATGACGAAGTTGCGCGACGGGACGGCCGGAAGCTGGACCCGGACGTCCTCTGCGTGGGACTGCTCGGTGACTATGAAGATCTGCTCGGGGGACACCAGCGGCTCGATCCGATCGACGGTGTCCTGGATGAGACTTCGGTCGGTGATCAGTGATAGGAGTTGCTTGGGTCGCCTGCTGCGGCTGAGTGGCCAGAGCCGGGTTCCACTTCCCCCCGCCAGGATCGCTACGTGCATAGTGACTCACCTGCAATTCGAGCTTTCGATTCGGAGCCAAGGATACCAGAGACCGACGCTCGGCGGGTAGTACCTCCGTCCCATTGGCACCCGCTCCGGGCGGCAACCGATTACCCTGCACGGCCTCTTCGAGGGCCAACGATGTTCGCCGTGGCGGGTTGGAGAGGCGCCGCCATCCGGATGGCACGCGTCGCGAGCGCATTCCGACCCGAACACCTGCATGGAGCCAGCTTCGTCTCCATCTTGGCACGGCGCCTACGGTGCGTGGCGGCGTCGGCTCTGCGCTGGCCAACGCGGGGGGCGACGGGCTTTTCGGTCTCAACCGCTGCTCCAGGCCATGGCGTTGCTCGCCTGCGATCTCGCGAGTTGGGATTGCCAGGAGCGTGGACGAGGACGCAGCACGAATCGCTCCCGTGTCGGTTTGCCGCCGTCCTGCGTCCTTGGTAGACTGAATCGATATGGAAGAGCGCTACGACGTCATAGTTGTGGGGGCCGGGCACGCCGGAATCGAGGCCGCATTGGCCGCAGCGCGGATGGGTCGTCGCACCCTCCTCCTCACGATGAACCTCGACACGATCGGACTGATGCCGTGCAACCCCTCCATCGGTGGCCCCGCCAAGGGTAACCTCGTGCGGGAGATCGACGCCCTGGGGGGGGAGATGGGCCGGGCCATCGACGACACCTTCATACACATACGCACCCTGAACAGCGGCAAGGGACCCGCCGTCCAGGCGCTTCGAGCACAGGCCGACAAGGCAGCATATCGCCTAAGAATGAAACGGGCTCTGGAGCGGCAGGAGGGCCTCACCCTGAAGCAGGCGATGGTGGCGGGCTTGCTGGTCGAGCCCACGATCGGGACGGACGGGCAAGGACCGAGGGCTGAGCCGCTGGCGGGAGGCTCTGAGTCCTCGGACCTCAACCCGCAGTCCCCTGCCCCGCGGCTGGTCACGCAGCGGCATCGGGTTCTCGGCGTGGTGACCGATCTCGGTCGGCGATACCTGGCCAGGACGGTGGTCCTCACCACCGGTACCTCGCTGTCGGGCCGGGTGATCGTCGGCGACGTGGCATACACGGCCGGACGATCGGGTGAGGCGGCGTCCACCCAGTTGCCAGTGAGCCTCCGCGAGCTCGGCTTCGAGCTGGGCAGGCTGAAGACCGGAACGCCACCACGAGTGGACGTTCGGTCCATCGACTTCTCGCAGACGGAACTGGTGCCGGGCAGCCCTGTCCCGCTTCACTTCAGTTTCTGGCCCTCGGAGGGGGTCGATCAGCAGCCTTTTCCGAAGCCTCATCCAGCCTATCCACGTGGGGAGGCGACGCCCTGGCGACCGCAACTCCCCTGTTACCTGGTCCACACGACCGAGGAGACCCACCGGGTGATTCGGGCCAATCTGCACCGAGCCCCCCTCTTCAACGGCTTGATCGAAGGCACGGGGCCGCGCTACTGCCCCTCCATCGAGGACAAGGTAGTTCGCTTTCCGCACAAGGAGCGACATCCTCTCTTCCTGGAGCCGGAGGGATGGGAGACCGGCGAGGTGTACGTCCAGGGGGCCAACACCAGCCTGCCCGAGGATGTCCAGATCGAGATGCTCAGGACCATACCGGCCCTCGCTCGCGCCGAGATAGTGCGCGTGGGCTACGCCATCGAGTACGACTACGTTCCGCCCAGCCAGATCACGGCGTGGCTGGAGACGAGGCGGGTAGCCGGCCTCTTCCTTGCGGGGCAGATCAACGGAACCTCCGGCTACGAGGAGGCTGCTGGCCAGGGGATAGTGGCCGGGATCAACGCCGCGCTCGCGGCGACGGGCGAGGATCCCCTCGTGTTGCAGCGGTCCCAGGCGTACATAGGGGTGATGGTGGATGACTTGGTCACCCGCGAACTGCTGGAACCCTACAGGCTGCTGACGTCCCGGGCGGAGCATCGACTGCTCCTCCGGCAGGACAACGCAGACGAGCGCCTGACTCCGATAGGGTATCGCCTCGGACTGGTGGACGAGGATCGGTATAGGCGAACCGTGGAGAAGTGCGCCCGAGTGCGACGTGAGACTGAGCGGCTCAGCCGCACTTGGCTGGTTCCGTCCGTGGAGTTCAACCGGCAGCTCGAGGCCGTGGGCGTCGAGCCCATCTCCAAGAACATGCCTGCCAGCGCGCTGCTGTGCCGGCCGGAGATGGACTACAACCTCCTTTGCCGGATCGCGGGCATGGAGGCGGAGCCCGATGGGGTGGCCGAGCAGGTGGAGATCGCCATACGGTACGAGGCCTACATACGAAAGCAGGAGGCCCAGGTGGAGCGTGCCTCCAAGCTGGAGCACGTGGCGATTCCGGAAGGGCTGGATTACCGCGAGGTGCCAGGACTCCGTCGCGAAGCGATCGAGAAACTGGCCAGGTTCCGGCCCGCTACCGTCGGAATGGCCTCTCGGATCAGCGGGGTCACGCCCGCCGACGTTGCGGTGCTGCTTGTGGCGGTGGAGAAGAGGCGCCGGATCGAGGGCAGCGCGGGAGGGCGGGGATGAAGATCGCCAGTAGCTGGTTGGCGCCGGCCAAACGCGAGCCGGTTGCCAGAGAAGGCGACGCCTTGGAGTTGGTGGGCCTCTTGCCGATCATGGCCTTCGCTCTTGCGGTTCGGCTGGTGTGGCTGGACCGGATCCCGACCAACGTCATGCCCGACGAGGCCGACAACATGTCGGACGTCTACCACATCCTCGCCGGGACCGGCCCGGGGCTGATCGGTCTCGACTGGACCCAGCTACCGGCACTGAACGTCCACCTCATGGCGCTCGTCGTACGCATCTTCGGTGTCTCGGTGGTCGGAATGAGGATGGCCGCAGTGCTCACTAGCACTCTGGCGCTCGTTCCCTTCTACTTCCTGGCCAGGCGGGTCGCCAAGCCCGGCCCGTCTCTCCTTGCCACGCTGCTGTTCTCTACCAGCCTCTGGTACCTCAACTTCTCGCGCACAGCGTGGTCCAACGTCCACGTGGTGCTGTTCGGGTTGCTGGTCATCTGGCTACTGCTGGAGGCACTGGACCGCCAGAAGCGGTACCTCTACGTTCTGGCGGGGGTGGCCCTCGCGCTCACCCTGTACGGCTACTACGCCGGACGCGCTGTGGCGGTCGCCCTGCTGCTCTACCTGCCAGTGGGGCTGCTGACCGACCGACAGGAGTGGCGCTCGAAGTTGGGGGGCTATCTGCTGATGCTGGCGGTGGCGGCCGCCCTGTTCCTGCCCCAGGCGGGCCTGATGCTGGCGAATCCGCAGGCCTCCAACACTCGGGTGGACGCGGTGTACATCTTCAACCAGGCGCAACCATACCTCGGGGTGACCGATTCCGTTCAATTGGTACTGCACCAGACCGAGAGGGTGGTGCGTGGATTCCTGCTGCTGGACGGCTCGGTCTTCAACACGCCGCGCTACACCCCCGCGGGCGTGCCCCCGGTGGACTACGTTACCGGCGTCCTGTACGTGGCCGGGCTCTTCCTGGCCCTGGCGGTCTTTCGGGAGGTCTTCCTCTGGTACCTCGTGCTGGCGGTGTCCCTCTTCGCCACTCAGGTACTAACCATCGCGACCCCAGACACCGGCCGCGCGATCGTGGTCGGCCCCATCCTCTACCTCTTCGTGGCCGTGACCCTCGACTCTCTTGGAGGTCTTCTCCATCGAAGGCTGCCCCAGGCGCTGCTGGTGCTGGCGCTGGTGCTCTCGGCCTACAACCTTTGGTGGTATTTCGACTGGGCGCAGCGGCCGGAGACGGCTCAGGCCCGGCAGCCCGCGGTGGAGTACCAGGAGTTCGAGAGGTGGCAGCAGTTGCAGATCGAGCGCGCACTACGGGGCGAGCGCGGATTCACGGTGACCGAGTGGCACCTGATGAGGCAGCAGGAGCGCGCGGACTGACTCCTCGATCACGCCTACGGCCGTCGAAAATGGCACGGGTCCTGCATTACCCCCCGAGCGATGAACCGCAACGGCGCGGAAGCGGTCGAGCGGATCTGAACCGGCACGACACCGGCGGTGCCCAAGGCTACGACAGTTCCGATTTCCGCCCGGCCTGAGGCTGCACTGGTAGCGCACGCGGAGGGCGTATCGGTCAACAGCATAGCTCAAATAGGACGCGCTGAGCAGAAAAGGGCTGGCATCGACCTCGACTCTATTCGGTGGCGTGTGCGCGGCCCGTTTTTCTTAATGGGGCGGTCGCACGAGTGTGAGTGCCTGGCGCAAGTCTCGCGACTGGGCCCGCCCTGCAGAGCCTCCAACCTTGGGGGCATATCCGAGAGCGTGAGTAGCCGACCGTAGAGGAGGCAGCAGGTAATGAATCTGATCGAGCGACTGGAGCAGTTTCGGGCAGAGGAAGAGAGGCTGAACTGGGAGGGGCCCTTCGCCGACTACTGGTCCCTCGTCCAGAGGAATCCCGAAATCGCCCAGCTCGCCCACGCCAGGATATACAACATGATTATGTCCGCCGGGGTTGAGCAGGACGAACGGGGCGAAAAGAAGTACCGCTTCTTCGACAGGGAGATCTTCGGATTGGACAGGACCCTAGACCAGTTGGTGGAGTACTTCAACTCTGCCGGCAAGAGGCTGGAGGTCCGAAAGAGGATCCTGCTGCTGATGGGCCCTGTCGGCGGAGGCAAGTCCACGATCGTGTCGCTTCTCAAGCGAGGCCTCGAGAAGTACACCAGGACGGACGCTGGCGCCGTGTTCGCGATCAAGGGCTGCCCCATGCACGAGGAGCCGCTGCACCTGATTCCCGACACCCTCAGGCCCGACATTCAGCGGGAGTACGGCATCTACATCGAGGGGGAACTGTGCCCCCACTGCCAGTTGATGCTGAAGGAGAAGTACGGGGGGCGGGCTGAGGAGGTCGTGGTTCAGCGCATCGCCTTCAGCGAAAAGCACAGGGTAGGCATAGGGACGTTCTCCCCGAGCGACCCAAAGAGCCAGGATATCAGCGAGCTCACCGGATCGATCGACCTGTCCACCATCGGCGAGTACGGCAGCGAGAGCGATCCGAGGGCTTACCGCTTCGACGGCGAGTTGAACATTGCCAACCGCGGCCTGATGGAGTTCATCGAGATGCTGAAGAGCGACGAGAAGTTCCTGTACGGGCTGCTGACGCTCTCGCAAGAACAGTCCATCAAGACGGGCCGCTTCGCGATGATCTACGCCGACGAAGTGGTCATGAGCCACACGAACGAGAACGAGTACAACGCCTTCATCGCCAACAAGAAGGCCGAGGCGCTTCAGGACCGGATCATCCTGATTCGGGTTCCCTACAACCTGCGGGTGTCCGACGAGATCAAGATCTACGAGAAGCTGATCGGTCAGAGCGGGCTGAAGGACATCCACATCGCTCCCAACACGCTGAAGATCGCCAGCATGTTTGCCGTCCTGTCTCGGTTGGAGCCGTCGAAGAAGGCCGGCATGAGCCTGATGAAGAAGCTGAAGCTGTACGATGGCGAGGACACCGAGGACTTCACCCAGAAGGACGTGCGGGAGCTGCAGGAGGAGGCCGAGCGTGAGGGAATGGACGGCATCTCCCCGCGCTACGTGATCAACCGGCTCTCCAGTGCCCTCGTACAGGAGGGGGTCACCTGCATTACTCCAATCGATGCGCTCAGGGCATTGCGGGACGGCTTCGAGCAGCACACCTCGCTCAAGCGAGAGGAGAAAGAGAAGTTCCTCAACCTGATCTCGGAGACCCGCCGCGAGTACGACGAGATGGCGAAGAAGGAGGTGCAGAAGGCATTCGTGTACTCCTTCGAGGAGAGCGCGAAGACGTTGTTCAACAACTACCTGGACAACGTGGAGGCCTACTGCAACCGCACCAAGTTGCGGGACCCGATCACCGAGGAAGAGGTCGAGCCCGACGAGAAGCTGATGCGGAGCGTCGAGGAGCAGATCGGGGTGACGGAGAACGCCAAGAAGGCTTTCCGCGAGGAGATCCTGATTCGGATCAGCGCCCTGGCCCGGCGTGGACAGCGGCTGGACTATCGCAGCCACGAGAGACTGAAAGAGGCGATCGAGAAGAAGCTGTTCGCGGATCTGCGGGACGTCGTGAAGATCACGACTTCGACGAAGACGCCCGACGCCGAGCAGCTCAAGCGCATCAACGACGTAGTGGATCGGTTGGTCAAGGAGCAGGGTTATTGCCACGTGTGTGCCAACGAACTGCTCAACTACGTGGGGACTCTGCTGAACAGATAGCGCAGAGATTCGAGACTAGAGGCTAGAGGGTAGGGGGGACTGGAGGGCGGCGTAGAGCTTGCCACCGGCTACTGGCCTCTAGTCTCTGGTTTAAGGTCCCGACTCTCCCCTGGATGGGGGGTGTGCATGATGAACAAGTCCGTGTCACTCTCAAGACACGACTGGTCGTTGCATCGCAAGGCGCCAGCGGACCAGTCGCGCCACAACGAGAAGGTGAAGGAAGCCATAAAGAGCAACTTGGCCGACATCGTGGCGGAGGAGGCGATCATCACCTCCGACGGGAACAAGGTGGTCAAGGTGCCGATTAGGTCCCTGGAGTTGCCCCACTTCAGGTACGACACGAACCGCAAGAACCATCTGGGGCAGGGCAACGGGGACTCGCAGGTCGGCGACGTGATCGGCCAGAACGGACAGGCGGGGCCCGGGAAGGGGAGGGGTGCCGGGGACCAGCCCGGCATGGACTACTTCGATGCCGAGGTGACCATCGACGAGCTGGCCGATCTGATGTTCGAGGATCTGGAGCTACCGCACCTCGAGCAGAAGCAGGCGCAGCAGATCGAGAGCACCGTCGTGAGGTTCAACGACATCCGCAAGAGCGGGCCCATGTCCAGCCTGGACAAGCGGCGGACGATCCTGGAGAACATCCGGCGAAACGCCAAGGCCGGCGCACCGCGGGTCGGCGGGATCAACAACGACGACCTGCGCTTCAAGACCTGGACCGAGGACGTGCGCTTCGAGAACAACGCAGTGATCATCGCGATGCGCGACGTCTCGGGGTCCATGGGCGAGTTCGAGAAATACATCAGCAGGAGCTTCTACTTCTGGATGGTGAAGTTCCTGCGGAGGAAGTACAACCAGGTTCAGATCGTCTTCATCACTCACCACACCGAAGCCAAGGAGGTGGACGAGCAGACCTTCTTCACCTTGGGTGAGAGCGGTGGAACGAAGGTCTCGTCCGCCTACCGCCTGGCGCTGGATATCATCAGGCAGCGGTACAACCCGCAGGACTGGAATATCTACCCGTTCCACTTCTCCGATGGCGACAACTGGGGGGAGACGGATAACCGCCTCTGCGTGGAGCTCGTGCACGAGATGCTTCAGAAGTGCAACGTGTTCGGCTACGGGGAGATCAGGCAGGGGGGCTACGGCTCCCTGAGCACCCTGATGTCAGCCTTCCAGAACATCAAGGACGAGAAGTTCATCGGGGTGACCATCGAGGAGAAGGGCGGCGTCTACCCCGCGCTGCGACAGTTCTTCAGCCGCCAACTTGCCGCTGGAGTCGAGCCATGAGCAGCAGTCCGATCATGAGCGGCAGGGAGATGAACGAGCTGGAGAAGGCGATCGAGCAGATTTGGGACATCACTCTCCGCCTGGGGTTGGACCCCTTCCCGACCCACTTCGAGATCGTCCCTGCGACCATCATGTACGAGTTTGGGGCCTACGGGCTGCCGGGCCGCTTCTCCCACTGGACGCACGGCAAGGCGTACCAGCGGATGAAGATGATGTACGACTACGGCCTCAGCAAGATCTACGAGTTGGTCATCAACACCGATCCGTGCTACGCCTTCCTGATGGAGGGCAACGGCTTGCTTCAGAACAAGCTGGTCGCAGCCCACGTGCTGGCCCACAGCGACTTCTTCAAGAACAATCTCCACTTTCGCCACACCTCCCGGCAGATGCTGGAAGGGGCGAGCATCAACGCCGAGCGGATCCGTCGGTACGAGTTCCACCACGGGCGGCGGGAGGTGGAGGAGTTCCTGGACAGGGTCCTCTGTATCGAGGAGCACGTCGATCCGAACCCCTTGCTGCGGCCGCGGGATTGGGAACGCGAGAAGCGGGAGGAGCACCCGCCAGCGCCCCGCGAGACACCCTACGACGATCTCTTCCAACTGGAGAGGGAGGAGGCCGTCGCGCCGGAGGAGGAGCAGCCCAGGCACCGGAGGTTCCCGCACGAGCCGGAGAAGGATCTGCTGCTGTTCATCGCGGAGAACGCGGCGGATCTGGAGGAATGGCAACGGGATGTAATCCACATCGTGCGGAACGAACAGCTCTACTTCGTTCCGCAGATGATGACCAAGATCATGAACGAGGGGTGGGCTAGCTACTGGCACCGGGAGATCATGCACGAGTTGGATCTCTCCTCGGACGAGTACGTCCAGTTCGCCAACATGAACGCTGCCGTCACGGCCCCATCTCCGCAGCAGATCAACCCCTACTACGTCGGTCTGAAGATCTTCGAGTCGATCAAGAAGCGCTGGGACAACCCGACCGAGGAGGAGAAGCGCGAGCTCGGCCGGAAGGAGGGGCAGGGGCTGGCCAAGCTGTTCGAGGTGCGAGAGCTGGAAAGCGACGTGTCCTTCCTGAGGAACTACCTGACGAAGGAACTGGTGGACGAACTGGACCTCTACATATACAAGCGCGAGGGCGACCAGTGGGTGATCGTGGAGAAGGACTGGCAGAGGATCCGCGACATGTTGGTCGCCAGCATGACCAATTTCGGTGTGCCCTACATCGTGGTGGAGGACGGCGACTACAGGCGCAACCGGGAGCTGTACCTGAAGCACTGCTACGAGGGGCAAGAACTGGACATCAAGTACGCCGAGAGGACGCTCCAGGCGGTGTTCGATCTCTGGGGGCGTCCGGTCCACGTGGAGACGGTGGTCGACGACCGAAGGCTACTGATCAGTTTCGACGGCCAGCGCCACACGCAGACCTACCTGTAGAGTGCTGTGGGATAGGGGGCGCTACGGCGCCCCCTATCCCCTTTCTGCCTGTTCTAGGAAGCGGTGGATCTGGGACGTCAGGAAGCGGGCGATGTCGGAGACGTCGAAGGGCCAGGCATAGACGATGGGGACGCTGGGATAGCGTCCCTGGGCGCGGCGGACCGCCTCCGGAATGTCCACCTCCGAGTGCTCGCCACCCCTGGTCATCATCGGAGTGATCACCACCACCCTGTCTGGAGAAAGGGCCATTGCGTGGTCCATCGCCTCGTCCAGGGTCGGCGCGCAGAACTCGTTGAATGCCACCACTACCTCGGACTCTGCAGTGGCTCGCAACTGGGCGGCAAGCGCCTGGGCCGCGGCGTAGTAGGGGTCGTTCTGCGCCGTGCGGGGCCACGCGAGCATCTTTGCCTCCAGCTCGGCGTGACGTCGCTCCATCTCGGCGCGGTCGGGTCCGGCCGAGTGCTGCAGCCGAGTGCGAAGACCGAAGTACTCGCCCAGCTCCCTCTTTGGGAAGTCCTTGGGCGGCGCTCCGTGCATTGCCAGTAGGATGACGGTTCTCAAGGTGACTCCTCATTGGATAGGACTGAGGGCCGAGGCCGAGCGGTCCTCGCTCAGTCCTCGGTCCCCGGCTCTGACTTCGGCTACTCCTGGGTTTCGCCGGTCTTCGGCTCGGCGGATTCCTCTGGCTGCCGAGGCTGAGGTGCCCTTCGAGGGGCGGGTCTGGAGGCCTGGGCCTGTTCCTGCCCCTGGGCGGCAGCCGGCCTGGTGGTTCTCGGCCTTCTGGGTGCCGGTGGTCGCGCGCTCGGGGTCAAGGGTGACAGGCGCTCAGTTTCGGCGGGGCGCGGCCGCGCCGCCGGTGTGAGGGTGGAGGCAGCCCGGGTGGCTTTTCGCCTCTCTTCCAGCTTGCGCTGCCGCACTCGGTGCTTCTGCTGCGCCACTCTCTTCCGCTTGTTCAACCTATTGCCTCCGCTTACTATTCCGTATTCACGTCCCTAGTGACCAGGAAAGGGACGACGGGGTAGGCCCCGTCGGTTCATGCGAGAATCCTGTGTTGTGTGCGAATTGTACAACTGTGGGGTCCGCTAGTCCACAACGGGTTGACAGCGGGGTTCTCCTTGCCGTACAACTGAGCGCACCGATCCATCCGGATTGACGATCATCCCTCAAGGAGACTCCCCGATGAAGGTCAGATCGCTGGCGATTCTTGCGCTCTCCGCCCTGCTGACATCGGCCGTGGCCTGCTCCGGTTCGGCGTCCACCCCGACGGCCACCTCGGCACCTAAGGCGTCGGCTACCAGCGTGGCGGGCGCCTCGAATCCCACTCCCGCCCCACCCGCTGCAGCCACTTCCGCTCCTTCCTCCTCTGCCGTAGCGCGGATGAAGAGCCCAGAGGCGGGGGTGCAGCTCTTCATGTGGGGCGTTGCCGACATAGGTCGCGACCTCCAGTTGGCAAAGGACGCCGGATTCACCTGGGTCAAGCAGATGTTCCAGTGGAACTACATCGAGCGAGACGGGAAAGGCAAGTTCTTGTGGAACGAGCCCGACAGACTGGTGAAGGCCGCGAACAACTATGGCCTGAAGCTGGTGGCGCGCATCGACTTCTCCCCCGACTGGGCGAAGGCGGGTACCACGAGCAACACACCTCCCAAGAACATGGAGGACTTCGGCGACTTCATCTACGCACTGGTGAGCCGGTACAAGCCAGGGTCTCAGTACGGCCAGATCCACGCCTACGAGATCTGGAACGAGCCCAACCTCGCTAGGGAGTGGGGCGGCAAGGCCCCCAACGCCGCCGAGTACGTCCAGATGCTGAAGGTCGCCTACCAGGCGGCCAAGAAGGCGGATCCCAGCGCCATGATCGTGACTGCCGGCCTCTCTCCCACCGGTACCACCTCTGCGGAGGCGCGGCCGGACGACGTCTTCCTGGAGGAGATGTACAAGGCCGGAGCCAAGGATTACTTCGACGTTCTGGGTGTCCACGCCGCCGGGTTCAAGGCTCCGCCGGAGATGAGCCCCGACGAGATCGCCTCGAAGAAGGAGTACGGCGGGCAGCGCTTCTTCGGGTTCCGCAGGGTCGAGGACCTTCGCCGGATCATGGTGCAGAACGGTGACGAGAAGAAGCAGGTGATGGTGTTGGAGATGGGCTGGACCACGGACAACCGCCCCGGCTCGCCATACGCCTGGCATGCGGTGAGCGAGAAGGAAAAGGGCGAGTACATCGTGCGGGCCTATCAGTACGCGCAGAAGAACTGGGCGCCCTGGATCGGAATGATGAGCACAATCTACATCTCCGCTCCGCACTGGACGGAGAAGGACGAGCAGTTCTACTGGGCGCTAACCGAGCCCAACGGGACGACGAGGGCCTCGTACAACTATATCAAGGGCAAGCTACCGTAGTCTCCCTTGCCTCTCCGTTACGCGGGTGTTATCATCTCACCACTCGCAGCGGACCGGAACTCGATGGGGGGACGGAACCTTGGAACGAGAGTCGAAATCGATACTGGTAGTTGACGACGACGACGCGATCCGGCATATGGTCGGGACACTGCTCGTGGAGGAGGGCTACCAGGTCGAGATGGCCCAGAACGGCGAAGAGGCAGTGAAGCTGGTGCGCCAGAAGCCCTTCGACCTGGTGGTGCTAGACGTGCTCATGCCAGTCATGGATGGCTGGGAAGTCGCCAGCCGGATGCTGACCGACGAGAAGACGCGGGACATCCCTATTGTGTTCTTGACGGCGCTGAGCAGCTACACGGATCAGTTGAAGGGCTGGCGCATGGGTTGCTTCGATTACATCACGAAGCCCTTCGACATCGGGCTGTTCCTGATGCGGGTGAGGGCTGCCCTGGAGAAGTCCAGCCAGATGCGGGCGGCCACCGGGCCCGAGGTGGAGGCCCTCGTCGAGAAGAAGATCGAGCAGTTGCTCCACCTGATGAGCGAGACGCTGCAGCGCGATGACGGCCTCAGGCGTTTGGGTGTGGTCGACGTGGTGGACGACTACGCCATCAGGGAGGAGAAGGAGTAGTTGCGGGTTTCCCTTGGGGGAGTCAATCAGGGTCGGTGAGTTCTCAGGGCCGGACGAATCGTCCGGCTCTGATGCAGTTGGCGTGGTGGCGAGCCCCCATCTCGAGCGAGGCAGCAGGTGAACAGGCATCGGCTGATCGGCAACTTCCTGTTGCTGGCGGGTGTGGTCAGTCTGCTGCTGGCTGGGGTGACCTACTTTTCCGGCCAGGTGGACGGCGGGCGCGTCCTGCCCCAACCGGTGGCATTGGCAGGTGGTACGACAGGTACAGATGCCCTGCCGGGCGGAGCGTCGTCCGCTCAGCGGGGAGAGACCCCAGATGCGATGCCCGCTGGGATGGCGACCGTGGAGCCCACCGAGATGCCTGTGCTCACGGCGACTCCCGTTCCGGTCAAGCCCGGCATTCCCGTTCGAGTGGTGATTCCCAGCATAGAGGTCGATTCCCAGGTGAAGCAGGCTGGCACCTATTGGGAGAACGGCCAACTCCTGTACGAAACGCTGCCCTTCGTGGTAGCGCACTACAAGATGACCGCCAAAGCCGGGGAGGAAGGCAACGCGGTCTTCTCGGGCCACGTCACCAGCCGCAACGCGGGCAACGTCTTCCGCGACCTGTACAAAGTCAACGTGGGGGATGAGGTGATCCTCTACTCCGAGGAGGACGAGTACCGTTACGTCGTTACGGAGGTGCGGCTGGTGGAGCCCACCGACGTAAGCGTCATGGACCCGACGCCGGATGCTACCGCTACCCTGATTACCTGCGCTGGGGAATGGATCCCCGCCGAACGCCAGTACTCTCAGCGCCTGATAGTAACGGCGAAGCTCAAGAGATAAGGGGGGACACCGCCGGTGAGAAGCGATGAAGTCAAGAAGGGACCAGCCAGAGCGGCGCACCGCTCGCTCTTCTACGCGATGGGGTACACGCCCGAGGAGTTGGACAGGCCGCTGATCGGTGTGGTCAACACCCAGAACGAAGTCGTACCCGGCCACTTCCATCTAGACTCTATTGCGAGGGCGGTGAAGGAGGGGATCCGCTCGGCGGGGGGCACACCGGTGGAGTTCTCCACCATCGCCATGGACGACGGCATCGCAATGGGCCATGTGGGGATGCGCTACCTCCTCCCGAGCCGCGAGCTGATCTGCGACTCGGTGGAGTCCATGGCCATCGGGCACCAGTTCGACGCCCTGGTGCTCATCACCAACTGCGACAAGATCACCCCCGCTATGCTGATGGCCGCGGCGCGGCTGAACATTCCGTCCATCGTCGTGAGCGGCGGCCCGATGCTTCCCGGTGTAGTGAGGGGCAAGAAGGCCGACGTGTCGACCGTGTTCGAGGTGACGGGCAAGTACATCGCGGGGGCGATCAGCGCGGAGGACATGGAGGGCCTGGAGGAGCGAGGCTGCCCCGGCTGTGGCTCCTGCGCAGGCATGTTCACCGCCAACACCATGAACTGCATGGCCGAGGCGTTGGGGCTGGCCCTGCCCGGCAACGGCACGATCCCCGCCGTGGATGCGCGGCGGCTACGACTGGCGAAGCGTGCCGGGGCCAGGATCATGGAGCTGCTGGAGAAGGACATCAAGCCTCGGGACATCCTCACCCGGGAGGCTTTCGAGAACGCGGTGGCCGTGGACGTGGCGCTGGGTGGCTCCACCAACACCGTGCTTCACCTGCCGGCTATCGCGCACGAGGCGGGCGTCAAGCTGGAGTTGGCGACCTTCGACAGGATCAGCAAGCAGACCCCCTACATATGCTCCATGAGTCCGGCCGGCAAGCACTTCTTGGTGGACCTGGACGAGGCCGGTGGGATCCAGGCGGTGATGAAGGAGTTGAGCCGGAAGGGACTGATCCACAAGGATGTCCTCTCCGTCACTGGCCAGACGGTGGGCGAGAACCTTGAGAGGGTGGAGGTGTTGGATCGCGCGGTGATCAAGCCGGTGGAGGAGCCCTACAGGCCCGAGGGCGGCATCGCCATCCTCTTCGGCAACCTTGCGCCGCAGGGGGCTGTGGTGAAGGCGGCCGCCGTCGACCCCTCGATGCTGCAGCGGCAGGGCGTAGCGAAGGTGTACGACTCCGAGGAGGATGCCTTCGCCGACATGATGGCCAGGAAGCTCCAGAAGGGCGACGTGGTGGTGATCCGCTACGAGGGTCCCAAAGGTGGACCCGGGATGAGGGAGATGCTGGTTCCGACCGCGACCATCGCCGGACTGGGGCTGGACAAGGACGTAGCCCTGATCACCGACGGACGCTTCTCCGGCGCCAGCCGCGGTGCCGCCATCGGCCACATCTCGCCCGAGGCTGCCGAGGGTGGCCCCATCGCCCTCGTTCGGACCGGCGACGTCATCGAGATCGACATTCCGAATAAGCGGCTGGAGCTGAAGGTGTCCGACGAGGAGTTGGCGAGGCGTCGGGCCGAATGGAAGAAGCCGGCACCCAAGGCGAGGACCGGCTACCTCGCTCGTTACGCGGCGATGGTGACCTCGGCTTCGACCGGGGCTGTGCTGCGGGTGCCGGAGGAACTGCTGTAGCCGCACTCTTATTGGACGCGCTGCGGGGTGCCGCGCCGCGCATTCAGAGATCGAAGACCGTTGCAGGGGCGGGTCTGAGACCCGCCCCTAAGTCTTTGTTTGCAGTCTCACCGCCACCATCGCGAGCCCGACGTAGAGCCAGAACAGCCCGACCATGTGTGGAAAGACGATATTGACATAATAGTGATCCAGCAGGCCGGCCGAGGCTGCGGCCAGCAGGGGCGCGGACAGGCTGAGCAGCAACCCTCGGCTCTCCTCGCTGGGTGCGGTGGCCAGCCCCGCCACGATCTGCCATGCCGCCGCTCCGATCACCAGCAAGAAGGCCGTCATCCCGACCAGCCCCATCTCCTGCCCGATCAGGAGGTAGATGCTGGATACCCCCAGGAACAGGTCGATGGATGGGGTCTCGCCGAAGCCGATTCCGAACCAGGGGTAGGTGGCGATGGTGTTCAGCGCGTTCCGGTACTCGTCGAGTCGCATGAGGGCTGCCCGATCCTGGAAGGCCAAGCCGGACTGGAGCCTGCCTAGCAGCACCTGTGCCTGCGGGATGAAGGGCAGGGCGACGGCCGCCACAAGGAGGAGGATCAGCGCGCGGCGGTCCCGCAGGACGCCGACCAGTGAGGCCGCAACGACGAACCCACCGAGGGCGCTGCGGGAGTGGGTGAGCAGAAGCGCCGCGACCATCGGCGCGAGCGCGAGCCACAGGAGCCGCCGGTCCAGGACCGGACTGGGTGACAGGGCCTGGGCGAGCAGGAGTGCGGAGGCCATCATCAGCAGCCCTCCCAGCACGTTGGGGTCGACTGACGTGCCGATGGCCCTGAGAATCTCGGTGTCGGCGATGGGCCTCAGGACGTTGGGGCCGGTGGGGTAGCCCAAAGGGCCGAGGGACGAGAGCAACCGCTCGGCGGTAGGCGCCGGAAGGTAGAGCAAAACCAGGGCGGCCGCGGAAGCGAGCAGGCCTCCCACCAGGAGGGCGGACAGCACGCGGCGAAGGGTCTCGGTGGATCGAACGCAGTTGATCACGCTGAAAAAGAGCAGGGTGCTGTTGATGCTCTTGAGGAAGAGCCGGACCCTCTCGGGCGAGATGGAGTAGGTGAGTCCCAGGACGAATGAGACGACCGCGAGCCCCAGGTACAGCAGTAGAAAGCCGTCCAGGACGCTTCCCTCGAGCGACCACTCCCTCGTGAGGACTCGCAGCAACCAGGAAACCAGCAGCACCGAGAGTGTGATGTCGACTAGGGTGAAGCTGTAGACTACCCTGATGGGGACGACGGCGAACGGGAGGAGGTTCGCCACTGCGACGAAAGCCAGCAGGCCGACCTGGGGCCATTTCAGTATGGCAGAGGAGAGCCCGAGGACGAAGATCGCCCAGCCCATCTGAGCTGGGTCCCAGTAGATCACTCCCAGCGCCAGAAGGGCGCCCACGAGCAATGCGAGCGACGCTCCGCCCCATGTGCCCAGCGGAGCCCTGCGAAGGGTCGCGGCGAGTAGCTGGCTCAGAGTGTCCTCCCAGTGGTCAGTCGATTCATCCGCATGCCACTAGGTTAGGGGCATGCGGAGCCCTTCGGGCCTCATCGTGCGCTCGCCAGCCGATCCGGTCGGCGGCTTGCAGCACTCGGTGCCACAATCCGATGCCTCACGCCCCTGCCCGATGCACCGTTCAGCGGTTCGAGCCGGGGGTAGTTGTCTTCGGCACGTCGATCTGTAGCCGGCCAACCTGCGTGTACTGGAGGGCAGACACCTCCTTCTGCCGACTGTCGGACACTGCCACAGCAACACCGTAGTGGCCCGACTCGGGGGGAGGCGAGGCAGTCAGCCAGTGCTTCGAGCGGACGGGCTCCCCTGCGCGCCAACGGGAGGTCGGATAGCCATCCACGAGTGGCATCACCTGCTCGTTGATCGGGTTCCCGCGGTCGTCCAGGAAGGCTACTCTGAGGGTGTGGCTCCCGTCTCCGCTGGCGGGAGCCCGCCACAGCAGCTCCAGATCCGTCCTGCCCCCGGGCTTCAGCGTCGTTTGGTCGAGCTTGGCGCTGAGAAGCTCGACGGCGCCGCCGCCAAGCTCCCAGCTTGCGATGGCCGGCTGATTCGCGGGCGGGAAGGATTCCGCTGGCGTTGGGGTGACCTCCATCTTCCCGAGATTGAGGAGGGTGCCCATCCCCTCGCCCGACCATCGCTCGATGGGCATGTCCGTCATGGTGTTTTCGTCGTACAGCAGCAGTTGGATGTCGTAGCTCCCCGGCGGGGTGCCCACCGGTACCGAGAGGATGTGCCGATCGTGGAGAATGTCCATCTCCTTCCATCGGGACGGCGGGTAGAAGGGGGTCATCATCAGTTCGTCCACCACCGCCCACTGGCGGAGTTCCTTATCCATGAGGAAGATCTTGGTCTTCACCTTGGCGTTGGTCGGGCCGAAGGGCCTCCAGTGCAGGTCGAAGCGGACCGAGTCGCCGGCCCGGACAGTGAGGCTCGAGGCATTCCAGCCCCAGAACTCCAGAAGCCGTCCGCCGAAGAGCGCCTCCTTCTTGTGTTCCACCTCTGGGTAGTAGCTGAACCGCTTCCCTGGCGTCAGTTGGAACAGCCGCAGCCCGATGCCTCCGAAGGAGGCGTCCAGCGGGATTTCCTGGGACTGCTCCTCCATCACGTGCATCACGTAGTCGGCCGGATCGGCCCACTCCTTCTGCCACAGGATGAACCACAGCCGTTGGTGCTGCTCCGCCATCCGATTCAGGCGGATGATGGCCCCGTCGAAGTCGTCGAAGGGCTCCATGGGGTACCAAGGGATGCCGAGCTTGCTGTAGTAGGCGTAGGGATGGTAGGTGTTCATCATCAGCACCACGCCATCGCCGGGCTGGGAGCGGCTCTCCAGGTAGGCCACCAGCGACCTGTAGTCGCCGTACTGCTGGACGCCGGTCTTGCCGTCTCCCACGTGCGTCAGTTGCTCCGGCTTCCCATAGATGGCGGAGGCGGCGACGATCGCCGCGAGGGCGGCCACGCCGAGGCTGGGCGACAGGATTCGGAGAGGAAGGGGAATCCGGCGCGAGGTCGCGGCGCGGAGCAAGGAGGCGACGCCCCACGCGAGGGTGAGGTAGAAGGCCGGCGTGACGACCAGCAGGTACCTTGGGTCGTACTTCGGACGGTAGTAGGCCACGGCGAAGAGGAGCGTGGAGGGGACCAGCAGATAGAGAAGCAGGAAGAGTGTGTGCCGGGACGGCCTGCGGAAGGTTCCGAGCAGCAGGGCCAGGAGGCCGAGGGCCAGGAGCGCCGCCCCCATCCCCATAAGCAGGTTAGAACCCTGGGAGCCTACACCGCCCCCTGCGATGAACAGCAGCAGAGAGGTCTGGACTGCCGCCTCCACCTGCAGGTTGCCGGGCCAGTAGTCGCTGATCCTCTTCATTTGGGCTATGGAGTAGCTGAGCCAGGGGAGATAGGCGAGCCCCACCGCGAGGATGGAGAGGATCCATCCCTTCCTCAGCCCGCGGCAGGATCTGCCGCTGAGCAGGACGAACAGCAGGTGGAAGGCCAGTAGCAGAGAGGCGGTGTAGTGGGTGTAGATGGCTCCCACCGTCGCCAGGGCGTAGGCCGCCCAGTCCCTCCGGCGGCGGTTGGCCGTCGCCACGAGGAGGAGGTGGGAGGAAAGCATTCCCATGAAGGTAACCGCCATGTAGTTGCGGGCCTCCTGGGAGTAGCCGATGTAGAAGGCCGACGTGATGCCGATGAGGGCGCCTACCAGCCCCACGGCGCTGATCCTGGTGGACCCCTTCGGATCGGCCATCGCTTCCAGCCGCCTGCCCGTCAGGTAGAGCAGGGGCACGAGGAGAACCCCGAAGAAGACCGATGGCAGCCTCACCGCGAACTCGCCGTCTCCGGCCACCGCCATCCAGTAGTGAAGCAGCAACGGATAGAGGGGGGGGTGGATGTCCTCGGTCACCAGGAGCTGGAACAGCTCAGGTAGAGGTTTTGCGGCGAAGACGACACTCATGGCCTCGTCCACCCAGAGGCTTCTCTCGCCCAGCCCCGGAAGGCGAAGGGCGAGAGCGGCAAGGGCGAGGGCGCTCAAGATGGCTGGAGTGGAGAGCCTGAAGTTGGCGAGCGCCGTGGGCCGGCGACTGGAAGCTGCGGTCTTATCCAATACCCGAATCCTCGTCTGTTTCAACGTCTGCGGCCCAGCACGGTTTCGTACATCTCCATGTGGCGCGCCGCGATGCCCGTCCACTCGAACTGCCTGGAGAGGAGACCTGCGCCCTCGGACAACCGGTTGCGCAGGTCTGGGTGGAGCCACAGGAACTCGATGGCGTCGGCCAGGGCCGTGGGGCTGTCCCTTTCTACCATGATCACGTTGCTGCCGTCCACCAGCAGCGGTTCGGGGGTTACCGGCCGGGTGGTAACGATGGGCAGCCTGTGGGTCAGAGCCGCCAGCAGACTGCCTCGGCGAGCGGAGGCGCCATCACGGAAAGGCAGTGCGCAGACGTCGGACGATAGGATGGCGGCCGAGACCTGCTCTCCCGAGACGAATCCCGTCCAGTAGACCCGATCTTCCAGCCGACGAGACTTGATGAGCCGAACGATCTGCTGCGAGTAGCTGCGGTTGGTGGAGTCCGTTTCGCCCGCCTCTCCCCCTACGATCAGTAGCCGCAGGCGACAGCCCCGTCCGGCAAGCAGCCCCAGCGCCTGGATCAGGTACTCCACCCCCTTCGTGTCATTCATGAAGCCGAAGTAGGAGACCACCAGGGTGTCATCGTCGGCGCCGATCTGCCTCCGCCAGCGCTGCCGGTCGAAATCGGCGGGTGGGGCGCAGGCGATGTTGCTGCCGATGGGGATCAGCCACCGCTTGACGCGGAGCGAGCCCCTGCCGGTAGGACCACCCAGGCTGGCCAGGTCCGCCTGATTGGTCAGGACGGATGCATGGCTCAGCCGGTCGAGTGCGTGGACGGCCGCGGGTCTTAGACGGCCCGCCTTCGGGAACAGGTACGGGACCCGCAGGTCGTGGAAGGTGGTCACCACCTTGATGCCGGGAAGCCTGAGCCTCAGGTAGCCGGGCAGCAGGTTGGAGGCCGGGTGCATGGAGTAGGCGGCCGCCTGGTACTGGATGTGGACGATCTGCGATCCGGTAGCGCGTGCAGTCGAGGCTATCGTAGGCCAGGAGGCGAAGCCCCACCCCTGGACCGAGCGATAGACCGCGACCTCGTCCGAATCGACCTCGGCACCGAGCCGTCCGCGATCCCCCCGAGTCAGCACGGCTACGCGAGCCCCGGAGCAGGCGAGGTGGTTCGAGAGAATGGCGGTGTAGTCGCCGACCCCACCCTGGCGCGGGGGAAACTCGCCTGTGACCATCAGCACGCGCGGCCCGTCACCCACCGCGGTTCCCTCCCCTCTCACGGAGTCACCGCGCCCCAGCGCGCGACCCACCGGATCTGCCAGGCCACCACTCTCGCCAGTGTCCCGATGCGCCGCCGCCGCATGGAGCGATTCCTCCGGAGCAGCAGCAGCTTGGCCAGGTCCTCGGCCAACAGGAACAGATAGTTGGCCAGCAGGAAGACGCGCAAGAGCTGCGCGAAGGATCGGCCGTGGTACTTTTCGAAGTAGCGGCACTTGCTGTGCTGGAATCGGATGTGCCTGTGGAGCAGGTCCTGCCCACTGCTCTGGCCACCGTGGTGGACCAGCTTGGCGGTCGGGAGGTAGACCACCTTCCACCCCGCCGCCTTGAATCGCCGGCACCAGTCCAACTCCTCCGAGTACATGAAGTACCCCTCGTCCATCTTGCCAACCTGACGGGCCGCCTGAGCGTTGACCAGGAACCCTGCCCCGACCACCCAATCCACCTCCTGGATCTGGTCGTCGGCTGCATCCAGGGCGTAGAGGTGGCGAAGCGCGGGATGGGTTGGGAGCCATCGCTGGAGGACGGTGCTCTCCAGGAAAGCGGAGGCCCGGGTTGGGAACCTTCGGCGGGAAGACTGGAGGCTGCCGTCGCTGTTGAGCAGTTGGGGACCTACGACTGCCACGTCGGGGTGTTCCTCGGCGTAGCGCACCATCTCGGCCAAAGCTGTGCCGAGCAACTCGGTGTCTGGATTGAGGAACAGCAGGTAGTCACCGGTGGCACTATCCATGGCGAGGTTGTTGGCCCGCGCGAAGCCCAAGTTCTCACTCTCGGCCACGAGATGGACGGACGGGAAACGAGAGGCCACCATCTCGGGGCTCCCGTCGCTTGAGCCGTTGTCGACCACCAGCACCTCGAGGTCGCAGGCGCAGGCGGACCCGAATACGGATTCGAGGCAGCGCTCGAGCAGCCGCTTGGTGTTCCAACTGACTATGATGATGGAGATTCGGGTCACGAGGCAGCGACCTCACGAGCGGCAGAGGCGGGAAGTGATGGTTAGGAGACAATACAGGGATTGCTGTGGTGAGTCAAGTTGAGAAAGAAGGTGGCTGGAGTCGGATCACAGCCACCTTTACGCGGACGAACTGCTAACTGGCTACAGCGGGGGACGCCTCCGAGCGAGTGAAGCGAAGGTACGCCACCTTAACCGGACAGCTATCGTGGTGCTCACTGCCGCAGTGGAGACACACCGACCGGGCCGTCTCCTCGTCGCCGATGGCCGAAGTGATGAAGCCCTCTATACCTTGGAGCAGGGCGTCTCGGGCGGCAGGGTCGAGTCTGTCCAGCACCGCGGTGAAACGGCGGGTGCGCTCCCGATAGATGTTCTGTACCAGGGACATCCCTTTTTCCGTGAGCCGAATGCGGACCACTCGCCGGTCGCGCTGATCCTCCGATCGGCTGGCCAGCCCCTTGCGAACCAGTCGGTCGATGGTCTTGGTGGCTGCAGGGAAGCTGATGCCCAGCCCCTCAGCGACATCGCTCATGAGGCTGCTCTCGTTGAGAGACAGGTAGCGCAGCGCCACCAGTTGCGACGGGGTTACCTGCTGATCGAAGCTCTCGTCGAGCAAACGCTGAGTCATCAGCTTCTCGACGATGGCGACAAACAGATCTGCATCGTGCTCGACTTCGTTGGCGGGTGTGCCAGGGTACATGTCACCCCTCCTATGCTATCTGCCATAGATAGATCGGCGGCGGCGTTCAGTCTATCACCTGGCTAACTTAACAGTCAATGTTTCCGCATCAAGCGCCCCAGGAGGAGGGCGATCCCGACTGCCGCGCCGAAGGCCGCGCCAAACCGTGCCGCGGCGGCGGTATCCACCAGAGTCTGCACGTTGCCCTCGACCCTGCCTGCCAGCAACACCCCCGTCTGCACGTTGCCGTTCACGTTGCCCGCCAGCAACACTCCCGCCTTGCCTTCCGGAGCATCTACCTGCTGCGAGATCATGATCCCCGCGCCGCTCTGCTGCAGGTTGGCACGACCGGTTAGCAGCCACTGGGATCCGGCCTTGTCCATCGTGAGATCCCTCGCCACGGCCACCACGGAGACACCTTTGTCTATGGTTGTCTCGTCGGCCACGACGACCCCCGCGGCGCCCAGACTCACCTCCACCTGGCTCGCCTGCACCACCGCTGCCAGCCGGGCCCGGGCGGGACCGGCAAGCTGTATCTCCGGTTGGGTGATAGGTGCGGGCCCCGGTTGGGCCTGCGGTATCTCTTCGCCCTGGGGTTGTTCGAAATCGCTCTCCATGTCGTTCTCCTCTCTGTTGCGGTCTCCGGCTGGCGAGGGGCAGGCGCTCTAGTCGAGCCGCCCAGGACGGCCAGTTGCCCGCTGGCGCCGGACGATCCGCGGGACGCGAGCCTACACGGTTCGGTCAGACAGCGCGACGGGGAGGACCTGGTCCATGTGGTCGACCGCCACGAAGCGAAGCTGCCGTTTCACCGGAGGCGGGACCTCGGACAGATCCTTGAGGTTCTTCTGCGGCAACACGAAGGTCGTGATGCCTGCCCGGTGGGCGGCCAGCACCTTCTCGCGGATGCCCCCCACCGGCAGCACCCGGCCCCGAAGGGTGATCTCCCCCGTCATCGCTACATCCTTGCGGGCCGGCTGCTGGGTAAGGGCCGAAATGAGGGCAGTGGCTATGGTTATCCCGGCGGATGGGCCATCCTTCGGTATCGCCCCGGCAGGGATGTGGACGTGGATGTCAGTCTGCTCGTAGAAGCCGTCCTGGATGGCCAACTGTCGACGGCGGGATCGGGAGTAGGTCAAGGCCGCCTGCGCCGACTCCTTCATGACGTCGCCCAGTTGGCCGGTGAGAACCAGATTCCCCTTCCCGTCCATCAGGGCAACCTCGATGGTCATCACGTCACCCCCGTTGGGTGACCAGTAGACGGCGGTTGCCACACCGACCTCGTCGCGCTCCTCGGCTGTGCCGTAGAAGTACTTCTCGGGACCCAGGAACCGAGGTATCGCCTTCGCAGTGATGACGGATGGGGCGGCATGCCCCTCCGCAACCCGCCTTGCGACCTTGCGGCAGATGGATCCTATCTCCCGCTCGAGGTTGCGCACCCCAGCCTCGTGGGTGTAGTGGCGTATCACCCGCTCCAGGGCATCTGTGGTGAAACTAAGCCTTCTCCGCACCAGGCCGTGTTCGGCCATCTGCTTCGGGACCAGAAACCGGCGGGCGATCTCCAGCTTCTCCGCCTCGACGTAGCCCGGAAGCTCGATAACCTCCATCCGATCTCGAAGGGCCGGTGGCACCGGATCCAGGGAGTTGGCGGTGGTGATGAACATCACCTTCGAGAGATCGTACGGCACGTCGAGATAGTGGTCGGAGAATGCGCGATTCTGCTCGGGATCGAGGACTTCCAGCAGCGCCGCGGAGGGGTCGCCTCGGAAGTCGATTCCTATCTTGTCGATCTCGTCCAGCATGAAGACGGGATTGACGGTGCATGCCGTGCGCATAGTCTGTACGATACGCCCCGGCATCGCCCCTACGTAGGTACGGCGATGGCCTCGGATCTCGGCCTCGTCTCGGATCCCTCCCAGGGATATCCGGACGAACCTACGCCCCAGCGCCTGGGCGATAGACTGCCCGAGGCTGGTCTTCCCGACGCCCGGCGGGCCGACGAAGCAGAGGATCGGGCTTCGCATGGTGTCGGCGGCCATCTTGCGAACGGCCATGTATTCCAGGATCCGCTCCTTCACCTTCGCCAGACCGTAGTGATTGCTGTTCAGCAGCTTCGCCGCCTCGGCAAGATCGAGGCGATCCTCGGTCGCTTCGGTCCAGGGTAGGTTGACCAGCCAATCCACGTAGGTGCGGATCACCACTACTTCTGGGGAGGCGGAGGGGATACTGGCCAGCCGGTCCAGCTCGGCCTGCGCCTTCTTTGCCACCTCGGCGGGCATGCCGGACGCCCCGACCTTCTCTTGCAGCTCGGCGGCGTCGCGGGTAAGGGTGTCGATCTCGCCCAGCTCCCGCTGAATAGCCTTGATCTGTTCCCGGAGGAAGTACTCCCGCTGGGAGCGGTCGACCTCCTTCTGAACCTGGGAGTGGATCCGATTCTCCAGCTCCAGAACGTCCAACTCCTTGGCCAGGTGGATGCTGACCTTCTGGAGCCGGGCGACGGGGTCCATCAACTCAAGCAGTTCCTGGCGTGCCTGGAGAGGAAGATCGATGGTAGACGCCACCAGGTCGGCGAGCCAGCCAGGCTCGTCGACGTTCATCGCGGCGACGTAGGCGTCGTCGGGCAGGGCGTGGCTCAGCTTGACGCACTTTTCGAAGAGCACCAGCACCGCCCGCATGAGCGCCTCGACGGTGTATCCCCCGGGCTGGTGGTCCACCACCTTCTCCTCGAGTGGGGCCACCTGAGCCATCAGGTAGGGCTCCTCCATCGTCAGAGCCTCGAGTCTGACACGCCGCTGCCCCTGGACGAGGACGCTCGTGGTGCCCTCGGGCATCTTCAGCATCCGGCCGATGATGGCCTCGGTGCCCACGTCGTACAGGTCTTCTCGTCGGGGGCGCTGGATGTCCGAGTTCACCTGTGAGACGATGATGACCGTCCCCCCCCGCATCGTCGCCTCCTCAATGGCACGAAGGGAGCGGTCGCGGTCGACGAAGAGGGGGCTCATCATGTGGGGGAAGAGAACGGTGTCCCGGACCGGAACCACGGGCAGCTCGGCTGTGACCAGGGACTCGGATCGCCTCGTTCGCCTGCGCGGCATTCAGTAGAACCTCGTCGGGTTTCACCATCTGGGCAGATCTGGTATCCGGGGATTCCAATGCCCGAGGCCTGGATCCCGAACCCGGGCCATTATCCCATACGGTTCACGACGAAGAAAGGGGGGAATCCCCTTGCGCCCGCCGGCGGGCCTCCACCTCGAATGGGTTGTCCAAGTAGGGATCCTTGCCCTTCGCCCGAGTGGCGAGCATCGCAGCCAGGTAGGCTGGGAGGAAGAGGGGACCCCATCGCTCCGCCTGGCGCACGTGAACGTACTCGTGCGTCAGGATCTCCGGCGTCGCGTCGGGGGTGATCAGCACGAGGTGGCCGAGGGTGATGGCACAGTAGCCGCGCCGAGTCAGGAACAGGCGGGCAAAGCCGCGACGAGATCGACACAGGAGGATGGGACCCTGGATCCTCGGCGCGGAGAGGGAAGCCAGCGCCGCGAGCAGCCCGAGGGCGGTGGTGGGGGAGGCCCACAGGTAGCGACAGATGGTGGCAAACGTGCTGCCAGGACCCGACACGACATCTTCCTCCGGAGGAACGTTTCGCACCACCCACGCTGGAGACTGACGAGAGCGCCGTGGCTCACGGGCGATGCGTTGCAGCCATGCTTCTCGATGAGCAGGCCTGAAGACAGGGACCCGATGGAGCTGGACGGGGCGAGTCTCCCGGCGGGCCGGACTCCAGGTGAGGCAACGGCGGCCGGGCAGGGGCCTCCCCAGCGTGTAGAGTCAGACCGCTGGCGTCACGTTCTTTGCCTCCTCCGGGACCTCTGGGAACGCCTTCTTCAGGATCTGCAGGAAGGCCGTGGCGGCGTGAGAGAGGCGCTTGTGCCTGTGGTGAACGTAGTGGATCTCGCGCACGAGCCGCATGTCGGGGCAATGGAGGGCCCGCAATAGGCCGGCACCCATCTCCAACTGAATGGACCTGCTAGAGACCACGGACACGCCCAGGCCCGCGGCTACTGCCTGCTTCACGGCGGCGGTGCTGCCCAGCTCCATCACGCGCCTGACCCGCAGATTCAGCCTGGCGAACTCCTCCTCCAACAAGGCGCGCGTCCCGGACCCCACCTCCCGCAGTATGAACCGCTCCCCTTGAAGGTCCGTGGCCGAGATGGTGCCCCGATCGGCCAAGGGGTGATCCGGGGAGACGATCACCATCAACTGATCTGTGTCGAAGCTCTCGAAGTAGAGAGACTCCTCGGTCACCGGCCGCTCGGTGACGCCCAGATCGAGCTGCTGGTAAAGGAGGAGCCGCTGTTCGACCTGCTGGCTGTTGTAGATCTCCAGGCTCACCTCCACCCCCGGGTACTTCCGCTTGAACTTGCCCAGCAGTGGGGGTAGTAGGTAGGTGCCTGCGGTGGCGCTGGCCGCGATGCGGAGGTGGCCGGATTTCAATCCCTTCAGATGGTTCAACTCGACTCCCAGGTCGTCCAGGGTGTGGAAGATGGTCTTGGCGTAGTTGTACAGGATGGTGCCGGCCTCGGTGGGGTAGATCCTCTTGCCGATCTGCTCGAAGAGTTCCACGCCGTAGGTCCGCTCCAACTCCTGGACCTGACGGGAAACCGCCGGCTGCGTGAGGTAGAGCGCCTCGGCGGCCCTGGTGAAGCCCTTGCGCTCCACCACTTCGCAGAAGACCTTAAGCTGATTCAGGTTCACTCGTCACCTCCTGCGCCGAGGAACACGCTGCCAAGCGAGACGATACGTCGGGAATCCATAACCTGAGTGGGCAGATGGCAATAACGAACATGCATTGGAATCATAGCAGAGTCGCTGCTAAACTCAACCTCCACGAGTAGATCGTTTTGGAGGATAGTAGTGGCTGACATACACGGGACCAGACTTCTCGCCGGTGATCGGCTTCGGCCCTGGCTGGGCTACATGCCCGGTCTCGGACTGCTGTCGGCCCTCGCCGTCGTCGCGGTGTCGCTCGGCGCTCGCTTCACCGCGTTCGAGGCCATCGTGTGGGCGATCCTGCTCGGCATGATCGTTCGCAACCTGGTCGGGCAACCGCCAGCCGCCAAGGCCGGAGTGAACCTCGCCTCCAAGCAACTGCTGGAGCTCAGCGTGGCGCTGCTGGGGGCAGCCATCAACCTGGCCGACATGTTCCGTGCGGGACCGCGGCTGCTGCTGCTGATCGGCCTGGCTGTCGTCCTCGGTATCCTCGTCAGCATGACGATCGGCAGGGCCTTCGGCCTGGGGAAGAAGCTGTCGATCCTGATCGCGGTGGGCAACTCCATCTGCGGCAACTCGGCCATCGCTGCCGTGGCCCCCACCATCAAGGCGGACAAGAAGGACGTGTCCATGTCCATCGCCCTAACCGCAGTGGTGGGCGTGGTCGTCGTCCTCACCCTCCCGCTGCTGGTTCCCTTGCTCAATCTCAGCTTCTACCAGTATGGGGTGCTGACCGGGACCACGGTCTACGCCGTGCCGCAAGTGGTGGCGGCGGGATTCACCGTCAGCCAGACGAGCGGCGAGGTGGCGACGCTGGTGAAACTGGTGCGGGTGCTATTCCTCGCGCCGATCGTATTGTTCTTTGGGCTACTGTTTGCCCGGTCGGTGGCCAGGGAGGGGCAGCGTGTAAAGACCTCCGCCTTGCTTCCGTGGTTCGTGCTCAGCTTCCTCACCCTCGGATTGCTGCGGAGCGTGGGGCTGATCCCCGACTCGGTGGCCGCGGACGCGAAGGCCGTGAGCAACGCCATCATGATAGTGTCCATGGTGGCTCTGGGGATGGGGGTGGATTTCGCGGCGGTGCGGACCGTTGGTCCGAGGGTGTTCGCCACGGTCGTGCTCTCGGTCCTTTTCCTGGGGACCCTCAGCCTCGGACTCATCTTCGCTCTCGGTATCGCGTAGATCCTGGAAACCATGACGCGGCGGGGCGGAACGGCACGGGGACCTGCCCTACACAACGACTCGATCGCCTCTACAGGCCGAGGTCTTCCACGAACTGATCCATGAAGTCCGGCCGGGCGGAGAGTTCGACATGCTCGGCGCGGCGGGCGATGACGGTCGCCTGCTCCCGCAGATCGGTGGAGAGGAGCGCCATCACGGCGCCCTGGCCGGCGGCGTTGCCAACCGCCGTGATCCTGTCGATGGGCAGGGGAGGCACTAGCCCGATCGCCTTGGCGCTGGCGGGGTTGACGTAGCTGCCGAAGGCCCCTGCCAGGAGGATCTCCTCCACGTCTTCCTCCCCGATTCCGTACTCCTTCAGCAGGATGGAGATCCCAGCGCGAATAGCCCCCTTGGCCAGTTGGAGTTCCCGCACGTCGGCCTGCGTGAGCACCACCGGCCGGCGGCCCCGGCGGGCGAGGACGAACCCGTCGGTTCCGTCGTTCCGAACCAGGCGGTGGAGGAGGCCCGGGGCCACGCCTTCGCCAGCATCGTCGGCGGAGACCAGCCGACCTCCCTCGTTCACGATGCCGGCCCCACGCATCTGAGCCACGGCATCCAGCAGCCCGGAGCCGCAGAGACCGATGGCCCTTCCACCACCGATCACCTGCGTCTTCACCTCGCCTCCGCGAATCCATACCCGCTCGATGGCCCCCTCGGCGGCCCTCATGCCGGAGGAGATCCTCGCCCCCTCGAAGGCCGGGCCGGCGGCCGTGGAGCAGGTCAACAGCCGGTCGCGATTGCCCAGGACGATCTCGCCGTTGGTGCCCAGGTCTATGGCCAGCCGGATCCTCTCGGACCGGTGCATGGCGGTGGCGAGGATGACGGCCACCGTGTCGCTGCCCACGAAACCGGCCACGTTGGGGAGGGTGTAGACCCGCCCGTAAGGGTTGATGGCGATGCCCAACTCGTGGGCCTCGCAGGAGACCGGATCGGAGACGACGGGCTGGTACGGAGCCGACGCCAGGGATGCGGGGTCGATCCCCAGCAGCAGGTGGTTCATGCAACTGTTCCCCACCACGACGGCCTCGTAGATTCGGTCTCGCTCGATCCCCGTCCGGTCGAGCAGGGCCTGTAGGGCGTGGTTGATGGAGTTGACGGCCGCCGACTGCAACTCGCGGAGCCCCGTCGGGCTAGTCGTGGCGTGGGTGATGCGGGAGATGACGTCCGCTCCGTAGTTGGCCTGGAGGTTGAGCCGTGTCTCTACTCCCATGGTCCGGCCGGTGAGAAGGTCCGCCAGGATCACCACCACGCTGGTGGTTCCCAGATCGACTGCGAGGCCGTAGCAGTGGGATGTGGTATCACCGGGCTCCAGGGCGACCAGCCGATCGCCCACGGCCACGGCCGTGACCTTGTAAGTGGAAGACGGCAGCAACCTGGGCAGCGCGCGGAGCAAGCTCAACTCCAACGGGGGATCGGCCATCCTGCCGGAGATGGCGCGAAGAAGTCGGGTGGCGTCGGAGACGGAATCCTCCAGCGTGGGCTCGGGAAGCTGCAGGTAGAGCTTCCTGACATAGGGCTGCGGGACGACCTGAGATAGAGGCACCACCGCCGGTTGGAGCGCCCGCTCCGGCACCGTCACGGTGGCGTCACCGGCGACCCTCGCCTGGCAGGCGAGCCGCCAGCCCTGAGCCAACTCCTCCGGCTGGATCGACGTGAGTTCGGGCAGGGTAGGGGGTTCGAGACACGAGATGGACGGGTTACCTGCCGCCGCGTCGCTGTCGTCGCAGGCGGGCTCCACCCGCACCTTGCACTTGCCGCAGATCCCTCTGTCGCCACACGGGGCGTCGATGGCGACGTGCGCCGCGGCGGCCGCCTCGAGCAAGGTCGAGCCGGCCTGAACCCAGGCTTCGGTGCCATCTGGAAGGAACCTGATGCGGTACTGTCCCATCTGAGATGCCCTCTGCTAGTCTGTCAACCCGATCGTGGTATGCAGGCAGTATCCCCGTGCCTCACCGCCCGGTCCCGATGTGGGGTGGGTCGGCAGGGCTCGACGCTGGCGGGCGTGGCCTCAAGGCCCGGAGAGCTCCTCCGGCAGCCCTACACCTTGCCTCGCGGGTCGGTAGGGCTCGATGCCTCCAGCGCGGCCTGCCGTGCCCGGAAGGCACTCAGGTAGTTCATGCCGTACTCGTCCTTGCCCAGCAGCAGGTCGGAAGCGAGGATGGCCTTGGAGATCTCCGGAACGGTGGGGTCGACTATGGGGCAGTTCACACCCGCCGCAAGGACCATCGGCAGGTAGGCAGCGTTGATGACCTTGCGCTCCGGTAGACCGAAGGAGACGTTGCTCGCCCCGAGGGTCTGGTTGCATCCCAGTTCCTGTCGCACCAGCCGAATGGCCTCCAAAGTGACGGCGGCGGCGCGGCTGTCGGTTGAGCAGGTCATGCAGGCGCAGTCCACGATGATGTCCGCCCGAGGGATCCCGAGCGCTTCCGCCCGCCCCACGATCTTCCTGGCTATCTCCAGTCGGGCACCGGGGTCGTTGGGGATGCCGCTGTCGTCCATGGTGAGGGCCACCACGGCGGTGCCGTACCGCTTCACCAGAGGGAGGATCTGCTCCAGCTTCCGATCCTCTCCGGTGACAGAGCTGAGGAGGATCTTGCCCTTGTAGACTTCGAGGGCTGCCTCCATCACCTCGGGGTTGGCTGAGTCCAGGCAGATGGGTACGTCCACGCTCTCCATCACGGCCTTGACGGCCTCCTGGATCATGCGGGGCTCGTCGACCCCGGGGTATCCCACGTTTACGTCGAGGACCTGGGCACCCGCCTCCACTTGGGATATCGCCTCCCTGCGAACGAGTTCCACGTTGCCGTCCAGCAGGGCCTCTCCCAGCTTCTTGCGGGCGGTCGGGTTGATCCGCTCTCCGATGACGATGGTGGGGCCATCCGGGGAGATGGTCACGGTCTTGGTGGAACTGGAGATCTCAGTGATCAACGGCTGCTCCTTGAGGATGGAATTGATCCGCGTTGTAGGAACTCCGGACGAACGGGCCGGAGGCCACCATCTGGAAGCCCATTGCCTCTCCCTCGACCTTCATCCGCTTGAAGGCCTCCGGGGTGTAGTACTCCTTGACCTCCAGGTGGGACTTGGAAGGCCGAAGGTACTGCCCAACGGTGAAGATGTCGCACTCCACCCCGCGCAGGTCCTGCATCACCTTGCCCACCTCCGCCTCGGTCTCTCCGAGTCCTACCATCAGCCCGGACTTGGTGTAGCCTCGAGGCAGTCCACGCTTGGCCCTGGCCAGCAGTTCGAGGGAGCGATGATAGCTGCCCTGCGGGCGGACGGATGGGAACAGACGGGGCACCGTCTCCACGTTGTGGTTCAGGATGTCCGGTTCGGCCTCCAACACCAACTCAAGCGCCCGCTCCGACCCACCGAAATCGGGGATCAGCACCTCGATCATGGCTTTGGGCAGGCGGTCGCGGATCTCGCGGATGGTGGTGGCGAAGTGGGCCGCACCTCCGTCCGGAAGGTCGTCTCGGGTCACGGAGGTCACCACCACGTGGCGGAGTCCCAGATTCGCGGCCGTGTCAGCCACCCTCGCCGGCTCTCCCGGGTCGAGGGGCGAGGGCAGGCCCGAGGCGATGGCGCAGTACCCGCAGTGGCGGGTGCAGACGTCGCCGAGTATCAGGAAAGTCGCGGTCTTGCGAGCGAAACACTCCCCCAGGTTGGGGCACATGGCGTTCTCACACACGGTGTGGAGACTCTGCCGCCTCAGCAGCGCACGCACCTCCGAGATCGCGTGGTGAGGGGGGAGCCTCTTGATCATCCAGGGGGGCTTACGAAGGCTATCCAAGATGCCCGAACACCTTTCTAGGAGCCGTGACCACGAACACACGAAGGACACGAAGGTGCACGAAGAGAGCCCCGGTGTTGGCCTCGGTGCATCTTCGTGTCTTGGTGCTTCGGTGGCTGGCGCATGCGTTCTTACCCGTTGGCCGTACCCAAGGCCGGAACGAACATATCGGCGGAGATAGCCTCACCAGGCTGGACCACCACGAACTGGCTGCCTCGCTGCTCTGGGGAGGTAAGTGCTCTCAAGAGGTCGCTTGAGCCCGTCATCTCCTCGTAGTCCAGACCGAAGAACCGGGCGAACTGCTTGGCGTAGCCCCGCAGTCGCCGCAGGGGACACACCCCAGTGTCGATGAGGACCGCTCTCCGGTACCCTTTCATCATCTCGTGGGCAACCCAGCGCGCCGTCTCCTCATCGTACTGGGTCAGGCAGCGCTGGTACTCCTTGTAGGGGTCCTTGGAGTGCTCGATCCAGCCGTAGCTGAACCAGTAGGTCCCCGGTTCCCTCTGGAACTCCTCTCGATATCTCTCGAACGAACCGAGCAGCAGGGAGATGCAGTCGTCGACTCGCGGGACCACCAAGCGGGCTCGGGGGGAACGCAGACCCACCACACCGTTGCCACACAGCCCGTAGCCGAGCAGGATCTCGTCGGCCTCGATGGCGTCTATCGCTCTCTGCAGGGCCTGTCGCAGCAGGTCCGGGGTCCTGTGGAGACCCTGCTCCAGTACTACGAACTCGGTGCCAGGCGGGAGGAGAGACCGAAGCTCCGCCTCCACGGCCTGGCAGCCGATAACCGCTGGCTTCAATCGGAGCTATCCTTTCCGATCGGATTATAGTCACGCGGCAGAATCACGGTCAAACCGCGTCGGTGCGCAGCAGTGAAGCCGCGATCATTGGCGTACGGAGTGTGCAGTCGGCCGTTTGGCGAAGTGGTCGCGTCCCAGGAAGGTGTTGGCCCAGGAGGAGCTGTTGCGCAGCTTGCCGTCTCGGAAGACGACGGGGCGCTCCAGCATCGCCTCGGCCTCACCGTACGGCTTCAGACGGTCGTAGGCCCGGGCCCAGATGCACTCCTTTTCGCTGGCCTCGCATATGCCCTGATGCGAGCCTCCGCATGGGCCGTTTCGCTGGTTCTTGGCGCATTGGGAGCCTGGACAGAGGTAGGCCACATCCGGCAGCGAGCAGTCGCCGCAGTTGCGGCAGTCGTAGAGAGGGATCTTGGCTCCCTGTTCGAGCACCTCCAGCCAACGCTTCAGCTTCCTGTGGCCCTCCACTCGAGAGTAGAGGCCCCGAGCCGCAGCGAAGCCCCTGGACTGGGGATCGAAGAAGTGGGCGTGGACGAAACGGCTCAGCTTGTAGAACGCGGGGACCGTTGAGCGGAGCTTGCGCTGTCCCTCAGGAGTCAGGGAAGCCAGGTAGTCCCGATTGATCTGCGACGAGCTGAGACCGGTCTCCGGATCGCGCTCGAACAGGTAGAACTCCCCGGGCTGAGGGAACTGGATCTCCCTCGCGAAGAGCTTCCAGTCGTCGGGGCCGAACGAGTCCGCCATCTCGAAGATCGCCGCGAACTCCTGCGCGTCCTTCGGACCCGAGAGGTAGGCGCCGCGGTAGCCCAGCCCCTTTAGGACGGCGATCTGCTTTGCAGCGAACTCCCTGAAGAAGGCTTTGCCCTTATCCGGGGAGTTGAACTGCTTTTCGCACTGTTCCAGGAGGGCATCGTTGCACACCGCTCCGGCCACCATCCCCTTGTTGAAATAGCGGGCTACGGCGCGGGACAGGAGATAGATGTTGGCGATAACCGGGACGTTCAGCCCCTTCATCTCCATGTACCTGAGCAGCTCGTCGAACTTGCGGGAATCGTACCCTAGCTGGGTGATGATGAACTGGGCACCGACCGCAATCTTGCGCGCAAGCTTGTAGTACTGGGGCATCAACTCGCGCTCTTGCTGCTTGAAGGGGGACACGGCCGCCCCCAGGAAGAAGTTGGTGGGGCGGAGGGTGGTTGGCTCTCCCTTCGGGCCCGATACGCGGAGCCCGAGGTTCATCTCGTGGAGCAACTGCAGCAGCCCCACCGAGTCGATGTCGAAGACCGGAGTGGCCTGCCCGCAGTAGCCTTCGACCGGGTAATCCCCCGAGAGGCAGAGGATGTTCTCGAAGCCGCTGCTCGCCAGCGCCCAGGCGCGACTCTCCAGCCCGCAGCGGTTCATATCCTTACAGGAGAGGTGGATGATAGCCTGCTGCCTGCGCTCCTGGAGCAGCATCCCGAGCGACTCTGGGGCGACCTTGGGCGCCCCGCCCGCGTTGTCGGTGATGCTGAGTGCGTGGGCGATCCCCGATCCCGCCAGATCGTTTGCCAGGGCGGAGACTCGCGCCGCTTCGGTTTCCACCAGGGGACCTCGGGTCGGTACCAGCTCGGCGACACGCACGAAGGTGGAGGTTTCGGTCAACAACGAGCGCAGCGTCTGCGGGCTTCTCGCGTCCGCGGAGGATACAGGTCGTTCTCGATCACGTGCTTGAGACATCGCACTTCCCCCTCATCACAATGGGGTGGAACCCCCGTCCTCAGGGTCCTACCACGCCGTCGGCGTCCGGTGTTGCCGTATTATGCCACCAACCTTACGGCCTTGGAAGCGAAATCTGGTCCAGATGTCAGTCTCATCCTCGATCCTGCCTCGCGCCTCCGCTAGCCTCGCAACAGGTTGAGGGCAAATGGGAAGACTGTCGATGAGTCCATGTCGTTGCGCGAACGTGAGGGCATGAAGCCACGGCGATCGAGCCCAGCAACGAGAGGATCGCCGGATCGATGGCGCCAGGAGAAATGGGGCAGGGCCGTGCCCCCGCCCCATAGTGGATCGGCAACTGTTGCGTGCTGCCCGTGCCCCCAGGCAGGTATCTCTAGATAGAGTGCACGCTTCCAGCGAGGGAAGTCGACATGAACCGGAGATACCTGCTTAGGCGGCGATGAAGTCCTTGGCTCTGGAGACGGCGCCGGTCGCGTCAGGGGCGTAGAAGTCTGCCCCAATCTCGTCGGCGAAGCGCTGGGTCACTGGGGCCCCGCCGATGCCTACCTTGACCTCATCACGCAGTCCTGCCGCCTTGAGGGCCTCGATGGTCTCCTTCATCGAGAGCATGGTAGTGGTCAAGAGGGCGCTCATCATGACGAAGGCCGGCTTTTCGGACTGGACCGCCTCGACGAACCTGGCGGGCTTGACGTCGGCGCCGAGGTCGACGACGTCGAATCCGGCACCCTGGAGCATCATGGCCACGAGGTTCTTGCCGATGTCGTGGAGGTCACCCTTGACGGTACCGATGACGACCTTGCCCCTGGAGGCTCCCCCGCCTGCCGCCAGGAGCGGCTTGAGTATGCCGAGGCCGGCCTGCATGGCGCGGGCGGCGATGAGCATCTCCGGGATGTAGAACTCCTGCTTGCTGAACTTATCGCCTACGATGTCCATGGCGGGGATCAGGGCGGAGTCCAGGATCTCCTGGGGGGCGGATCCCTCGTTCAGGGCCTGCTGGACCATCTCCTTGACCCTGCCGGCGTTGCCCCCGATCACGGCTTGCTTAAGCGCTTCGTAGTCTGCCAAGGTCTCCTCCTGAACTTGGTTTGGCCTCTGGCCGGTCGACAGTTCGGACCGCAGTCCGGTTCCCCTCGTCGCTCTTGGATCCCAGGAGCTTCGTGGCGATGCACAGTGAGCGTACGCGGGAGCAAGTCCGGCCTGACGACGGGAGGGTATACTGCGACTCGATGCAACACCATTCTAGCAGCTTCCCACCCGCAAAGTAACTCGTCGTACGGTGGGGCCGGACGGCCCCACGGACCGATGGCAGCGGGGGGGGCACAAGGCTCTTTCTCGCGGATCGGGTGAGGCCGGCCCCCTGGAACGACTAGGCGGAGGATGCCCTCCTGAAGATGGGGGCGTACGCGGCCGCCACCCTGATGGACTCCTTCATTCCGACGGCGCTCGCCAATCCCTTCCACGCGATGTCGAAGGCCGTGCCGTGATCCACCGAGGTTCGCAGGAAGGGGATGCCGAGCGTCACGCTGACCGTGCGTTCGAAGTCCACCGTCTTCGCGGCGATGTGCCCCTGGTCGTGATAAAGGGAGAGGACGGCGTCGAACTTGCCCTGGCGGTTCAGGAAGAAGACGGAATCGGCGGGGACGGGCCCGCTCACGTCCATTCCCAGCCGCCGCGCCGCGGCCACCGCCGGGGCGATCTGCTGGACCTCCTCGTTTCCGAAGAGCCCACCCTCTCCGCCGTGGGGATTGAGCGCGGCCACAGCGATTCTTGGGCGGGCCATGTCCAAGCGCCGAAGCTCCTGGTCCACCCGGCGCAGCCCCTGGAGCACCAGTTCCGCGGTTATCTGCCTGCACGCCTCGGCGAGCGATACGTGGCGGGTGAGGAAGAAGATCCGCATCCTATCCAGAGCGAACATGGTCATCGGGTGCGGACTGTTGGTCAGCCTCGCCAGCATCTCGGTGTGATCGATATGGGGCACGCCGCCAGCCTTCAGCGCTTCCTTGTTGATCGGTGCGGTGGCGAACGCGTCGATGGCGCCGGCCATGGCCAACTCGATCGCCCTTTCAACGTACTGGAAAGCCGCCCTGCCTGCCAGGGGCTGGGCAACCCCCGGCACGATGGAGTCGAAGTCCACGTTTCCCAGGTCGATTAGGTCCAGGGTTCCGGCGGAGTAAACCCCTTGGGCTGGATGCTCGATGGCGTGAACCCTCAGGCCGGCTCCCACCAGCTCCAGCGCCTTCCTCATGACGGAGTCGCTGCCGATCACCACCAGCCGCGCAATGTCGTGCAGGGACTCGTCGCCCAGCGCTGAGGCCACGATCTCCGGCCCCACACCGGCAGGGTCTCCGATGGTCACCCCTATGAGGGGACGGTTACGCATGGGTCGATACCTCCGTCGTCGGGCCCTGGTTGCCGTAACGTCCTGCGGGCGCGCCGAGCACCCGCTCGCTATACCACCAGGAACCCCTTGGGCGTCTCAGCGATCGTGATCCGGATGGCCTGGCCGGGCTTGAAGGCAGGGGCCACGGGCTGGTCGGACAACTGGACCAGTACGGGCATGCCGATGTCCGCCAGCAGGACGTCTTCCTCCTGATGATGGACCGTGCCATCCACGGTTGTGTTGGGTTCCAACCATCTTCTGCCTCGCCCCCCGGACGCAGGGGCGGGAGCGGCGGGCGAGGGGGACACCGCAGCCGCGACGACACGCACTACCACCGCGACGGTGCTGGTGAGCGTGAGCCTCTTCTCCCGGATGATGTCGCCGGCGTCCACCATGTGGAGCTCGACGACACCAGGGATCCGGCCGACCCCGCCCTCTCCAGGCCGCAGCCGGAGGTCGAAGAAGGTCCGGTCCTCGGGGCGGTACATGCCGATCAGGTGGCCGCGGACAGCGTGGAGCCGCCACTTTTCCACGAAGGCCAATTGCGCCCAGTTATACGGCATTCGGTCACCTCCTCGGCGCGGCACCGGCGATGGGTTCGCTCCTTAGCCGATGTTGTCCTCGCCGCCGTCGACGCCCAGCACGTTTCCCGTCATCCAGTAGGTGCCCGGATCGCACAGCGCCGCTACCGCCGCCGCCACGTCCTCGGGTCGCGTCATCCGCCCCATGGGGTTGCGGGAGCTGGCCTCCTGGATCAGCTTCTCGTGCCCCGGGATCTTCCGCAGAGCGGCCGTGTCCGTGACGCCAGCGCGAACGGCGTTCACGGTGATGCCGTGGCCCGCGAGTTCGACGGCCAGTTGGCGGACGTGGGCCTCCAGGGCGGCCTTAGCGGCGGATACGGCTCCGTAGCTGAACCAGACTCGGTGCGAGCCCGAACTGGTCATTGCGAAGATCCGGCTATCCGGCTCGAAGAGATTCCTAGCTACCAGGTCCTGCGTCCAGTACACCAGACTGTTGGCCATGACGTCCAGGGTCATCTCCATCTGGGACTGGGAGATGGGCTGGCGGCCCTCCATGGGGATGAACTCGCCCAGGGTGCCGAAGGCCAGTGAATGGAAGAGCACACGCACCTTCTTTGAGCTGCCGGATTCGGCTAGGCTCGCCTCGATGGCGTCCAACACCTCGGCCCTCTTGGCCGGATTGGCCGCGTTGGTGTTGAAGAATCGAGCCCGCCGACCCATGCCCTCGATCTCTGCAGCCAACGCCTGGGCGTTGTGCAGCGTGGAGGATCTATCCAGATGCACCGCGAAGATGTTCATCCCTTTGCGGGCTAACTCCAGCGCCGTCGCGGCGCCAAAACCGCTGGAACCGCCCAACACCAGCGCCCAGCTACCAGAGAATGACTCTCGCTCCGTCACCACCGTTCCCTTTCTAACCCACGTCGGACACGTCTCCAACGTCGGATTCGGCACTTGCCTGGGATTCGACGGCGGCCGGATCCACGTCCGGCCGCCAAGAAACCATCCTGTGCAGTTGCTCACAACCTCGTTGCTAGTGAGGAGACTTTACGAGATGGCCGCTGCGGTGTCAATCTACTTTCCCCCCGCCAGGTCGTTCCCGGACAGATGCTCCACCGTCTCGCCCGTGTCCACGAAGGTGCGGGTGACGTACGTGGTGGCGTAGGTCCAGAGGATCCGCATTCTGCCCTGGCCGGCGTTCACGAAACGGTGAGGCACACTCGCTGGAACGTAGGTGGTGTCCAACGTCTGGAGCTGATAGGTCTTCCCATCGATCTCGCACAGCGCCTCGCCTTCGAGAATCGTGACCGTCTCCTCGACGTTGTGGGTGTGAAGCCTGATCGCTGCCCCTACCGGAAAGGTGGTGATGCCGCTGGTGAAGCCCTGGGTGCCTATCCAGGAGCCCGCCAGAGGCTTCGTGCTCACACCGCCGCCCCTGGCGACGGTTTGGATTTCCTCGAAACGCAGAATCTGTGGCTCGCTCACGATCTTCTCCTCGAGCTCTCTTTCTTCCCGGGCCTGGTCGACACGTAGGATTGTACCTCTAAGCGGGCATCTCCAGGTAGAGCACGCCGAGCAAACCATGCGCCTCTCCGGTGAGTGAGGCTGCCTGAGCCGAATACACCTGCTGGAAGCCACCCGCGGTAACGCCCGCTGAAGGATGTCTTCACACAGAATCCCGATGCCCTTCGGCCATCGCTAGAACCTCGGCCTCCCCCTGGTGGGGGGCGCGGGCTGGCTGGGCGCTGGAGTGTCGGCACGACAGGCTGGTTGAGGCTGATGAACTCGTGGATCTGGTATGGGCCTTGCTCGCCTCATCCTCGACAGGAGGACCGGCAATCGGTGGGTGAGGTCAAGCGATCGACGAGAGTGGGCCGGGCCGCAACGGCTCCGTGGCCGGCCTCTCGCAGGCTGCTGCTCGCCCTGTTGCTGGGAGCTATCGCGATGGCCGCGGGCTTCTGGCTGAAGTGGCGACTTCTGCTCTATCCCGATCCTGACGCCTGGTACCTGCACTCCTGGGGCCACCTGGCCTACACCGACCTGGTTGCCCTCTACTTGCAGCAGAATCTGGTCTCTCACCCCATCCCCTACGTTCAGACGAAGCTGGAATACCCGGTGTTGGTGGGGTACTCGCAGTACCTCGCCTCCCTCGCCCCGGGGCCCCGTGGCTACTTCCTGGCCGCCGGAACCGGGCTGGCGATCGCGGGCCTGGGATCGCTGTGGATGCTCCACCGGATCAGCCCGTCGGCGCGCCTGTGGGTGCTCGCCGCCACGCCGCCCATTGCGCTCTACGCCTCTCTCAACTGGGATCTGCTGGCGATCTTATTCGTGCTGCTGGCACTCCACCTGTTCCAAGTGCGAAGGGACGGTTGGAGCGGGCTCGCGCTCAGCTTGGGAGTCTGGACCAAGCTGTTTCCAGCCGTGTTCCTCTTGTGGATGGTGTCGAAGAGGGCAGGTGAGCGCGATTGGCGTGGCGTTGCTCTGCTAGTGGGGGTGTTCGGGGCCACCTCCGCGGCGCTGAACCTCCCGGTCCTACTGGCGAGTCGGGAGGGCTGGCTCTACTTCTTCGAGTTCCAGGGTGCTCGACCTCCGGACGGCGGCTCTCTGTGGGCGCACACCGCGAGGCTGGGGTGGTCGGTGCCGTCGATCAACCAGGGCAGCCTGCTCCTTTCGGCCGCGTCGGTCCTGGCCGTGCTGGTGGGCGCGCTGCGTGGCGGGCGGACCGTTGGGGAGTACGGATTGGGGGCCGTCGTGGTCGTGATCCTGTCCAGTAAGATCACGAGTCCACAGTACGACCTCTGGGTGATGCCCTTTCTGGCGATGGTGTCCGCGCCGCTGTGGCTCGTGGCGCTCTTCTCCGCAGTCGACCTGGCCTACTTCTGGACCAGCTTCCAGACCCTCTATCTGTGGTGGGGAGGGAGGAGCGACTGGGCTCAGATGCAGCCAGCTTTGGCGGCGTGGGTGAACGCTGCCCACCAGGGGGCGCTGCTGTTGATACTCCTCTGGGTGACTAAGAGGATGCGAAGGAGGGAGACCGCCCATACCTGATGGCCCGAGGGCGTGGCGATTCCGTCCCCATGGGCGGCACGAGTGGCGGCGGCTGCGTCGTGACGTGGACCACCGCCGCCCCGGCCGGCAGCCCGTGCTCCTCGAGCCGCGGGATCGCCACGGATGGGGGAATTCGCGCTGTTTAGGCGCTACGAATCCCCCGCGCCGTTGCCCTTCAGCCTGCGGAGGTGGTCTTCCAGGTCGCGCAGCACTTCCTCCGCGCTTGGAAGCTCGGCCTCCTGTTCCTCGGGCTGAGGAGCCGCTTCGGCCCGAGGCTCGGACTCTCCACTCAATCTGCCGAGGAAGTCGGCCAGGTCCGGACGCGCCCGAAGGGCGTCTTCGATGCGGCGATCCATGTCGCGCCCCGCGGCTTCCAGCTCTTGCAGCCAGAGGTCCTGGCCCAGCAAGTGCTGAGCCGCCCGCAGGAGCGCTGCGGCCAGCTTTGGGTTCGAGGTGTTGGAAAGGTAGCTCGGAGCCGCGATCCAGAGAGATGCCGCGGGAATGTCCCGGCTGGCGGCCTCCCTGCTCAACGCGGTGACGAAGGCGGTGGGTCCCTGGTAGTTGCTCTCCCCTATCCCAAGCTGGAGCAGCTCGGCCTTCAGTCGCGGGTCGGCGGTGATGCCCATCAACGAGGGGGGTCCCGCGTAGTGGACTTGGGCGAGGAATCCGCCAAAGGTCAGCACCATGCACACCCCAAGGCGGGATGCGAAGTCCCCGATGGTGCCCACGCACTCGCGCCACCGCAGATCGGGTTCCGGCCCCAGCAGGACTATCAGGTCGTGGGGGGATTCGGCGACCTCGATGGCGGTCCAGGCCAGCTCAGGCCACTGAAGGGTTCGTCCTCCCCTCCCGTCGAGAAGGGTGATCGGCCTCGTGGTGGTGTAGTCGTAGATGGCGTCTGGATCGAACTCGGCGATCCTGTATCCGTCCCGCTTCAGCAGCAGGTAGCGCAGGGCGCTGGTCGCGGCGGAAGCCGCGTCGGCCCAGCCGCCGAAGGCGCACAGCAAGGCGGGCGACTTGAGGGTCGGTTGAGAGAATACTCTTAGCATGCCTCCATTATGCTACGCAACGAAGCACAGGGCAAATGGTTGGGTGTGTTCCTCTTGTAGTTCGCGTCGATATCCCTCATCGCCAAGGCGTGCGCCACGGCGATTAGCTGCCGGGGGTTCGGCTCATCCTGAAGAGTGTGATGGACAGTGCCTATCGGCGTGTTGACGACCCAGTGGGACTGTGCTACATTGTGCCAAAAGGAACGAACGAGCAATTCGCCCTGACCGGCGCCTCACGCGGCTCCGGAAGGGGGTCAAAGCCGGACCTGAGGAAGAGGGTTTCCTGATTCCGAGGAAGCAGCCAGAGTATGCCTGGATGCATCTCGCCTTCATGGGCCCGCTCCGACAGGGGGTGGGCCCTCTTCTTGTCGCTCCGCTCTCGGCCCTCATGCAAGAAGGAGGTGAAGTTGGAGACCAGAATCGGCGTTGTGGCTATCGTCATCGGAGACAGGCTGACGGCCGCACCGAAGGTCAACGAGGTGCTTAGCCAGCATGCCGAGATCGTAGTCGGCCGCATGGGTGTGCCATACAGGGACAGGAACATGTCGGTCATCGCCCTCATCGTCGACGGCACCACGGATGAACTGGGCGCAATGACCGGTAAGCTCGGAAGGATACCCGGGGTCCGAGTCAAGACAGCCATCGCGACGTAGCTGCCACGGCAGGCGGCTCCATGAGGAGGCACACCATGACCGATGTCGAAACCAATCCGCGCACCAACCCATCGCAACCAACGGGCAACTCCGGAGGAGGCTTGCCCGCAGGTTCCTTCATCGACGATGCCCTGATCAACGCTATGCTCGAGCAGGGTGCGAAGGCATCTCCGCAGACTGCGATACAGATCATCCGCAAAGCCCTGGATCTAAAGGGCCTTGCCCCCGATGAAGCCGCCATCCTCCTCCAGTCGGAGGGGCCCGAGTTCCGCCGCGAGCTGTATCGGGTCGCGGGCCAGATCAAGGACCGGATCTACGGCAATCGCCTCGTCCTCTTCGCGCCGCTATACCTCAGCAACTACTGCGGGAACAACTGCCTCTACTGCGGCTTCCGCAGGGATAACCGGCTTCTCGAACGCCGGGTCCTCGACCAGGAGGAGATCGCGGAGCAGGTGCGCATCCTGGAGAGGATGGGGCACAAGCGACTCCTGTTGGAGTGCGGAGAGAGCCCGGGCCGTAGCCCGATAGACTTCGTCGTCGAATCGATCCACACCGTCTACACTACCAAGGAAGGCAACGGCAGCATCCGAAGGGTGAATGTGAACATCGCCGCGACGGTGGTGGCGGACTACCAGAAGCTGAAGTCAGCGGGTATTGGCACCTACCAGCTATTCCAGGAGACGTACCACCGCCCCACCTACGCACGGATGCACCCCGACGGCCCCAAGGCCGACTACGAGTGGCATCTGACTGCCATGGACAGGGCTATGCAGGCTGGAATAGACGACGTCGGGCTGGGAGTGCTCTTCGGCCTCGCGGACTACAAGTACGAGGTACTGGGTCTACTCTTGCACGCCATCCACCTGGAAAGAACGTACGGCGTCGGGCCGCATACGATCTCCGTGCCAAGGTGGCGACCTGCCGTGGGCGTCGACTTTGCGCTGCCCCAGCCGGTGGGTGACGACGACTTCCGGAAGCTGGTGGCCGTTCTGCGACTCTCGGTGCCGTACACTGGGTTGATCCTCTCGACCCGCGAGCGCCCGGAGATGCGAGATGAGCTGTTCGGACTGGGGATCTCTCAGATCAGCGCGGCGTCCTGCGTGAGCCCAGGGGGATACCGCGTGGGCGAGAAACCGAAGGACCAATTCGCTGTAGCAGACCACCGCTCGGTGGACGAGATAGTGGCAGACGTCTGCCGAAAGGGCTATCTTCCCAGCTTCTGCACCGCGTGCTATCGACAGGGCAGGACGGGCGAGGCGTTCATGACGCTTGCCAAGCCGGGCGACATCCAGGAGCTGTGCAGACCCAATGCCCTGCTCACCTTCAAAGAGTACCTGGAAGACTACGCCTCGCCCTCCGCTCGCGAAGTGGGGCAGGAGACGGTTCGAGCGCAGCTCGCCCTCATCGAGAACGCGAAGGTCAGGCAGGAGACGGAGCGCAGGCTGGCGAGGATCGAGGCTGGCGAGCGAGATCTGTTTTTCTGAGGGAGGAGACGGCCTCCGCTGCCCTGGAGGTGGCGTGGGGCAGCTACCATGACCAGTTCATCGTGGAGCTGACGACGATGAAGTTCGAGACAGCACTAGCTAAGGCCGAGAGGGATGAGCCGCTCGGTCTGCACGATATTGCCACCCTTCTGCGGGCGGAGGGCGATCGGCAGCAGGCATTGTTCGAGTTGGCAGATGCGGTGAGACAGCGCTTCATGGGAGACGAGATCTACCTGCGAGGTCTGATCGAGTTCTCCAACTGCTGCGGCAGGCATTGTCTCTACTGCGGCCTGCGTGCACCAAACCGCAACGTGGCCAGATACCGGATGCCGTTGGATGAGATCGTGGAGACAGCCAAACTCGCCGAGCGTCTGGGCATCGGCACCGTCGTACTGCAGTCCGGCGAGGATACCTGGTGGACCACAGCCCGCGTCGTCGAGCTGGTGAGGCAGATCAAGCGTACTGCGGATGTCGCCATCACCCTCTCCATTGGCGAGCGGCCTCGGGAGGACTACCGTGCGTTCAGGAGGGCCGGGGCCGACCGCTTCCTCATCAGGCACGAGACTGCCGATCCAGACCTGTACGGGCAACTGCATCCCGATATGAGCTACGAGCGGCGCATCCAGTGCCTGCGCGATCTGCGCGCCGAGGGCTACCAAGTCGGTGCTGGAAGCATGGTGGGGCTGCCAGGCCAGACCGTGGAGATGCTGGCCGCCGACATCCTGCTGCTCCTAGAGATGGATGTGGATATGGCGGGCATCGGCCCTTTCATCCCGCATCCGGATACGCCCCTCGGATCGAGCGCCCCGGGCACGGTGGAGATGACACTGAAGATGGTTGCCCTGGCGAGGATCGTCACCCGCAATGCTCACATCCCGGCGACCACGGCACTTGCCACCCTGGATCCCATGGGGCGCGAGAAGGCGTTCGCCGTCGGGGCGAACGTCGTCATGCCCAATCTCACACCCAAGAAGTACCGAGAGAACTACACCATCTATCCCAACAAGCGATGCATAACCGAGGACGTCGATCGCTGCATGCCTTGCCTTCGGCTCCGCATCGAGGGGTCGGGGCGGCGGATCGGGAAGGGCTACGGCCATAGTCTGAAGCGGGCAAATGGCGACTTCGCTCTGGGGGCGGCATCATGAGCGACCTCAACAGTACCCCCCGGAGCGAGAGACTGCACATAGCCGTCTTCGGGCGGCGAAACGCGGGCAAGTCGAGCCTCGTAAACGCCCTCACGAATCAGGAGGTGGCGCTGGTCTCAGAGGTCGCGGGAACCACCACCGATCCCGTGTACAAAGCCATGGAGCTACTCCCTCTCGGACCGGTGGTGATGATCGATACCGCAGGGATCGACGACGCGGGCGAGCTGGGCGACCTGCGGGTCCGGCGCACCCTTCGCGTGATCAACTCGACCGACCTTGCGCTGATGGTGATCGACCCGGCCTTCGGTCTCGGAGATTGGGAGCGGGGTCTTCTGGCGAGGCTGCGGGAGCGCGGCATCCCGACGTTGTTGGTTGCAAACAAGTGTGACATTCACGACCTGGGCGGCCGGCTCGAACGGTGGGCGTTGGAGCTTGGCCTGCCGTCGGCGGCGGTGAGCTCCGTGACGCGGACGGGGATCGACGAGCTGAAGAAGCTGATCGTGGACCACGCCCCGACGGAGCCCGCTGAGCCGACCATCGTTGGCGACCTGATAGACCCCGGCGATGTGGTGGTGCTCGTGGTGCCGATCGACCTCGCCATGCCAAAGGGCAGGCTGATCCTGCCGCAGGTGCAGACCATCCGGGACATCCTGGACCACGATGCGATGGCCGTGGTGGTGAAGGAGCAAGGGCTCCGCGCTGCACTGGGCAAGCTCGGCTGCGCACCTCGACTAGTTATCACGGACTCGCAGGCGTTCGACAAGGTGGCGGCGGACGTGCCGCCCGACGTGGCGATGACGGGGTTCTCGATACTGTTCGCCCGCTACAAAGGGGACCTGGAGGCACTCGTCGCCGGGGCTCGGGCGGTGGATCGCCTCAGGCCTGGCGACAAGGTATTGATCTCGGAGGCATGCAGCCATCACAGGCAGCCCGTCGACATCGGCAAGGTGCAGATCCCACGATGGCTGCGGAAATCGGTGGGCGGAGAGCTCGAGTTCACCTGGACGTCCGGGGGAGGCTTCCCCGACGATCTGGCGAGCTACAAGCTGGTGGTCCACTGCGGTGGCTGCATGATCAACCGCAAGGAAATGCTTCACCGGATTCGAGTGGCGGAAGATGCCGGGGTCCCCATCGTGAACTACGGGGTGCTACTGGCCAAGGTGCAGGGGGTGCTCCGCCGCGCGCTGCAGCCGTTCCCTCTGGCGCAGAGGATTCTGGAGGACTGAGACGGGCGAGGGAACCTAGCCCGCGGCCGTAGCCTCCCGGGGAAGGCGCTGGGACGGATTGCCCGCTCCGCTCGTCCAACCCAGTGTTGCGTCGTGGGCAGGTGCCCCCCAGCTTCTGCCACTTGCCCCAATCTCATACCATGCCCCGCGAAGAGCCAGCAGCGAGGGCTCTCTCACCGTCACCCTGAGCCGCAGTCGAAGGGTCTTCACGTGGCGATGCGGGTGTGTCTCTCCACGTGGAGGCGCTTCGCTGAAGCTCGGCATCGCAGTTGCACTGGGTCTGTCGTCCCTCGTCTGGGCCTCGCCGGGGCACGCCGCGCTCGGCACGACGGTCTGAGCGACCTCGAGAGAGCCCTGGAACCAGCAGTGCGGAGATCTCGACGCGCGGTCCCACAGGTGCTATAATGCGTGCAGGTCGTCATGTCGGCGGGCTGTGCAGATGCACAGCACCTCACAGGGTTTCCCCCTACGAAGATCGCCCCGACTAGTGTTGGTGCCTCGAATAGCCTGGCCTGGTTGAACTGTCCAGTCTCTTATACCGCTAGAGCGCGGATGTCTCTCATCTGATCGATGGCGATCCCTTTGGCAAACCCCGGGAGCAGTCGTCGATTTACCCCTCGGTCGAAAGACCTGTAATTGGCATCGAGCAGGCTCGCGGGAGGCGTTTCTGACGTAGAGCGACCATCGGCGCCCGGTTGGTGGCGTGCGGCTGCGATCGCGTCTCGTTGCGTTCGCCCCCCGGTTCGGTCGCGCACGTGGGCCACCGGCGCTGAACAGTGTGTCGTCCCGTATACCGGCCCCAGGCAACCCTACCACATTTTGAAGAAAGGACCGAAGGTGCAGGATCAACCCGAAAACAGGGACTCACGGGAGCGAAGAGGGGGCCCGCGCCGCCTGAACGGCTCCGCTGAGTCTCCCAACCACGAACGGAAGTTCGTGGCCTCCACCCCCAGCCAGGGGAAGCAGCCTCCAAAGCGAAAGGGACCGGTGGTGAACCGGCGAGGTCCGACCGAGGTGGATCGGGCCATCAAGATGAACCAAATGGCCACCCGACCATCGACTGGGAGGAAGGTGGCGGAAGGCACCGTCTCACGAGGCACGGTGGTTCGGATCGACCGGGCGAAGGGATACGGCTTCCTGGTCGATGGGGCTGGCGAGCAGCGGTTCTTCCATCGCTCGGCGGTGTTGGACGGTGGATTCGCCACTCTGAGAGAGCAGCAGACGGTGGAGTTCGAGGCTCACGGTGACGAGCGAGGCGCTCGAGCGCTGAAGGTGAGGCCGGTGGGATCCTCACCCGCTTCCAGCAGGGCCGGCCAGGCATCCGCGCCATCTCCCAAGACCGCCAACCCCACAGGCTGGCGATCAAGTCTGATGCCGTTCCGCAGTGGCTCGACCCCGTCTACCACACCTGGAAGGCGCATCTAGGCAGGTATCCTTACTTCATGTCCGCTCTCTGGCGGGAAACGTGTACTCTATCCAGAGATACCTGCTTGGGGGCGCCAGCGGACCGCGCTGGCTAAAGCCTGCGACTACAGGTTCTCGGCCTTGTTTCCGGATGCCGTGGACAATCCAGGATAGCCAGAACCAGAGAGACGCGCAGCGCACTGGGAGAGCCGACCCGTGGTCTCTCCACTCTGCGTCTCCAAGGCGAGTGCGATCCAACGGTGGTGACCTGAGAATCTTGCCACGCCACGCTGGAACCTTGGAGCACCGTCGTTCGTTCTCGTCGTAGAACATCCTGCGGGAGGCTACGAATGAACGTACGGGCGATCGGGGCTGCGCTCCTCCTTGCGACCCTTCTTCTCCTCTTGGCGGCCACAGGCGGCCTGAGCGGCATAATGGTGCCGGGCCTCGTGGCGACTTCGCTTCCGGGCGCGCCGGGCGCCGCCTCCACACAGGAGGACCGGGTGGACGGCTTCCTCGCCGTTGCCCCTCGCACGCTTCGGTCCGGACAGAACGAAGCGATATCGGTCTCGCTTTTCGAGGGCGATAGGCCGGCCAACGCCACCGTGCGGCTGGCTCTCGTGAGTGAGGGGCGGGAGGTGGCTGCCGCCTCGGCCGAGCTGAGGGGCCGAGGCGAAGTGAGCCTGCCCGTGCCGAGACTCCCCGAGGGTGACTATTGCCTCCGGGTCAGCGGCAGCGGCTTCGAGGCGGAGTCGCCTGTGAGGGTCGAGGATGGGGTTCTCGTCTTCGCCGAGACCGACAAGCCGATTTACAAGCCGGGGCAGACGCTGCACCTCCGCGTGCTGACCCTCGATCCCCAGCTCCGCCCTACTGCCGCCCCCGTGGCCGTGGAGATCCAGGATGCGAAGGCCCTCAAGGTCTTCAAACGCGATCTCACTACCGACGAGTACGGCATGGCCACCCTGGACCTGCCTCTCTCCGCCGAGCCGAACCTGGGGGTGTGGAAGGTGAACGCGGCCTCCGGGAAGCGCTCGACTCAACTGGATTTCCGGGTCGAACGATACGTCCTCCCCAAGTACGAGGTGAAGGTGGATCTCCCCAAGGAGTGGGTACTGGCCGGCGAGCCCGTCTCCGGCAGCGTAAGCGCCGAGTACAGTTACGGGAAGCCGGTCCAGGGAGAGGTGGAGATCCGGGCCATGCGGTACGTGGGCAGCTGGCAGGAGTACGCCAAGGTCACGAAGCAGTTGGACGGCAAGGCGGACTTCCAGCTACCGGCGGTGAACTACGTCAGCGGCGTGCCCGGTGCCGGAGGGATGGGCAACGTCCAGTTGGAAGCGGTAGTGCGCGAGAAGGTCACCGGCTACGAGGAGAAGACGACGAGGCTGTTGTCCGTGGCCGCGACCCCGGTGGTGTTGAAGGTGATACCGGAGAGCGTTGCCTTCAAACCGTCTATGCCCCTCTCGCTGCTGGTAGTAGCGGAGACTCCTGACAAGAAGCCTGGCGAGGCCAACGTTCGGCTGGACTTAACCTACACCAAGAAGGACTTCAACGTCACGCGGGAGACCCGACAGGTCGTGGTGAAGCAGGGCAAGGCGATGGTGCAGGTCACCCCGCCCGCCGACGCCATCTCCCTGACGGTGAGCGCCAACGACGGCAGGGCATCCACCTCACTGGCCATGCAATCCAGCTACTCTCCCACCGGAAGCTTCGTTCATCTGGAGCAGTTGACCCAGGGAACCATCAAGGTAGGGGACACGGTTCGCTTCCGCGTGAGTTCCACCAAGGAGGCGGCGAACTACTACTACGAGGTGCTGTCGCGGGGGAGGGTGGTCTTCTCGGGCCACTCCACTTCGCCGGAGATCGAGCTGTCCATCACGCCCCTGATGGCTCCCACGGCGCGGCTTCTGGTGTACCAGTTGCTCCCCAACTCCGAGGTGGCCGCGGACTACCTGCCCTTCTCGGTGCAGGGCGACTATCCGCATGCAGTCCAGGTAGGCTTCGGCAGGGAGGATGCGAAGCCCGGGGAGGAGGTGACCGTCGACCTGCGGACGGAGGGGCCTGCCCGTGTGGGGTTGGCGGCCGTGGATCGATCGGTCTTTATCCTCGCGGAGAACCGGCTCAATCTTGCGCAACTGTTCGACGAGCTGGACAGGCTGTACCAGAGGCCCCAGGCGGAGCTGCACGAGGCGCGTTTCCTCGAAAAGGTAATGGCCAGGGGTGCCAGGGAGGTGTTCGCAGACGCGGGGGTGGTGGTGCTGAGCAACAAGCAGGTGCCGAAGGGGCAAGAGTACCAGTCGCCCGCGGTGCGGCGAGGGGCGTTCGAAGGCGGCGTGTTGGATGCGGCCAAGGGATTCGCCGCACCCGCCGCGGCTCCGGCCCCGATGGCCACGGCGCCGGCCGAGGTGGCTCGTGACAGCGCGCAGGCCGGCGGTCTGATGGAGGTGCAGCGGATACGCCAGTTCTTCCCTGAGACCTGGATCTGGGACACGCTGGAGACCGACGCCGAGGGCCGTGCCTCCAAGCGATACCAGACTCCCGACAGCATCACGACCTGGATGCTGCGCGCCGTCGCTCTCTCCAAGAGGGTCGGCCTGGGGGTGTCGGAGGCGTCGCTGCGGGTGCTTCAGCCTTTCTTCCTCTCCGTCGACCTCCCCTACTCGGCCATTCGCGGCGAGCAGTTTCCGGTCGAGGTGGCCCTGTACAACTACCAGGACAGATCGCAGGAGTTCGTGGTGGAGTTGGAGCGGTCCGACTGGTTCGAGTTGGTGGACGAGCCGGACCAGAAGGTGCAGGTGGGCCCAAACGATCTTGGTGCAGCCTCCTTTACCATCCAGCCCAGGAAGCTCGGCACCAACAAGCTGAAGGTGACCGCCCGCTCCAGCTCCTCGGCCGACTCCGTGGTGAAAGAGCTCATCGTGGAGCCCGAGGGGGTAGCTCGGGAGTTGGTGGAGAACGCGGTCGTCTCCGAGGGTGCCAGGCGGCAACTGGACTTCGCGGTGCCCGCCGGCATCGTCGAGGGATCGGCTCGTGCTTTCCTCACGGTGACTGGGAGCTACCTCACTCTGACGATTCAGGGGCTGGAGGGGTTGCTCCAGATGCCCTTCGGCTGCGGTGAACAGAACATGCTCCTCTTCGCCCCCAACGTCTACGTCACCCGCTATCTGGAGGAGAGCGGCCAGATGAAGCCGGAGGTGATGGCGAAGGCGGAGCACCTGATGACCACGGGCTACCAGCGAGAGCTAACCTTCCGGCGTTCCGACGGCAGCTTCTCTGCCTTCGGGCAGCAGGATAAGGTTGGCAGCCTGTGGCTCACCGCATTCGTGATGAAGACCTTCGCCCAGGCAAAGGACCTCATCTACGTGGACGAGTCGGTCCTGGCCCGTGCCCGGGAGTGGATAGCGCAGCAGCAGAAGGCGGATGGCTCCTTCGATCCGGTGGGCTTCGTCCACCACCAGGAACTGCTGGGAGGATTGCAGGGCAAGACGGCCCTCACTGCCTACCTCGCGGTGGCGTTGCGGGAGGCCGGGGACCAGAGCGCGTCGGCGAAGGCGATCCAGTACCTGGAGAGGGCGATAGAAACGACCGAGGACGCCTACAGCGTCGCGCTGACCGCCTACGCCCTGGAGATTGCCAAGAGCCCCATGGCCGCCACCGCCCACGAGAAGCTGATGGCCTTGGCGCACGAGAGCGACGAGGGGCTGTACTGGGGAGACCCGGAGGTGGTGCCCCTGCCCGAGCCGTTGCCCGCGCCCTGGCAACCGGGGATCCTGCCCCCGGACCGGCCTGCGCCTCTGCCGCCGCTGACGCCGCGGGCCAACCGGAGCGCCTCCATCGAAACCACCGGCTACGCGACCCTGGCGCTGGTAGAACGTGGCGACCGGCTGAACGCCTCACGGGCTGCACGATGGCTGGTCTCTCGGAGGAACGCCTTTGGGGGCTTCGGCTCGACTCAGGATACGGTGGTTGGGCTTCAGGCGCTCACCCGCTACGCTGCGGGAGCAAAGGCCGACGTGGACGCGACGGTGACGCTGGAAGCCGGCAACTGGCGGAAGGAGGTCCGGGTGTCCCCTGAGAACGCGGACGTGCTGCAGGTGGTTGAGGTGCCGGTGGCCCTCGTCCAGCCCCTCTCTCAGGAAAGGGGGGATGGCGCGCTGACCGTGGGGGTCGAGGGCAAGGGTCAGGTGGTGGTGCAGGCGGTACGGCGCTTCAACGTGCCGGATCCTCAGAAGAAGGCCGAGTCCGCTTTCCAGATCCAGGTCGAGTACGGGGTCGGGCAGGTCGAGGTGAACGACCAGATAGACGTCTCGGCGATGGTGAAGTTCACACCACCTGAGCCGGTGCAGGCGGGAATGGTGATCGTGGACGTGGCGGTGCCGACAGGTTTCGCCCCCGTCGCGGAGAGTCTCGAAGCCATGATGAAGGGCCAGCCTCGGCTCAAGCGCTACGACGTCGCCGGGCGCAAAGTGGTGGTCTACGTCGAGGACATGATGCCGGGAGATGAGGTGCGCTTCTCCTTCAAGGCACGGGCGCTGTATCCGGTGAAGGCCCAAGCGGTGACCTCCCAGGCGTACGCCTACTACCGTCCGGAATGGAAGGGGGAGAGCCTGGGTGGGGCGATGGAAGTGCGGTAGCGAGAAGCGGACTGGCACCGGGCGTGCATGTGGAGGTTGAGGTCCAGGTTGGCGTAATGGCGTCTCGAACAGGGCTGCGAGCAGCGTGACTTCGACAAGCGCCGGGTGTCGCGAAGATCGTCGTGTTGGAAGCGGGGGACCTGTAACGATTGGCCCCCCGCTTCGTTGAGCTTGAGGGTGGTTCGTATCAAGTGGTCCCCTTTCCCCGAGCGACCTTCCAGGCGCCTGCCACGTCATTCTTTTCCAGGAGGAAGTACATGCGCTGGCACACCATGCTGTTCGCGGTGGCTCTCGGATTAGCGTCGGTGGCCTTCATCGGCCCGACGGCGTCGGCAGCCGCGGATACGCCGGTCCTCGCCTTCTACTACCCTTGGTACAACCCGGAGAACTTCCATCGGGATGCCATGTGGGATGTGCCTGTCACTCCCTACCAAAGCGATAGCCGCTCGACGATCGAACGGCAGGTGCGTGAGGCCCGAGACGCGGGCATCACGGGCTTCATCAGCTCCTGGATGGGCAAGGGGAACCGAACCGACAACAACCTTGCCACCCTGCTCGACGTATCCAAAGGCACCGACTTCGCCTCGACCATCTACTTCGAGACTGGGCAGGCGGGGTTGGTCTCTCAGGGGGAGATCGTGGATGCCCTCAGATACGTCGTGGCCAAGTACGGATCGCATCCAAACTGGGCTCGAGTTGGGGGAAAGCCGGCCATCTTCTTCTGGAATCCCTCCGCGGCGGGCGGGGTGGAGTTCTGGCAGGCTGTTCGGTCGCAGGTGGACCCGAACGGCGAGTGGCACTGGAACGTGGAGACCGACCGTCCGGACAGTTGGCTGCAGGTGTTCGACGGGATCCACCTGTTCAGCGCCGCTAGCTGGACGGCCGACGCCACGGCAACCTACAAGAGCTTGAAGTCCAAGGTGGAGGCCGCTTCGGCTCGGACGGGCAAGCCGAAGGTATGGTCGGCCGGCGTGGCGCCGGGCTGGGACAACTCGCGCCAGGGCACCCCGACCCGGGTGACGGTGGGCCGAGAGAACGGCGGCTACTACTCCCGGCGGTGGGAGTCAGCAATCGCCAGCGAGCCGGGGGCGATCACCATAACGAGTTGGAACGAGTGGGGCGAGGGGACGGCGATCGAGCCGGGCAGCAGCTACGGCAACCTGTATCTCGACATAACACGACGGTACGCCGAGAGCTACCGGCAGTCGCGGGCGGGCTCTGCCCCGACCGGGTTCAGCTTCAAGCTGGGGTTCGCCGCCCTGGCCAGCCAGATCCCATGGATCGTGGGGCAGCCGCTGGAGGAGGAGCACCACGCAGCCAACGGGGACTCCCTGCAGGCGACCACCACCGGCCTGATGGTGTGGCGCAAGTCCGACAACTGGACTGCCTTCACCAATGGGGCCAGGACCTGGGTGAACGGCGGCCCCCACGGCATCCGGGAACGAGGGAACGACGAGCGTTTCCCCTGGGAGAGTGCCCATTAGGGAGCGCGTACCGAGGAGGCCACCATTCCCTCCCCACGTGGTGGCCTGGGCGCAGGGGCTCAGACTCGATGCAGGGAAGTAGAACTACTTGCATGGAGACGCAACAATCTGTAAACTTCCGCCCGAAGCGAGCGTGCCACATCCGGGCACCGCTCAAAGGGAGAGAGGAGTGCGAAGATGGACGCCTACTGCGTCAAGTGCCGCGGCCAGCGGGAGATCAAGGATCCGAAGCAGATCACCATGGCCAACGGCCGGCCGGCCATCCAGGGGACCTGTGCCGCGTGCGGCACCAAGCTGACCAGGATCGTCAAGAAGAGCTAGGCAACCAGCGGTCTCGCCTTCCCCTCGCAGCCATTGCCTCCTGCCCAGTCGCGATAGGACCGACGGAGGCACGAGGGCTTCAGTCGGCCCCGCCAGTCGTGCAGTCGGGTGAGGTCTTCGTGCCGGCCGTTCGTTTCCCCGAGAGTCGAGCGGGCCGGAATCGCTCGCTCCGTTTTCCCCCCTGCCGCCTCGAAATGCCACTCCACACAGTCGAGCATCCATAACCTGCCGGTAATGTGTAGATGCCGATACTGGCATTGGACATACTGGATGTGGCGTGAGATATTGCACCCCGAGAAGAATTAGTGAGGTGTGACTCCAGATGGACCATAGGAATGTGCCTAGTTCGAGGACGGTGCTGATCGGATCGTCGCTGTGGATGGTCGTTCTGTCGGGGTTGTCCGCGTACACCGCGTTGGTTGGCGGACCCGCAGTGCAGGTGCTGCCACTGGCCGCCGTGAGCGGCGCGAGTCTCGCGGCTGCGCTGGGGTTCGGCAAGCTGGCCATCGTGGACTTCGGACCGCGTGCGGACTCTCAGTTGAGGCGGCGCCTGTCCGGCGAAGCGAGCCGACGGGCAGCCAAGGCTGCGTAGATAGACAGTCCCTCCCATCACAGGGGAGGTGCCGGACCGGGCAGAGGCTCCCGGTGGTGTGGTAGACCCCTTCGCGAACCCCATGGCGCTCGAGCATCATCGACCCCCGTTTGGGGTGAGATGATGCTCGAGCCTTTCTTGGGTGTCCGTCAGCGTAGCCCTGCTGCGCATACCTGCCCGTATCCGCAGCGGGCGCACACCTGGGCGTCCTGCGTTCGCGGGAAGAGGCCGGCCTGGATCCGCCGAATGGTGCCGGCTATCCATTCCTCGGTCTGCTCCAGATCCTCGATGGTGGGGCGCAAGGTCTCGATGTGTCCGTCCGCCAGGAAGAACAGCCGGCACTGCAGCCGCTCCGGATGGACGCCCCAGAGCCGCCACGCCGCCAGCGAGTAGATGTGGAGTTGCAGCAACCGTCCGCGACCCACCTGGCCTGGAAACCTGGCCGCCTTGTAATCGACCAGCTCCCACCCGCCGTCCGGAAGCCGATCCAGACGGTCGATGCGACCCCGCACCAGGCTGCCGTTGACAGGCAGGGTGAAGGCTTCCTCGACCCTGGTCGGCGGTCTTCGCCCCAAGGCGCTTCGCCGGTAGGTCTCCAACATCTCCTCCACGCTCGCGATTCGCTCTCCCTCCGCCAAGTGGTCCACGTCCCGGCGGTCCTCCTCGGCGTCCTCTTCGTCGGCCATGGGCAACTCGCCGCGAGCCTCCTCCTCAATGCGGCGATGGACCTCGCTGCCCAGTTTGGCCCAGGGGGACGGTCTCTCTGGAAGTAGGTCCACGTGCAGGTAGCGGTAGATGCGAGGACACTCCGCGTAGCGGACGAGCCCCGTGCACGAGACCTCCACTGGCGAGCCCTGCTCCGCGGAGCCGACCCTTTCCGTCAGGGCGGCGATCTCCCTCTCGATCGCCGTTCTCCTCCGATCCCATTCCTCGGGCATCTCCGACGCCACCCGGCCGATCCACGCGTCGGCTCGATCAGGCGACAGCAGAAGCCGAGCCAGGCTCATCGTGCGGCCGCCTTCCCGCGCCGTCCCCACGGCTCCAGATAGCCGCCTGGGGTTCTTCTCCGGGGCCTCCTCCTCCCCCATCGACCTAGAGAGACCGGTCGCCAGCACCTCGTCCCAGAAGGGCGACGGATTCCGTGGCTTCGTGTTGGTGAAGTACCAGTGCGCCCTGGAGAAGAAGAGGGCTCTCTGCGCGCGCGTGATCGCGACGTAGAAGAGGCGACGCTCCTCGTCCAGCCTCATCTCGCGGAGGGCGTCCTTCCGGGCCTTGAGGGCTTCCCTGAGCTGCCTCTCCGTCCCCATACTCCGCAGGTCGAGAGTGGGATAGCGGCTTCTGTCGCCTCGGAGCTGCTCGGGGAACTGGTCCCACCGGTCAGGGTCGTCGAGGCGGGGATCAGGGAAGATCCCCTCGGCTAGCCCCGGCAGGAACACCACGGGGAACTCCAGCCCCTTTGCCTGGTGGATGGTCATCACCTTCACTGTGTCGCTGCCCTCGTCCACGGGCCGCACCTCGTTCTCCTCGTCGCCGCTGTCCAGCGCATACTGCACGTACTCCACGAAGCCGTCGAGGGTGCCCTCCTCGGCCTCGAACTGCCGCGCCAACTCGACCAGCTTCTGGAGGTTGAGCAGCGCCAGCTCCGACTCGAAGTCGCCCCGCACGGCCATCTCCAGGCGGTGGCCGGACACGTCGATCGCGCGCTCGACCAGTTCCGACAGGGGGACCTGCCTGGCCGCCCGGTACAGGCTGTCCATGGCCTTCCGCAGCCGAGCCAGCCGCCCAGGCGCCTCGGGTGAGAGCCCTGGAACGGAGTCGGCGTGGGCAACGGCATCGTAGAGGCGGTAGGGGAGGGACTCCTCGACATCGAAGGTTGTCGAGGAGGAGCCGAGCGGTCGTTCGAGAGAGACAGGTTCTTCGGGGACAGCCGGGAACGCTGCGCTCGCTCTAGCTTGCCCGACTTCAGGCGCTGCGCTCTTGGCCCGCTTCCCTTCGGCAGCCCGGGTCCGCGCCCACCGGGAGAGGTGAAAGAGGTCGCGATCATGTATCCGCCAGGGAGGAAGTTGGAGCACCCTTGCCAGGGCGATGTTGTCTGCTGGATCGGAGAGCACCCGCAGGTAGGAGAGGACGTTCCTTATCTCCCGCCGCCCGTAGAAGCCGGTCCCACCGATCAGCTCGTACGGGATGCCTGCCTCCTCGAGGGCCCTGGCGACGGACTCGAAGAGGCTGCGTTTCCGGCACAGCACCGCGAAGACCCCGTACCCCCGCTTCTTCCCTGTGGGGTCCTCGACCTCCGGCCGAAGCTTGAGTTCTCGTATGGTCGCCGCGATCCAGCGGCCCTCCGCTTCGTCGGACGCGGCGACGTAGTGGCCGGCCTGCGCCTCGGCGACATCGTCCATGTAGCCCAGCCGCTTTTCGTACCTCTCGGCCAGCCTCGAGATCACCTGGTTCGCGATGTCCAGTATGGGTGGACCGGATCGGCGGTTCACCGTGAGGAACCTCTGGCTCGCGCCGGCCGCTTGGATGGGCGCCTCTCGCGGAAAGTTCAGTATGTTCTGGATCACCGCGCCCCGCCAGCCGTAGATGGACTGGTCGTCGTCGCCGATCACCACCACCTGTGCGTCGGGGGAGATCATCTCCAGCAGCAGGAGCCGCTGGGCGTGGTTCGTGTCCTGGTACTCGTCGACGAATACGAAGGGGTATCGCTGCCGATAGCGGTCGCGCACGTCGGGGTGGGCGCGGAGTAGGCGGATCGGGAGCGAGATGAGGTCTCCGTAGTCCAGATACCCCCGCTCGCTCTTCGCTTCCTCGTATCGCCGGTAGGCGGCGGCCACGTCCCTCAGCCTGGCCAGCCGCTCCTCCCAGTGCTTGGCCGCGGCTGGGGATAGTCCCTCGGCGCTCTGGGTGGCCAGGTAGCTCTCCAGCTCATCGGGGCTGACCAGGTGATCCTTGGCAGCGGAGAAGAAGCCTAGCAGCTTGCCGAACACCTTTCCCAGATCCCCGCCGGTGAGGTCGATTGCCCGGAAGTCCAGATCGTCGACGATCGTGGAGAGGAGCTGCCAGCTCGCAGGGGTGGACAGGACGCGGCTCTCCCCGTCCCGACCCAGAAGCAGCGCGTTCTCCTGGATGATCTCGAGGCCAAAGGAGTGGAAGGTGGAGCAATGGATCTCCCGCCCTGCTTCCCCGAAGCCTCGCTCCTCCAGCAGGGCTGAGAGGCGCTCGGCCATCTCCGCCGCGGCCTTTTCGGCGAACGTCAGCGCGAGTATCTGGTCCGGGCGGGCCTTGCCGCCTGCGATCAGCCGGGCGATCCTGTGGGTGAGCACGGTGGTCTTGCCGGTGCCCGCCCCCGCCAGGATAAGCAGCGGCGCGAGAGCGGAGAGTGCATCCTCCTGCTCGGGGGTCGGCTTGAACTCACTCATCGTTTTGCCCCCTTTCCATCTCCGGACAGAGCCAGCGGAAGGCACAGGTGCGGCAGGGATCCGACTTCTGGATGTGGGCGACCTCCTCGGGCCCCAGGTCGGGCCAGGTCTCGAGGATACGCGACCTGGAGGGGAAGACCTCGCCGAGGATGCCGGCGGAGTAGCGATCGATCCGGTCGAGCAACCTCTGGCGGCCCTCCTCGGTGGGCTCGTAGCCGCGCTTCCCGTCCGCCCGCGGCCCGATTCCTTTCAGGAACAGGTAGCTGGCCATGCCGGGCCGCCCCAGCTCCGCTAGCTCGGGCGCATGCTGGAAGGCGAGGTCGTAGAGTGCGAGCTGGATGTCCGCCTCGGCTTCGCCGTGACTCATTGCCGAGCCGGTCTTGTAATCGATCAGCTCAAGCGTCCCATCCGGGCGGCGGTCGATCCGGTCGATGCGACCCGACACGGTGTGGGGGCCCAGCCGGAACTGGAAGTGCCTCTCGACGTCAACGACCCCTGTTGCCTGGCCGTACCTTGAGAAGTATAGGTCCAGCAGTTCGCTGGCCTTGGCCCGGACCTGCCTGGCGACCGCTGGGCGTGAGAAGGCCGCTGGATCGAAGAACTGGTCCGTCAGCGACTCGAGGGCCTCTCGGGTCTTGGGACGGGTGGCGGCGGGGTCGTGATAGGCTTGCAGGACGTCGTGGATCAGCGTGCCCAGGGACATGGCGTCGCTGGCGACGTCCTCCAGGCAGAGGTGCTGGGCGAACTTGAACTGCAGCGGGCAGTTCCTGTAGGTGTTCAGGCGGGAGGCCGAGAGGCGGAGGCTCCCGCTCGGGTAAGGGGGCTCGGCGCCTGCGGTCTCGTCTTGGGTGTCCCACCAGAGGGCTGGGTCCACCCTGCCCGGGAATGTGTCGGCGAGCCGGCCAAGGGCGTACAGTGCCTGCGCCCGCTCGATCTCGCTCTCGGAGGCGAGCTGTCGACGGTAGTGGACCACCAGCTCGTCCACCCCTTGGCGCACTCCTCTCCCATCGGTCGCCACCGCGGGCCGCAGGGAAGACAGGTATCTGGACGGAGTGAGCCGGGTGGTGCCGTCGAGCGCCGTGGAGCTGTGGCTCAGGTACACCTTCCGCCGGGCTCGGGACAGCCCCACGATTAGAAGCCGCCTCTCCTCTGCCAGGTGGCGATCCCTGATCCCCTCCGGTTCCCCTTCGGCCTCCCTCAACAGCAGGGGGGCAAGGGTGCCGACGCGGGAGCGGCGCAGGGGATAGACCCCTTCCACCAGGTTGGGGAGGAAGACGAAGTCCCACCGGCGTCCGCGGGCCTGGTGGATGGTGGTGAGGGTGACTCCGGCCCCCTGATGGTGTCCGGCTGCCGCGGTCACATCCCTGAAGTAGCCGGCATCGTAGAGCGCCACGAGGTCGGCTAACGTGGCCGATGGGGTGTCCTCGACGATCTGTTCGGCCTCCTCCAGGAAGGCGCGGTAGGCGGCAGGCGAGCCGGCCACCTGGTCTATGCGCCGCTCGCCCCAGGCGGCGGCCTGGAGGGCGAAGGCTGGGAAGTCTGTCCAAATCCTCCAGAGCAGCTCGACCGGAGGGCGCTCGACGTAAGACGCAAGGGACGTCAGCCGTGAGACCAGCGCAGCGACGGCGTCCGCCGCCGGGCGGGGCAGCGCCTCCAGGGCGGAGGGAGTGCGCGCCGCGTCGAGGAGCGAAAGCCCCATCTCCCCGGCCGCACGCCGAAACGATCGCAACTCAGCCGGCGTGAGCCCGGCGAGCGGGGAGGTGAGCAGTCCAGCGAAGAGGGCCTTGCGGCACTCCGTGGGGGAGGTGAGGAATCTCAGCACCTCGACGGCGGCGCCGACCAGCGGATCGGCCGACACCGATTGGGGGTCGGCTAGGGCGCGGATGGGCACTCCCAGGTGGACGAGCCTGCGTGCGAGGTCCCTCGCCACCGGGTCCTTGCCGGATCGCGTCAGTACGGCCACCTGTCCCGGCGCGACGCCCGACCGCAGGAGGGAGAGGATCTCCTGGGCGATCCAGAGTGGCTCCTCGCTCTGGTGGGTGAATGCGTGGAGGGCGACGGCGTCGTCCGGCTCGTCGCCCTGCGTCGGTGGAGCCCCGAGATCCCCGGGGGCCGGCGTCGTCTCCGACGCTGGCGGGTACGGGGAGGCGCTCCCACACCCTGGAATCGGGGCCGTCCCCAATGCTGGCGGGTTTGGGGCTGCCTTCACTACTCCGCGGCCCAGGTCGCCGGACGCAAGGCTACGGCACGCTCTCTCGATGGCGGGAGCCGAAGAGTGGCAGACGGCCAGACGGACGACTCGCACCTCGGGGGAGGCGGCCAGCTTCCTCAGATAGGAGGGGCTGCCACCCTGGAAGGAGTTGACGGCCTGGTCCGGGTTGCCTGCTACGAAGAGGCCGTTGCCCCCCAGCAGGCGGGCCAGGCGGGCCTGCGTGAAACTCGCGTCCTCGAACTCGTCCACCAACAGGTGGGGATAGCGGTCACGGTGGCCGATCAGTATCGCGGGGTGGTTCTTCAGGAGTCGCAGCGCCTCCACGAGCGCCCATTGCTGCTCGACCAGCCCCAGTTCCTTCGACTGCCTGAGGTACCTGCCCACGAAGCGGACAACCTCCGCGAGGTCGCTTCGGCCCCGCTCGGCGAGGAGAGCTTGGAGCTCGCCACCGTCGAGCGCGTTGTGCGCCGAGCCGGAGACGAGGTCGTTGGCCATGGCCAGCAACGTCTGAGACCGCAGAGCGTTGCCGTACCGGGGCCAGTCGGCGGGGTTCTCGCGCTCGAGGGTCGCCTTGAGGCGTCGCCAGGCCTCCTGCGCGGTTAGTGAGCGCGGCGGCCGGCGGTAGCCCGCCTCGCGATGGTGGCGGCGGACCAGGGCGAGGGCGAGCGAGTGAAAGGTGGTCACCGTCGGGGCCTCGGCCGCGAGCCGTCCGACCAGGCGTGCGGTCAACTCGGCCATGCTGCGGCGAGAGAGGGCGAGGACCAGGATTCGCTCCCTCGGCACCCCGGAGGCTATCAGGTGGGCGGCACGCTCCACCACCACGGTGGTCTTGCCTGTGCCAGGCCCGCCGAGCACCGCCACGGGGCCCGCGAGGCTCGTGGCCGCTTCGGTCTGCGTGGGGTCCAGGGCTGCTTGGTCTGTCCACGGCGAGGTCACGGGAATCATGGCTTAACTCCCTCGCGGCTTCTGATATGGGCTATCCGTGTCGCAGGGTATTCGGGCGGGGAACTGTCGCGGATCGTCACGTCACGCTCGGCCAATGCTAGCATCTTCAAGCTGGAGGCAAAAGACTGGTGGGGCCGAGGCCCCCCCGGCCCCATCTCCCCCCTTTTGCACGCCGGCACCGCTACTCGGCCGCGCGCGGATCCGGCCGGGTATGCGCGCGCCGCCTGATCGAGGCTCTGGCCACCTCGGTCGAGCCCGACGTCGAGCGATAGCCGCGCGTCCGGAAGATCCCGAGGTGGACCACTATCCCCTCGAACACAAGGGCGGAGCCCACCGCCCCATCGCCTTCGAGACGGAGGTCATGACCCAGTCCGATGGATGGGAAGCTCTCGACCCGCGCGCCAGTCAGCCGCTTCAGCAGCCGCTCGGCCCTCTCCCTGGCGACGGGCGCGCACATCTCCGCATCCAGCGCATCCATCGCGTAGCTCCGCACCAGCTTGTGCCACAGCCTGGCTGCAGTGTCTGGCTGGTCGAAGAGGTCGGCGCCGACAATCCGGCCGCCCAGAGCCACCGCCATACCCACGGCTCCATCCACCCTCGGGAACGCCGACTCGTAGTCGGAGAGGTCCTTCGATCTCTTGCGATAGATGTCGTGCATCGCCCCGGTGGCGGAGTGAGTGCTCGTCTCTCGCTGCTTGGCGTCGATGGCATTCCACACCGCAACCTGGTCCGCCATCGCTCTCCCTGTCGCCCTCAGGTTGTGGTGAACCTGCTGCTCCTTCGCCCTCCTCAGGGAGAAGTAGGTGGTTTCGCCGCTGCTGAAGCGGGGCGCCAGGTCGTGCCAGCGCCCGTGCTCCACGCAGCTCACGGGGATGGCCACCTCGCTTCTGGCGTCCACGAGGAAGCTCGCGTTCACTATCCGGTTCTGCTTGCCTCCGACCACCTCCTCGCCGTCCAGCACGAGCACCATCGTGTCCGAATGGTTCACCAGCCACAGCTCCGGAATCGTCGCCGAGGGTTGCTCCCGCACCTCCACTGATCCGTCGGCCAGTGCCTCCGCCAGTACGCGGTACCGAAGTGGACTCTCTGCTTGCCTGTAGACCGGAAAGAGGACCATCCGTTCGAAACCCACGCCGTCTCCGATCTCGAGCCCCGAGAGGTAGCCGTCCACTATCGCCTGCATCACTCGCCTCCTTCTCATAACCTCGTTGAGTCGTCCGCGACGGTTGCCGCCTTACCTGTGGGGATGCTACGAGGGGACTGTGACACCATGTCTGTCACGACTCGTGCGATCGATTGACGGCCGTACCTTCTCGGTCTACCATCTCGAACGAGCATCATCCCCGGCGGCACAAACACTCTCAGCGATCGAGGAGGTGTGACTTGCCGTCTAGGTCGAAGCGCGACAGAACTGCGAGGCTTCTGAAGGTCGCTCACATTCTTCATCAGCACCCGCACGGTATCCGCGCTCGCGAGGTCGCAAGGCTGTGCGGGGTCTGCGTGCGGACCACTTACAGGGACCTGGGTGCGCTGGACGAGACCCTGGGGTATCCAGTCTGGGAGGACGGCGGACTGTACGGCCTGGAGAAAGGGGTCTTCCTTCCGCCGCTCAAGCTCACCTTCCTGGAGGCGATGAGTCTCTTCCTGGCGGCGCGCCTGGTGTCGCGCTACTCGGACGAGCGGGACGAGAACATCCAGTCGGCCTTCGGCAAGCTGGCCGCCGTGATGCCCGAGCCGGTGGGCCACCACGTGACCCACACGGTGGCCGCCATGATGGACAGGCCGGATAACCCCCACCATGCGCGCGTGTTCGACGTCCTATCGACGGCCTGGGCAACAGGCAGGCGGGTGAGGATCTGGTACCCGTGGACTAAAGGTGGTTCAACCGAGGTGTACGAGCGGCTGGTGGAGCCCTACTTCCTGGAGCCGTCACCCATCGGCCACGCCTGCTACCTCATCGCCTACTGCCACCACGTGGGCGCGGTGAGGACCTTCAAGCTGGAGCGGATCAGGGCGGTCGAGCTGACCGAGCAGCCCTACTCGATCCCCGCGGAGTTCGATGCCGACGCCTACCTGAAGTCCAGTTGGGGCATAGTCGCGGACGAGGAGGTGGAGGTGCGGCTGCGCTTCAGTCCCGTCGTGGCCTCCAGGGTGGGGGAGTGCCGGTGGCACCCGTCCCAGACGATCCGGCCGCTGGACGACGGCGGGGTGGAATTCGGCGTGAGGGTGGCGGGGACTCTGGAGATAACGCCCTGGATACTCTCGTGGGGGGCGGAGGTCGAGGTGCTGGCGCCGGAACCGCTAAGGGCCAAGGTTGCCGAAACCGCTCGGCGGATGGGCGCGATCTACGGCGTCGGGGCGTAGCCTCCGGCCTCCTCTACGTGAGGGCGCGGTGCATTCGGATGGACGGTCCCCGTCGCCAACCGAGAGGCCGCGGCTGGCACAGCCGATCCTTTCCTGTGCGGTCGGCCGCGGCAGTGCTCGGCGATGCCGACCGGCTTCCCTTGCGCCACGAACTGGCGGATGGAATCGAGGTGGCCGCGCTGCGACGATCGGGAGCTTCTGGCCACGGAGGGCGCCACTTCCTCGAGGACCTCGTCTTCCGCCCGGCTTGGCTATTCCCCTCATGAAATCAGACGGTGCAGTTCATTGCAGCGCCGCAGCGATGGTGGCGGCGCGGAGGTCGTCCATGTGTGCGTTCGTGGCTAACCTCCATGGAAAGCTGGCCTTGCCGACAGATCAGGACGGGCGGACCGTGTCACGGTCCGCCCGCATGCGCCTACGCAGTCACCGGCCTCAGGTTCGGCCGGTCTTGGCTCCGCTCGGACGCACGGACTCCTCCCCAGTCGTCCTGCCTCCTCTTCAGCACGACACCGTCTTCTTGGCTCGTCTTGAACTGAGCAACGATTGCCTGGAGCTCCTCGGCCATGGCCGATAGGTGCTGCGCCTGTGCTACCATCTCCTCCACCTGCGAGCTCATCTCCTCGGTGGAGCGCAGGTTTGAGGTCATCTGCCCGAAGGCCTCCCCTGTCTCTACCAGGCGGGAGACCATGTCGTTGAAGGCCTTCGCCATCTCCCCGATCTCGTCACGGGACTTCACATCGACAGGCCGACAGGTGATCGAGAGATCCTTGGTGAGGTCGCCCCAAGCTATCGCCTGGCTGGTCTCGGCCAGCCGAGGCAGGTCGGCGTCGGCTATCTGTTTGGCTGCGCGTCCCACCGCACTAACCCCGTTGGAGATGGCTCGCGACAGGAACCAGGCGACGCCCATGCCGAGTAGCAGCGCCGCCAGGATCACGCCGATCAGAAGGTTCCGCAACGTCGCAGCGGTAGCCATGTTCTCCTCCATGGCCTGCCGGCCGCGGTCCTGCTTTTGCTGCTGCATGACCTCGAATGCCGCGACGGCTTCGTCGACTGCAGTGCTGAAGTCCTTGAGGCGAGCCACCGCTCCCAAGCTGTCCCCCGTCCTCACCCTCTCAACTATCGGCTTGAGCCCGGACTTGTAGGCTTCCCACTTCTCCTTCATCGTCGCCAGCTTCGACCTGCCGTCGGCGGTGGTCATCAGGGGCTCCATTTGGCGAAGGTTCTCGTCTGTCTCGGCTGTAAGCGCGTCGATTTCCCTGAGCATCGAGTCGACGGTGTCCTTCTCGTCGACGAATATGATGGCGTGACGGATGTCGCGGCCGATGGTCAACAGGTCGGACATCGCTTTGTCCACGTGGTACAGCCCCATCAACTGACTGTCGTAGAGGCTCTTGTCCAGGTCGGTGATCTGGGCCATGCCGGAGATGCCGACGGCCCCGGTGATACCAGTCAACACGAGTACCGAAAGGAACGCCAGGATCATCTTGGTGCGAACGGCTAGCTTCACAGAAGGGCTCCTCCCTCAACTGAGATCTGGTGCTGGGCGCCTTGTCAGCTTTCCCGGCTCACGACGGAGATGGCCCCGCTACATGTCAAGGTGAGACTGGAGATTCCTCGAGGCGGGTGGGCCGGCGACACGTCGGGAACGCTGGAGAGCCGTAGATGCGGGCCCTGAACTCGTTCTTCTCGTGGATCCACACACCGAGTTTGATCTCGGAGGCAACCGGCTGGCGACCCTGCCGACGGCGAGTCCAGGGCCATTCTCAACCCATCCTCGCCATTTGTGGCCACGAGAACCTCGTAGCCCAAGTGCTGAAGGACAGCCTGGAGCGCCGAGAGTATCTCGGGCTCGTCTTCCACGACCAGAACTATGCGCACACGTCCTGTACCTCAAATACCGGCGAGCTTCCTCTCAATACAGACCGCTTCCCGGAGATTGGTGCGCAGAGGATAAGCAACAAAGTGCGCTCGTTCGCTACGTCCGAGGCACCTCCTCCTCTCTAGGGTGTTGCCGGTAGTGGTGTTCGAGGAAACGCTTGGGTGTGAGGTATCCGAGGGCCTGGTGGGGCCTGATGGTGTTGTAGACCGTCTCCCATCGCCTGAGAGGGTGAGCATGTCGTAACGGGAGACGAGGTCGCGCGGCCATACCCTACTGTCACGGACCTATTCGAACGATCACAGGGGGTAGCAGCTGGATGGGCTGGAGAGGTGATAACGCAGGCAAACCAGACAAGCAGCGAGCCCGAATTCGCTAAGGAATCCGGGCTCTGGAGCGGGAGACGGGACTCGAACCCGCGACGATCTGCTTGGAAGGCAGACACTCTACCAGACTGAGTTACTCCCGCATGGCAACTCTGGTCAAATTATACGGGCTGGCACGCCCTCAGTCAATTGTTGATCCGCATGGCGGAACGGCGCTATCATTGCCCGATACCGCTGGCGGGCCTTGGGGTCAGCGCCGTCACGAGTTCTATGCGACGGGAGGGCTCTGCATGGAGTTGAGGGAAGCCATCAAGACTAGGAGATCCATCCGAAAGTACCAGGCGAAGGACGTGCCCACGGAGTCGATCCTGGAGGCCATCAGCCTGGCAGCGTGGGCCCCCAACGGGGGAAACTACCAGCCCTGGAAGTTCTTCGTGGTCAAGAACCGCAAGCTGATCGAGCGGATGGCCGACGCCGTCCAGGCGAAGGTGGACCGGATGGCCTCCTGGCCCGAGGCGGCCGAGTTCGGCAGGACCTTCGAGCGCTACAGGGCCAATGCCTCCTTCTTCCGGTCGGCGCCCGCCGTCATCGCCGTGGCGATGGGGGGCTACCAGAGCGCGGCCGACAAGGTGCTGCGGCGAAGGGGCGACACCGACCCCGAGGCGCGAGAGATGATCCGGAATCGCGAGGAGATCAGTTCCAGGATCCAGACCATCGCCGGGGCCACGGGCTACCTGCTGCTCGCGCTGCACGAGCAGGGGCTGGGCGCCTGCTGGATGGCTGGGCCGATGCTGGCTCGGCGCGAGATCGAGCAGATGCTGGAGATGCCGGCCGACGTGGAGCTCTTCGCTCTGGTGCCGGTGGGGTACCCTGCCGAGTCGCCTGAGCCAGGACCGAGGAAGCCCCTCGAGGACGTGGTGCGGGTCATCGAGTAGGATGATATAATCCAGCCGGAGCCGCTCCGCGTGGGACGCGTCGACGTGGATTCGACCTCTCGAGCTGCTCGAGTCCGTGAGGCTGTGGAGGATCCGGCTGTGGGTCCAGCCGGGCCTCGCCGCAACGGTGTCGAGATCCGCATTCGGAGGGAGTGTGTCCCGTGCGGTTTGTTCCGGCTGTCTGGCTGCTGATCGTATCCGCTCTGCTGGTCTTGACCTTCGCCGTGGTGTCCCGCAGCTACCTCGATCCCACCCTCTCTTCTTCCAGGTTCACGGCCGCGCTCGTTGCGGCCGTCTGGACGATCGGTCTCGCCGTCGCTGGTGCGATCCATTTCCTGTTCTGGAGGACCGAGCGGGAGATTCGGCAGGCTGCCCGGGACGAGACCGTGCTCCATCTAGCCGCGGCGGTTGCCCACGAGTTGAATCAGCCGCTGACGGTGGTGATCAGCAGCGCCGAGCTGCTGAACAATCGGGAGCGGACTCCGGAGGACATTAGGGCCCTCGCCGACAGGATAGTGGAGGCGTCTCTGCGGATGTCAGACATCGTCGCCAAGCTGCAGCACGCCACCTGCTACCGGGCCAAGCCGTACGTCGGGAGTGTGCGGATGGTAGACCTGGATCGGGCAAGCTGAAATGGCCGAGGTTGGACTGGAACACACTGTGGAGTGGCGCTCTCTCTTCGAGGCTCGACGGGTGGCGCGACCCACCTACCTCGACGACGTGGTCGGGCCGATGGAGCGGTTCGACGAGCGCGACTGCCTCTTCGCACGGATGGAACTGGAACCCGGATCCGAGCGGTATGCCGCCTACTACGCGACCCACGAGGAGTTCCAGGCCGCCGACGACTTCCTCCGTTCGCTGCCGCCCCTGGGCAGCACCGCCGCACCCGCAGATGCCCCGCTGATGGGTGCCCTGTTCCACTCCACCCTCGTCGTGGGCCGCCCCGACCATAGCTTCGAAGCCCGGGGAGGCACGGTGGACACTGGGCGCGCCGCCTCTCCGGTGCGACTGGATCCCGAGGAGGCTGCCCTCAAGGTGAAGGCGTTCGCCCGCTTCCTGGGGGCGGACCTGGTCGGCGTCGGCCCGCTGAACCCGGCCTTCGTCTACTCCCACGTGGGCCGCACCTTCTACGGCCAGCGCTGGGGCGAGGAGATCCATCTGGATCACCCCTACGCCATCTCCCTCGGGGTGGCGATGGACTACGAAGTGCTGCGCCGCCACACGCCGGGCTTCCCGGTGATCCTGGAGAGCGGCCTTGCCTACGCCAGGGCGGCCTTCGTCGCGGTGCAACTGGCCCTCTACCTCCGCGGCCTCGGCTACTCGGCGCGTGCCCATCACCTGAGGGACTACCAACTGCTTTCCGTGCCGGTGGCGGTGGATGCCGGGCTGGGCGAGTTGGGTCGCTCCGGGGTGCTGATCACCCGAGAGTTCGGCAGCAGTTTCAGGCTCGCCACGGTCACGACCGATCTGCCCATGGTGCTGGACCAGCCGGTGGACCTGGGCGTGCAGGAGTTCTGCAGCGGCTGCAAGCTGTGCGCTATGGCCTGCCCGGCGGGAGCCATTCCCCAGGGGCACAAGCTGGTGGTGCGAGGCGTGAGGCGATGGAAGCTGTCGGCAGGCCGCTGCTACCACTACTGGAGGCAGGTTGGGAGCGATTGCGCCCTCTGCGTGGTCGCCTGCCCTTGGAGCCGTCCGGACGATGCGACCCGATCCCTGCAGCCAACTCACCCTGAGCCTGCGCTCGATCCCGCCACGCTGGCGAGAGTCGCAGAGATCCGCTCGACACTGCCCGCGTGGCTGCGCAAGTACCTTGGGGACGGCGGTCGCCCTTTCCCCTCGGCGGGGAAAGGGTAGGGGGTCAGGTCCTCGTCTTCTTCAGCACGAAGATGGCCGTTTTCGCCCGCAGGTTGGGGAGCAGCCTGACCCGGCGGTTGCCGGACAGGTAGATCGCCTGCACCACGGAGATCCCCTCGGATCGGCAGAGCCCCAAGAAGTCGCGAATGGTCGTCAGGTGGATGTTGGGGGTGTTGTACCACTCGTACGGCAGATCCTCGGACTTCGGCATCCGCCCGCCCAGCGCCAGTTGGATGCGCGGCTGCCAGTGGGCGAAGTTGGGGAAGGTGACGATGCCCAGCTTGCCAACCCTCAGCATCTCCTGCAGCACGAGCCGCGGCTTGTGCACCGCTTGGAGGGTCTGGCTGAGGATCACGTAGTCGAACGCACCGTCGGGGTAGTCTTCTAGCCCCTCGTCCAGGTCCCCGTGGTGCACCGATAGCCCCCGAGAGATGCAGCGGTACACCCCCTCCTCGGCGATCTCCACCCCTCGTGCGGTGACCCGCTTCTCGCGGATCAGCAGCTCCATCAACTGGCCGTCGCCGCAGCCCAGATCGAGCACGGAGGACCCCTCCCGCACCAGTCGGGTGATCAGGTGGAGGTCTATCCTCTCGGTGAGAACCGGTATCGCAATCTCGTCGTCCAGTTTAGTCACCATCGGCTAGCGTGCCTTTCCACTCTTCGTATAGGCGAGGAACCCTCGGATCAGCGGGGTTTGGGCCTCCTCCTCCAGCAGGAAGGCGTCGTGGCCGTAGGTGGAGGGGATCTCGCAGTAGCTGACGTCGATGCCGTTCACCTTGAGAGCCTTCACGATCTCCTTGGACTGGTAGGGCGGGTAGAGCCAGTCCGAGCTGAAGGAGATCACCAGGAAGCGGGCGCGAACGTTCCTGAATGCCACTCCCAGCCCGCCGTGGCCGTTGGCGAGGTCGAAGTAGTCTATCGCCTTCGTGATGTACAGGTAGCTGTTTGCGTCGAAACGGCGGACGAAGCTGTCGCCCTGATATCGCAGGTAGCTCTCCACCTCGAAATCGGTGGAGAAGTCGAAGCCGTACCGCTCTCGGTTGCGCAGCCTTCGCCCGAACTTGAGGTGCATCGCCTCGTCGCTCAGGTAGGTGATGTGGCCGAGCATGCGGGCCACGGCCAGGCCGGGCAGGGGGGAGTTCCTGCCGTAGTAGTCGCCCCCATGCCAGTTCTGGTCGGCCATGATCGCCTGCCGGCCCACCTCGTTGAACGCTATGCCCTGGGCGGAGAGCCGCGCGGTGGTGGCGATGGGAATGCAGGCCCGAACCGCGTCGGGGTAAGCCACGGCCCACTGGAGGGCCTGCATGCCGCCCAGCGAGCCCCCGGCGACTGCCAGCAGCCGCTCGATCCCCAGGTGCTCCAGCAGCTTCTTCTGGGCGCGCACCATATCGCCCACGGTCACAACAGGGAAGCTGAGGCCGTAGGGCCGGCCAGTGGCCGGGTTGATGGAGCTGGGCCCAGTGGACCCCCGGCAGCCACCCAGGACGTTCGAGCAAATCACGAAGTAGCGGTCGGTGTCGAACGCCTTGCCCGGGCCGATGACGTTGTCCCACCAGCCGAGTCTCTTTCGATCGACGGAGCCGTCCTGCTTGGCGCCGAAACCCGTGTCCGCGGCGCTCACGCCGTCGTCGTCGGCGCTGATGCCAGCGGCGTGGGCGTCGCCGGAGAGAGCGTGGCAGATGAGGATGGCGTTGCTCCTGTCCGGATCGAGCTGTCCGTAGGTCTCGTAGGCCAGGGTGATGGGGCCTAGCTTCTCTCCCGAGTCCAGCAGCATCTCGTTGGGCGGCTCGCCGAAGGTGAAGTATCGGGTTCTGACTATTCCCGCGGATCCTGCTTCAGCTATCATCACGCCTGCCTTCCAATGGGACTGCAACAACAAGGGCTCCCGTCCCGCTAGGGACGAGGAGCCCGGCTCGTGCTACCACCCTGCTTCGTGGGGC
>JBLNDL010000010.1:0-11775 GCA_050261575.1 Sphingomonadaceae bacterium | reverse complement strand
CTGCGGGTGGAGCTGGCGGGATGTGGGGGCGCGTCCGGGCCGGTGGTGCGGGGCCTGGAGCTGGAGTACGCGCCGGCGGCGGGGTCCCGGCGGGAGTGGGGCTTCGAGGTGCGGTGCGAGGGGGTCCCGGCGGCCGGGCTGCCGCTGGTGTTGCTTGATGGATCGAGCGAGATGCGGAGCGGGGCCGAACTGAGCAGGGACCTGTGGGCGGCTCGAGCGCGAGAACGGGTGGCCTTCGAGGACCTGGACGGCAGCGAGTACCAGGCGTGGTTCGAGGGGCTGGAGGAGTCGCTGGGGAATCTGCCGCAGGAGCACGGGGCGCAGACGGTGGCGAAGTGCCGGCTGGTGGAAGGCTGAGGACGAGGGTCGAGCGGGACGGCGCTCCAGGTGCTGATGGCTGCTAGAGAAAGGAGACTGACATGCCTACCGAATACGCGGGGGTGTTGGCGATCCCCCTGATCATCGGCCTGGTGGAGGCGGCCAAGAGGCTCGGCATGGACACGGTGTGGGCGACGCCACTGGCCGTCGGATGCGGCCTGGCCCTATCGCTGGGGTACGAGGCGGCCAAGCAGGCGCCGGGCTCCGAGACCTGGCTGAACGCCCTCCTGTGGGGGCTGGCGCTGGGACTCTCCGCCAGCGGGCTCTACAGCGGAACAAAGAAGGCGATCGAGGGATGATGAGTTCTGATCTCGACCCCCGCATAGCGGAACTGCTCGCGGACGCCGAGCGCAAGTGGGGCCGAGGGGCGCTGGTGCGGCTGGGAGACGCCGTCGAGCGGCCCCAGATGGAGGTGATACCCACGGGGTTTCCGTCCCTGGACGCGGCCCTCGGCATCGGGGGGCTGCCCTGCGGCCGGATCAGCGAGATCTTCGGCCCGGACTCGTCGGGCAAGCACGCCCTGGCCGCCAACCTGGTGGTTCAGTGCCAGCGATCGGAGGGGGTGGCCGTCTACGTGGATCTGGGGCGGCGGCTCGACCCGGAGGCGCTGAGGGCGATGGGGGTGGACTTCCACTCCCTGCTGGTGGCCCGGCCGAAGGGCCGCCTCCAGGCGCTGGAGATGGCCATCCGGCTGGCGCGCAGCGGGGGGGTCAAGCTGATGATCGTGGACCTTCAGTTGCCATGGGGCGGGGGGACAGGGACGCGGGGATGCGCGGGGACGCGGAGGGAGCAACTCAGGGTAGGATACCCAGTCCTCAGTCCTCTATCTCTGGCGCTGCGGCGGCTGGTGTCGGCGGTGGACAGGAACGGCATCGCCTTCGTCTTCCTCACCGACTCCACCACCTCCAAACCCAGCGCCCAGAACCTGGCACGCTGTAGCTGTAGTGTTGACAAGCAGGCTGGGGCAGACACGCGTGTCTGCCCCAGTCGCAGTCGAAGGGCGCCGTCGGGTGCCGGCGACGAGGGCGCACACGCGTGTGCGCACCTACAGATGGCGGCAACTATCCATCAGGATCGGCGTGACAGAGCACTAGTGCTTTGCCCCACCAGTTCTGGAGAGGAGGGGGCGTCCCTGACCCCGCCTGCGTTAGGGACGACGCCGACCCAGGGGTGTCAAAACCAGATCGGTCGAGCGCTAGCGCCCACCGCTCGGCCTTCAGGCCTCAGCCCTCAGCCCTCGAACGGCGGCCAGGCCCTCCGCTTCTTCGCCTCCGTGAGGCTGGGGCTGGAGAGGTTGGAGTGGATCCGGCGGGGTAGAGACGTGATGGGCTGCAGGTCCCGGGTCCAGGTGGCCAAGAACAAGCTGGCGCCACCGCTACAGGAGACAGAGATCGAACTCGTCTTCTATCGCCTCCACCCCGCGGCGCCCGTCCTGCAACTGTTCCCCTCTGGCCGGCAGGACGTCGCCGTCCGAGAGCCGGACAGGGTTCGCTACGCGTGATCTCGCCCACATCCCGGGCGGGCTCAACCTGGCACCTTTTCTGCTACCTTCCTTCTCCAGCCGAAGGCCGGCGCCGACGCGGAGAAGCTCGATCCTCTACTTCCCGTGGTACCTGGAGGAGACCTTGAAACTGTCGCGCCTGCCGATCGCGCTAGCCTTGGCGCTCCTACTTGTCGCCATCTCACCGGGAACCGGCTTCGCCGAGCCACCGCTGGACTGGGACATACCCGACGGCCACTTCTTCACCCAGACCAACGCCCGGCCACTCGGAACCACCACCAGCGGCTACGCCGTCACCAACGAAATGGGCATCCCCTTCTTCGATGAGTTCCGCGCCCGCGGCGGGGAGTTCGTGCTCGGCTTCCCCGTCACCCATCGCTTCATCCTCGACGGGTTCGTCACCCAGGCTTTTCAGAAGTCGGTGTTCCAATGGAGGCCGGAGACCCAGCAGGTGGTGTTCCTGAACACCTTCGAGGCCCTCACCGACCAGGGCTTCGACGACTTCCTGGCAGACCGGCAGATCCCCAGGCCCTTCCCGCCCGCCCCCGACGAGGCCACGCTGCCCTTCGAGGAGGTGGCCGCCCGCCACCTGGGCCTCCTAGACCAGAACGAGGCCATCAGGGCGTTCTACTTCTCCTTCCCGAACCCGATCGATCGCTTCGGGCTTCCGGTTTCGCTGGAGGACTTCCCCAACGTCTTCGTGATCCGGGCCCAGAGGGCGGCCTTCCAGTTCTGGAAGGTCGACACCCCCTTCGCGCGGGCGGGCGAGGTGACCGTGGTGAACGGGGGCGACCTGGCCAAGGAGGTTGGGCTCTGGCCCGACTTCTCGGTGGTGCCCTCCCGGGCACCGGTGGAGTTCGTCCCCGGGCCTCTCCCGAACAGGACACCCGACTACGGGATGAACGTCTTCGTCTTCGGGAACCCGGCGACGACCCAGAGGGACCTCCAGAAGGTGGTGGATGCGAACTTCAACTGGCAGGAGACCCTCTTCCAGTGGAGGCTGATCGAGGGCGCCGGCAAGGGGATCCTGGACTTCTCGGAAGCTGATCGGGTGGTCAGGGCCTCGAACGACGCCGGGCTGAAGGTCATGGCCCGGATCGACTTCGCGCCCGCCTGGTCGAGAGCGGACGGGCGCACCGACGGGCCTCCCGACAACCCACAGGACTTCGGCGACTTCATCTTCGCCCTGGTGGACCGCTACAAGCTGGGCAGCCCCTTCGGGCGGATACACGCCGTGGAGTTGTGGAACGAGCCGAACCTGGCCAGAGAGTGGGGCGGACAGATGCCCAACGCGGCCCAGTACGTGCAGCTTCTCAGAGCAGGCTTCGAAGCCGCCAAGCGAGCGGATCCGAACGTCACCGTGCTCAGCGCGGGCCTCACCCCCACCGCTACCTTCAGCGCCGAGGCCCTCCCCGACGACCTCTACCTGCAGCAGATGTACGAGGCCGGCGCCAGGGACTTCTTCGACGTCCTGGGGGCCCACGGTGCCGGGTACAACGCCCCCCCGGAGACGAGTCCCGAGGAGGCCGCCGCGAACCCAGCCCTCGGCGGAAACCGCGTCTTCACCTTCCGAAGGGTGGAGGAGCTCCGCGGAATAATGGAGAGGAATGGGGATGGAGGCAAGCAGGTGTGGCTGACGGAGTTCGGCTGGACCGCCGACCCCATCCACCCGGAGTTCTCCTGGTTCCGGCAGACCGAAGAGGCGAAGGCCGACTTCCTCGTCCGCGCCTACCTGTGGGCCCTGAACAACTGGCCGTGGATGGGAGTCATGGCCGTCTGGAACCTCCCATCCCCAGACTGGGGACCCGAGCGGGAGGAGTTCTGGTGGTCCGTAGCCAACCCGGATGGCACCAACCGCCCGGCCTACGAGCGACTAAGGGATGCGCGGGAGAGCGGCCAACTGCCCTAGACAGTCCGACGTGGAACCATCGTAGAAAGCGGGCCCAGAGCGCAGCGCCTGGCGGGGTGTCCCCACGATTCCACGCCAAACCAATGAGGGATGCTTAGGCGAAGCACTACCGGCCGGAGCGGCGTCCGGCCGGTAGCTACTCGTACACCCCAGCCTCCACGTAGTGCCAGACCCCATCCTTGAGCGCGTGGAACCACACCATGGTGTCGTTGCCGGCCAGGTTGAAGGCGGCCGGCTCGCAGCAGCGGTAGTGGATCACCTCCTGGTACTGGTGGGGCAGGATCTGTCCGGCGTAGGACAGGCCGATACGATCGCCCTTCTTGAAGAAGTAGAGTGGCCAGCCGGCCAGCAGCCGCCAGCCGAAGATCTCGTCGTAGCCCAGTTGCTGGTTGAGGCTCTCTCCGTCCACAACCACTTCCCCATCGACCTCGAGCACCCAGTGGCCGTCCCAGGACCAGAGCCCCTTGATGGGATTATCGACGATGAACTGCGCCTCGAAGCGGTGCACCACCTCGCCGTTCCGCAGCACGGCGTAGCGTTCCCCACGCTGGGGGTCCATCTCGACACTCACCAGGTCGTTGCCCACGAACACCGGCTGCGTCCCGGCGTGGCGCATGGCGTCCCACTGCTGCACGCCTCCCCGGAGGACGAGCTGCTGCCCGCCCTGCCTGGTCTCCAAAACCAGGGCGAAGTCGTCGCCACTCTCGTTGACGGAGATGGGCCAGACCATCGAGATGTCGCGCAGCAGCACGGTATCGCCCTGCAGCAGGTTGTAGAGGGGCACTGAGTAGTCGGACCGCTCGTTGCCCAGGATACGGTACCCGAATGTGGCGAGGGTCTGGTTGATCCCGGGAAGGCGCTGCTCCATGCCACCCCCTCGCCAGGCACGCCGCTTCTCCAGGATCTCGGGCGCGATCCGCCGCCGGTACTCAATGCGGTCGGGGGTGGCCTCCCCCTGGGTCGCAACGGGATACTCCTCCACGGTAAGCGACTCGATACCGGCGGCAGGGGTAGCAGCGACCGAATCGGGTATGGTGGCGGAAGTGGCAGTGGCCTCGGGCGGGAGCGGTGGAACGGCGATGGCGTCCGCCGTCGGCTCGGCCACAGGCCTCCAGGGCAGGTGGATGCCGAAGCCCGGCTGGCTCGACGCATCTTCCGCCGTCGTGGGTGCGGCCGTAGGCCCCGGTGGGGCGGAGCCGGTTCCGCAACCAATGGCCACCAGGCCGAGAATCGCAACTGCAGCCGCGAGAGCGATCGTCGCCCTCTTCGGTGGGGTCACTTTGCTGCTCATCACCACTGCAATCCCTCCCCTCGTGGTCGCCCCGCCCGGCCGGTCCGTCCGCCCCACGGCGGCGGGGGGCACCGGCTACATTCTACTCTCATGGACGCAGGTATCAGCCTGAGTGTTCCAGGATTGGGATAGCTGGAGGGGCTCTTCCCCACGTGCATGAAGGTTCTTGACACCCCCGCGGCCCAGCGGCATAATCTACTAGAACATACGTTCTAGGTGATGCCATGAAGGTCGCCTGCGTCCTGATCCCCAACTTCGAAGTCGCCGTCGAGCTATCCAGCCGGCCGGAGCTAACGGGTCGGCCGGTGGTCGTCGGCGGGCTCCCACACGAACGAAAGAGGGTGCGAAGCTGCTCCCCGGAGGCATCCGCCCACGGCATCGCGGTGGGGATGTCCCTCCGGCAGGCCCGTGGCCTCTGTCCGGAGGCCGTCTTCCTCCCCCCGGACGAGGCGCTCTATCGGGAGGTCTTCGATCTGGTCCTCCGGGTCCTGGGGGAGTTCAGCCCGACCATGGAGGTGGAGGCGGGCTGGGAGCGCGGGCACCCCACCCCACACTCATCACTCATTACTCATCACTCATCGCTCATCGCCTACCTGGACGCCTCGGGGCTGGAGAGGCTCTTCGGACCCGACGAGGAGCTGGGCCGCCGAATAGCGGCGGCGGTGGAGGGAGGGACGGGGCTGCGCCCCCGTGTGGGCCTGGGCAGCGGCCCCTTCGTGGCGCTGGCGGCGGCGCGACTGGCGGCCCAGGGCTCGGCCGTGGTGGTGAGGGAGGGGGAGGAGCGGGCCTTCCTGGACCCCCTGCCGGTGGAGCTGCTCCCCTGCTCTCAGGAGACGCTGCGACGGCTGGAGATGCTCGGTCTCAGGACCTTGGGGCAACTGGCCGGTCTGCCGGCCGGAGCCACGGCCGAGCAGTTCGGGCCGGAGGGGGTGGAGATCGCCCGGTTGGCTCGGGGCGTGGAGACGCGGCCGCTGGCCCCTCGCGAACCGCCTCTCCTCCTGCAGGAGGAGTTGGAGATCGATCCTCCAACCGACCTGGGCGGCATCCTCCACGCCGCCGCCCACGATATGGTGGAGAGGCTGGCGGCCCGAATGCGATCCAGCTACCTGGCCTGCCGAGAGGTGGCCCTCCAGTTGGGCTTCTCCGATGGCTCCGCGACCCATCACTCCACCATCCTCCACGAGCCGACGGAGAGGTCGGAGGACCTGGAGCGAGCGGTCGGGAGGCTCCTCGCGAGGGATGGACACCTCCCCCGTCTCTCAGAGGGAGAGGGCAGATTCATCTCCTCCCTCCGCCTCACCCTCTCCGGCTTCGGCGGGCAACATGGGGAGCAACTGGGGCTGTTCCGGAGCCGGGCCGACGGCCTCCGGAAGGTGCGGCAGGCCGCCAGGCAGGCCGAGGAGCAGTTCGGGGAGGGCATCCTCCGTCCCCTGGCGGAGATGCAGGGGGAGAAGGCACCCGCGACCCCGATTCCGGTACTCCCAGACGCGGTCGGCCGGCCCTACCTCCTCTTCCTCGGGGGAAAGCGAGAGGTGGTGCGGGAGCTGTGCAACCGATGGCGGGTGAGGGAGGAATGGTGGCGCCGGGAAGTCTACCGAGACTACTACCGCTTGATCACCGAGAGCGGCCGGCTTTGCGTGGTGTACAGGGATCTATCCCCCCAACCCCCTTCCCTGCCAGGGAAGGGGGGGCAGCTAACCCCTCCCTGGTTCCTGGAGCGGATCTATGCCTGAGGAAACCTCCAGGTCGGTGCCGCCACCGGCCTCTACAGGGTCCGAGACTCATCACTCATCGCTCATCACTCACCGCTCCGATTACGTCGAGCTCCACTGCCACACCAACTACTCCATGCTGGATGGAGCCTCCCACCCGGAGGATCTGGTGGCCAGGGCCAAGGAGCTGCGGATGGAGGCGCTGGCCGTCACCGACCACGACGGGCTGTACGGGGCCGTCCGCTTCTGGCAGGCGGCCCTCCAGGAGGGGATACGGCCCATCGTCGGGGCGGAGATCACCCTGGAGGACGGCTGCCACCTCACCCTGCTGGCTCGGGACCGGCGAGGATACTCCAACCTCTGCCGGCTGATCAGCGCCGCCCAGTTGGCCCACGGCAAGCACCAGGCTGCTCTGGCCCTCCCCACCCTGGCGGAGCACTCGGCCGGCCTGATCTGCCTCACGGGCTGCCGGAAGGGGGAGATCGCGCAACAACTGCTGGCCGGAAGCCGCAGGCGGGCCCGCCGGGCCGCCGAGCGCTACCTCCGGATCTTCGGCGCCGAGAGCCTCTGGGTGGAACTGCAGCACCACCTGCAGCCCGAGGACGACTGGCTGTGCGACGAGATGGCCGATCTGGCAGCCCATCTCGGGTTGGGGTGCGTCGCCACCAACGACGTGCATTACGCCCGGCGGGAGGGCCATCGCCTCCAGGACATCCTGGTGTGCATCAAGAATCGGACGAAGCTGGACGATGCCGCCGGCATTCTTCGCCCCAACTCCGAGTACCACCTGAAATCGGGCCGCGAGATGGCTGCGATCTTCCGTCGCTATCCGGGGGCCATAGCCAACAGCCGCGTCATCGCCGAGCAGTGCCACGTGGACCTCAACTTCAAGGGCTACCGCTTCCCTGGCTTCCAGGTGCCCGAGGGGGAGACCCCCTTCAGTTACCTCTACCGGCTGTGCCACGAGGGGGTCCGGGAGCGCTACAGTCCCATCACCCCGGCCGTCCTGAAGCAGTTGGCCCACGAGCTGGAGGTGATCCAGAAGACGGGGCTGGCCGAGTACTTCCTGATCGTGTGGGACATCATGCGCTACGCCCGGGAGCAGGGGATACCCGGCCAGGGGAGGGGCTCGGCCGCCGACTCCCTGGTGGCCTACGTCCTGGGGATCACCAAGGTGGACCCCCTCCGCCACAACCTGCTGTTCGAGCGTTTCCTGAGCGAGGAGATGACGGGGATGCCCGACATCGACATCGACTTCTCCACGAACCATCGGGAGCGGATCATCCGGTACGTCTACGAGAAGTACGGCCAGGAGCACACCGCCATGGTGTGCAACGTCGTCACCTACCGGGCCCGCAGCGCCCTGCGGGAGGTGGGCAAGGCGATGGGGCTCCCGCTGGATCTGCTGGACCGCTTCGCCAAGGCGGTCAACCACCGCTCCCCCTCCCATCTGGAGGGGGAGTTGGAAGCCCTCACGGCGCACGGCACCCCCGATGACGCAGGGCGGGGGCTTGCCCCCCGCCGCCCGGAAGGGCCGGCGGCCCCTACGGGGGAACGCGGGCCGGGCGAGACGCCCACACCCGCGGGCGAAGCCTCATCCCCCCCTCTCCTGCCTCAAGGCTTAACCGAGGACGAGGCGTGGCGGCAACTCCTCGACCTCTGCCGGCAGATCGAGGGCTTCCCCCGCCACCTCAGCATCCACGTGGGGGGAATGCTGATCACCGCCGCCCCCCTGGTGGAGATAGCCCCCCTGGAGCGAGCCACGGCGCCCGGCCGGGTGGTGGTCCAGTTCAACAAGGACGACGTGGAGGACATGGGGCTGATCAAGATGGACCTGCTGGGGCTGCGCACCCTCTCGGTGATCCACGACGCCCTGGAGATGATCCGGGAGACCCGGGGGGCGGCGCCGAACCTGGACCGCATCCCCCTGGACGACCCGGCCGTCTACGACATGCTGTGCGAGCCCGACAACATCGGGGTGTTCCAGGTCGAGAGCCGCGCCCAGTCCCAGACCCTGCCCAAGATGCAGCCCCGCTCCATCGAGGATCTGATCGTGGAGATCTCCATCATCCGCCCGGGCCCCATCCAGGGGAACATGGTGCACCCCTACCTGCGCCGCCGCGCAGGCATCGAGAAGGTCACATACCTCCACCCCAGCCTGGAGCCGATCCTGAGGGAGACGCTGGGAGTGGTGCTGTTCCAGGAGCAGGTGATTCGGGTGGCGGTGGCGGTGGCGGGCTTCACTCCGGGCGAGGCGGACCTCTTCCGCCGGGCGATGAACCGCCACCGGTCCGCCACCGAGATGGCCAGGATCGAGACCCGCTTCCTGGAGGGGGCCATCCGCAACGGGGTGGAGAGGGAGACGGCGAGGACAATCTTCCGCCAGTTGGCCGGCTTCGCCTCCTACGGCTTCTGTAAGAGCCACGCCGCCGCATTCGCCAAGACGGCCTACGACACGGCCTACCTGAAGCGATACTACCCTTCGGAGTTCTACGCCGCCATCCTGAACAACCAGCCCATGGGCTTCTACTCCCCGGAGGTGGTGGCCAACGACGCCAAGCGCCACGGGATTCGGATCCTGCCCGTGGACGTCAACCTCAGCCGGGGGAAGTGCACCGTGGAGAACGGAGACATCCGCCTCGGCTTTAGCTACGTCCGCGGCCTGGGGGAGGCCGCCATCCAGCGGCTGGAGGAGGAGCAGCGCCGGGGCCCGTTCCACTCCCTACGGGACTTCTTCCACCGCGCCCGCCTATCGCGGGAGGCGATGGAGAACCTGATCGCCGTGGGTGCCCTGGACTGCTTCGGCCGCCCCCGCCGGGAGATGCTGTGGGAGGTGGGTGCGTGGAAGCGGAGCGAGGATGTGACGGGAAGACGGGAAAAGGCGGAGACACGGAGGCTGGGAGACGGGGGGACGGGGAGAACCCGGATCTCAGGTCTCAGCATTCAGAACCCAGCGCTCGGTAGCCAGCACTCAGTACCCAGCGCCCAGAACCCAGTCCCGGACTCAGTCCCCAGCCCTCAGTCCTCAGTTCTGGACCTGGCTCCTCCCCCGCCTCCAGCCCTGCCCGCCCTGACCCGTTACGAGGAGACGGCCGCCGAGTACTCCCTGCTCGGGATGTCGCCGGGGCGCCACGCCGTCGAACTGTTCCGGAGCCTCCTGGAGGACGTGGGCGCCGTCACCTGCGACCGGGTGGGGCAGCTCCCCAAGAACCTGGTGGTTCGGGTGGGAGGGCTGGTGGTGTGCGAGCAGGCCCCTCCCACCGCCAGCGGCCACGTCTTCCTCACCCTGGAGGACGAGACCGGCCTCGCCAACGTCATCCTGAGGCCCCAGGTGTACCAGCGCTTCCGGCGGGTGCTCCAGACCAACCAGATCGTGGTGATCGAGGGGTTGCTCCAGAGGCAGGATCGGGTGACCAGTCTGATGGGGAGGAAGGTGTCGTCCCTCCCCGAAACCGCCCTGCTCGCCACCGGCGGGGCGAAGAGGCCGCACAGAAGGTAGCTGCCGGCCACCCGTAACAAATCCCCAGCTACATCGTTCGACAAGCTGAGCGCTCACTTAGAACCATCAGCAGGTCAAAGGAGAACGGGAAGGTGAGCAACTACCGAAAAGGGGCGGCAGCGATCCTGGCCGCCACTCTGCTACTCTTCACACCCGTCCTGATCCACGCGCAGGAGGAGACGGCAACCCCCACCGCGACCACAACCGCCACGGTGACATCGACGGCGACCGTGGAGCCCACGTCGACGCCCACCGCGACGCCGAGTCCGACGGCTACCAGCACCCCGACCACAGTGCCGGCGCCCAGCCTGAGCGTCAGCCCCGCCAGCGTGGTGGCTGGCAGCACGGTGACCGTGTCCTGGAGCAACATTGCCAATCCCGCGGCCACCGATTGGATCGGGCTGTACCGGGCCGGCGCCGCCGACATGTCCCAGATGGACTGGGTGTACGTGAGCGGCACCAAGACCGCTGGCGAGGCCAAGGCCTCCGGCTCGGTGAGCTTCACCATCCCAGAGTCCGCAGATGCGGGGAACTACGAGTTCCGGCTGTTCGCCGCCAACGTCTACACCAAGCTGGCGACCTCCGGACAGGTGGCAGTCTCGGCCCCCACGGCCACAGCCACGCCGACGGCAACCGCCACAGCCACGCCGACGGCAACCGCCACAGCCACGCCGACGCAGACCACGGACGACGATGACGACGACGACTGGAAAGTCATCGTGGTGCCGGCCCCCGAAGGCGGGCGCAAGGCTAATCACGGCTGGTTCGTGTCCTGGATAGCCCACTTCGCAAAGACCCTGGAGGATATCCGCCACGGCCTGGTGATCTCCTTCTTCGCGCGGAGCGACCTGGGCAAAGAGGCGAAGCACGAGGCTGGAGATGGCGACGACGGGACGGCCACGCCCACGGCCACGCCGACTGCCACCAGCACGGTTCAGCCGACGGCCACGACGGAGCCCACCGTGACGCCGACCGGCGACACCACGCTGCAGCCGACCGATCGGGAGAAGGACAAGGACAAAGACAAGCTCAAGTACAAGGATAAGGATAAGGATAAGGATAAGGGGGACGACCAGCACGAGGGGAACGAGGACCGGAATAGTCTCGACTCTGACGACGAGGAGAGCGAAGACGAGGGCAACCGGCCCTCGAAGCCAGGCCGCGACGAGGAAGAGAAGGCGAACAGCCGACCCGCCTGGACCGGCCCCAGCGAGGATCGGTCGCATGGTCCGCGCGACCCCAAGGACGACAGGAAGGCGCTAGACAGAGACGAGGCCGCTTCCACGCCCGAGGAGGACGGAGAAGAGACAGGGTACCGGCTGCCGCCGGGGCTCGAGAAGAAGCGCGACCGAGAGGCTTCCGAGGGCTCCAGGTGGGACCTGGAGAGTCGCAAGCCGAGCCCTTCGGAGTCGAGCCGGGGCCGCAACCGGTAGCTTCCGCGGCACCACCTTCAAGACCTGCAGGCCGGCGCACGTACGTGCGCCG
>JBLNDL010000009.1:0-4233 GCA_050261575.1 Sphingomonadaceae bacterium | reverse complement strand
CTCCCGCCGGGGGTCATCATCCCGATCTTGTTCCCGTCGTACTCCGCGAACCACACGTTCCCCGAGCCGTCGATGGCGATGCCGGTGGGTCCGCTCCCCGAGGTGGGGATCCCGTACTCGGCGAACTGTCCGGAGGGGCTGAGCCGGCCGATCTTGTTTGCGGAGCGCTCGGTGAACCACACGTTGCCGGAGGAGTCCACCGCCACGGCCCAGGGCTGGCTGTCGGACGTGGGGATCTCCTTCTCCTCGAAGCTGGAGTTGGAGACGTTGAACTTGCCGATCTTGTTCGCGCCGGACTCGGCGAACCAGACGTTGCCGGAGCTATCGATCGCGAGGCCCGTCGGCTTGGCGTTGGCGGTGTGGATGTTGTCCTGGCCGAAGACCCCCTGAGGGGTCATGTTGCCGATCTTGTTGCCGGCGTGCTCGGTGAACCAGATCCTTCCGTTGGCATCGACGGCGATGCCCCAAGGCTGGCTCGCTGCCGTGGGGACCTCGAACTCCTGGAACACCCCGTTAGGGCTGACCCTGCCGATCTTGTTGCCTGCCGCCTCCGTGAACCACACGTTGCCGGCCAGATCGGTGGCCAGATTCGATGGTTGGCTATTGGCCGTGGGCACACCCCACTCCATCACGGCTACCTGGGCGCTGACGGAGGCTCCCAGGACGACAACCGCGGCGGCCATCCCCAACGCTCCCAGAAGGCGTCGGGGCCGCCACCTTCCGAGTCTCCTTCTCATCCTCTCGACTCCTTTCCGCTGATGATCGCGACGCCACAGCGTTGCTTCACCCGAGACAACGCAGCGATAGCAGAAGCGTTTCGGGAAAACCGACCGCGAAGTCGGGCGCGCGAGGAATTCGGAACGCCGCCACTCGACGGCGTGCGGAACCCTGAACCCAGCGTAACGGGAGCGGGGTCGCCCCGTTATCCAGCTTGACTGGCCCAGCCCTGCAAGTTAGGCTAGGTCATCTGCATCGGAGGCATCTCCTCGAATAGCCTGCCCGTCAACCGCCGAGACACCACGACACGGGAGCATACCCTGTCAGCATCCGGGATCCCTGAGCGTGCTTCTTCGTGTCCTTCGTGTCTTCGTGGTAAGGGTCCTCGAGTGGGCTCCACGGGCAGCGCACCGCCGGGAAAGACGACGGAGTGTTACCCTTTTGCCCCCTCCTTCGTTGTGGGTGTGCACGCGGGTTTCCGGCACGGCGTCGTCTGCGTAGGAGTGAGGCGGCTCCTCGGGGAGGTCCATCACTTCGACTGGAGGAGCATCGAGACTGGTCCCGAAAGATCGGCGTGACAACGACACCTCCAGGCACGAGGGCTTCGAAGAGGCATACCTCACCTATCGAACGGCCATATTCGGCCACGTCCAGCGGATGATCGGCAACGAGACCGACGCCGAGGACCTGACCGTGACAGTCTTCGAGAAGGCGCTGCGCGCATGGGAGCGAAGGCCGCCCGAAAACGAGCTGCGACCCTGGCTGTTTCGGATCGCCACGAACTGCTGCCTGGATGAGCTGCGAAAGCGGCAGCGGGTCCAGTGGCGACCGTGGGAGGCGTTCGTCAACCTTTTCCATCCCAGCCAGGTGGCGCCCGACGACCCGGAGAAAGAAGTGCTTCGCCACGAGAAGGCTGATCTGGTGCAGGCCGCATTGGCCAAGCTGTCACCTCGGGATAGGGCCGCGCTGGTTATGCGGGAGTGCTACGGCCTATCGAACGAGGAGGTGGGCAAAGCGCTGGGCACCACTCGCGACGGCGCCAAGATGACCCTGTTCCGCGCTCGGGAGAAGCTGCGCAACGCCTACCTGCAGATCGGGGGCGAGCCCCCGATCGGGTCCAAAGGCAAGGGGACTCGGGCCGACGCGAACCCGCTGCAGACGGAAGGGGAGTCCCTGGTGAGGGCATCGATATGACTCCGCACCCCATCGATCCAGTCGATCTCTCGGCCTACCACGACGGCGCCCTGGATGAAGCGGACCGTCGCCGGGTCGAGGAGCACCTGTCCGTCTGCCGCTCCTGCCGGGAGCGGCTGGAGGACTACGGCTGGCTCGGCGACGCCCTTCGGGAGGGCGAGGATGTGCCGGTCCCACTCACCCTGGACGTCCGGGTCCGCGCGCTGCTGCGGGAGCATTCGGCCCCGCGGCGCCGGCTGCCACTTCCCCAACTCTGGCTGCCCCGGCCGGCGATGGCCGCGGCCGTGCTGGCGGGCCTGGCGATGACCCTGCTGCTAGCGGGTATACCCATCCTCGACAGCGGCTCCGGCCCGCTTGTCGCCGCCGCCTACCTCTACGAGGAGCATGGCGAGCCGGCCATCGAGGTGCAGTTCACCGCCCCGGTAGACAGGGACAGCGTGGCCCGCTCGCTCCAGGTCGATCCGGGGGTCGAGATGGAGGTCACCTGGCGGAACGACAGGACTATGGTGGTGAAGCCCCGCCAGCCTCAGCTACTGCAGCCCTCCAAGAAGTACACCCTCAGCCTGAAGCCCAAGGGGGAGCAGAGTGCCGCGACTCCGGTCGCGCTGCAGTTCCAAGGAGAGGTGCCGAGCACCCCCGTGCCCCTGGCCACTCAGCCTGCCCCGACCAGCCCTCCCGCGAGCAGAGTCGTCGGGACCGGCACGGCCACACCCAAGGCATCGGCCACCGCATCGGCTACCGCCGCGGCCACGCTTTCGCCCGGGGGCGCTCCGGCCCTCACGGCCACACCGCGCCCGACCGTGCTGCCCGCCAGGGGCTTCGGAGCCCTGTACCTGCTCCAGCCCGACGTGGCGGCGAGGCTCGGCCCCGCCTACGATCCCGAGCGGCCCGTAACTCTACTGGCCCAGACCTTCGAGCGAGGCCAGTTGATATCGCGAGCCGACCGCAAGGAGATCGTGGCGCTACTGGAGGGTTCGCAGTGGCGCAGCTATCCCGACACCTACGATGGCACCGAGAGCTGGACGCCAGGCTCGGGTGAGCCGGTCCGCTCCTTCGGCAAGCTGTGGCGGGACCAGACCGATCTTCGCCAGGCTCTAGGGATGCCCACGGCACCCGAGCAGCAGTTCGAGGGCGCGGAGCAGAGGTTCGAGCGAGGCACGATGCTCCGGACCGCGCAGCGTACGATCGTCGTCCTGTTCGAGGACATGACCTGGGAACAGTATCCGGATACCTACCAGGAGGCGACACCCACCGCGTCGCCCACGGCGTCGGCCACGCCCACGCCGACCGATGCCACACCCACACCGGCGTCGCCGACGGCGACGGTGCCGGCGACGCCCAGCCCCACGGCGACTGCCGAACCATCTGCTACCTCCGCGGGCACGCCGGCCGAGGCCACCACGACGCCAACACCCGTTCCGTCGGCCACAGACACACCCCAAGCGGTGATACCTACGCCGTCGCCGGCCACGGCCACTCCCACCGTCGGGCCGGCCCCTGCCCTCGACTCCGTCTTCCGAGTCAATCCCGAGGTGGCCATACGCCTCGGCGCAGCCAGAACGCCGGAGGTCCCGGTCCGGGTGGCACGACAAACCTTCGAGCGGGGGATGCTGCTGTCGCGTGCCGACACGCGGGAGATCTTCGCCCTCCGTCGAGACGGAAGCTGGCTGCTCTACCGCGATAGCTGGGAGGAAGGCGAGCCACTGAGCGAGGAAGCGGCTCCCATCGGGCTGCTGGCGCCCCTCAGGGGTTTCGGCAAACTGTGGCGCCAGCAGCCAGACCTTCGCCAGTCCTTTGGCTGGGCGACGGCTGTCGAGCAGCGCTTGCCGGGAGCCGCTCAGGAGTTCACGGACGGCCACATGCTGCGGACGAGCGACCGGGTCATCTACGTCCTCTATCGGGACGGTAGCTGGCAGAGCTTTCCGGAAGGCGTGGAGACGCCGACACCGACGCCAGGCGTCGCAGAACCCTGACTGCTTCGTACCGCAATTCGATGCTGTAGGGTGGGCCACCCGTACGGCTTCGCTCGCTCGGGTCGGCCGTCCGCTGCGACCCGGCCCCGATGTCCCGGAAGCGCAGGCCTCTCGCCCGCCCGGTCCGCGACCTACCCTCAGACATCACTGGAAAGGAGAATGCTTTGAAGAGACTTCACCTACTGCTCACCCTCATCCTGGCGCTACCCCTCATGCTGGCGGCCCCATCGCCCGTCGGGGCGGCCCCCGGCGACCTGGACTACGACATCCCCGGCGGCCACTTCTACACCCAGGCCAACGGCTCGCCCCTAGGCACCAGCCCCACCGGCTACTCCATCACCAACGAGGC
>JBLNDL010000008.1:0-62867 GCA_050261575.1 Sphingomonadaceae bacterium | reverse complement strand
GGCCCCCCCGGCTTCGCCCCTGTTCTCCCCCCTGGTATACCTCTTGCCCCTCCTCACCGTCGGCGCCGGACCAGAGCGTCGGGTATCTCTCGGACGATGGGGAGTCCCGGTCGATGCGGATAGCCCAACTGTCGACGCCTCACCTGCCCACACCGCCGAGAGGCTACGGGGCATCAGAGTTGATAGCCTCCTTGATCACCGAGGAGTTGGTTCGCAGGGGATACGAGGTCACCCTGTTCGCCCACGGCGATTCCACGACCTCTGCCCGCTTCATTCGTTTCCCCGAGGTCGAGGCCGTGCATCGCTTCGACTACAGGGAGCTGGTCCACGTCAGCCGGGCGCTGGCGCTGTCCCGAGAGTTCGACGTGATCCACAACCACTGTCTCTTCGCGGGCCCTGCCATGGCCAGCCTGCGGGAGACCCGATGCATCAGCACCCTCCACTACGTTCATCCGGTGCTGGCGGCCGTCCCCGAGCACCCCTACGTGGCGGTCAGCCACGCCCAGAAGTCGGCCTCGGCCCACCTGAACGTCGTCGCCGTCGTCCACAACGCCATCGACCTGCGGCTCTTCCAGCCCGCGTCTGCCAAGAAGGACTACCTGCTGTTTCTGGGACGCTTCCACCCGAACAAGGGCGTCGATCTGGCCATCCGGGTGGCCAAACGGCTGGGTATGCGGCTGCTCATCGCGGCTCCGCCGCCCCACCCCGACCAGCAGGCATACTTCGACGAGCAGGTGAGACCCCACTTGAACCACCACATACAGTACCTGGGCGAGGTCACCGGCCGGCGAAAGGGCGAGCTGCTGGCCGAGGCCCACTGCTTGCTGATGCCAGATCGCTGGGAGGAACCCTTCGGACTCGTGGCGCTGGAAGCTGCCGCCTCGGGCACTCCCGTGGTAGCTATGCGCAGGGGAGCGCTGCCCGAGCTGGTGGTGCCGGGCGAAACCGGCTTCCTGGTCGACGGCGTCGAGGAGATGGCCGAGGCCGTACTTCTGGCCGGCAGTCTCGACCCCCAGCGCTGCAGGGAGCACGCCAGCGCCAACTTCAGGGTGGATCGCATGGTGGACGGCTACATCGAGGTGTACGAGAGGGCGATTCGGGGCGAGTTTGCGAACAGCCATCCGGCGTTGGAGCCGGGCAGGAGGTAGCCATCATGGACGAGCCCGCCGGGCGCGGTTGGCCGGATCGAGAAATGCCCCCCACCGAGTACCCGGTGGACCCGCAGACGAGGGAGATCTTCCAGCGGGCGCTGCTGACCCTGAACGCGGCGCGCCTGCCGTACGCCGTGGGGGGCGCCTTCGCGCTTCACTGGTACACGGGCTTCTGGCGGGTGGCAAAGGACCTGGACATCTTCCTCCTCCCCGAGCACACGGACTGGGCCATGAAGCTGCTGGAGTCGGTTGGCTTCGATGCCCGGATCAAGCACCCGGAGTGGTTGGCGGAGGCGCTGAAGGATAACCGTAAGGTGGATCTGATCTACGGCATGGGCAACTGGCTCGACTACGTGGATCGAGACTACCTGAATCGCGCCACGGTCGGGGACATCTTGGGCATCCCCGCCCCGGTGCTGTCGGCGGAGGAGATGATCTACTCCAAGGCATTCGTCGCCAGCCGCGAGCGCTTCGACTGGGCGGACGTCTTCCACATGCTGGTTGTGGCCTCGAGGTCGATGGACTGGGATCGGGTCCTGATGCTCTTCGGCGAGCACTGGGAGGTGCTGTACTCCATCTTGGTGCTCTTCCGGTACGTCTTCCCATCCCACCGGGAGGAGATCCCCGCACGCGTGATAGACACCCTGCTGGCGCGATTCGAGCAGTCCAGGGCCGAGCCGTGGACCGGAGGGAAGCTGTGCCGGGGGTTCCTGCTGGACGGCATCGGCACCTACAGTCTGGACATCACGGAGTGGGGCTACCGGGACGCCCGCCAGGAAGCGTGGGAGCAACGGGTGGCGGAGTGCCACGTACGGCGGGGGAAGGCGGCGTGAGGCCGGTGGCCCCCTGCCCGCGCTGCGGCCGTCCCTCCGCCGCCCCGGGCAACGGGTCCACTTGCGGCGGCTTCGACTGTCTCTACCACCACTTCGCGGGGAGCCCCCCGCCCCAGGAGCCCGGCGAACCCCGCGCCCTCCCATGGTCCGACCCAGGCGAGGTGGCCCGGATCGCGGTGGTACGGCCCGGCCGGCTGGGCGACCTACTGCTGGCCGTGCCCGGGCTGCGGGCCCTCCGCCGAGGGTTCCCTCGGGCGGAGATCACGCTGATCGCCCAACCGTGGGCGGCGGAGCTGGCACGGCGCCTCCCGTGGGTGGACCGTATCGTCCCACTGGGGGAGCCAGCGGGCGACTGGGAATCCTGGAGGCACGACGGTGCGATCCAGCACACCCTCAACGACGCCAGCAGCAGCCGCTACGACCTGGTCCTGCAGCTTCAGGGTGACGACCCCGACCACGCCCGCCTGGCCCTGGCGTTGGGTGGCAGGGCAACCGCCGGCTTCTGCCGAGACGCGGATGTGGGCCGCTCCTTCCTCCGGCTGCTGCGAATGTCCCCCAGGGAACCGGAGATCCTGCGGGTGCTGAGGCTCGCCCACAGCTTGGGGGTGAGCCCTGCGGGGGTTCACCTGGAGTTCCCCCTGCTGCCGGAGGACCTGGAGGAGCTGGTGGCGATACCCGAGCTGAAGGAGCTGCCGGTACACCACCCGGTGGTGGCCATGCACGCCGGCGCCCGAGCCCCGGCGAGGAGGTGGCCGGCCGACCGCTTCGCCGAGCTAGCCGCCCTGCTCCACCGGCGCTGGGGGGCGACTCTGCTGCTCGTGGGCGGCCCCGACGAAGCCACCCTGTCGGAGGAGGTGCTCCATGCCTCAGGCGCCCCAGGGCTGAACCTCGCCGGAAGGCTCTCCCTGGGTGGGCTGGCCGCGCTCCTGGCCCGGGTGGACCTCTTCGTGGGGAACGACAGCGGCCCCGCCCAACTGGCCGCTGCGCTGGCGCCCCGCAGCGTGCGGATCATCGGGCCAGCCAACCCCCGCCGATGGGCTCCGCTGGATCGCGACCGCCACCGAACCGTCCACCGCCCGGTGGAGTGCAGCCCCTGCGAACACTGGGAGTGCCCCATCGACCACCGCTGCCTGAGATGGGTGGCGGTGGAGGAGGTGTGGGGGGAGATCGAAGAAGTGATGGGTGAGTAAGTAGGGCGGGGGCTTGTCCCCCGCCGCCTGGATCCGGCGTAGGGGCGGGCCTCAGACGCCCCTTCGACTGCCGAACTCACCATCACCGCAGGGACTGGTCCCGATACTCGATGCGGGCCCTCTTCAGCAGCTCCTCCAGGTAGTCGTCGAAGGGCGGCGGCTGGACGAGTGGCCGAGCCCTGGCCGCCTCCTCGGCCCGCTGCTGGGCCAGCTTCATCGGCAGCGCGGCGCGTGCGTGGTTCTCCTTGAACCGCTCCCAGTTCTCATCCTCCGTCAGGCCGCTTCGGCGATGTCCCGCTCGAGAAGCGCCCGCTGCTCCGGCGGCGCCTTGCTCCACAGCTGCCGCTGGTAGTCGACTGCCTGCTGCGACTCCTCGGGAGTCACCTTCAGCCCCCGTCGCTTCGCCTCAGCCACGGCAACCGCCCGCTTGGCAGCGGTGTGGAAGGCGATCCTGCGAGCCTCGCCTCCGTCGACCCCCGGCTGATTCGCCCGAACCGCCAGGGCGCCCTTGCGCACGGTCCCCCTGGTAACGGGCTCGCCGTCCACCAGGGCCACCACCTCGTCGTCGCCGGGGAGGGTTTCCCTGAAGGCAGAGACGAGCTGCCCAAGGTCGTACGCCGCCCGTGTCGCCGGCGGGGTGCCCGCGGGCGGCGCCACCTGCGCCCAAGCGGCAACCTCTTCCAAGGGCAGGGCGTAGGACGGCATCGGCTTGTCGGTGCCGGCTACCTGGACCAACCGCACCACGGCGGCCGACCGGCGCTGGGAGTCCAGGACGAGACCGCCGGCCAGACCGGACCAGCCCACCACCCTGATCTCCAGGAAGGGCCCCGGCGCGTGGGTCTGAGCCAGGGCCGCGGGATCGGGCAGGGCCACACCCACCGCCGTCACCTCCCCCTCAGCCTCCCGCAGCCGCCCCGCTCACCGCGGTTCCGGCACCGGCGTCCCCACCAAGGGCGCCTCCTCCCGCCCCAACAGATACACCCTGTCGCCCGTTTTCAGCTTCACGGTGGGGCCCGGTCCCGGCGGTGCAGCGTCGCTACTCCGCAACAGCGCCATCCCCCACTTCTCCTCTACCTTCACGATCTCCGCCTCGGCCGTCTTCCCATCGCCCCACAGCAGATCGATCCGATCGAAGGCCGGCTTCTCGTCGCCCCAGGGGGTGCAGGTCACCACCTGTCCCCCGCCCAGGGAGACACCCGTCCAGGTCGGCTGGTACCCAGCCCTCTGGGCAAAGCGCATCGCCACCACCGCCCCTTCGGGGCCCTGCGGCGCCCGGGCTTCGGCGCACCCGATAGCCGCCAGCAGGACCGGCAACGCCAGAGCCGCGAGGAGTCGCGCCCTCCGTGCTGCCACGTTCACACATCCCAGGGATCTACAGGGTTTCGAGGCCAACGGCCGCCAGGAAGTCACAGTTCGGCTACAGAGTCGCGGCTGCCGTCTCCCATTTCGTGAAGCTTCACATCGTAGTCAGGAAGCGTATCACAGCCAGCCCATCCACTCGAGGCGCTACCCCCTCACCCAGACACGCGCCGTCTCGGACGGGGAGCGCTCGCCCTGACTAGGGCGCCGCCGAAGGATGAACACCATCAGCGGTATCGCCAGAGGGCTGCTGGCCAGCACCGCCACGAGCGTGAGCTGCAGCGACCCCACGTAGAAGGTGGGGCCGAAGCCGGCAAAGACGACGCGGTGCCACCGATCCCCCAGTCTCTCGCTGGATACCGTGTCGGGCAGGCGCGGGCTCGCGGGCGATGGGGTTTGGCCATCGGAGCGATAGACGATGGCAGCGCGCTCGTCCACCAGGACGTTCGTCACGGGGTAGAAGACCACGTGGAGGGCGCCATCCTCGCGATAGACCGTGATACCCCGTTGGCCCGCGGCGTTCGAGACGGATGTTGGGTACTCCCGGGGCAGGAACGCAATGGAGTGGTGCGGCGACCCGTTCCATAGCTCCCCGGCCTCCACCCGACGCACCACCTCGGTACGGGTCGACTGGTGGCGCTGGAAGTCCATCTGACCGACCAGGGGCATGGGCACGAGGAACAGGGCAAGCGCCAGGGCGTCGACGGCCAGCGGTAGGGCAGCCACTCGGCAGGCGGAGGCCGGAGCCCGCAGCAGGTAGGCCACGGACAGCAGGACCGACCAGACGAAGGCGGGCAGCGCGAGCAGCTCGAACAACACGTACCGAACTTCCCACAACGCGTCCACCAGATAGCCGGCGAGGAAGCGCGCGGACAGCAGCCAGGCGCTGCAGGCGAGAGCCACCAGTAACGGTAGCATCGTCCCGATTGCGGACGCCTCCTCCCTTCTCGACATCAGCGACCTCCAATCGGCGGCCACTCCTTGCTCTCCAGCACCCCACCGTCCGCGTCCAGCAGCTCCACCCTCTCCACCTCCACCGCGGCGTCCCGCACCACAAGGAAGGACCCGTTGGGATGGAGCGCCTCGGTGTCCACCCGGCCGTCTTCCCACTCCACCCGCACCCCGCTGCCCCGGTCGCTCACCCCGTAGCCGTAGCTCACCGGCGCCACGGAGTCGCCCCTCATGCGACCTGCCGCGAACCCCGACTCCACCCGGCCCAGCGTGGTCGATGCCCGACACTCGACGCGCCACCCGAAGCGTCCCTGGACGACCAGGTTGGCGGAGTAGTAGTTCGCCGGACCCGCCGCGTCGTAGTAGTGGGGCTTCCACCGACGCACGGCAACGATGCCTGCCGCCACAGACGAGGATCTGTCGGTCTCTCTAGCCGCCGAACAGCACGTCCAGGATGTTCATCCCCTGGCCCATCTTCCCCCCTAACGTCGCCAGGTCGTACACCTCGGTGTAGCCACACGTCTGGCAAGAGGCGAAGGCGTAGTGGTTGTACTGCAGGTCCAAGAGGCGGGAGAGCCCCGTTCCCGACATGGCCAGCTTCTTCACCCTGGCCCCGTTCCCGCCGCACTTGGCGCACACGAACCGTGCGGCCAGCATTTTCTCGGTATCCATCGGTAGTTCCGTTACCTCCACTTATCGATCGGTTCCGGCGGGCACCGCTTCCCGCGCAGTGGGGCGTAGGTGGCTCCTGCGGAGCCACCTACGCCCCGTCCTCATCCTTCGACAGGATCAGCACGTCCTCGGGCCCATAGATGTGCCGCGCAACGATGGCTACCCACCGCCCATCTGGCGACTCCAGGCCGCCCTCGCGCAGCTTGATGCGGATGCGGCTGCGCTCTGCCTCGGCGCTCTCCAGCAGCCGCCCGTCGGGGCCAAATACCCGGGAGTTCGAGCGCACCAGGCTCGCCGCCGATAGCTTGCTCTCGGCGCTGATGTCCGGCGGCACTCTCTCCACCACCCGGGGCTGCTCCTCCCGACCCGGCGCGATCGCCATGATCCGAGGCGCACCCCCTCGACACCCCTCCTGATAGTACAGGGCGTCGTCGGCGCTCCATCCCAGGAGGGAGTAATCGCAGGGTCGGTGCTCCGCCGCTACCTGGGCTCGCTTGGTCGCCCCCTCCAGCAGCCCCGGCTGGGTGGCGACCAGCACTCGGTAGCCAGGCGCGGCGGAAAGGGCGGGCTGGTAGCGGTAGACCCACGGAACGGCCAAGACGCCCAACAGCGTGAGGCTCAGCAGGAGCCGAGCGGTACGGCCGGGACGGGCCAGTAGTAGGGCGGCCACAAGTAGCCCCACCCCCATCGCGCTGAGGAGGAGGTAGCGTCCCGGCTGGCTGAAGAAGATGCTGTGAAAGAACACTCCGAAAACGACGCTCAGCATTGCCGGAGACATGGGGTCGATGGCAACATGGCGATGCAGGGTTTCCAGAGCCCCGGGCAGGTAGAAGGGGCCGAACAATAGCGCGTTGGCGGCGAAAGCGAGGCTCGCCACCAATCGCCGCAGCCGGGGGATGGACGCGCGCAACTCGATCTGGGCGTCCAATGGGCAGCCCTCCTCAGCATTTGCTGAGATGATCCGCGTGGGAAGGCGCAACCTCCCAGAAAACCGCCGATGCCCGCTTCATTGTAGCTATTCTTCCGACTACTGTAACGCAACTTCGGCCAGTTGGTAACACACCCTGCCCGTCACCCCACCGCAGCATCGTCCGCACGCGCACAGCAGGGGCTTCGGGCTGCCAGAGGCATCGCCACTCTGCCTATGCTTGGCCCGGCCGTGAGGATTCTGGGCAGGTCCCACAGCACGACTTCGCTATTGACCGGCCGGGTCCAGGGCCAGGCAAAGGTGCGGACTCGCCCCGAAGCCCCTGGACTCCTGAGCCGCGTGGAGTATTCGTTGTACGGGCTGGTAGATGTGCTGACCATGGTCTGGACTCGGGGCCCGCGTGGGGTATACTCTGCGCGTGTTGTTCAGGGGGTGCTTTGGATGAGAGATGGGATCGATGCATTCTTGAGCCCCAAGTCGATAGCCGTCGTGGGAGCGTCCCCTCAGAAAGGCAAGGTGGGCAACATAGTGGTGAAGCAGCTTCTCGGCAAGGGCTTCACCATCTACCCGATCAACCCAAAGGGAGGAACGATTCTCGGCGTTCCGGTGCTCCACAGCCTCCAGGAGACCCCGGAGGCTCCGGACCTAGCGGTTCTCGCCCTGCCGGCGGAGGTGACGGTCCCCGCGACGGCCGAGTGCGTCCTGCGTGGGGTGCGTGGGGTGATCGCCATCGCGGGCGGTTTCGGAGAGACCGGCGAGGCCGGCCGGGCCCTGGAAGCGCAGTTGGCGGAAACCATCAGGGGGAGCAACACGCGCCTGCTGGGGCCCAACACCCTGGGAGTCCTCGCCCCAGCCACCGGCCTGGACACGGTCTTCCTTTCTCCAGATAGGTTCGTGCGCCCGGGGCCGGGCAGTCTGGCGTTGATCTCGCAGAGCGGCTCGGCGGTGCTGGGAGAGCTGGACGCCGCGGCCACACACGGAATGACCATCTCGGCCTTCGTGGGGCTGGGCAACCGGCTGGATGTCGACGAGAACGAGTTGATCGACTACTTCGCCGCCGCCCCCGACACCTCCGTCCTCGGACTGTACCTGGAGAGCTTCGCCGACGCTTCCGGCTTCCTCGCTTCCTGCGCCAAGACGGTCGACCGAAAGCCGGTCGTACTGCTCAAGGCCGGCTGCTCGGAGTCCGGGGCGCGAGCGGTGCAGCTTCACACCGGATCGCTGGCGGGCTCGGATCGAGTGACCGAGGGAGCGCTCCGGCAGGTAGGGGTGGCGAGGGTCCACGACTGCGAAGAACTGCTGGACGTGGGGCGAGCGCTGGCCTACTCCAGGCCGCTCGATGGCCACCGGATCGCCGTCCTCACCAACGGCGGCGGGTGGGGGATCATCGCCGCGGACTTCATCGAGGCGCGGGATCGCCGGATCGGGCTAAGGCTCGCCGAGCTGACTCCGGAGACGACGGAGAAGCTGGCAAAGGTGACCCTGCCCTTCGCCGCACTGCGAAACCCCATCGATGTGACCGCCAGCGCCGGCAACCAGATGTTCGCCGACGCCCTGGAGATACTCCAGGACGACCCGGGTGTGGATGCGATCCTGTGCTGCTTCGGATATCAGCCGCCCGCCATCGACGACCGCCTGACCGAGGTGCTGTGTCAACTGGGAAGGACCGGCAAGAAGCCGATAGTCATCGTTCCGATGGGTTCGGGTCCGGCGATCCAGAGCATCCGGCAGCTCGAGGCCGCGCGGGTGCCGGCCTACCCCTCGATCAGGCGGGCGGTACGCGCGATTCAGGCCCTGGCAGAGCGAGGGGAGTACCTCCGGCGAACCAGCGCGGGCCGGCGCAGGTCCGTCTCCACCCCTAGCTCCGAGCCCCCGGCCATCCTCTCCAGCTACCGTCCCGGTGTCCCGCTCGCCGAGGACGAGGTGAAAGCGATCCTGCGAGGGCAGGGCATATCCACACCCAGGTCCGTCGTGCTGGAGAAGGGGGTTCTTCCCGCCGCGCTCCCCCTCGACTATCCGTTGGTGCTCAAGGTGCGATCGGCGACCATCCTCCACAAGACCGAGCGGGGCGGAGTGATGCTGGACATCCAGGACCCACGGCAGTTGGAGACCGCGGTCGATGAGATGCGAACTCGGTTCCCAGGCGAGGACCTGCTGGCAGAGGAGATGGTGCCCGAGGGCGTGGAGATCATCGCCGGACTCGTGTCCGACCCGACCTTCGGGCTGTCCATCATGTGCGGCGTTGGAGGGGTGCTGTCGGAGCTGTACCGGGACGTGGCCTTCCGGCGAGTGCCCATCGATCGGGACGACGCGGTGGAGATGCTGGGCGAACTGAAGGCCCGCGCGTTGCTGGAGGGCTTCCGCGGCATCAAAGCCAGCCGCGAGGCGGTGATCGACCTCCTGCTCAAGATATCGAGCATGGGGCACGAACTGGCCGAGGTCCTGGACCAGATGGACCTCAATCCCGTGATCGTGCACGAGGACGGGGCGGTGGTCGCCGACGCCAAGCTGCTCTGGCGAGCCTGAGCGCCTCCACGCTACTCGGAGCCACGACCCGACTCCAGGATGCGCCACAGCTCGTCCCGGTAGGAGGGCTCCAGGGGGAGGCGCCGGTCGCCGCAGATGACCCACCGGCCCGAGGCGGGATCGGTCAGCCGTCCGATCACCGCGGCCGGTACGCCCCGGCGGGTGAGGACCTCCGCCATGGCCGTGCCGTCGGGGCAGGCGATCAGCAGGGTTCCGCTGGAGATCAGCTTCAGCGGGTCGGCGTGGAAGAAGCGGCAGATGGCACGAGTCTCCTCCCGCACGGGCACGGCGTCCGCCCACACCTCCACCCCCACCCCCGCCGAGGTGACCATCTCGTGGATCGCGCCCAGCACGCCGCCCTCCGTGGCGTCGTGCATGGCGGTGGCGCCCAACTCCGCCGCCGCCAGCCCCTCCTGGACCACGCTGATCTGCCACCTAAAGGACTGGGCACGGACTAGCTGCTCCGGCCCCAAGAAGCCCCACAGTCGATCCTCGAAGTCGGTGGCCAGGATTGCGGTCCCCTCCAGCCCGGCACTCTTGGTGAGCACCAGGGCATCTCCCGGCCGCGCCCCAGAGGAGACGACGTAGCGGCTCTTGGGAGCCTTGCCGACGGCGGTGGAGGAGACGATGGTGGCGGGCAGACCCGGCGTGACCTCGGTGTGGCCCCCCAGCACCTCGATCCCCAGCTCGGAGGCCGCCCTGTGCGCATCCTCCATCACTGCGCGTAGGTCCTCCTCGCCGGCTTGCTCCGACAGCAGGAGGGTTAACAGCACCCCCACGGGCTCAGCCCCATTGGAGGCCACGTCGTTGCAGGAGACGTGGACGGCAAGCCAGCCCGCGTTCTTGGTGGCTCCGGTGATGGGATCGGTGGAGAGCACGCACACCCAGTCGCCGAAGTCGATTATCGCGGAGTCCTCACCCACGGCGGCGCGCACCAGCACGTCTGGCCGCCTGACCCCCAGATAGGGGAAGACGATCCGCTCCAGATCCGATGGAGAGAGCTTACCCGTTTCCATTACTCACCCCCATCCTGTCATCTCCTCGATCGGCAAGATCAGAGCGCGTCCAAGGCGCTGCATCGCAGCCCTCTTGCGACGGGCACCACGCCGGGGACGAGCTCCAGTGTTACAGGTTACCACGACCATCGCGGTGCCTCGCCCTCGTGAAGCGTGTCCCACTATCCTCCAGACGGGGCGCGGCGGACCTTCCGCGGCGCGGCGATCCACAGGAAGACGGACGAGGCACAGCAGCTCGCCGCCGCTACCGCCAAGGCGACCACGACGTACAACCCCCACAACTCGGTGAGCCGGCTGGTGGCAAGGAAGACGGAGAAGACCCCGGCCGTGGAGGCACGACTCCAGCCGTAGCCCTCCAGCAGCGCCACGAAAAAGATGGAGAAAGAGTAGTAGACGTCGTACCCGATGGTCACGGCGACGAAGAGTGAGCCGACGACCACCCAGCCGTAGAAGAAGGGAAGCCGGCTGCGCCAGCCGGGTGAGAAGGACGCGAGAACGGAACGAGAGTCCGATTGCCGCAATTGCACTTGGCCCGCCACGAAGGAGAATAGAGGTGCCCTCACTATACTCCTGCTGGCCCGAGTGGCACAACTCAGGCACGGCCGGTCGTAGACAGCCCGCCCTACTCCGGGATCGATACACTCAGAGACCCCAACGATACCGGTAGGGGTGGACCAGCGGGTCCGCCCGCGCGGCCTCCTCCGCACGTAGGGCAGACCTACGTGTCTGCCCCTTCACAGGTTGCGTCAGGCGCACTCAGGCAGTTGACCGGGGGATCTCAGCGCAGCGGCACCAGCAGGAGGAAGCCGTTCAGCATCAGCAGGGCGGCCACCCCACCGAGGATCAGCGCCAGCAACAGCACCCGACTGGACACGACGACGATCGCGACCGAGCCGAGCACGATGGCCATCTGGAAGAGTGCCGAGGAGTAATCGAATGTGTGCTCCTGCAACTCGGCTCGCTCGCGTATGGCCTCGTGGCGGCGCGCCCGGTCCGCCAGCTCGCTCTTGCCCTCCACCGGCGAAGGAGCGGCGCCCGCCAGAAAGCCGGGACTGCTCTCCAGGCTGTCTACCGTCGCCCGGTAGCGGTCGATCGCGTCCTGGATCGACCGGCGCTGTTCGAGGGAAAGCGAATCCCCGCGCAACTCCATCTCGATCTCCAGACGGTCCGCCGCGATGGCATACGTGGACTGAAGGACGTTGGTGGCCTGATAGAGGTCCCACGCGCCGCGAGCATCGATGTTGGCGCCCACCATCTCGTTGGCCGCGTTCTCGCCCCCGAGGTTCGCCAGGGCCAGCAGCACGGCCAGCACCGCGATGGCGATCGCGGCCCGGACCCGGAAGTCCCCCACCTCGCTCCGGCCACCACCCTCTTCCTCGGCCGTTCGACGGACGTGCTCGGAGGCGTCGTGGATCTCCCTCCTCGGACTCACCCCTTCCCGCCCCTCCCAGCGGTATAATTGGCCCAGATTTCGCTATCAGAATCGGGCAGGTCACCGCCGGCCACGGATCGCCGATCCAACGGCAATTCGCCTGCCACCCCGATCCGCGCGATTTCTAGGAGGCTACGCGTGAACAGCCCAGAGAAAACCACCACCCCTGGAGAGCTTCTACCAGGGGCTCGCAACGCCGTCAGGACCTGTCTGGCGATCGATGGAGGCGACAGGGTCGCCATCATCACCGATCGCGACAGCGAAGCCATTGGGCTCGCCCTCAGGGAGGAGGCCCTGAGGGCAGGAGCCGAGGTGCACTCGATCTACCTGGAGGAGTTCGGGCGCCGGCCCTTCACCTCCACGCCCGCGGGCTTCGCCGAGGCGCTGCGGGCCGCCCAGCCCACCGCCACCTTTTTCGTCGCCAGGGGCCTCAAGGGCGAGGTCTCCTTCCGGATCCCCATGCGCCACCTGCTTATCGACGAGCTGAACGCTCGGCACGGCCACATGGTGGACATCGACGAGAGGCTGATGATCCAGGGGATGCTCGCCGACTACTCCGTCGTCGCCACGCTGGTGGAGAGGGTGACTGATCTGGTGCGTCCGGCCAGGCACATACGGGTCACCAACCCCAAGGGGACCGACCTCCTGGCGACCTTCTCCCAGGAGCTGCTGTGGAAGCCCTGCACCGGCCTCTACCACCAGCAGGGGGAATGGGGAAACCTCCCCGAAGGGGAGACCTACACCTCGCCGGTGGACGCCGAGGGGGTCCTGGTAGCCGATGTGCTAGGCGACTACTTCAGCCGCAAGTACGGGGTGCTGGAGAGGCCGGTGACCTTCGCCATCTCCGGGGGGCGGGCCGTGGAGGTGCGCTGCGAGGATCGGCAACTGGAGAGCGAGCTAGAGCAGTACCTGGCCTCGGGAGAGAACAGCGATCGAGTAGGGGAGTTCGCCATCGGGGCGAACCTCTGGGTGCGGGCCCTCACCGGCAACCTGCTCCAGGACGAGAAGATCCCCGGCGTGCACGTGGCCTTCGGCGACCCCTACCCCGAGGAGACGGGGGCGAAATGGTCTGCCAGGACCCACGTGGACGTAATCCCCACCGACTGCTCCATCTGGTACGACGGCAAGCCACTGATGAGGGATGGTCGTTTCGAGCCGGAGGTGCTGGAGGGGATCGAGGGGCTGCCGAAGTAGGGGACGACAGGCAACGAATCCGCGGATGTCGCGGATCGATTCGTCAGCCGTTTTCGATCGCAATCGCCGTCCGAACCCGCCGGTCGAAGGTGTAGAGGTGGGTGAAGCCCGCCTCGCGGGCGAGAGCGAGCGATTCCCGCAAGTGCCGCCCGACAGTCTCGGGCCGGTGCGAGTCGGAGCCCGCCGTGAGCACGGTCACCCCTCGCTCGCGGGCCAGCTTCAGCAGCGACAGGCTGGGATATGCCTCGCGGGGGGCGTGGACCAGGCCGGAGCCGTTGACCTCGATGCCGGTCCCCGTGGCCGCCATCCGGTCCAGGATGCCCACGATCCGATCGCGGATGGATCCCTGGAGGATCAGCGTACCGTTCTCCGGCCGGAAGCGCTTCACTAGATCCAGATGTGCGAACGAGTCGAACAGGCCGGTGTCCACCGCCCGCGCCACCATCTCGTAGTACTCGAGGCAACCCCGCTCGGTGCCCCGCTCCCGGAAGAAGTCCAGCGCCATATCCTCCGGCCCTGATACGCCCCAGCTACCCACGTTGTGGACGGACCCGAGCACGAAGTCGAAGTGGAACCGGTCCAGCAGCTCCCGCACCCAGCGGTCGGCCTCCGGCTTGTAGTCCAGCTCTATCCCGGCGAGCACCCGCACCGGGCTGCGATCCCGCAGTTCACGCACCTCCTCCAGGTAGCGCTCCAGCCGGTCGGATGAGGGGATAGTGGTGCAGGAGAGGCCGTCCTGGGAAGGGTAGAAATCCAGGTGCTCGGTGAGGCAGATCTCTGCGAGGCCGAGTTCCGCCGCCCGTCGCGCGTGCTCCTCGATCCTCCCCGCCCCATCGTGCGAGACGTGGGAGTGCAGGTGGTAGTCGACCAGCATCACGTTGTGGGGCAGGGGCTCGCCCCCTGCCATCCGTTCGTCACGTGGGGTGGCGGCGCGTCGCGCGTACGAGACCTCGCACCACGTCGGTAGCCGTCGCCAGCGGGCCGTCGCATCTCTTCGTCACGCCTCGCAAACGGTCAGGCAGTCGGGTCCAAGCAGCTCCTTCAACTCGGCCTCCAAGGTCGTGCTGAAGGAGGTGCGGGCACCGGGGTTCTTCAGGATCGTCCGCTCGCTCTCGGTCTCTATGCACAACTCGTAGCTGTCTTCTCCGTGCCAGGCCGAGAGGGCCCGATAGACCCGATGGAGCAGCTCCACATCCTGCTGGTCGGTTCCGCGACGGGTCAGGACGATCCGGAGGTGGCAGGGCGGGCGGCCATTGGCGGTCCCGCGCGCCCTGGCCTTGCCGTTGTGTCCATTGCCGTTCCCGTTGCCATTCCGTGCACCGTTGCCATTCCGGACACCGTTGGACACGGGAGACCCGTTGGAGACGGCCACGGCAGGGGTCGCCTCGCCGGAGCCCTCACCCGCCATCGCTTCGCTCGGGCGGCCTCTCTCAGAGGGAGAGGCATGCTCCGCCACCCCTTCCGAAAGAGGTGCGTACATTCCGTCTGGCCGGTCCACAGCACGAGCGTGGGGAGGGGCCGGCGGAGCCTCCGCCGAGAGATCCTCCCACTGCAGGCCCGGGTCCTCTCCAGAGGGATCCTCGGTGTAGAAGCCTCCGTCCACCTCGTCGGGCTCCACACCGTAGCCGGTAGCCGGCGACGCCGCCTCCACCATGGGAGGCGGGGTGCCCTCCGGCACCACGAACAGCTCCGCCTTCTCGCACAGCACCTTCTTCCGGTCGTCCTTGGCGTCCACCTTCCCCTCGACCACCACCACGGCGTCGGGCTGCCAAAGCTCGCGGGTCTTCTCGTAGGTCTTGGGGAAGACCACTACCTCCACGCCGCCGTGGAGGTCCTCCAACTGCACGGCGGCCATCCGGTCCCCCTTCTTGGTGGTGAGCGATTTCACACCGGCGACGACTCCGGCGATCACCACCTTCTTCCCCTCCAGATCCTCGCCTATCTGGCCGCTCGTGGCCGTTATCCGGCTCTGGAGCCAGGACGCGGCGTGCTGGAAGGGATGGCTGGAGATGTAGATGCCGAGGACCTCCTTCTCCCACGCCAGACGCTCTTTGAGCGACGCCGCGGGGACGGTCTTGGAGGAGGCGGTCGGAGCGGGGGCAACGGTCGCCGACGGGCCGAACAGGTCGAACATGGTGATCTGCCCCACCTCCTGGGCGCGCTGCTCCTGCTGGGCCGCATCCAGGGTCTGATCCAGGCCTTTCAACAGTTGAGCTCGGTCGCCGAAGCTGTCCATGGCGCCGCACTTGATCAGGCTCTCCACCACACGCTTATTGATGGTCCGCGTGTCGACCCGCCTGCAGAAGTCCCCCAGCGACTTGAAGGGGCCGTTCTTCTCGCGCTCGGCGATGATGCTGAGAATGGCCCCCTCGCCCACGTTCTTCACCCCGATCAGGCCGAAGCGCATGGCGAGCTGCTCGGTGCCACTCTCCGTGGGATCGATCTGCCGCCTGGCGCCGGGCAGCCACTCCACGCTGAACTGCAAACTGCTCTCGTTGATGTCCGGAGGAAGCAACTGGACCCCTAGCCGCCGGCATTCGCCCAGTGTGAGGGCGATCTTGTCGGTGTCGGCCACGTAGGATGTGCAGAGAGCGGCCATGTACTCCACGGGGTAGTGGGTCTTCAGATAGGCCGTCTGGTAGGCGAGCATGGCGTAGCAGGCGGCGTGGGCCTTGTTGAAGGCGTAGCCAGCGAACGGCTCTATCTGCTCCCAAATCGCCTGAGCGCCCGCCTCGGTGATGCCGTTCTTCTGCGCGCCCTCGATGAAGAGATCCTTCTGCTTCGCCATGACGTCCTTGATCTTCTTGCTCATGGCGTTGCGCAGGATGTCCGCCTGCCCCATGGTGAAGCCGGCCACGGCCACCACGCTCTTGATCACCTGGTCCTGGTAGACGATCACACCGTAGGTCTCTCGGAGGATCGGCTCCAGCTTGGGGTGGATGTACTCGATCCTCTCCCGCCCCTCCTTGCGGGCGATGTAGGTGGGGATGTAGGCCATGGGGCCGGGGCGGTATAGGGCCACGATGGCCATGAGGTGGCGAACGCTGCTGGGCTTCAACTCTCGAACCCAGCGGCGCATCCCGGCGCCCTCCAACTGGAAGATGCCGGTGGTCTCGCCGTCGGACAGCATCTGGAACGCCGCCTGATCGTCCAGTGGAATGGCGGACAGGTCCAGCTTCTGCCCGCGGGTCGCCTCCACCAGCTTCAGGGTGTTGGCCAGGATGGTCAGGTTGTTCAGCCCCAGGAAGTCCATCTTGAGAAGGCCGACCTTCTCAAGCATCTTCATGGAGTACTGGGCCATCACCAGCTCTTCGCCCTTGGTGGCCTTCTGGATCGGGACGATCTCTGTAAGGGGGTCCCGGGACACGACGACGCCCGCAGCGTGGGTGGAGGCGTGGCGTGCCACCCCCTCGATGCTCTTGGCGGCGTCGATCAGCCGCTTGATGTGGGACTCGGTCTCGTACATCCGGCGGAGGTCGGGGTTCTCCTCCATCGCCTTGTCGATGGTGATGCCGACGGGAATGGTCGGCACCAGCTTGGCAACCCTGTCCACCTCTGCCAGAGGCAGCCCCATGGCCCGCCCCACGTCGCGGATCGCCGCCCTCGCCGCCAGCCGCCCGAAGGTGACGATCTGTCCCACCCGGTCTGCGCCGTACTTCTTGGTGACGTATTCGATCACCTCGTTGCGGCGGTCGTCCTGGAAGTCCATGTCGATATCGGGCATCTGGGCTCGATCGGGGTTCAGGAAGCGCTCGAAGGTGAGGTCGTACTCCAGGGGATCTACGTCGGCCACGTAGAGGCAGTAGAGGACGATGCTGCCGGCCGCCGAGCCTCGAGGCTGGCAGAAGATGCCCTGCTTGCGGGCCCAGTTGACGTAGTCGTACACCAGCAGGATGTACTTCGGGAAGCCGGTCTTATCGATGACCGACAGCTCGTACTCCAACCGGTGCTTGATCTCGTCGGTGACGTTGGGGTAGCGCTCGTACAGCCCCTTCCAGCACAGTTGGGAGAGGTACTCGATGGGAGTCATCCCCTCGGGGATGAAGTCCAGCTCCGGCAGGATCACCCGGCTGAAGTCGAACTCCAGATTGCACTGCTCGGCCACCCGCAGGGTGTTGCCGAGCACCTCCGGCACCTCGCCGAAGACCGCCGCCATCTCCTGTGCGCTCCGGAGGTAGAAGTTGGAGGTCTCCAGCCGCATTCGGTTGGGATCATCCAGGGTGGTGTTGGTCTGGATGCAGAGGAGGATCTCCTGCGCCTCTGCATGCTCCTGGCGCACGTAGTGGACGTCGTTGGTGGCGATGACGGGGATGCCCATCCTCCTGCCCAATTCCAGGACGCCCCTGTTGATCTTGGGCTGGTCGGGCAGGCCGTGGTCCTGCACCTCCAGGTAGTAGTTCTCGGCACCCACCAGATCGCGGTAGTACGCGGCGATCCTGGCCGCTTCCTCGGGATCGTCCCTCATGATCGCCTTGGCGACCTCGCCAGATGGGCAGGAGGAGGAGATGACGATCCCCTCGTGGTACTTCTCGAGGAGGGCACGGTCGATGCGAGGCTTGTAGTAGAAGCCGTCCAATTGGGCTGCGCTGACCAGCTTCACCAGGGTCTGGTAGCCGGTGTAGTCCTTCGCCAGCAGCAGCAGGTGGCTGGAGGACTTGTCCTCGGCCTCCCTGTCGTACATGCTGCGCCGGGCCACGTAGGCCTCGACGCCGATGATCGGCTTGATGCCAGCGGCCTTGGCCGCCAGGTAGAACTCTATGACCCCGTACATGGCGCCGTGGTCGGTGAGGGCCAGGGCAGGCATCCCCAGCTCCTTCGCCCGACCCACCAACTCCTTTATCTTCCCCAAGCCGTCCAGCAGGGAGTACTCGGAGTGGACGTGGAGATGGACGAACTGTTTGTTGGTGGCACCAAGGGGCTCCTGATCCGAACTCATACCGAACGAACCTCTATCAGCTATCAGCCGTCGCTATCAACGCTGCGCAGCGCTCACGTCACGCGGCGAACACGGGGATGTGGCAGCCCACCATCATCGGTTCACGGGGCATCACGGCCGGCCCAACGCTCCTGCGATTGGCGCTCGATGCCGTCCCAGTCGGCGGCGGGGAGCCGCTACCACGCCAGCCTCGCCAAGGCTGCCTCGCGGCGGCGTTCCAGGGATGCGATCGGGCCGCGCTCGAGGCTCTCTCGCAGGAGAGGGTTCACCGTCATCCCCCGCGTACGGGCGTACTCGTCTAGGAGCTGGTACTGCTGACCACCTGCGCCTTCTCCGCGCCCGCCCTCGGCGTCGACCCCCTCCAGATATACCACCACGGCTGGGAGTATTCTACTGTAGAGTGCCTGCCAGCGGAGAATCAGGCTACCCTCAGCGCAGGAAGAGGGCCACCGTCTCCACATGGTAGGTTTGCGGGAACAGGTCGATCGGCTGGACCCGCTCCAGGCGGTAGCCCGCCCCAACCAGCAAGGCGGCGTCCCGAGCCAAGGTGGTGGGATCGCACGAGACGTAGACTATCCGCTCAGGCGAGAGCCGCACGAGCGCGTCCAACCCCTCGGGGGCAACCCCTCCTCGCGGGGGGTCGATGACCACGCCGTCGACCCGCTCGACCGGCAGGGTCACCTCGCCGAAGTTCCCCTCCACCAGACTCACGTTGTCCAACCCGGCCGTGTTCATTCTAGCATCTACGTTGGCCGATGGACTGGCCTCCACGGCCACCACTTTCGCGACCCTGTCGGCGAGCTGGAGGGAGAAGGTGCCCACCCCGGAGTAGGCATCCAGGACCACCTGGTCGGGCTCCGGCTGGAGGAATGCGAGAGCGGTTCGGATCAGCACCTCGGTCTGGGTGTGGTTAACCTGGAAGAAGGAGGCGAGGCTGGCCCGGTAGCGCTTGCCCAGCAGTTCGTGCTCGGTGTAGTCCCGTCCGAAGAGGATGCGCCCCTTCTCGGAGCTCCGGCCCTTCCGCTGAACGACTCCGGCGATCAGGTCAGGCCGGTCCTGCACCATCCGGTCGGCGATATGCGGCCACTCCCCGTGGCCCCAGAGTCCGACCACGGTGCGAGGCGCGGGGCCGTCTCCCACCCTCACGAAGGCGTTGTGAGGGGTAACCTCCGCCATCTTCTCCCGGTAGAAGCAGTCCCACAGCAGTCCCAGAACCTCGTTGATCTCCAGTCTGGAGATGATGCACTCCCCGATCGGCACGATGCGGTGCCCCCGCAGCCGCCGGAGGCCCGGCTCCTGCTCGAAGGTGAAGCCGAACTCCATGGTGTTGCGGTAGTGCCACGGGTGATCCATGCCAAGAGTGGGCAGAACCTCAACGGGCAGGTGTCCTATCCGCTCGAACGCCTCGGCCACCAGGTGCTGCTTGAGCTTGATCTGCTCCTCGTAGCGGATGTGCTGCCACTGGCAGCCCCCGCAACTGCCGAAGTAGGGGCAGGGAGGGGTGGTGCGGAGATCGGAGGGCCGAACGAGGTCGACGATGCTGCCCCGAGCGAAGCTCTTCTTGGTGATGGTGACGTCGACGGTGGCGATGTCGCCAGGGGCCCCCAGGTAGACGAACACCACCATCCCCTCGTGGCGCCCCACGGCCTCCCCGCCGTACGCCATGTCCGTCAGCTCTACCGGTCCGATTACCTTGCGCTCTCTCTTCGCCATCGCGTTAACCTCTTCCTCAGGGCAGGCATCTCCGGTTCACGTCAACTCTCATGGGGGGAAACGTCTACTCTATCTAGAGATACTTGCTTGGCCCTCCCCGTGCGGGGGGAGAATGAAAACCCCCTTCCCGTTAAGGGAAGGGGGCAGGGGATAGGGGTCCCTACCCCAGCTTGTCCTTGAGCAGCTTGTTGACCACCCCGGGGTTGGCCTGGCCGCGAGTGAGCTTCATCACCTGGCCCACCAGGAAACCGATGGCGGGCGCCTTGCCGGCCCGGTAGTCGGCCACCGCCTGGGGGTTGTTCTTGATCACATCGTCCACCACCAGCTCGAGGTGGGCGGTGTCGCTGATCTGGGTGAGCCCCTTTTCCTTGACGATCTCCCCGGCCGGCTCGCCGGTGTTGAACATCTCCTCGAACACTTCCTTGGCGGTGCGGGCGTTGATGGCCCCCTTCTCCACCATCTGCAGCAGCTCGGCCAGCATCTCGGGGGTGAGCTTGGTGCCGCTCACGTCGCCCTCGCCGTCCTTCAGCAGCCGGAACAGCTCGCCCTGCATCCAGTTCGATACCGCTCTGGGGTTGGGGTAGAGGCCGACCGTCTTCTCGTAGAACTCGGCGGTCGCCCTGCTCTCGGTGAGCAGTCGGGCGCTCTCCCTATCCAGACCGTACTGGGCGACGAAGCGGTCGCGGCGAGCATCGGGCAGCTCGGGCAGCTTCGCCCGAACGTTCTCCACCCACTCCCGGCCCAACATCATGGGCGGCAAATCCGGCTCCGGGAAGTAGCGGTAGTCGTGGGCGTACTCCTTGGTTCGCTGGCTGACGGTGATGCCCTTGTCCTCCACCCAGCCTCGGGTCTCCTGGACGATCCGGCCGCCCTGCTCTAGCACCGCCGCCTGCCGCTTGATCTCGTACTCCAGCGCCCGCTGGACCGAGCGGAAGGAGTTCATGTTCTTCACCTCGGTCTTGATGCCGAACTCCTTGCTCCCCTTCGGACGGATGGAGACGTTCGCGTCACAGCGGAAGGAGCCTTCCTCCATGTTGCCGGTGGAGACCCCCAGCGCCTGGAGGATCGCCCTCAGCTTGATCAGGTAGGCTCGGGCCTGCTGGGGTGACCGGATATCCGGCGCGCTCACGATCTCCATGAGCGGGACCCCCGAGCGGTTCACGTCCACCAGGCTGTAGCTCTGGCCGTTCTCGTCGGTCACGTGGAGCAGCTTGGCGGTGTCCTCCTCCAGGTGCACCCGGATGATGCCGACCCGACTCACCTGGCCGTCGGTCTCGACCTGAATCCAGCCGTCGCGGCTGAGCGGCATATCGTACTGGGAAATCTGATACCCCTTAACCAGGTCCGGATAGGGGTAGTTCTTTCGGTCGAACTTGCTGAACTCCGGTATCTGGCAGTTGAGGGCCAGGGCAGTCATGACGGTGTACTCCACCGCCTTCTGGTTGATGACGGGCAACACGCCGGGCATCCCCAGGCAGACCGGACAGACGTGGGTGTTGGGCGCCGCGCCCGCGTAGTCCGCGCTGCAGGAGCAGAACATCTTGCTCTCCGTCAGCAACTGCGCGTGGACCTCAAGACCGATCACCGGCTCGTATTCCATGATCTCGCTCCTTGAACAGGACTGACAAGCTTCTAGCAATTGGCTACCGGCTATCAGCTCCTCAGTCCTTGATCCTCACTACACAAGCTGCGGCTTCCGCTCGTGCCAGTCGGTGCTCTGCTCGTAGGCGTAGGCCACGCGCAACAGCGTCTCCTCCGCCAGCGGCTTCGCGATCAACTGCAGCCCGACGGGCAAGTCCTGGGAGAAACCGCAGGGCACCGAGATCCCGGGCAGCCCCGCCAGGTTCACGGGGATGGTACAGACGTCCGAGGCATACATCGCCAGGGGGTCGTCCGTCCTCTCTCCAACCTTGAAGGCCACCGTCGGGGAGGTGGGCGCTGCCAGCACGTCGAACTTCTCCCACGCTTCGTCGAAGTCACGCTTTATCAGGGTGCGGACCTTCTGTGCCTTCAGGTAGTAGGCATCGTAGTAGCCGGAACTGAGGGCGTAGGTGCCCAGCATTATCCGCCGCTTCACCTCAGCGCCGAATCCCCGCTGGCGGGTCTTGAAGTATCCGTCCCACATACTCTCAGCGTCTGGAGCCGAGTAGCCGTACCTCACACCGTCGTACCGGGCCAGGTTGGCACTGCACTCGGCCGGCGCGATGATGTAGTAGGAGGCGAGGCCGTAGCCTGTGTGAGGCAGCGATGTCTCCCCAACCTCGGCCCCCAGCTCCCGCAGTCGATCGATGGCAGCCCTCACCAGCCTCTCCACCTCGGGGTCGATCCCCTGGGCGAAGTACTCCCTCGGCACCCCCACCCGGATGCCCTTGAGGTCGGGCACTAGCGCCTTGGTGTAGTCGGGGACCTGGAAGCGCAGGGACGTGGAGTCCCTGGGATCGTGCCCCGCGATGGCGTTCAGCACCAGGGCGCAGTCGGTGACGTCCTTGGTCAAGGGGCCGATCTGGTCCAGGGAGGACGCGAAAGCCACCAGCCCAAACCTCGATACCGCACCGTAGGTGGGCTTCATCCCCACGACCCCGCAGAGGGATGCGGGCTGGCGGATGGAGCCGCCGGTATCGGAGCCGAGCGCGAAGATCGTCGCGTCTGCGGCCACCGCTGCGGCGGAGCCGCCGCTGGAGCCGCCTGGGACTCGCGCTAGATCCCAGGGATTCAGGGTGGGGAAGAAGGCCGAGTTCTCGGTGGAGGAGCCCATGGCGAACTCGTCCATGTTGGTCTTGCCCACCAAGACCGCCCCCGCCTCCCGCAGCCGCTCGATCACGAAGGCGTCGTAGACGGGCACGAAGCCCTCCAGCATCTTGGAGCTACAGGTGGTGCGCACGCCCTCGGTGGAAATCAGGTCCTTGATGGCCACGGGGACCCCCAGGAGGGGATTGTCCTCCCCTGCCGCACGCCGCCGGTCGGCTCTCTCCGCCTGCTCCAGGGCAACCTCGGGCGTGACGGTGACGTAGGCGTGCACCAGCGGCTCCACGGCCTCGACGCGCTCGAGCAGCGAGCGCGTCAGCTCCACGGCCGAGAGCTGCCCAGTGCGTAGGAGGTCGTGGACCTCGTGGATAGTCGCTTCAAAGGGCTTCAAGACCGTTCTCCTTACGGGTCCTGAGTCCCCTGTCCTGCGGGCGTATTCGACTACTCAGGACGCAGGTCCCAGGACGCAGCACTTCTCAGATCTCCGGTGGGCCATCGAGAGGGACTTCCTCCAGGACAGGCGGGATCTTGAAATAGTGATCCTCGGCCCTGGGGGCATTGGATAGGATCGCCTCTGGCGGGTAGCACACCCCCGGTTCGTCGGGGCGCATGACGTTCTGAAGCGGGATCACCTGAGCCGTCGGAGGGATCGCCTCGGTGTCCAACTGGTTGATCATGGCCACGTGGCCCAAGATGTCCGATAGCTGCCCCCGGAGGCGCTCCTTCTCCTCCTCGGTGAGACCCACCCTGGCCAGATAGGCAACGTGTTCCACTTCCTCACGGCTGATGCTCATAGCTGCCTCTTGCGGTTCTGGGTTCTTAGGTTGGGGCGACCGTACGGTCGCCCCAACCTAAGGCAGGTATTCCTAGTTCACGTCGGCTTTCTCTGGCGGGAAACGTGTGCTCTCTCTGGAGATACCTGCTTAGAGTATAGCATCGGCCCTTCCGGCCCTGCCAGGCAGCCCTACGCGGGCTTGGCCTCTTCCTCGGACGGCGGGCAGGCCAGATGGCACTTCCCACACTCGCCACGGCAGGGCTCCACGTGGATGCCCAGCGAGCAGGAACCCAGCGCCGACCGGAGATGGTCCTCCAGGTGGTCGCAGAGGTCGTGGGACTCCTGGACCGTGGCGTCGCGGCGTACCACGAGGTGCAGGTCCACGTGGCGCTCGGCGCCCACCTTGCGGGATCGGATGCGGTGGTAGCCCACCACGTCCGCCCGGTGCGCATCCAGGGCAAGGCGGATCAACGCCTGCTCCTCCTTGGGAAGGCTGGAATCCAGCAGATCCCGGACGGACCTCGAGGTGATGTCGAAGGCCACCTTGCATATGAAGAGGGCCACCCCTATTGCGATAAGGGGATCCAACTCCGAGCGGCCGGTGAGCCGGACGGCAATGAGACCCAACGCGACGCCGACCGATGTCAGCACGTCGGTGGTTAGGTGCCAGCCGTCGGCCTCCAGGGCCGCAGAGTCGGTGGCCCTTGCGACACTCAGCAGCAGCCGCGATACCACCGTGTTCACCACGGCGGAGACCGCCATCACACCGATACCCAGGTCCACAGCCTGCAGCTCGGTGCCGTGTAGCAGCTTCTGGACGGCCTCGCCGACGATCAGAATGGCCGCAACGAAGATCAGCAGCGCCTCGACGGCGCCGGAGAGGCTCTCCACCTTGCCGTGTCCGAAGTGGTGGCCATCGTCCGGCGGCCGCGACGAAGCTCGAACGGCGAAGAGAGCCATGATGGCCGCCAGCAGGTCGATGCCGGAGTGCACGGCCTCCGAGATCACGCTGACCGAGCCGATGGCGATACCCACGGTCAGCTTCAAGACTACCAGCAGTGAGTTGGACACGACGGAGAGGGTAGCCACCCCCTGTTTGGACGAGAACACTCCATGAACCTCCGCTCCATCGACGGGAACAGAAAAGCCCGTCGGACTCCGACAGCCTGGGCGATCTCGACCGCGAAATCACCCCTCGGCCACCGAGTCCCACGAGCTTACGCTCGCTGCCTTCCAAAGCCCGGCCCCACTCCGGTTCACCACCGGAATCGCCTGCTCCCAAAAGCAGCCGAAAGGACTGTTCGATTGTGAACTGAATCATAGGGCAATGCCCGACATCGCGCAACATCGGAAACGTGCCGGAGCGGAGCGCCGCGCGTGAACCACCCCGGAGAACCTGGTTGTTGGTCCGCAAGTTGCAAGAGGGTATGAAGCGGCCCCGAGATGCTTCCCCACGATCGATCCGGGCACCAGGGCCGCCAGCCCTCCGGGCGTCCGGCCGAGGCCGGAGAAGCCTCGAGGGCGTCGCCGTGGTCGCGATGTTGGCCACCACGAGGATCCGCTGCGGGGCCGACGGCGGCCGAGGAACACGATGCGGAGGCTTCTGCACGGTGCAGGAAATCGCTCTCTGGCCCTTCGCGGTCTACTTCGCCCTCATCATCGCCGTCGTGGGGATCATGGTCGGGCTGTCCTACGTCCTGGGAGAGCGCCACCTGCAACCCCAGACCGGGCAGCCCTTCGAGTCCGGCATCGTCCCCACGGGATCCGCACGGGTGCGCTTCGACGTCAAGTACTACCTGGTTGCGATGTTCTTCGTGGTGTTCGACCTGGAAGCCACCTTCCTCTTCGCCTGGGCAGTGGCGGCCCGCGACCTGGGCTGGCTCGGATTCTTCGCCGCCGCCTTCTTCGTGGTGTCGCTCCTGGCCGCCCTCGCCTACCTGTGGCGGCAGGCTGCGCTCGACTGGGGTACCACCAGGCTGAAGCGAGGCGCTTCCAGATAGAAAGGGATAACCGATCCATGGGATGGTGGTTCAGCCGACCCGACGCCCCGGCGCCGATGGCGGGGGGCGATGCTTCGTTCGAGGAGTCCGCGCACCGCAGCGTCCTGCTGAGCCGTCTGCAGGACCTCCTGGCGTGGGGTCGAAGGAACTCCCTGTGGCCCTTCAACTTCGGCCTCTCATGCTGCTACGTGGAGTTCGCTACCACCCTCACGAGCAAGTACGACCTCGCCCGCTTCGGCTCGGAGGTGATCCGTTCCTCGCCGAGAGAGGCGGACGTGATGGTGGTCGCCGGGACGGTGTTCATCAAGATGGCGCCGATCATCCAGCGGCTGTACGAGCAGATGATGGCTCCCCGCTGGGTGATCTCGATGGGCTCCTGCGCCAATTCGGCCGGGATGTTCGACGTCTACAGCGTGGTGCAGGGGGTGGACAAGTTCCTACCCGTGGACGTCTACGTCCAGGGCTGTCCCCCTCGCCCCGACACCTTGATAGAGGGGCTGCGCCTCCTGCAGGACCTGGTGGGCAAGGAGAAACGCCCCTTGAGTTGGGTGGTCGGCCCCCAGGGGGTGGAGCGCCCGGCCCTCCCATCGTTCCGGGACCTGAAGCGAGCCGAGCGGCAGCGGGTCACCCTGCTCCGTCCGCCGGACGAGGTCTAGCACCGGAGTGGGGCAGGATGTGGGTTCGCCCCGCGGCACACGCGGGCTGAAGCCTGCGGCTGCCGATGTGGGGACGGCCCGGGAGCGCAGCGACACGCCCGCCCTGCACCGCGAGATCGTGGGACGACCTGATGTGCAAAGTGGTGAAGTGCAGTCGATGAGCGGCGACGCGGACGTCATTCGGGAATTGCAGAGCAGGTTTCCGGACATCGCCTTCACGGCCCAGCCGACCGTGGACGGCCTTCCCACTCTGTGGGTGGACAGGGATAGGGTCAGGGATGTCCTCCGATTCCTCAAGACGGAGGTGCCCGGCCCCTTCCGCACCCTCTTCGACCTGACCGCTATCGACGAGCGGATGAGGTCCCGCAGGGAGGGCCAGCCGGCCGCCGACTTCACCGTCGTCTACCACCTGCTGTCCTACGACCGGAACGCCGACGTCCGGATCAAGGTCGCCCTCGAGGGTGAGTACCCCACCATTCGCACCGTGACCGACATCTGGCCCTCGGCCAACTGGTACGAGCGAGAGGTGTGGGACATGTTCGGCATCGTGGTGGAGGGCCACCCCAACCTACGGCGCATCCTGATGCCCACCACGTGGAAAGGCCACCCCCTGCGCAAGGAGCACCCCTCTCGTGGGACCGAAATGGGTCCCTACATCCTGACAGAGGAAAGGGGCGCCACCGAGCAGGCGGCGCTGCAGTTCAATCCGGAGGACTGGGGACTCACGGCTCGGGGGACCGAGGGGGAGTTCATGTTCCTCAATCTGGGGCCGCAGCATCCCGGGACCCACGGCCCCTTCCGCATCGTCCTGCAACTGGACGGCGAGGAGATCGTCGACTGCGTCCCGGACATAGGGTTCCACCATCGGGCTCAGGAGAAGCTTGGCGAGCGGCAGACCTGGCACACCTATCTCCCCTACACCGACCGCATCGACTACGTGGGCGGCTTCGTGAACGAGATCGCCTACCTGATGTCGGTGGAACGGCTAGCGGGGATCGAGGTGCCGGACCGGGCCAAGGTGATCCGGGTGATGCTGACGGAACTGTTCCGCATCATCAGCCACCTGGTGTGGTACGGCACCTACGCCCAGGACCTCGGCGCGCTCTCCCCGGTGTTCTACATGTTCAACGACCGTGAGCAGGCATTCAAGATCATCGAGGCGGTCACTGGCTTTCGGATGCACCCGGGCTGGTTCCGCATCGGCGGGGTCGCCGCCGACCTGCCGAGGGGGTGGGATAGGCTCGTCCGCGAGTTCCTGGACTACATGCCTCCGAAGCTGAAAGAGTACGACAGCCTGGTGATGCGGAACCGGATCTTCAAGGAACGCACGATAGGGATCGGGGAGTACACCCTGGACCAGGCCATCGAGTGGGGGGTGACGGGGCCGGGCCTGCGCGCTTGCGGACTCGAGTGGGACATGCGGAAGAAGCGCCCCTACTCCGGCTACGACCAGTTCGAGTTCGAGATCCCCACCTGGCATCGCGGGGACTGCTACGGGCGGGCCGTGGTGCACGTCGAGGAGATGTGGCAGAGCCTGCGGATCATCGAGCAGTGTCTGAACAACATGCCCGAGGGTCCCTACAAGTCCCGCCATCCACTGGCGACTCCCCCGATCAAGGACACCAACACCATGTACGACATCGAGACCCTGATAGCCCACTTCCTGAACGTGAGCTGGGGTCCAGTCATACCGGCCGGCGAGGCGCAGATCATCACCGAGGCGGCCAAGGGAATGATGGCCTTCTACCTGATCAGCGACGGCAGCACCGCCGCGTACCGGAACCGGATCCGCACCCCCTCCTTCGCCCACCTGCAGACGCTGCCGCTTACCAGCAGGGGCTACATGGTGTCGGACCTGATCTCCACGCTGGGCAGCATCGACTTCGTGCTGTCGGACGTGGACCGATGATCGAGGAGCCAAACCCGAGTGCTGGGTCCCGCGTCCTGAGTGCTGTCGTGCTGTCTGAAGGACTCGGGACTCAGGACCCAGGACCCAGGGCAACAACAGACTGGCGCAAGACAGAAAGATGTTGACCGAGGAAGAGAGACGGGAGATCGAAGCCGAGCTGAGCCACTACGAGGACAGGTCGGCCGCCTGCATAGAGGCGATGAAGGTGGTCCAACGCCACCGCGGCTACGTGTCCGACGAGAGCCTCCACGACCTGGGCGAGCTGTTGGGCATGACCCCCGCCGAACTGGACGGAGTGGCCACCTTCTACAACCTCATATTCCGCAGGCCGGTGGGCAGGCACGTGATCCTGGTCTGCAACAGCGTCAGTTGCTGGATCATGGGGTACGAGGACGTGAAGAGCCACCTGACCCGTCTGCTCGGCGTCGACTTCGGCGAGACCACGCCTGACGGCAGGTTCACCCTGCTGCCCATAGTATGCCTGGGGGCCTGCGACCACGCCCCCGCGATGATGGTGGACGAAGACCTCCACGGGGATCTGACCCCGGAGAAGCTGGAGGCGATCCTGGCGAGCTACCCGTAGGGGGGCCGTGGGGACCGCGTGACGCTGCGCTCGCGCTCGCCACGCGCTGCTGGCCCGCCCGCCCGCCGTGCCAACCGACGAGGACTGGGAACCTGGATGGAAAGACCGCTGACTAAGAACATCCGGCCCGGGGAGGAGCCCCTGGACCTGAGGGGATACGAGAGGGCCGGCGGCTACCAGGCGGTGCGGAAGGCCGTCGGGAGCATGTCGCCACAGGACGTCCAGCAGGTGGTGAAGGACTCGAGCCTGCGGGGGCGCGGTGGCGCCGGGTTCCCGACGGGCATCAAGTGGAGCGTGGTCCCGATGGGCGACGACGTCCGGCGGCCGAAGTACCTGGTGGCGAACGCCGACGAAATGGAGCCGGGCACCTTCAAGGATCGGTTTCTCATGGAGCGCGACCCCCACCAACTGGTCGAGGGGATGATCGTCTCGGCCTACGCCATCCAGGCCGACGTCGCCTACATCTTCCTGAGGAGCGAGTACGTCCTGTCGGCCCGACTGTTGAGCAAGGCGATCGGCGAAGCCTACGAAGCGGGCTACCTGGGGAAGAACATCCTGGGATCGGGCTACAGCCTGGAGATGCGGCTTCACACCAGCGCCGGCCGCTACATCTGCGGCGAGGAGAGCGCCCTGCTGAACTCCCTTGAGGGGAAACGAGCCACCCCCCGCGCGAGGCCTCCCTTCCCCCAGACGGCGGGGCTGTGGGGCAAGCCGACCGTGGTGAACAACGTGGAGACCCTCTGCAACGTGCCCCACATCGTGAACAACGGGGCGGAGTGGTACAAGGGGTTGAGCCGGTCGCCCGACGGGGGCACGAAGATCTACGGGGTGAGCGGCCGGGTGAAGCGGCCCGGCGTGTGGGAGCTGCCGATGGGCACCACCATCCGGGAGATCCTGGAGGAGCACGCTGGCGGGATGCGGGAGGGCTACGGATTCCGCGGATTGCAGCCCGGCGGCGCTTCCACCGACTTCCTGGTGGCGGACCACCTGGATGTGAAGATGGACTACGGGTCGGTGCAGGCGGCCGGCAGCCGGCTGGGCACCGGCACCATGATCGTCCTGGACGACCGCACCTGTCCGGTGGGGATGGTGCTGAATCTGGAGCAGTTCTTCGCTCAGGAGTCCTGCGGCTGGTGCACCCCCTGTAGGGAGGGGCTGCCCTGGGTGAGGAACCTGCTCCAGGCCCTGGAGGATGGGAACGGGGCACCGGAGGACTTGGAGACGCTCGCGCAGATGTGCGGGCTGCTCGGCCCGGGCAACACCTTCTGCGCGCTCGCGCCGGGGGCGGTCGAGCCGCTGCAAAGCGCCCTGAAGCTCTTCCGAGAGGACTTCGAGAGGCACGTGAGGGAGAAGCGCTGCCCGTGGCGGTGAGCGAGGAATGGCCATTTGGCTGCACCCGTTGGCACGTGCAGCACACCGCCGCGCCACGCATGTAGAGACCGCGGGCGGTTGCAGGGGGCGGACCTGCGGGTGCGTGCAGGCTGAAGCCTGCGGCCACAGCTCCGCCGCCAGACGTGATCACCGAGAAACGGTGCCGGTGGAGATAGAGGATGCCGACGATCTACGTGGACAACAGGCCCTACGAGGTCAAAGACGGACAGAACCTGCTTCAGGCGTGCCTCTCCCTGGGCTTCGACCTGCCCTTCTTCTGCTGGCATCCGGCCATGCACTCCGTGGGGGCCTGCCGGCAGTGCGCGGTGAAGCAGTTCAGAGACGAGAAGGACACCCGCGGCAGGATCGTCATGGCATGCATGACGCCGGCCGCCGACGGGGCCCGCATCTCCATCGACGACCCCGATGCCAAGGCGTTTCGGGCAAGGGTCATCGAGTGGCTGATGCTGAACCACCCCCACGACTGCCCTGTGTGCGACGAGGGGAGCGAGTGCCACCTCCAGGACATGACCCTGATGACGGGGCACGTGTACCGGCGCAGCCGGTTCAAGAAGCGCACCTACCGCAACCAGTACCTCGGGCCCTTCGTCAACCACGAGCTGAACCGCTGCATCCAGTGCTACCGCTGCGTCCGCTACTACAGGGATTACGCTGGAGGTCGGGATCTGAACGTCTTCGCCATCCACGACTCAGTGTACTTCGGCCGCTACGAGGACGGCGTCCTGGAGAACGAGTTCGCGGGGAACCTGGTGGAGGTGTGCCCCGTCGGGGTCTTCACCGACAGAACCTTCTCCAGCCACTACGCCCGCAAGTGGGACCTCCAAACCGCCCCCTCCATCTGCGTGCACTGCTCGGTGGGCTGCAACACCATCCCCGGTGAGCGGTACGACCTCTTGAGGCGTATACGCACACGCTACAACGAAGAGGTGAACTGGAACTTCCTGTGCGATCGCGGCCGCTTCGGCTACGAGTTCGTGAACAGCGACCGCCGTATCCGCCAGCCCCTCGCGAGGACCGAGAGCCAAGGAGTGAGGACCGAGGAAGCGCCGCCCGGGCTCAGTCGTCAGTCCTCAGCCCTCAGGCCCATCGAGCCGGAACAGGCACTAGAGCAACTGGGCAAGATCCTGTCCCGCAGCAAGCGCGTCATCGGGATCGGCTCCCCCAGGGCCTCGCTGGAGGCCAACTTCGCGCTTCGCACCCTCGTCGGGCCTGACAACTTCTACCTGGGGATGTCCGAGGGGGAGGCTCGGCTCGTCTCCACGATGCTCAGGATCCTCCGAGATGGGCCGGCACCGTCCGCCTCCTTGAAGCAGGTCAGGGAGTCCGACGCCGTGCTGGTTCTGGGGGAGGACGTCACCAACGCGGCTCCCATGCTGGCGCTGGCGCTTCGCCAATCGGTGCGACAGCAACCGCTGAAGAAGGTGGCAGCCATGGGGATCCCGCAGTGGAACGATGCCGCCGCTCGGGAGGTGATCGGCCAGGAGACCGGACCCCTCTTCCTGGCTACCGCCGCCGAGACCCGTCTCGCGGATGTGGCCACCCGGAGCTTCCACGCCGCGCCGGCCGATCTGGCCCGCCTCGGCTTCGCCGTCGCGGAGGAGGTGAGCGGCCAGGCAGGGAAAGGCAAGGGAGCGGCCGGCCTGGACCTCCCCGACGAGGTGCGCGACCTCGCGGATGCCGTCGCGCGGGCGTTGCTGGACGCCGAGCGCCCGCTCGTCGTCTCCGGAACCAGCCTGGGCAGCGAAGAGATCGTCCAGGCCGCCGCCGATGTGGCGTGGGCGCTGAGGCGGGCGGGCCGCCCGGCCAGCCTCTCCTACGTGGTATCCGAGTGCAACACCCTGGGGCTCGGCCTCCTGGGCGGCAAGAGCATCCAGGAGGCGTTCCGTGCGGTGCAGGAGGGGCGAGCCGACACCGTCGTGGTCCTGGAGAACGACCTCTACAGGCGGGCGGATGCCGCGAGGGTGGATGCCTTCCTCGCGGCCGCCCCCAACGTGGTCGTCCTGGACCACCTGGCCAATCGGACCACGGTGAAGGCGGACGTGGTGCTGCCCGCCGCCACCTTCGCCGAGTCCGACGGCACCCTCGTGAACCAGGAGGGACGCGCGCAGCGCTTCTACCAGGTGTTCGTTCCGAAGGGCACGGTGCAGGAAAGCTGGCGATGGCTAAGGGATGTAGCGGTCGCCACCGGATGGGATAGACCCATGCTCTGGGATTCCCTGGACGACGTCGTCGGGGCGTTTGCGAAAGCCGTGCCCGTCTTCGAACCCGTGGCGGAGATCGCGCCCCCCAGCACCTTCCGGATACACGGCACGAAGATCGCCCGCCAGCACTATCGATACAGCGGGCGCACAGCCATGACGGCTAACATCGACGTCAGCGAGCCGAAGCCGCCCGACGATCCGGATAGCCCCCTCGCCTTCTCCATGGAGGGCTACCAGGGCCAGCCACCCTCGCCCCTGATCCCGCGCTTCTGGGCCCCCGGCTGGAACTCCGAGCAGGCCCTCATCAAGTTCCAGGAGGAGGTCTCGGGGCCGCTGCGGGGTGGCTCCCCAGGGAAGCGGCTGATCGAGCCCGTCCTGGGCGCGGAGCCCGACCTCTTCGAGAGAGCACCCGAAGCCTTCGAGCCTCGGCCCGGCGAGTGGCTGGTGGTCCCTCTCTACCACATCTTCGGGTCCGAGGAGTTGAGCGTCTCGAGCAAGGGCATCGCGGAACTCGCACCGCAACCCTACCTGGCCCTGAGCCCGGAGGAGGCGGAGCGGCACGGGCTGCGGGAGGGTGAGGAGCTCGACGTGGAGTTGGGGGGCAGAATGCGCCGGTTGGCGCTGAAGCTGATCCCAACCCTACCCCCAGGGGTTGCCGGCGTTCCCGCGGGGCTGCCGGGACTCGAGGGGGTTACCTTGCCGACCAAAATCGAGTGGGGTCGCTGGTGAGCGACTGTCTAAGCAGGTATGTCTTGTTCGTGTCAACTTCTCTGGCGGGAAACGAGTACGGCACCTGGAGATACCTGCTTGGCACCCGTCCAAGGTGGCTGTGACACCCGTTGCCATACTGGGCGAAGCTGCCGCAAAGGATGGCGAACCGGCTCAGGATGGCCGCCACCAGAACACGATTGTGAAGTACTAGATTGAACGAGATCCTCGGTCCGATAGCGGTGGTCCTGGCCGTCCTGGCCGTCGTGATCGCCATCGCGGCGTCGCTCATCTACGTGGAGCGGCGGCTACTGGCGCTGTGGCAGGACCGGTACGGCCCCAATCGGGTTGGCCCCTTCGGACTGCTGCAGGTGCCGGCGGATATGATCAAGATATTCTTCAAGGAGGACTGGATCCCGCCCTTCGCTAGCAGGGGCATCTTCGTCCTCGCCCCGACGATCATCCTGATCGCGGTGATGGCCTCCTTCGCCGTCGTCCCCTTCGCCCCGGGCATCGTCGTGGCGGACCTCGACATCGGGCTGCTCTTCTTCCTCGCCATGTCCTCGATGAGCGTGTACGGCATCGTGCTGGCTGGATGGGCCTCTAACAGCAAGTACCCCCTCCTCGGTGCGATGCGGGCCGCTGCACAGATGCTCAGCTACGAGGTGTTCATGGGGCTGTCGCTCATGGGAGTGGTGATGATCGCCGGGTCGTTCAACCTGAGCGACATCGTCGAGGCCCAGCAAAGGATCTGGTTCTGCGTGCCGCAGTTCCTCGGCCTGGTGGCCTTCCTCGTAGCCGGCGTCGCCGAGACCCGGCGGGCGCCCTTCGATCTGCCGGAGGCCGAGAGCGAGTTGATGGCAGGCTTCCACACCGAGTACTCCGGCATGAAGTTCGGGATGTTTTTCGTCGGGGAGTACATGGGCATCACCCTGATCTCCATGCTGATCACGACGCTGTTCTTCGGGGGATGGCTCGGCCCGGTGCTGCCGCCGCTGGTCTGGTTCTTCCTCAAGACCTTCTTCTTCATCTCTTTCTTCATCCTGCTGCGTGCAACCCTGCCAAGGCTGCGCCCCGACCAACTGATGGGCTTCGCGTGGAAGGCTCTGCTGCCCGTGACCCTGCTGAATCTGGTGGCGACGGGCGCCGTCGTCGCGGCGATGGGATAGGAGGGAAACCAGGTGCTCAGCGTGCTCAAGGGATTGTGGGTAGTGCTGCTGCACACCTTCCAGAAGCGGGTGACCGTCCAGTACCCGGAGGATCCCCACTACCTGCCCCCGAGGTGGCGAGGACGCATCATCCTCTCCCGGGACCCGGACGGGCAGGAGCGATGCGTCGCCTGCTACCTCTGCGCGGTGGCCTGTCCGGTGGACTGCATCTCCCTGCAATTGGCCATCGATCCCGAGACCAACAGGCACTATCCCGAGTTCTTCAGGATCAACTTCTCCCGCTGCATCTTCTGCGGCTACTGTGAGGAGGCATGTCCCACCTACGCGATACAGCTCACGCCGGACTACTACATGAGCGAGTACCGGCGGGAGAACCTGGTTTACGAGAAGGAGGACCTGTTGATCAGCGGCCCCGGCAAGTATCACGGATACAACTACTACAAGGTGGCGGGCATCGCGATAGCGGGGAAGGACAAGGGCCAAGGGATAGAAGAGAGGCCGCCGGTGGATATTCGGAGTCTGATGCCGTAGGGGCCGGGGGCTCCTGCAGCCCGTCGGGGTCGGAACAGCCTCAACTCCAGGGTCTGGGGACCAGGGCGCACACGCGGCGTGACGCGAGCAGGCGTGCGAAGCGAGCGAGCAGAGCCTCGCGCGCACGGCCCCCACGAGGTATCGGCGGCCGATCGCTGACAGTTGATAGCTGAGGGTTTAGAAATGACCGCAGTCTTCTACCTCTCGGGTGCCGTGGCGGTGATCGCCACCGCACTGGCCGTAACGCGCGTGTTCGCGGTGCACGCCCTGCTCTACCTGATCGTGTCGCTGCTCTCCGTGGCCCTGGTCTTCTACTCCCTCGGGGCCGCCTTCGTGGCAGCCCTGGAGGTGATCGTCTACGCGGGGGCCATCATGGTCCTCTTCCTCTTCGTGATCATGATGCTCAACCTCAGCCCAGAGGGGATCGCGGAGGAAAGGCTGTGGTGGACCCCGAGGATGTGGGTGGGCCCCTCGATACTGGCGACTCTGCTGGTGGCGGAACTGGTCTACGTGCTGGCCAGCGGCGGCAACCAACCCCAGGCCGGCAGCGTCGTGGATCCCAGGCAGGTGGGGATGGCCCTCTTCGGCCCCTACCTGCTAGGGGTGGAGGTCGCCTCCTTCCTGCTGCTGGCGGGCCTCGTGGGAGCCTACCACCTGGGCCACAGGCAGCCGGCAGAAGAGGAGAGATTCGGAGGAGCGTGATGGCTACAGTCCCCATGGAACACGGGCTTATCCTGGCGGCGATCCTCTTCGCGCTGGGGCTCGCCGGCCTGCTGGCCCGGCGCAACGTACTCTTCACCCTGCTGTCGCTGGAGGTGATGCTGAACGCCTCGGGGCTCGGCTTCGTGGTGGCTGGCTCCCGCTGGCAGCAGCCGGATGGGCAGGTGATGTTCATCTTCATCCTGGCGATGGCGGCGGCGGAGGTCTCGGTCGGGCTGGCGCTGGTGCTCCGCCTCTACCACGACTTCAGGACCCTGGATACCGACTCCGCCAGCAACATGCGAGGCTGATATGCTCCAGAACCTCTGGCTGATACCTGCCCTGCCCCTGGCCGGGACCCTGATCCTCGTGCTGGCAGGGGACAGCCTGCCTCGAATCGGCGTGGCGGTGGTGGGCGTCGGCTCCGTGGCGCTGTCGGCGCTCCTCGCCATCCTGGTGGCCATCGATTTCGTCGCCACGCCACCGCCGGGCATGGTCTTCACCCAGACCCTTTGGGTCTGGATGAGCGTCGACGGCTTCTCCCCGTCGATCAGCTTCTACCTGGATGCCCTGTCTCTGGTCTTCGTGCTGGTCGTCACCTTCGTCGGCTTCCTCATCCTCCTCTACTCTGTGGAGTTCATGGAGGGGGAGGAGGGGTACGCTCGGTTCTTCGCCTACATGGACCTCTTCGTGGGCTCCATGCTGACCCTGGTGCTGGGCTCCAACCTGCTCGTGCTCTTCCTGGGCTGGGAGGGCGTGGGGCTCTGCAGCTACCTGCTGATCGGCTTCTGGTATCGGGAGGCGGCCAACGGGCGGGCGGCCCGAAAGGCGTTCGTCGTCACGCGGGTGGGCGACACGGCCTTCCTCATCGGCCTCCTCCTGATCTTCACCAACCTGGGCACCCTGGACGTCCAGGAACTGATGGCCAGAGCAACCGATCGGTGGGCGGTCGGGTCCGCGTTGGCCGTCGCCGCGGCGACGCTGCTGCTGGGCGGCGCCCTGGGCAAGTCGGCCCAGTTGCCGCTGCAGACCTGGCTGCCCGACGCCATGGCCGGCCCCACCCCGGTGAGCGCCCTGATCCACGCCGCCACCATGGTCACCGCGGGCGTCTACCTGATTGCCCGAACCCACGCCCTCTTCGCACTGGCCCCCCAGGTCCAGTCTGCGGTGGCCGTCATCGGCGCCGCCACCCTGATCTACGCTGGCTTCAGCGCGCTGACCCAGCGCAATATCAAACGAGCCATCGCTTACTCCACCATTAGCCAGGTCGGCTTGATGTTCCTGGCCCTGGGGGTCGGTGCGTGGGCGGCGGGGGTCTTCCACTTCGTGACCCACGCCTTCTTCAAGGCGCTGATGTTCCTGTCGGCGGGAGTGGTGATCCTCGCCCTCCACCACGAGGAGGATATGTTCAGGATGGGCGGCCTGCGACGGGACCTGCCCCTGGCCTTCTGGACCTTCCTGATCGCGGCCGCCTCGCTGGCGGGGTTCCCCCTCGTAACTGCCGGCTTCTACAGCAAGGAAGCGATCCTAACCCAGTCCTGGCTGGCCGACCAGGGCGGTCCCTGGTTCTGGGCCGTCGGCGTGGCGGGGGCGCTGCTCACCTCCGTCTACGGCTTCCGGATACTCTTCCTGGTGTTCTTTCGCGACAGGAGGATGGAGGTGGAGCGGAGGCCGGGCGCGGCCATGGCGATCCCCCTCGTGGTCCTGGCGTTCCTGTCGCTGGTGGCGGGCTTCGTGGAGGTGCCCTTCGCAGGCCAGCGGCTGCCCTCACTATCTCGTTTCCTGGAAACGGCCGTGCCAGCCACCAGGCTGGCAGGCGCCGCACCGGGCCTGGAGTTCGTGCTCGCGGCCATCGGCTCGCTGGCGTCGCTGGCCGGCATCTACCTGGCCTACCTCTTCTTCCAGCAGAGCCCCAGACTCGCCTCCAACCTGGCGCGCACCGGCTGGGGAGCGACCCTGCGCCGATTCTGGCTGGCCGGTTGGGGCTTCGACTGGCTCTACGACAACCTCGTCGTCCGGCCGGTGGTATGGTTCGCCAACACCAACCGGGGGGATTTCGTCGACCTCCTTTACAGAGGCATTGCGGGGCTGAACCTGCTCCTCTGGCGCATCCTCGGTGCGACGCAATCGGGAGTGGTACGCCGGTACGCCATGGGCATCGCCATCGGCGCGGCGATACTGATTGCCATCGGAGTGTTCCAACCATGATACTTGCCTGGCTCATCGCCATCCCGTCCGCGGCCGCGGTCCTCGCCTGGATCTCGGGGCGCTGGAGCACGGCCTGGCCGCGCCGGCTCTCCATCCTGGCCCTTGCCGCGAACCTCGGTCTAGCGGTCGCCGTCTGGGTGCAGCAGTTCGGGCAGGGGGCCTCCACCCTCCAAGGACCCTGGCTGGCGGAGTTCAGCGTCCCCTGGTTACCACAGTTCGGCATCGGCTTCCACCTTGCCCTGGACGGGCTGAGCCTGGTGCTGGTGACGCTGACCGCCTTCCTGGGGATCGTGGCAGTGGCAGCCTCCTGGACGGAGGTCGGGGATCGGGTCGGCTTCTTCCACTTCAACCTCCTGTGGGTGCTGGCAGCCATCACCGGCGTCTTCTTGGCGGTGGACCTGTTCCTCTTCTACTTCTTCTGGGAGCTGATGCTGATCCCCTCCTACTTCCTCTTCTTGTGGGGGTTCGAGCGGAGGTTCTATGCAGCGATCAAGTTCTTCCTCTTCACCCAGGCCTGCGGTCTGCTGATGCTGCTCTCCATCCTGGGGCTCTACTTCGTCCACGGCCAGGACACGGGCCGCTACAGCTTCGACTACGCCGAGCTGCTCGGAACCAGCCTGCCGCCGGACTGGGCCATCTGGTTGATGTTGGGGATGTTCGTCGGCTTAGCGGTGAAGCTGCCGGCGGTGCCGATCCACACCTGGCTGCCGGACGCCTACACCCAGGCCCCAACCGGGGCGAGCGTCGTCCTATCGGGGCTGATGGCCAAGACCGCGGGGTACGGCCTGATTCGCTTTCTCGTGCCCCTCTTCCCTCAGGCTGCCCCCTCCTTCGCCCCGGTGGCCCTGGCGCTGGCGGTCGTCGGGATCGTGTACGGGGCGGTGCTGGCCTTCGGCCAGAGGGACCTCAAGCGGCTGATAGCCTGCAGCAGCCTGAGCCACATGGGATTCGTCCTCCTGGGTGTCTTCGCCTGGAACAGCCTCGCGCTGCAGGGTGCGGTGATGGTGATGGTCGCCCACGGCGTCAGCACCGGGGCGCTCTTCGTGCTGGCGGGCGCCATCCAGCAGCGCGTCGGCACCCGAGAGATGGACCACATGGGGGGGCTGTGGGCCACCATCCCTCTGATGGGCGGGGCGACCCTCTTCTTCGCGCTGGCATCGCTGGGGCTGCCCGGGCTGGGGAACTTCGTCGGGGAGTTCCTCACCCTGCTGGGGACCTTCCAGGCCAACTTCGCCGCGGCGGTGCTGGCGGCGCTCGGGATCGTCTTTGCCACGGTCTACGCCCTCTGGATGATCCAGCGGGTCTTCCATGGGCCGATCGCGGAACGCCGCCAGTTGCCCGATCTGTCGTCCCGCGAGCTGGGGATGGTGGCGATGCTGGTCGCCACCGCCCTCTGGCTGGGCTTCTACCCGCAACCGGTCCTCGATGCCGCCGGGCAGGGGCTGGCCAACGCGATGGGATCCGCAGCTACGGCCCAGGTGGAGCCCCGGAGGTGATCATGGTCCTCGACGATCTCGTCGCCCTGCTGCCCCTGGAGGTGGTCGCCGGTTTCGCACTGCTCGCGGTGCTCGCCATCGCATTCGCCCGCTCCCATCTGCTGGCCGCGCTGCTATCCGCAGCGGGTCTGGCGATCGCCTTCGCCGCCCTCTGGGTGGCCCTCCCCGCCACCCCCCGCCAGGTGACCGCGCTCTTCGTGCTGGACAGCTTCTCCCTCTTCTACGTCGGGGTGCTACTGGCCGCGGCCATCGCCGTGGTCGCCCTGGCCTACGGCTACCTCGAGAGGCAAAGGGTGCACCGAGAGGAGTTCTACCTGCTCCTGCTGGTGGCAACCCTGGGATCGGCGACGCTGGCCGCCAGCAACCACTTCGCCTCCTTCTTCCTGGGACTGGAGACCCTGAGCATCTCCCTCTTCGCGCTGCTCGCCTACCCTCGGACGGTGCGCGGCAGCGTGGAGGCGGGCATCAAGTACCTGATCCTGGCCTCGGCGTCCTCAGCCTTCCTGCTGTTCGGGATGGTGCTGATCTACGCCGAGCTGGGCACCATGCAGTTCGATCGGATCGCCCAGACGCTGGGCACCGTCTCCGGCGACCTCCTGGTGCTTGCAGGTCTATCGATGCTGGTCGTCGGCATCGGGTTCAAGCTGGCGGTCGTGCCCTTCCACATGTGGACGCCGGACGTCTACCAGGGGGCGCCGGCACCCGCTACCGCCTTCCTGGCCACCGTCTCCAAGGGGGGCATGTTCGCCCTGCTGCTCCGCTTCTTCACTCAGGTCGACGTCCGATCCTACGGCTCAATGGTGATAGCATTCAGCCTGATCGCCATCGCCTCCATGCTGGGCGGCAACCTGCTGGCTCTGCAGCAGAACAACGTCAAGCGGATCCTGGCCTACTCCTCCATCGCCCACGTGGGCTACATGCTGGTGGCGTTCCTGGCGGGCGGCACCCTGGGCATCTCGGCGGCCACCTTCTACCTTGCGGCCTACTTCGTGACGATCCTGGCCGCCTTCGGCGTGGTAACGGTGCTCTCCACGGGCAACGAGGAGGCCGAGAGCATAGACCACTACCGTGGGCTCTTCTATCAGCGCCCCTTCCCGGCGGTGGTCCTCACGGTAGCGCTGCTCTCTCTGGCGGGCATGCCCCTCACGGCCGGCTTCATCGGGAAGTTCTACCTGGTCACCGCCGGGGTATCGGTCTTCTGGTGGCTGCTGGTGGTGGTGCTGGTGCTGTCCAGCGCCATCAGCCTCTTCTACTACCTCCGGGTGGTGTCCGCCGTCTACCAGCGCCCCACGGTGGAGGCTCCGGCGAGGCCCGTATCTGCCTCCACGCAGTGGGCCGGGGGTTTGGTTCTGGCTGCACTCGCCCTCCTGCTGCTGTGGCTGGGGGTCTACCCGGGCCCGATGATCGAGGCGATCCAGGCAACGGTGGGGGCACTGCTGTAGGGCGATCCTGGTGCAGAGCGGGCCGCAAGGCGGAGTAGGACAGGGCCTCGTGCCTCGCCCTACTCCAACCTCGTGCTCAGTGCGGCGCTCCGCTGGTCCCGCGCGGTAGGGCGGGGATGGAGGGCTTCAGCTTCCGGCTGGCTCAGTTCGGAAAGACCGCAACATGCCTGCTCCTATCGGCGCTCGCCACCCGTCGGGTCATAGCGCCGAAGGAAACCGCAGCGGAGGCGGGAGAGCAGCACCTCCCACATCTCGCGAGCCTCTCGAACCCGCAGCAGGGTCACTGCCACGGCATAGACGGCGGCGCCGAGACCGCTTCCCATGGCCACCTGGAGCGCCACCAGCGGCCCCGACGTGGCCATCGGCAGGGTGATGGAGAGGAAGAGACGGCACACGAGCCCCATGGCCAGGGCTGCGGTGGCCACCCTCGCCAGGAAGACTCCCAACTCCCGATCCAGCACCCCCCGGACGGCCCGATTCAGCAGCCACAGCAGCACCAGGGCATGGGAGATCCACTGGACGGAGTTGGCCAGCACCAGCCCTAGCATCCCCAAGGGCCCGATCAGCGCCAGCGCCACGGCCAGGTAGACGAAGATCGCCATCACCCCGACCAGTACGGGGGTGCGGGTGTCCTTTCGGGCGTAGAAGGCGAAGATCAGCAACTGGTCCACCGCCGTGAAGGCGATGCTGGGGGAGTAGCCGAGGAAGGCGAGGGCCGTGAGCGCCGTCGCGCTCGGGTCGAATGCCCCTCGCTGGAACAGCAGCTCGACGATAGGCTCCCGCAGCACCGCCAGCCCCACCGCCGCCGGCACGATCAGCAGCAGGATCGCCTTCATCCCCATGCGAAGCGTCGAGGCGTACGAGAACTGAGGGCTGAGCGCTAAGTGCTGGATGCTCGAGCCCTCACCCCGATCCTCTCCCTCCGGGAGAGGGAATCCCCCCGTCCCCGCGGCCCCCCGCCCCCGCGTCTCCGCGTCCCCGTTCGCCTGCCGCGAGAGGGTGGGCAGCACGGCGAAGGAGGTTGCGGTCGCCACCAGCCCCAGGGGGAACTGCACCAGGGTGGTGGCGAAGCGCATGGCGGCGATGCTTCCCTCACCCGTCTGGGAGGCCAGGTACCGGTCGATGAAGACGCCGACGTTGGAGACCACAAGCCCCAGCGCCACCGGGGCGTACAGCCTCAGGATCGCTCGGACCCCGGGGTGGGACAGGTCGAGAGCCGGTCGCAAACTGATGCCTCGCAGCCCGGGAAGCTGGATGGCCACCTGGAGCATGGCCCCCAGCAGAACCCCGACGACCAGACTGGAGACCCCAATCCTGTCCGTCAGCAGGACACCCCCCAGGATGATCCCCAGGTTGTAGACGGCCACGGAGAAGGCCGGCAGGGTGAAGCTCTGGCGGGCGTAGAGGGCGGCGGTCAGGATGCCCGCGGTGCCCATGAACAGCGCCGAGGGGAGCATCAGCCGAACCAGGAAGGTGGTGACGGCCTGCGCCTCCTCGTCGAACCCGGCCCCCAGGATCTCCACAAGCCAGGGTGCCACCACCACCAGCATCGCCACAACCAGGGCCATGGCCGCAGTGGCGATGCTGAGCACAGCGCTCACGACCCGTGACAGGTCCCTCTTGTCCTCGGCGTCGGCGTAATCGGTGAACACCGGGACCAGCGCCGCGCTGATGGCCCCACTCACTAGCAGGTCGTACACCATGGTGGGAACCGTGGAGGCGGCGACGAAGACGTCCGTGGCGATCCTGGCGCCGAAGAGGGCGGCGATCACCTGCTCCCTCACCAGCCCCAACAGACGGCTGAGGATGTTGCCCAGCATCAGGATGCCGGCGGCCTTGGCGATGACTGCGCGGTTCTCCAGGGTGAAGCCTCCACGGGAATGGTCGGGCGCCATCATATAGGGGCGGGGTCTGGAGGGCAACTGCCGTGCGGGTGCGGCGGAGGAGCGCGACCTTGTTGGAGACGTCGCACTCCGCTTGGGCCGGCAAAGGAGTCATGGTTGCCTCAACCCCGACGGGCCAAACCGACACTGGGGAGGCGAAGAGCGTCGACAGTAGCGGCAACGGGTAGGATGCCCACAGAAGCTGGCGTCTGCTCTCTGTAGCTGCGAAGAAAGCTCGTCCATAGAACAACTAGGGTTTCCCCTGTTGTCGATCCTGGTGGACGGACATAACGTAGTAGTTGCCGTCGTAGCAAAGGTAATGGCAGTCATCAATACGAAAGGAGATGGAGACAGCGGGCAGGGCCGGTAGGGATTACCAACAGGCCAGGAGCAATATCCAGATTGCATCCAAAGCCGCTCGCCGCCGGCGGGCTGGGCTCCGTCGCCACCGTCCGGGCGGTGCCCACCTGGTACCGGCGGGTCAGGAAGCCCCAGTGGACGCCTCCCTCCTGGCTGTTCGGCCCCGTCCGGACCACCCTCTACATCCTGATGGGCACCGCCGCCTGGCTGGTGTGGAGGGCCAGGCTGTGGGTGACCTACGCCCCACCCTGAACGCGGGGATCTGGTGATCGGCACCAGCAGCAGTGCCGTCGCGCCAGCCGCCCCACCCTGAACGCGGGGATCTGGTGGTTGGACTGTGAGTGAAGAAACAGGCGGGGCTTATCCGCAGATTGCGCAGATGTACACAGATGCCGGTTCAGGGGATGCTAGTCTGCGTCGATCTGCGACATCTGTGGATCTGCCGGGGTCTCCAGGATCGGGCTACGCCCGGCGGGGGTAGGAGGCGGCCCCCCGAGTGCCGAGCGCCCAGATCTCCGTGGTGACCAGGATCAGCAAGAGAAGGGTGATGCCGGCCAGCGCCAGGCACCAGTAGCAGTATGCGTGGAGGACGAAGAACTCCACGGCGGTGAGGTAGGCCATGAAGAGCGCGCCGGCCACCACCAGGCTGTAGAGCAGGAGGGTGCTCCAGACCATCCGGTCGCCGTCTACCCGCAGCCGCCACAGCCCGATCACGAAGAGGAGGAGGTAGAGGGCTGCCCCCAGCGCCGCCACGGGCACGCCGAAGATCTCCGCGTAGGGGCTGGTGTTGACCGTGGCGCAGCCGGCGTAGCCGCCGCAGGGTGGTATCTCCCCCTGGAAGTGGAGCGCCGACAGGTAGGCGGCGTCCCCCAACCCCAGTGCGGCCAGCGCTGGTATCGCCCAACCCCTCCGCGTCGCCTTCACCTTCATCACCTCTTCGCCAACTCCTCCTCGATGGCCGCCTTCATCCGATCCAGGGTCGGCACGCCCTCCATCTTTCGATCGTTCACGAAGATGGTGGGGGTCGCGTTGACCCCCAGGGCCTCCCCTTCCCTCCGCTCGGCCAGGACCGCCTGCCGGTACACCCCGTTGTCCAGGCAGGCGTTGAAGGTGGCCTGATTCAGCCCCAACTCCGCCGCGATGGCCTCGAGGTTCTCGGCCTTGAAGGTGCCGAGGTTCTCTCCCCGCTGGCGCTGCATCAGCGCCAGCCGGTAGTCGTTGTACCGCCCCTGGTCGGCGGCGCACTCGGCGGCCTCCGCGGCCAGGATCGATTCCAGCCCGAGGAAGGCGTAGTTGCGGTAGACGAAGCGCACCTTACCGGCGGCAGCGTACTGCTGCTCGAGCGGGATGTCCCTGGTGAGGGTGTAGATGCGGCAGGCGGGGCACTGGAAGTCGAACCATTCCGTGACCACCACGGAGGCATCGGGGCTCCCGACTGCCCGCCGCTCCGGGCCCGTCGCCGCCTGGGAGTTGGAGGGGGAAGAGTTCTGGGCCACGGCTCCGGTGGACAGGGGAGCGGCGGGAGAACCAGCGGAGAGAAGGCTGAGCGCGATCATCACGACGCCCAGAGCCACGCCCAGGGTCGAGGCGAGGGCCACCAGTAGGGGCCACTGGCGAGTCTGGGTCGCCGGACGCGAGTCACCGGGCCCCAACCCCTTGCTGCCAGCCTGCGCGGACCTGGCAGGAGGGGAGATCCGTTTCTCGGCACCACTCTTACGGCTCCTGCTCGACATCTTCCACGCCACTCCCTTGGTTTTCGATGGCCGGCTGGCCACTTAGCCGACAGCCAAGGAGGCTCCGGTGTCGTACCCGTCGGTTGTAGATCAAAAAGAGCATAACGCAGACCAGGAGTCGGTTCATCACTCGTCACTTGGAAAGCGGAGGCTGGCCGCCATCCGATCGTGGCCGATGCGGGTGTTTGGGAAGATCCGGGTGGCCTCCTCCAGCCATTCCGCCGGATCGGACAGGGACGGGCTGAAGTGGGTGAGCCACAGCTCCCCCACACCCCCCCGGCGGGCGATCTCCGCCGCCTCGGAGAAGAGCATATGCCTGTTCCCCTCCGCCTTGTTCCGGTCCCCGGGGTCCCCATACATCCCCTCGCAGATCAGCAGGTCCGCGCCCTCCACGAAACCCGGCAGCTCCGGTGTGGGCCGCGTGTCGGTGACGTAGCAAAGCTTGATGCCTCTCCGCTCCCCACCGAGAACCTCTGCGGGCTCCACCCGTCGACCCTCCCACTCGATCGGCTCGCCGCCCTGGAGCCGGCCCCACAGATGGACGGGGATCCCCAGCTCTCGGGCACGCTCCGGGTTGAACCGACGCCCTCTGGGCACGTGGACGCAGTAGGCCAGGCAGGGCACCCCGTGGTCCACAGCCAGGCAGGAGACCTCGATGCCGCCCAGGTGCAGCTCCTCCCCGCCTGCCAGCTCCTGCCACTCCAGGGGGAATGGAAGCTGAGGGGCCATAGCCCGAACCCCCTCCACCACCCGCAACAGATCGGGAGGGCCGTACAGCAGCAGCGGATCCCTCCTGCCGGAGTTGCCGATGGTGAGCAGCATCCCGGGCAGGCCGGCAACGTGATCGGCGTGCAGGTGGGTGAGAAGTATCACCGAGATCTCCTTGAAGCCCCACCCGGACCTGCCGGCGGCCCCCGCCCGGCAGGATGATCCCTCCACAGGCGGCCCCTCTGTTGGGAGAGGGCCCTTCATCTTCAGGCTGATCTGCGTGCCCTCCCCGCAGTCGATCAGCACCATCCTGCCAAGGTGGCGAAGGATGGCGCTCGCCAGGAAGCGATGGGGCAGAGGGGTCATTCCGCCGGTACCGAGAAGCATCACGTCCAGCATCGGTCTCCTCCCGCCGACAAGACTACCACAAACGAGAAGACCCGGTCCTGGACAACAGTTAAAGAAAGACCGCAAAGCTGCCGATTAGAATCGTTGGAGGGAGCGCGTGCAACTGCGTTCCCGTCGGCGTGGCCTCGTCGGCCTTTGCAGAGAACCCCGGCAGATCCACGGATGTCGCAGATCGGCGCAGAGGGAGGCCCCCTGGCTGGCACCCGAGAGCATCCGAGCATGTCCGTGGATGGTTGCTCGGGGCGCTCTTGGTTCCCCGGCAGCGCGGCGCGCCAACTCGCGGATCAGCAAGGAGTGATGCCATGCACGTCCCCTTAGGTCTTCCCAGTCGTCTTCCAAGTCGCCTTCCTAAAGGGTTGGGCAATCCGTTCCGCTTCGCCCTTGGCTTACCGATACCCATACGGGCCAGGCTGCTCGGCGGCTTCAGCTTCCTCCTGGTGCTAATGGGCGTCACCGGATGGATCGGGCTGAGCCAGTTGAACCTGGTGAGCTCCCTCCTCGACCAGGTGCTGCAGAGGGACGTGGAGTCGCTTACCCAGGCGAGCGAGATCCAGGCGCTCGTCGCCACACGGGCGAGGGACCTGGGAAACGTGATCACCTACTCCCACGAGCTGTCGGAGCAGATCAGGTGGATCGCGGCGCTGGACGAGGACGACAAGCGGATCGCCGACGCCATCGCGAAGTACGAAGCCCGCGATCTGCCGGAAGCTGAGAGAGATGCCCTGCAGAAGCTGAAGTCGAACTACGCGGAGTACAAGGCCGCCTCCGACGAGGTGATCGCGCTGGCCAAGACGGGCGATTCCGAGGGGGCCGCAGCCCGGCTGAGCGATGCCATACTGGCCGTCGCAGGCTTCGACAACCAGGTGAGCACCCTGAAGCAGATCTCCGAGAGGCAGGCCCAGGAAAAGGCCAAGCTGAGTCAAGAGGCGGAGACACGGGCCAACACGATGGTGCTGAGCATCCTCTGCCTGACCATCCTGATCGGCCTGGGGCTCGGTGTGGTGATTTCGCAAGTGGTCGCAAATGCGGTGCTGGCGATGACCCGGGCCGCCCAGGCGCTGGCCGAGGGCGATCTGGAGCAGGATGTGTCGCGGCACGTCGCCTCCCGAGACGAGATCGGGCGGATGGCGGTCGCCTTCACCAACATGATTCAGTACATGCGTGAAATGGCGGCGGTGGCGGAGGCCATCTCCCACGGAGACCTCACCCGTAACGTCACGCCCCACTCCGAGAGAGACGCTCTTGGCGTCGCCTTCCAGAGGATGATCGCCAACCTGAGGGAGATGGTCGCCAGGGTCACGGCCTCCGCGGAGGCCGTGACCGACGCGGGCCAGCAGTTGACCGCGGCCTCCGACCAAGCCGGACTCGCCACCCAGCAGATCGCCACGACCATCCAGCAGGTAGCCCGCGGCACGCAAGAGCAGTCGATCTCCATCCAGGAGACCACGGCCTCCATCGAGCAACTCTCCCGAGCCATCGACCAGATCGCCCAGGGAGCCAAGGAGCAGGCCAATTCCATCGAGCACGCCAGCGCCTCGGTCTCCGAGTTGAGCCGGTCCATCAGGCAGGTTGCCCTGGCATCCCAGGAGGTGTCCGCCGCGACCCGTGAGGCGCAGCAAGCGGCCGCCCAGGGGGCAGGATCGGTGCAGAAGAGCGTCCAGGGGATGGTCACGATCAAGGAGAGCACCGACTCCGTGGCCGCGCGGATCCAGGATCTCGGCAAGTACTCCGAGCAGATCGGCACCATCGTGGAGACGATCGACGACATCGCCGAGCAGACCAACCTGCTGGCGCTCAATGCCGCCATCGAGGCTGCGAGGGCCGGCGAGCACGGACGCGGCTTCGCGGTGGTGGCGGACGAGGTGCGCAAGCTGGCCGAGCGATCGAGCCGCTCCACCAAGGAGATAGCGGAACTGATCGCGCAGGTTCAGAGGGGCACCCAGGAAGCGGTGAACGCGATGAACCGGGGATCCAAGGAGGTGGAGGCCGGTGCCCGCTTTGCCGAGGAGGCCGGGAAAGCGTTGCAGAGCATCCTGACCGCCATCGAGGGCGCGACCGGCCAGGTGAACCGGATCGCCGACGCCGTCCAGCAGATGGAGTCCGCCTCTCGGCAGGTGGTGACCATCATGGACTCGGTCGCGTCGGTCGTGGGGGAGTCCACGGCGGCGACGGAGCAGATGTCCGCCTCCAGCGAGCAGGTAAGCAGAGCCATCGAGCAGGTCGCGGCGGTAAGCGAGGAGACCAGCGCTTCGGCGCAAGAGGTCAGCGCATCCACCGAGGAGATGAGCGCCCAGGTGCAGGAGATGGTGGCCCAAAGCCAGAAGCTAGCTGCCATGGCGGAGGAGCTTCGAGCCGCGGTCGCCCAGTTCAAGCTGAACGAGCAGCCCCAAGCCGAAGTCATCATGAGGCGGCGCCGGGACGACTGGAGCAGCAGGCAGGCTGCTGGCCCCGTCCTTACCGGGGTGGAGCCCCGCACGCTCGCCTAGCCGGCCGTGCGGCGCTGAAGCGGCCGCGCCGAGAATGCGAGCCCTGCGGGCTGGGATTGTTCCAGCTCGCAGGGCTTCGCGTTTTCGGCCCGAGGGCAAGCCCTCGGGCCGAAAACGCCCTCCAGCCACCCCCCTGCCGCCTGCCGCCGTGAAGTGCACCTCGGCACCCCCCTCGATGGCACCTTTATTGCTTTGCTCCCGAAGAGCTAGTAGCGACCCGCGGTGGCTTCCACCACCGCCATCCGGCGGCCCACGGGCCATGACGCTGGGTCGAAGCTCCAGTCTTCCTTGTCGAACAGGGGTTGGAGAATATGGGCTTGCGAGAGCCGGCATTCCACCGTGAGGCCAAAGCATGACCACGCAGACGATGGATCACGATCTCCGGCCGCTCAATCACAGCCTCCGGGCAGCGCGCAATCGGCTTTGGCTGCAGAGAGGCGCCCGCATGCTGCTCCGGAGCCTCTGCGTGGCCCTGGCCGTGGCGCTGGTGGCTGCCCTCCTCGCCGGATGGCGCGCTCCGGAGTCGGTGCGAAGCTGGATTTGGATGGCAGCGGGTGCCGCTCTCCTGGCCGGCCTATCCGCCGCCCTCCTCTCGCGCCCCTCGCTTTCCGAGGCCGCTCGCGCCCTGGATCTGAGTCTCGGACTCCAACAGCAGTTGGGCACCGCCCACGAGCTGCTGTCCCAGCGCGCGAACGGCTTGCTCGTCCCGTTCCAGATCGCCAGAGCATCTGCCCTGGCCGACGGGCTGCCGATCGCCAGCGCATTCCCCCTCCTGCCCAAGAGGGAGTCTGGCATCGCCCTCCTGCTGGCGACGGCCACCGGCACCCTCCTCCTGCTGGTGAGCAGTGGGCTGGTCCTGCCAAACCCCCTGTCCACCATCCGGCTGCCCTCCCCCTTCCAGGAGACCTCCCGTCCTGCGGAAGAGGACGCCTTTGGGAGCCTCAGGGAAGCTGATCCCCCCCCAGCGAGGTCGGCCGCCCTGGAGCCCGTGGGCCGGATGCTGGACGAGATCCAGCTGCGGGCGCAGGTGGGCTCCCTGTCGTCGGCCGCGGCCTCCGCCGCACTCTCCCGGGCCAACGCCGAGCTGAATCGAGTCGCCAACGAGTCTCGCCTCCGCCAGGAGGGTCTCGACGACCTGGCCGACGAGCTGAGGGGCACCGCGGCCGGCAGGGAGATCGCCGAGGGCCTGCGCCGGGGTGACTACGGCCGCGCCGCCGAGCAGATGAGGGAGTTGGGCAGGGAGAGTGACCAGTTGTCGGCCTCGGCCAAGCAGGATCTGGCCAACGCCTTGAACCGGGCTGCCTCTCGCAGTCAGGGTGCCGAGGAGCTATCCAGGAGCGAGGGGGAGGCCGCCAGGGCGCTGGAGCAGCGCGACTACTCCTCTACGGTCCAATCCATGGATCGGCTGGCCGAATCGGTTCAGCGCGCCGCCGAGCAGGTGGTTCCCCAGAGTGAACTGGCCGAAACGTGGCGGCGGCTGGACGAACTGAGCAGACAGCTCGGACAGCCCGGCGTTCAGGCCGGCCAGGAGCAGAGAGGGCTATCACCCCCCACCGCGCAGGGGACGCAAGGGGCCGGTGAACGCAGGACGGGTCCACAACAGGGTGCACCGAACGGCGAACTCCGGTCCGGCCTCGCTCCGTCAGAAGGCTCGTTGGGTCGCCCGGCCGGCGGCGCGCCCGCCGGTGGAGCCCCCGGCGACGCCCGAGGAGGGAACCCGCTGGGAGCGCAGAGTCCCAGACTCGGGCCCGACGGCAAACCTCTGGACGTGGAGGGACAGATAGGGGATAGGTTCCCCGGCCAACCCGCATCTGGCTCTCAATCGCCGTCGGTGCTGCGAGAGGGCAGGGCCAACTCCGGGCCGTCCTCCACGAGAGGCGCCGAGGGTCCGTTGAGCGTGCCGGCCGAGAACGTGTTCGTGCCGGGAGACCGCAGGCCGACGGTTCGTGACTACTTCAGCGGGGGTTCGGGGGGGCAATGATCGAAACCAATCCTCAGGTTGACCAACTGACAGCGACCGTCCACGAGATCGAGAAGGAGGTGGGCCGGGTGATCGTCGGCCAAGAGAAGACCCTGCGGGGGGTAATGGTGTGCCTGCTGTGCGGCGGCCACGCCCTGCTGGAGGGGGTCCCCGGACTGGGCAAGACGATGCTCGTGCGCACGCTGGCAGGCGTCCTCGACCTCCACCACAGCCGGATACAGTTCACGCCCGACCTGATGCCGGGCGACATCGTGGGCACCGACGTGCTGGTTGAGGACGAGGGGGGGCAGCGGCAGCTCTCCTTCCGGCCGGGCCCGGTCTTCGCCAACCTCGTCCTGGCCGACGAGATCAACCGCACAACACCCAAGACGCAGAGCGCGCTGCTGGAGGCGATGCAGGAGCGGAGCGTCAGTGTGGGCAACACCACCCACCCCCTGCCGGAGCCCTTCTTCGTCCTCGCCACCCAGAACCCCATCGAGATGGAGGGCACCTACCCCCTGCCCGAGGCCCAGTTGGATCGATTCTTCTTCAAGCTGCGAGTGGACTACCCGTCGCCTCAGGAGATGGTGGACATCCTGCAGCGCACCACCAACTCGGAATCGCCGAGACCCCGGCGGGTAGCCGACGCCGCCTGGCTGATCGGGGCCCAGGAGTTGGTGCGGGAGGTGCCGATCGCCAGCTACGTGATGGAGTACGCCGTACGGCTGACCATCGCCACCCATCCGGACCGACCCTCGGCGCCGCCCATGGCGAGGAAGTACCTGCGCTACGGGGCAAGTCCCCGTGCGGCCCAGACGCTGGTGCTGGCGGCGAAGACGAGCGCGCTCCTCGATGGGCGGTACAACGTGGCCTACGAGGACGTTCGGCAGGTGGCGAAGCCGGCCCTCCGGCACAGGATAATCACCAACCTCGACGCCGAGCTGGCAGGCGTCACGCCGGACTCCATCATCGACGAACTGGTCGAGCAGGTGCCCGAGGAAGCGGCGTAGGGGACACGGGGACGCGGATAGGCGGGGATCCCCCCTCCCAGTGGGAGGGAGGAAAGCGAGCATCTGCCAGAGGGGGTCTCCAGCTCTTGGAAGTCCAGTCGAGGGCAGAAGGGGTGAAAGTGAAGCTGTTCGATCGGCTGCTGAAGAGAAGGGGAGGGCTGAAGACCCCGCTGGGGCCGGCGGCGTCCTCCCGGCCCGTTGACCAGGAGCTAGTGGACGACACCTTCCTCAGCAGACTCCGCAAAGTGACGCTGGTTTCGCGGAGAAGACTCACCACCGGGTTGACGGGGGAGCACGCTGGCCCCCGGAGGGCGAATGCCCTGGAGTTCGCCGACTACCGGAGCTACACGCCGGGCGACGACTTCCGGCGGGTGGACTGGAACGCCTATCTGCGACTCGACCATCTGATGGTCAAGCTGTCCGATGCGCCTGAACGGCTCACCCTCCACCTGCTGGTGGACACCAGCCGCTCCATGGCCTGGGGCCATCCGGACAAGTTCGGCTACACCCGGCGGGTCGCCGCCGGGCTCGCCTTCGTCGCGCTCTCCCACATGGACTCGGCCAGCCTGCTGGTGCTGAACGGGCAGGAGTGCGTGCGGCTTGCCCGGCTGGAGAGCACCGGCTCCGCGGCCAGGATGGTCCGTGCGATCAACGCGCTACAGCCCGGGGGCACGACCAACCTGGATGCGGCCCTCGCGGCCTACACCGCCCAGGGCAGCCACCGAGGCGTGGCCGTGCTGATCTCGGACCTCCTCTCGCCCGATGGATTCCAGTTGGGGCTGGAGCGTCTCTCGCGCTCTGCCCTGCGGCCTGTGGTGATCCACGTCCTCAGTCCGGAGGAGATGAACCCATCCCTGGAGGGAGACCTGGAACTGCAGGACGTGGAGACGGGTGAGGCGCTTCAGGTCAGCATCGACTCGACGACGCTGCGACGATACCGCCGGTGGCTCCGAGAGTGGCTGGAGGAGGTCGAGGGCTTTTGCTCGCGCCGGGGCATCACCTACTTGAGGGTCGAGACCTCTCAACCGGTCGAGCGGCTGCTGCTGGACCGCCTGCGCCGGGAGAAGGTGCTGAGATAGCAACTGATGGGCGAACGCTTCCTCGTCACCGACCTCACGGCCCTCTGGTTCCTGCTGCTGATTCCGGCCATCGTGCTGCTCTACATGGTGCGGTCTCGGTATCGCCGTCGCCACGTCTCCAGCACTATGCTGTGGCGCAGCGTGCGCCGCGACCTGGAGTCGAGGCAGAGGTTGCGCCTACCCCCCCTGAATCCGCTGATGCTGCTGCAACTGCTGGCCGCGCTCGCCGGCACGATCGCCCTCCTCAAGCCAGCGCTGCCGGCCGAGAGTCGAACCCACCTGGTGGTGGTGGTGGACACCTCCGCCGGCATGCAGGCCACGGACATCTTCCCCTCTCGATTCGCGGTTGCGGTGCAGCGAGCACGCCAGGCCATAGCGCAGTTGCAGCCCGGAGATCAAGTGAGCCTGGTGGCGATGGGGCCGAGCCCGACGTTGATGGCCTCGGGTACCGAGACGAGCGAGGCCCTGGCCGCTCTCGACCACCTGAGTCCGGGCGCGGCCACCGCCGACGCCAACGCCGCCCTGAGACTGGCGGAATCGCTGATCCAGCAGACGGGCGGCCTGGGAGGGGTGACCCTTCTGTCGGATGGAAGCTTTGCGGGTTCCCCCCAACTCCCCGTGCTCGGCGTGCCAGTCGACTTCCGGCCGATCGGGGCCAGTGGAGACAACCTGGGGATTACCGCGATGAACGTCAGGCGCGATCTGGACAACTCCGGCCGCTGGACCGCCTTCGCCAGGATCACCAACTACGCCCAGCTTCCGGCCCAGGCCACGGCAGCGGCCACTGCCGACGGCCTGATCCTCGACACCCGGCAACTGGAGCTACCGCCCGGTGGCAGCTCTGAACTCTCCTTCGCGTTGCCTCCCGGCACACAGTCCTTCGCGCTCGCCCTGGGCGGCCAGGACATCTTCCGGGCCGACGACCGGGCGGAGGTGCGGGTGGACATCCCGCAGACCCGCAAAGTCTTGCTCGTCTCCGCCGCTCCCGAGCCGATCGAGAGGGTATTGAAGACGCTGCCGGGACTGCAGGTGTCGACGGTGCAGCCCGACGGCTACGGAGGGGCCGGGGGCGCCGACGTGGTCGTCCTGGACGGCTTCGTGCCGCGGCCGCTGCCCCAGGCCGACCTGCTCATCATGAACCCCCCGATCGATGCCCCCGGCTTCGTGACCTCCGCGGGCAGTGCCGAGGCTCCGGTCCTGCGGAGCAAGCGGGGCGATCCCCTCGTGGACGCCGTCGATCTGCAGAGCCTGCGGTTGGGACAGACGGTCCGGCTGGAGACGCCCGAGTGGGCCAGGCCGATCGTGGAGGGGCCCACGGGTCCGTTGATCCTCAAGGGGGATCTGGGAGGCCGAAGGGTCGTGATCTTCAACTTCGACTGGTTCCTGTACGATCTGCCCAGAATGCAGGCATTTCCGCTGCTGCTCTCCAACGCGATGGCGGAGTTGAACCCCCTCGACCTCCCCAAGGACGTGCGCCCTGGAGACTCCGTGCTGCTGAGGCCCCTCGCCGACGCGGCCGAAGCCACCGTGGAGCTGCCCGATGGCTCCCGGCGAGAGCTGTCGCTCGCCCAGGGGGCCGGCAGCTTCGGAGAGACCCAGCAGGTGGGGCGATACACCGTCCGGTGGAAGGGGCCCAAGCTGGGAGAGGTCGCCAGCAACTTCCACGTGAACGTGAACAGCGAGGCCCAGTCGGACGTCGCCCCTAGGTCCATCCCCTTGGGCCAGGGCACGCCGGTGCGGGGCTTCTCGGCTCCCGTGCCCGGAACACAGTTGTGGCCGGCCTTCGCGGTCCTCCTGCTGGGGCTGCTGACGGTTGAGTGGGCCTATTTCACTCGGAGAGGTTGACCCTCAATGCCCCTAGTGCTGGAGAACCCGATAGCGCTGCTGCTTCTCCTGCTGCTGCCGGCCATCTACCTGCTGGGCTGGGAGAGGCTGTCGCTAATGGCCCGCTGGCGCGGGAGGGCGATCCTGGGCATCAGGATGGCCGCGGTGGCCGCCGTCGTCCTGGCCCTGGCAGGCCCCAGCATGCCGCTGAAGGATGCCACCATGTCGGTGGCCTTCTTGCTGGACAGCTCCAGCAGCGTATCCCCCGCCACCAGGGCGCAGCAGGATGAGTGGGTCAGGCAGGCCATCGGCGGAATGAGATCCACCGATCGGGCGGCCGTCATCAGATTCGCGGGAGAAGCCGTGGTGACGAAGCCCCTGGGAGGGGAGAAGGAATACCGGCCAGCGCCGACGGGGGATCTCAAGGATGGCACCAACCTGTCCGCAGCCCTCCAGTTGGCCTCCGGCCTCCTGCCCGCCTCTGGCCTTCGCAGGATAGTGGTGCTGTCAGACGGATGGGATACCGCCGGCAAGGTGGAGGAGACAGCGCGCTCCCTTCCGGCCGGAACCCGGGTGGATGTGGTTCAATCGCCGGCCTTGGAGGGGCTACCGGAGGTGCTGATCGAGTCCGTGGAGGTCCCCTCCTATCTACGGGAGGGGGACGGGTTCGACGTAAGCGCGGTGGTCGGCAGCGACCGCGAGACCACGGCGCGGATCCGCGTGCTGGTAGACGGCCAGCAGAGCGGCGAGTGGGACGTGCAACTGGGAAAGGGGGCGAATCTCGTCACCATGTCCCAGAAGCCGCTTCCTCAGGGCTTCCACTCTGTGGATCTGCTGCTTTCGACCGAGGAGGACACCGTCGAGGAGAACAATCGGGCGGCGGGCGGGGTGACGGTGAAGCAGAGGGGAAGGGTCTTGCTGGTCGAGGGGGCTGCGGTGGGTAGCGACTCTCTGAGGCGGGAGCTGGAGGAGTCCGGACTCGAGGTCTCTGAGATCGGCGCTGGTGATTTCCCCAGCCAGCTACCGCTCTTGATGGGATTCGATGCCGTCGTCCTGAACGACGTGCCCGGTCCCAGCTTTTCGCTGGATCAGTTGAAGACCCTCCAGGCATACGTGAGAGACCAGGGGCGAGGGTTACTGACGGTTGGAGGCAGGGCCAGCTACGGTCTGGGCGACTACGTGGGCGGTCTCCTGGAGGAGATACTTCCCGTCTCGTCGGAGGCGCCGATCTCCCGGGACCGGGGCGACATGGCCCTGGTCCTCGTGGTAGACAGGTCGGGCAGCATGGACGATGCCCTGGAGGGGGTCACCAAGATCGACATGGCTCGGGAGGCCGCGATCCAGGCCACCTCGGTGCTGAAGCCGGAGGACCAGGTTGCAGTCATCGCCTTCGACACCGATCCAGCCTGGATCGTGCCGCCCCAGAAGGTGGGCAACAACCTGGAGGACATCCGCAACCGCATCTCCAGCCTGCAGTCCAACGGAGGCACCGACATCTACACCGCGTTGCAGGCAGCCTTCTACACCGCTCAGGGGATGCAGGCTACCACCAAGCACATCACCCTGCTGACCGATGGGCAGTCGTGGAAGGGCCCGTACCAGACTCTTCTCCAGAGGATCAAGGCATCACGCATCACCCTCTCCACCATCGGGATCGGCGGCGACGCGGATCGGGATTGGCTGTCGGAGCTGGCCGGGCTCGGAGACGGCCGCGCCTACTTCACGGAGCAGTTCAGCGACGTACCCAGGATCGTATACCGGGAGGTGAGCGCCGCGACCAAGGTGGCGGAGGTGAACGGGCAGGTGGATCCGCGCTTCTCGTCCCCCAGCCCTGTGCTGCGCGGGATGAGCAAAGAGGATATGCCTCCGCTCACGGGATACGTGGCCACCAAGCCGAAAGACGCGGCCACGGTGGTGCTCGAGTCGGAGCGTGGCGATCCGCTCCTGTCGCAATGGCAGTACGGCCTGGGGCGGGTGGTCGCCTGGACCTCCGATGCCGGGGGGATGTGGGCCGCCCAGTGGCTCTCCCAACCCACCTTCCGACGGGTGTGGGACCAGGCAGTCCGCTGGAGCATGGCCCCGCCCATCGACCGCAACCTCCAGGTGACGGTGCGGACCGAGGGGCAAGAGACGATCCTGACCGTGGACAGCGTGGACCTCGACGGGCGGTACGTCAGTCTGACCGACACCCGGGCCGACGTCTGGGACCCCGAGGGGAGGCAGCAAAGTGTCGCCCTGCGCCAGACGGCGCCGGGTCGCTACCAGGCGACCATTTCCGCGGCAACTCCAGGGGTGTACCGGGTCGAGGTCCACCAGGCTCGGGATGGCCAGGTGACCATCTCGGAGACGGCCGGTTTCGCCGTCCCCTGGGCTCCCGAGTTCCCGGGGCTGGGGAGCAACGACACCCTGCTGAAGGAGCTCGCGGCGATGACGGGCGGGCGAAGCATTCGGGACCCGCGCGATGCCTTCAGCCGGACGGGCATGCCCTCCTCCCCGGGGTGGGAGCCCCTGTGGCCCCACCTGCTGGCCACCGCGCTCCTGCTGCTGCCGGTGGAGGTGGCCCTACGGCGGATTCGCTCCCTCCCCTTCGGGCGCCGGTCCGAGGAGGAACCGGAGCAACCTCCCGCCCAGGCGGCGCCGGCCGTCGACCCGGATCGGGAGAAGGCCGCCGCCTGATTCCCTCTGTCTCCCGTCTCCCAGCAGGCGCAGCGCACGTTGCCGGGGAGATCCAACCCGTTGGGGCGAAGCATTGGCGCGTATCCGTTGCGCGCTGCGCCGTCGTCGGGCGCCGATGCTTCGGCCCTACGGCTCGAAACGGGTCCCGCCCCCGCAGCCCCGTGCTATACTCGCGAGAGGGGAGGTAACGTGCGCCCTGCGATCCTGTTCCTCGACACCAACATACTGCTGGACTGCCCCAGGCCGGAGAACTACCGCTTGCCCGACCGGCAGGTCACCGTGGTGGTGATCCCCGAGGTGATGCGGGAGCTTCGCGGGCTCGCCCGAGCCCGGGCGAGGGGGCAGGCGGGCGCCGCACTCACCGCGCTCGGCGCCCTGGAGACGCTGGCCCGTCGACGGGGCATTCAGATCGGGGTTCCCGTGGGGCGCTCGGGCACCACCTTCCGCATCCTTCCCGGCGCACCCGTCGATACCGTGAGCACCGATCGGCAGTTGGTGCTGCGGGCGAAGGCCGAGCAGTCCAGAGGGTCCGGGGCGATGGTGGCGGTGGTCACCAAGGATTGGGGGGTCGCAGAGCTGGCCCGGGCAGAGAGGGTAAAGACGGTGCTTATCCGCGGTTTCGCCACTCCTACCGAGCTGGAGAGGGGCATCGCCGAGCACGATAGCTCGCTGGACATCGACCTCTAACCAGCAACAACCTGCTTGTTGTTATTACCACGTTAATCAGCTACTACGTGCTTGAAGTAATACCACTTTCGCAATCACTATTCCCCATCCTCAACTATCATTCGTAGCAGCGATTGTATTTCCTTTCGAGCAGTGTTGCTGTATACTCGGCGTGGTTCGGGGCTTGTTGGTCTAATGCGTTAGGGCACGACCAAGCCCCGTTCCAGCGTAACGAGACAAGTAGCTATCGAGGAGAGCGCCATGGCCCCGCGTGCCGTGCTCATCGCTGCAGCAGCAAGGGACCCCTTCGTCTCGGAGCTGCTGCAACTCCTCCAACAGGAAGGGAGGGAGGTGCTGGTCGCCCACGATGCCGATGACGCCTACGAGACGATTCGGGCCAAGCATCCCGCCCTCGTGGTGCTGGACACAGTCCTACGAGGAGGAGATGGCTTCTCCCTCTGCCGTCGACTCAAGAGCGATCCCGCCACCGCGAGCATACCCGTTCTCTGCTTCAGCGTGCTGATGGCCCGCGATCGGTGTCTGGAGGCAGGCGCCGACGACTTCATGCTGAAGCCGGTGGAGGAGGAGGCTCTGATGGCCAGGATCCGAGAGACCCTCGACGATCGGGTCCGGCGGCTGCCCCGTCGGGCCAAGTAGCCCTTTCGCACGGCGGGTGGCATCCGCGCCAGTCCAAACAATCAGTGGAGGCACTCGTTGCAGGGAAGCCGCCGTTCGACAAAACCGCTACCCGAGGAAGCGGCCGCAACCAACGGAAACGCCCAGTGGCCCGAGGATAGCCTCGGCCACACCATCGACCTGTCCGACCGGATGACTGAACTCTCGACCCTGATGGGGGTCTCCACCCTCCTCTCCTCCGATCGCCCCCTACCAGAGGTGCTGGACACGGTGTGCCGGCTGGGGGCGAAGATCTGCAGGTCGCAGGTCTCCTTCATCCATCTGGCCGACGGCGAGGACGAGTTGGTGTGCGTCTCGCGCCACACCCCCGGCGACACCCTCCAGTACGCCTGGGAGGGTATAGCCAGGATCTACGGCCGGAAGTCGATCCAGAAAGGGGATATGGTCCACTGCGCCAACCTGCTGCTCCGACGAGAGGATGAGACCGATCCCAAGAAAAACGGCAGCATGGGCGGCATCTGCACCATGCCGCTGAAGGGTAAGACCCGCGTGGTGGGAACCATGGCGATCGGGTACTCGGGCGCCCATCGCTTCACCGCTCGGGAGAAGGACATTCTGAGGGCAATAGCCTCCCCGGTTGCGATGGCCGTGGAGCGCAGTTGGCTCCTCGACCAGTTGCAGGAGCAGCTCGCCAGGGCCAACAGCTTGAGGGAGATGGCGACCCAGATCGGGAGCCACCTGGAGCTAGACCGGGTGCTGGACTGCGTGGTCCACTGCGCCTCCAGGCTGCTGGCCGCGGAGTTCAGCGCGGTCTTCCTGGCAGACCAACCCCCCTCCGGTGCCTCCCTCCAAGGTGTGGGGAGGGAGCGAGACGGCAACTGCAGCCGCTCCGTTTCACTCGCGGGAGACCCACTTGCCGGCGCCGTACGGCAGGCGATCGAGGCCGGCAGACCCGCGATCGACCTGAGCCCCAGGCCCCAGTCCGCGGCGGACATTCTGGCCGATCCGAAACCGGCGGACTACAGGTCGACCCTCGCGGTGCCCTTGATCTGCGACCGGGAGGTGCTCGGAGCCATCGCATTCTGCTACCTGGAAAGGATACGCTTCGACACCTCGGACGTCTCCCTGGCCGAGGCGTTCGCCCAGCACGCGGCTGTGGCCATCCGGAACGCCCGCCTCTATGAGCAAGCCATCGAGGGCCGCCACACCCTGGCGACGGCGATCGACCAGATAAACAACCACGGCATCGGCCTGCTGGATGCCGACCTGAACATCACTTTCGCGAACCCGGCGGTCTATTGGATGCTGGGGGTGGGCCCCAAGAGGGGCGGGCTCCCGCTGAAGGAGTGGACGGCCCACGTGAGGAAGGGTCTCGCCGACGCGCGCGATCTGGACGAGGTGATCGCGCGACTTCGAGCCAATCCGAAAGAGACGGTGACCGCGAAGCTGGCGGTGCGGGGCACCGGGGACTCCTCGAGAAGCATCAAGCTGACCGGCATGCCGCTCCGCCAGCCCGACGGGAGCCTCCACGGACGGGTGGTCATCCTGGAGGACGGCTAGGGGCAACTCTGAGTGCCGGATGCTGGAGGCTGAGTCCTGGGTGCTCCTGCCCGACCACCCTGCTGATGGAGAGAAGCATGAGCCGGCGTTAGGGATAACGCCGGCTCCGAGATACCCGAACTCAGCACTCGGGACCCAAGGCTACCCTGAACCTGCTACATGGGCCGGCTGCGCTGCTGGGCGTAGGTGAGCACCAGGTTTACCCCGTACATCAGCAGGAGGAGAAGGGCGCCGAGGGCAAAGGCCACGTCGAAGTTCCCCTTGGCGACCTCCATGACGATGGCCGTGGTCATCACCCGGGTCTGTCCCAGAACGTTGCCGCCCACCATCTGCGAGGCCCCCACCTCGGAGATCACTGCGCCGAAGCCGGCCATGACCGCCGCCAGCAAGGGCAGCTTCGCCTCCCTCATCAGCAGCCACAGCATCTGCCATCGGGTCGCCCCCAAGGAGAGGATCTGCAGCCGCAGCTTGGGGTTCAGCGACCCCATCGCAGCCAGGGTGATGCCCGTGACCATCGGTGCCGCGATCACCGTCTGGGCGATCACCATGGCGGCTGGCGTGTACATGATCCCCAGCACCCCGAGCGGGCCGTTTCGCCACAGCAGGACGGAGATCACCAGACCCACCACCACCGGCGGCATCCCCATCCCGGTGTTCACCAGGCTCACCACCAACTGACGCCCCGGAAAGCGGCTGAGAGCTAGGGCGGTCCCCAGGGGGATCCCGACGGCCAGGCTGAGGAGGGTAGCGGTTCCAGAAACCTGGAGGGAGAGCAGGGTGACCCGCACCACCTCCGGGTCTCCGGACACCAACAGCCAGAACGCCTTGCTTAGTCCCTCCCAAATCAGATCCAACGCGTCTACCCCCAAGAATCGGGACTGAGGAGTGAGAGAGTGTCGCTCAGAACCGAGCGCTCAGAACACAGCACCCGAGACTCAGTCCTCAGTCCTCGTCACTCTACTGTACTGGCTCCGGCTTTCCGGCGTCAGGGAAGAAGAGGGGCTGGCCGAACTTGTCCGCCCCAAACTTCCCAATCACATCCTGGGTGTCCTTGGCCACCATGAAGTCCACGAACACCTTGGCGCCATCGGCGTTCACCTTGGGGAACTTGGCGGGGTTCACCTGGATGACGTGGTAGATGTTCATCAAGGCGGCATCACCCTCCACCAGGATGTCCAGACCCAACCGGCTCTTCTGGGCAAGGTAGGTGGCCCGATCGGTCAGGACGTAGCCTTTCTTCTCTGCCGCAACGTTCAAGGTGGCGCCCATTCCTTGGCCGGTCTCCTGGTACCAGCTCTGGCCCTTCACGTCGATGCCAGCATTCTTCCACAGCTTCAGCTCTAGCTGGTGGGTGCCCGAGTTGTCGCCGCGGCTGACGAACAGCGTCTTGGTGGAGGCCAGCTTCTTCAGGGCCTCGCCCGCCGCCTTGGTGCCCTTCACCTGCGCCGGGTCCTCCGGAGGTCCGACGATGATGAAGTCGTTATGCATCACCAACTGGCGATTCACACCGAAGCCGTCTTCGACGAACTTCTTCTCAGAGTCTGGGGCGTGGACCAGCAGCACGTCAGCCTCACCACGCTGCCCCATGGTCATCGCCTGGCCCGATCCCACGGCGATGGTCTTAACCCGGTAGCCGGAGGACTTCTCGAACATCGGGATCAGGACGTCCAGCAACCCGCTGTCCTGCGTGCTGGTGGTGGTCGCGAGGATAAGATCCGGATTGGCGGGTTTGGCCGGCGCGGCCGCCGGTGCGCAGGCGGCAGCAGCCAACAGGAGTATCGCCAGAATCGCTAGTAATGCCTTTCTCACCCCTCACCTCAACTCTTCGTCCTGGACGCTGGACGCGGCGGTCTAGGCAGGCATCTCCAGTTCACGTCAACTTCGGCGGCGGGAAACGTGTGCTCTACTATCCAGAGACACCTGCTTAGAGGCGGGTAGTCACCCGGGTAAGACCTTTCGGAGCCGGGGTTGGGACAACCCCGACGGACCTCGGGCATCGACTCCCGGCAAGTGGAGCCACCGACCGCCTGGGTTGAGACAACCCAGGCTCCACATACGAAGGGGCAGGGCGCACGACGTCCTCGTTCGCGGCGAGTCCCCACCCCACACGTCACATCGCCGCCGCGCCGGTCGTGCCGACGGTGACACCGGTCTCCGAGGTGTCGTAGCCTCCCATCTCCCGAACCACAGCCTTGAAGGACTCGGAGCGCAGGGCCGCCAGCAGGTGGGTCACCTCAGGGGTCTCGCACTGAGCCGCGGGAATGGCCAGATCGAACCTCTCGGTGGCGAGCGGGATGAAATCGAGGTTCATCGCCTTGGCTGCCGACAGGATCCCCAGCCCCACGTCTGCCGAGCCGTCGACGATGGCCGCCGCCACCGCCGTGTGAGTCCCCACCTCGTGGTCGTAGCCTGCAACCGCCTCCGGGGCGATCCCCAACCGGGAGAGTCGGAGGTCCAGCAGCACCCGGGTGCCCGCCCCTTTCTGGCGGTTCACCATCACGATCTCCGGCCTGGCCAGATCCTCGAGCCCACGGATCGCCTTCGGGTTGCCCCTGGCGACCATCAGCCCCTGCTGACGGTGGACGAGGTTCACCAGCAGCACCTCCTCGCCCGGCAGGATGCGCCGAACAAAGGGCAGGTTGTACTCCCCAGTCTCCTCGTCCAGCAGGTGGCAGCCCGCGGCCTGCGCCTCTCCGCGCTGCAATGCGATGAGACCGGCGAGGCTGCCCACGTAGGACGTAACGACCGAGAGCTCCGGCCTGGCGCGAGCCAACTGGCCGATCAGCAGGTCCAGCGCGAGATCGTGGCTCCCCGCGATGCGCAGGATTGTGGCCGGCTCAGCCGCGCCGTCCTGCACCACAGGCTCGCTTCCTCCGGAGCGCAGCTCTCGCCACCGCGCGAGCTGGAGGGCCATGGCTCCCTCGATCTGCTCCTGGCTGTAGCCGAGGCTGAGGGCCTCCAGCACGGCCCTACCCAGGATCTCCCGCAGCCGATCCTCCCGGAAGCCGGCCACCCTGGAGGGAGCCGCGCCCGCCACGAAGGTCCCCCTGCCGGCCGCGGTGCCGACTACGCCCGCGCGCTCCAACTCCAGGTACGCCTTCGCGACGGTGTTGGGGTTGACCCGCAACATGGCCGCGAGGGAGCGCACCGGCAGCAGACGATCCCCCGCCACCAGGCGGCCAGTGGCAACGAGGTGACGCACCTGATCGACGATCTGGCGGTGGATGGGATCGGGGGAAGAGGGGTCCAGGCGCAGGTCCATGGCGTAGCTCCAATTGTACGCTATAGCGTAGTACAAATATCACACTAGCCGAGGGCTGTCAAGGAGCATGCGCTTCGGGTGAAGGAGTGCTGGGCTCCGGAGATACGGAGCCCAGCACACCGCCCCGGTCCTGGCTGAGCAGGCACCACTAGATTGAGTAAGCGTTCCCGCCACAGAAGTTGTCGTGAACTGGAGATAACG
>JBLNDL010000007.1:0-15385 GCA_050261575.1 Sphingomonadaceae bacterium | reverse complement strand
CATCTCGCGGCCACCTCGTGCTTGCTCTCTCGCCTCACTCCCATCCCCCAACCTCTCAAAGTAAGATGGATTGTGAGGCAACGACCACCCCCAGGGTAAGATTATTTGTGAGGCAATGCGGTTCCTTGACCCTTTCTCGCCACAGCCACTATACTTTCCCCGCTTTCGCTACCCGGCGACCCGTAACGGAGGCGTTCCTTGGCCCGGCGCAGAAGCCCTAAACCCGCGCGTGCAGTCCTCCCCCGACTCGCCGGGCCGGTCTGGGCGCTGCTGCTCCTGGCCTTTCTGGCGTGGTTCCTCTTGTGGGAGGCGGACTACGCTCTCGCGGCTGTCGGCAGATTCCTGGTGGTGGAGGACACTCCCTCCAAGGCCGACGCCATCGTGGTGCTGAGCGGGGATGGGGGCACCCGCCTCGAGCAGGGCGTCCAACTCTACCAGGAGGGCTACGCCCCGCTGCTGATCCTGGTGGGCGGCGGCCAGCAGGGAAGACCATCCGCGGCGGAGGTGATGAGGCGCCAGGCGACCGCCCTGGGGGTTCCACCCTCCAGAATGCTGCTCGTGAGCCAGTCCACCTCGACCCGAGAGGACGCCCTCTACACCTGCGAACTGATGCTGCAGAAGGGGCTGAAGTCGGCCATCCTGGTTACCTCCTCCTACCACCAGCGGCGGGCATCCCTCGCCTTCGCAAGGGCCCTCCAGGGTTCGGAGGTGTCGGTGATCAACTACCCCGCCCGGGACGGCCTCTGGCAGCCGGACGGCTGGTGGAAGAGCGAGAGTACGTTGCGCCTGACCGTGATCGAGTTGGCCAAACTGGCCTACTACAAGCTGTACGGGTACATCTGACTTGTCGAACCGAGAGAGCTTCCTTTCGGAGCATTTCCCGGCGCCGCCCGACTGCCATGCTGAGCGAAGCGAAGCGTCTCCCGCGACGACTAGCGAGACCCTTCCCTCCGCTCAGGATGATCGGTACTCCACGCCCTTCATCTCGGTGATCGTTCCCAACTGGAACGGCGCTCGCTACCTGGCGGGCTGCCTGGACTCCCTCCGCTCCCAGAGCTACCAGCACTTCGAGGTGCTGGTGGTGGACAACGGCTCCACCGACGGCTCCGATCGGATGGTGCCGGAGCGGTACCCGGAGTTCCACCTGCTGTCCCTGGGCAGCAACCTGGGCTTTGCGGCAGCGGTCAACGAGGGGATCCGGCGGTCCCGGGGCGAGTTGGTGGCCCTCTTGAACAACGACGCCGAGGCGGAGATCGACTGGCTGGAGCGGCTGGCCGAGGGCGCGGCGCGCCATCCGGAAGCCGGCTTCTTCGCCTGCAAGATCCTGCTGTACGACCGCCGCGACGTGATCCACTCGGCCGGCGACTTCTACAGCAGGGACGGCGTGCCCGGAAACCGCGGCGTCTGGCAGAGGGACGAAGGCCAGTTCGATCGCGAGGAGTACGTCTTGGGGGCCTGCGGCGGGGCTTCGGGCTGGCGGCGAAGCCTGTTCGAGGACGTGGGGTTGTTCGACGAGTCCCTCTTCATGTACTGCGAGGACGTGGACCTCAGCCTGAGGGCTCAACTTCGGGGGCACAAGTGCGTCTATCTTCCGGCTGCCCGGGTCTACCACCGGCTCAGCGCCACCGGGGGCGGGGAGACGGCCAGCTTCTACTGCGGCCGCAACTTCGTCGCCGTGGCCGCCAAGAACCTGCCTTCCGACGTGATCGGGCACCACTGGCCCTCGATTATTAGGACCCAGGCGGCTTTTGCGGTACACTCTATATGGCACTTTAGAGAGAAGGCGGCCCGAGCCAGGCTCAAGGGCCAGGTCGCGGGGCTGTGGGAGCTACCGCGAAGGTGGGGCCAGCGACGCACCATCCAGAGCAGCCGCCGCGTCCCCGACGGCTACCTGTCGTCGCTCCTGCGGGAACCCGAGTCCAGCATCGAGAGGTCGTGATGCAGCGTCCATATCTATCGCTGGTAGTACCAGCTTACAACGAGCAGGGCAGGCTGCCCGCCACCCTCCGAAAGATGCGCGATTTCCTGACCCGGCAGGGCTTCAGCTACGAGGTGCTCGTGGTGGACGACGGCAGCCAGGACGGCACAGCGGCGCTGGTGGAGGCCGCCGCGGCGGAGTTCCCCGGGCTGAGGCTGCTCCGAGAGCCCCACCGGGGCAAGGGTCACGCCGTGCGCAGGGGGATGCTCGAGGCGAAGGGCGACTACGTCATGTTCTGCGACGCCGACTTCTCGATGCCCGTGGAGGAGGTCGTCCGCTTCCCCGCCGTGCTGCGCGGCCCCCACCAGATCGCCATCGCCTCCAGGGAGGTGAGCGGGGCCCGGCGGATCGGCGAGCCGCGACACCGCCACCTTATGGGACGCGTCTTCAACCTGATCGTCCGGTTACTGGCGGTGCCCGGCCTCCAGGACACCCAGTGCGGCTTCAAGTGCTTCACCCGAGAGGCTGCCCAGAGGATCTTCCGAACGCAGGTGATCGACGGCTTCGGCTTCGACGTGGAGGTGCTGTACGTAGCCAGGAAGATGGGTATCGGGATCACCGAGGTCCCGATCGATTGGTACTATTCTCCCAGCAGCCGGGTGGATCCCATTCGCGATACCCTGCGCATGTTCAACGACGTGCTGCAGGTGAGGGCCAACGACCGCCGTGGCCTGTACGACCCAAAGCCAGTCATGAGTAATGAGTGATGAGTGACGAGTCGACCGTCGGAGGGATTCGTCGGTCATTACTCATCACTTGCCAAGGACGAACGAGAGATGAGTGAGCATATCTTTATCGGAGTCGCCTGGCCGTATGCCAACGGGCCTCTCCACCTGGGCCATCTGGCCGGTGCGCTGCTGCCCCCCGACATCTTCGCGCGGTACCATCGCCTGAAGGGCAACCAGGTGTTGATGGTCTCTGGATCCGACCAGCACGGGACGCCCATCACCCTGCGGGCCGAGCGGGAGGGCAAGAGCCCACGAGAGGTAGCCGACTTCTACCACGAGCAGTTCGTGGACAACATCAATACCATCGGCATCAGCTACGATCTCTACACGAAGACGACCACCGAGAACCACTACCAGGTGGTTCAGGATCTCTTCCTGCGGCTGCTGGAGAACGGCTACGTGGAGAAGGCCGAGATGCACTCGCCCTTCTGCCCCACCTGCAACCGCTTCCTGCCGGACCGCTACGTGGAGGGCACCTGCCCCCACTGTGGCTTCACGGAGGCCAGAGGGGATCAGTGCGACAACTGCGGCAAGACCCTCGACCCCACGGATCTCGTCATGCCTCGGTGCAAGTTCCACGGTACCACGCCGGAGATCCGCCCGACGGAGCACTTCTTCCTGAAGCTCTCCAAGCTGAACGATCGGCTGCTGGAGTGGGTTAAGCCCAAGACCTACTGGCGCCCCAACGTCTACAACTTCACTATGAACATGCTGCAGGAGGGGCTGAAGGACCGGCCCATCACCCGCGACATCGAGTGGGGCGTGCCGATCCCCCTGCCGGGCTACGAGGGCAAACGGATCTACGTCTGGTTCGACGCCGTGACGGGCTACCTCTCGGCCAGCATCGAGTGGGCGAAGCTGCAGGGGGAGCCGGACAAGTGGAAGGAGTGGTGGGAGAAGCCCTGCAAGGCATACTACTTCATCGGCAAGGATAACATACCCTTCCACGCCATCATCTGGCCGGCGATGCTGATGGGCCGCGGAGGGCTCAACCTGCCCTACGATGTGCCCGCCAACGAGTACCTGAACCTGGAGGGGCGGCAGTTCTCCACCAGCCGGGGTTGGGCAGCCTGGCTGCCGGACATGCTGGCCCAGTACGATCCCGATCCCATCCGGTACATGCTGACCATCAACATGCCGGAGACCCGCGACACCGACTTCTCCATGGCGGAGTTCGTGCGCCGAAACAACGACGAGTTGGTGGCCACCTACGGCAACCTGGTGCACCGAACCCTCACCTTCCTGCAGCGCTACCTGGGCGGCAGGGTGCCCGAGGTGGGAACGGAACACCGCGGGGACGAGGAGTTGATCCGCCGCATCGAGGAGACCTTCGACACGGTGGGGGACATGCTGGCGGGGTGCCACTTCAAGGACTCCTTGAAGGAGGTGATGAACCTCGCCCAGTACGGCAACCGCTACCTGGAGGAAAAGGCCCCGTGGAAGCTGCGGAAGGAGAACCCGGACGCGCTGGCCGCCACGATGTACGAGTGTCTACGGCTGGTGGACTCCCTCAAGGTGCTCACCTACCCGTACCTTCCCCACTCGGCGGAGAAGCTGCACGGGCTGCTGGGCTACACCGACGGCATCCTCGCCCACGGCTGGAAGCCCTCCGTGCCACCCCAGGGACTCAAGCTGCCGGAGCCTACCCCGCTGTTCACCAAGCTGGAGCTACCGGAGGAGGCGGCCGAGCAGAGGTAGCACACAGAGCATTGTAGGTCTCGCGAGGTCCGTAGGGGCGCACCTGCATGTGCGTCCTGGTACTCCTTGCGCCAGGTTCCTCCCTCGGCACGAGGGCAGACCTTCGTGTCTGCCCATACGGTGTTACCGCGGTTCTGCATACGCTACCCAGGCGGGCAGGGGGCTTGTGCCCCGCGCTCGGCGCTGCCAAGGGACCAGACGGCGGTCGGTTAGATCGCCGTTCGGGATAACGGCCGAGGCTGTTCGACTTATCGAGACTGCAGAGACACGGAGTACACCGAGACGGCCAGCACGGCTTCGTGTATCGGTGTCTCCGTGATGAGCATCGCATGGGGTCCTTGCTCTCCTTGAAGAAGACGCGCTCCGACGGAACGGCCCTTCAGAAGGTCGCCACTGTGTCGATCCTGTGGGTGATCGTGGTGGCTGGCATCGCGCTGGCCTCTGCCTACGCCCTGGGCGTCCCCCCCTGGAACAACCCCGACGAGCCCGCCCACTACAACTACGTTCGCCACGTCGCCACCACGGGCCAGTTGCCCGAGTTGAAGCCGGGGGATTGGGACGCTGCCCTGCTGGAGCGGCTGAAGAGCACCAAGTTCCCCAGATCCGAGTCGGTGGACTCCATCGCCTACGAGAGCCACCAACCCCCGGCCTTCTACCTGATGGCCTCCCCCATCTACAACGCTGCGGCACGCCTCCCACTGGAGGAACGTGTGCCGGCCTTGAGGATGCTGTCGGTCGTCCTCTCGGGGATGACCGTCGTCGTCGCCTTCCTAGTGGTGCGGGCCATCTTCCCCGATGAGACTTCCGTGCAGTTGGCGGTGGCGGGCTTCGTCGCCTTCCTGCCGATGCGCAGCTCCGTGGCCGGCAGCATCAGCAACGACGCCCTGTCCGAGATGGTGGCAGCCCTGCTGCTGCTCGCTATGGTCCACGTCCTGAGGACCGGATTCCAGCGGCGGCATGCGCTCCTGGTCGGGGCACTCCTCGGGGTGGCCCTCCTCACCAAGATGACGGTCTACGGCTACGTCCCCCTCGCGCTGCTCGTCGCGCTGGTCGCCTCGGGGAAGGGGAGGAGCGGCTCGTCCCGCCTGCGGCTGCTCGGGCTCGCGACGCTGGTCGCCCTGCTGATAGGCGGCTGGTGGTTCGTGCGGAACGGTCTGCTCTACGGCCCCACAGACATCTTCGGCCTCCAGCGGCACGGGCAGGTGGTGGTTGACCAGCCCCGCTTCGAGCGGCTCGATCGGGAGACTCTCGACTACTTCGCCTCCACCCTCTTCCAGAGCTTCTGGGGGCAGTTCGGCTGGATGGGGATCCTGATCGACCAGCGGATCTACACCGCCCTGAAGCTAGTCAGCGCCGCGGCCGGTTTCGGCTTCCTCCTCTTCCTCTTGCGGGTGTCGCTCGGCAAGTCCGCCCTCACGTCCCACCAGCGGGGCTCCCTCGCGCTCATGGGCCTCGCCCTGGCGGTCGTGGCGACCCAGGTGGCTCTGTACAACCTCTCCTTCATCCAGCCTCAGGGGCGCTACCTCTACCCGGCGCTGTTACCCATCGCCCTCTTCTTCGTTTTGGGACTGAGGGAGTTGATGGCACCGATCCACGAGCGGCTGCTGCTCGCCCTGGCCGTGGTCTCCCTGGCGCTGCTGAACGCCGTCTGCCTGACCCGCTACGTGATACCGTACTTCTCGTAGCTATCAGGCACGGGGCCGGGGTTGAGACAACCCCGATGGGACTGCGGCGCGGACGCCGATCCCGAAGTCGACACGATAGGCCGCCTGGGTTGTCCCAACCCGGGCTCCGTGAACGTCGGGCCATCTGCCGTGCTTTCCTGGTACCGCCAGATGTAGTATCGTGATCCATGTCGGTGAACGTGAGGACACGCGCATGCGCCCTCGAGATCGGCAGACGGACTGCCGTGTCGGGACGCCCAATCGCTGACGGCTGATAGCTCACAGCCAAGAGGGAGCATTTGCCATGGACATCCTGGTTCAGCAGGGATCGGTAACCGAGGTTCAAACGCCGCTGCTGGCCGTGAACCTGTTCGAAGGAGTGACCGTACCCGGCGGCGCCACCGGAGCGGTCGATGGGGCGCTCGGCGGGTTGATCTCCCGTTTGATCGCCGAGGGGGAGATCAAAGGGCAATTGGACGAAGTGGCGCTCCTCCACACCCAGGGGAGGCTTCCAGCCGCTCGAGTCGCCGTGGTAGGGTTGGGCCCCAGGGAGAAGTTCGACCTGGACGTGATCCGCAGGGTCTCGGGCAGTCTCCTCAAGAGGGCCCAGGAGTTGAGCATCACCAGCTTCCACACCATCGTCCACGGAGCGGGTATCGCAGGGTTCCCGGCGACGGACTGCGTCCAGGCCATCGTGGAGGGCACCCTCCTCGCCTCCTACGGGTACAGGCAGTTCAAGAGCGAGAAGCAGCCACCATCCGTGGAGCGGGTGACCTTCATCGAGAGGGACGCGGGCAAGGTTCCCTCCATCGAGGAAGGGATCGGTCTGGGCCGGGTGTACGCGGGCGCGACGACCACCGCCAGGGATCTGGCCGCTGGTCCACCCAACCTGGTGACACCCGAGTACGTCGCGGAGAGGGCCCAGGAGCTGGCCGACCGGTACGGCATGAGGTGCGAGCTGTTGGGCCCCGAGGAGATGGAGAGTCTGGGCATGGGGGCCATCCTGGCCGTGGGCAAAGGTAGCGACCATCCACCCTGCATGGCCCTGCTGAGATACGAAGGCGACCCGGGCAGCCAGCGGCTGCTCGGCATAGTCGGCAAGGGGATCACCTTCGACAGCGGCGGCATATCCATCAAGCCCGCGCAGGACATGGATCGAATGAAGTACGACAAGGCGGGGGCCGCCGCCGTGTTGGGGACGATGCAGGGGCTGGCCGAACTGGAGGTGAAAGCCAACGTCCTGGGGGTGATCGCCGCGGCAGAGAACCTGCCGAGCGGCCGTGCCTACCGACCTGGCGACATAGTGAGAGCATCGAACGGCAAGAGCATCGAGGTGATAAGCACCGATGCAGAGGGCCGGCTCGTGCTGGCCGACGCCCTGGCCCACGCCGCCAGGCAGGGGGCGGACCCCCTGGTGGACATCGCCACCCTGACGGGTGGCGTGGTGGTGGCGCTGGGGACGGGCGGCGCGGGAGTCATGGGGAACGACGACGCCCTGCTGCAGCAGCTCCGGGAGGCCGGAGATCGAACCGGCGAGAGGCTGTGGCCCCTGCCCATCTGGGAGGACTACCTGTGGGAGCAGGTCCGCAGCGACTTCGCCGACATCAAGAACTCGGGTGGCCGCTACGGCTCCTCGCCCATCGGAGGGCTCTTCCTCTCGCAGTTCGTCGGGAATGCCAAGTGGGCGCACCTGGACATCGCCGGCACCGCCTGGGTGGGCTCGGACCAGCCCTCCCTGCCCAAGTCCTACATCCCCAAAGGGCCGACCGGCTTCGGCGCCCGCCTGCTCCTGGATTTCATCAGAAGAAGAGCGGAGGGGTAATATCCAACTCTCTTCTCGACAGACCCTCTTCGTGGCCCTGCTAGCAGCCAGCGTCGTGGTGACGGCGCTGGCTGCCACCGCCCTGCTCCGCTACCGCCCGAGAGGCGGGGACTCCCCCCTCCAGCAAGTCGCGAAGAACTCCCTGTTCCCCATGGCCACATCCTTCCTCAACAAACTGCTGGACATGGGATTCGCCGTCTACATGTTCAGGGTACTGGGCGCCGAGGGGGTAGGCAGCTACTCCTTCGCCGTGGTAGTGCTGGGCTACCTGGACATCCTGGCCAACTTCGGATTGGGAACCCTCCTCACTCGAGAGGTAGCCAGGGACCGTGCTGCCAGCAACCTCTACCTGGGCAATACTCTGGTCCTCCGGGTGGCGCTGTGGACCGCGGTGCTTCCAGTGGTGGCGCTGCTGCTGGGGCCGGCGGCTGGGTCGATGGGGATCACCCCGGAGGTAGGGCTGGCGATCCTGCTCCTCACCGCCGGGCTCCTACCCTCCCTTGTGGCCTCGACCCTCAGCTCGCTCTTCCAGGCATACGAGCTGTTCGAGTACCCGGCCTCGGTCTCAGTGTTCACCACCCTTCTCAAGATCGGCCTGCAGGTGGTGGCGCTGATGGCCGGCTGGGGTTTCGTCGGCCTGGCCGGTGTCTCGGTGGTCGTCAACCTCGCCACGGTGGGGATGCTGGCAGCATTGCTCAGGGCTGAACGCACACGACTGAGGGCTGAGGACACCTCGAGTTCTGCGTCCTGCGTCCTGGGTACTGCGAAGACGGCTGCTGCTCGGGACTCAGCGCTCAGCACTCAAGCCTACTCGGGCCCCAATCCTCAGTCCTCGGCTGCGAATCTCGATCTGCGCTTCTGCTGGAAGCTGCTGTGCACCTCCTACCCCCTGATGCTGAACAACCTGCTCAACTCGGTATTCTTCCGGGTGGACAGCCTGATGCTGCTGCCGATGGCTGGGGCGGTGGCCCTGGGATGGTACAGCACCGCCTACAAGTTCATCGACGGGCTGGGTATCATTTCCTCCAGCTTCACCCTGGCCCTCTTCCCGCTGCTCTCCCAGTACGCCCGGTCCTCCCGCGATAGCCTGACCAGGGCCTTCGGGCTCGCCCTCAAGCTGCTGCTCGTGGTGAGTCTGCCGATCAGCGTCGGCACCACCCTGATCGCCCCGGAGATCATCCTGCTGTTCGCGGGGCCCGACTACCTGCCCCACGCGGCCCTGGCCCTCCAGGTGCTGATCTGGTTCCTGCCCTTCAGCTTCGTCAACGGCGCGACCCAGTATCTGCTGATAGCCATCGACCGGCAGCGCTTCATCACCCTCAGCTTCCTGATCGCCACCTTGTTCAACACTGTTACGAACCTGCTGCTGATTCCGGTGCTGGGCTACCTGGGTGCGGCGATCACCACCGTTGCCTCCGAGTGGGTGTTGATGATACCCTTCTGGCACTGCGTTCGACGCCACCTCCCACCCATCCCGCTGGCACGCCTCGCCTGGCGCCCGCTCACCGCATCGGCGATCATGGGGCTGGAGGTGTGGATGTTAGGTGATTGGAGCCTTCCACTCGCCATCGCCCTGGCCCCGCCCATCTACGCCGCGGCCCTGCTCGCTCTCCGCAGCTTCGACCGGGAGGAACGCACGATGCTGGAGAAGTTGCTACGACGATGAGACTCGGGACTATCGTCCCCCTCGCCGCGATCCTGGCCCTCGCCCTTGGATTGAGGCTCTGGGGGCTGGGATGGGGCATGCCCTACGCCTTCCATGCCGACGAAGCCAACTACCTGCCGGGGGCGATCGGCATGCTGCTGAAGGGGGATCTGAACCCCCACTACTTCAACAACCCACCCCTGCTCACCTACACCGTGCTGGCGGAGCTGCTGCTCTACCTGCAGGTCGGCCGGGTGCTCGGCGTCCTCCAGTCTGCGGCCGACATCGGGCACCAGATGCTGGTCTCGCCGACACCCCTCTACCTGCTGGCCCGTATGAACAGCGCCCTCATGGGTAGCGCCACGGTGCTGCTGATCTACATGGCCGGCCGGCACCTGTTCGGTCGAGCCACCGGCCTCGCGGCCGCCATGCTGCTGGCCGTGGCGTTCCTTCACGTGCGAGACTCCCACTACGTGGTAAACGACGTTCCCGCCACGTTGTGGCTGATGGTCTCCTTCTACTTCGCCACCCGCATTCTCAAGCCCTCCCTCTCTGGCCGCGTCGTTCTCAAAGGGCAGGGCCCTGCGCCCTACCGTCCAGCCATAGGGGCCGGCGGCTGGGAACACGCCCCGATTCGCCTGCGGGACTACCTTCTGGGCGGGCTCTTCCTCGGCCTGGCCGTGGCGACCAAGTACAACGTCGGTCTGGGTGCAGTCTTCCTGGTGGCCGCGCACCTTTCCAGGTCCAGGAAGCCAGGAGAGGTGCTGCGGCTCTCCACCCACATTCCCATCGTGGGAGCAGGGTTCATTTCGCTCCTCGCCTTCTTCCTGGCGAACCCCTTCTCGCTCCTGGATTACCCCGCCTTCCTGCAGGGTTTCGCCGGCCAGTACGGGTGGGCCTGGGATCCCTACAACACCACCGATAGCTCAATCGGGCTGGTGATCTGGAGGGCGTTGGCCACCGGCACCAGCCCGATCCTGGTGCCGCTCTCGGCGCTCGGCATCGGCATCATGGCCATCCAGCACCCCCGGGCGGCGGTGGTGGTTGGCGCCTTCCCCCTGGCCTATCTAGCCTTCTTCCTCTTCGGATCCAGCCTCTTCTACGCCCGCTTCGCCATCCCGCTGACCCCCTTCGTCACCCTGGCGGCGGCCTACGGGATAGCCGCGCTGGCCCATTCGCTCCCCTCACCGGTTTGGCGACGATGGGCCGCCGTAGCGGCCGTGCTGCTGCTGTCCATCCAGCCCCTGGTGCTGGATCTGAAGCACAACTACCTGCTGGGGCGCGAGGACACGCGGCTGCAGCTTGGCAGGTGGATCGAGGAGAACGTGCCGCCCGGCAGCAAGCTGGCCGCCGAGGGCTACTCCTTCGTCGATAGCCGCGGGCGCCGGACGGGCCCGAAGCAGATCGAATACTCGCTGGCCCAGCCCTCCAGCCTCAGGAGCGATTCCCTGGAACACTACAGTCGGGAGGGCTTCGACTACCTGATCGCCAGCTCATATGTCTACGGACGCTACAACCTGGATCCGGTCGCCCATCGGGGGCCAATCGAGTACTACCAGCAGCTTGACCAGCGCTTTCCGGTGGTGGCCCAGTTCTTCCCCACGGACGAGGGGATAGAGCTGCCCTTCCTGATGGACGACGAGATCACCCCGATCTGGACGGTGCTGGAGAGGGACCGACCAGGTCCCACACTGAAGGTATACCGGATAGGCGAGCCGCCTCAGTACAACGTTCGGTGGCTAGAGGCCGCGATACCGGAGGAGATGGCACCGGGCCAGCGGCTGAAGGCGTCTATCGTCCTCCGCAACGAAGGCAACCTGGTGTGGCCATGCGAGGGGTACACACCGGTGAGGGTGGGCTACAGGTGGCTAGACGCCTCAGGGCAGGCGGTAGGAGCCCCCGAGTTGCACAGTCCGTTGCCCCGGGAGCTGCAACCCGGCGATGAAGAAGCGACACTGGTGGAGTTCGCTGCCCCCTCCACAGCAGGTGTCTACACCTTGCAGTTGGACCTGGTGTGGGAGAACTTCGCCTGGTTCTCCACTAAGGGCGCGGATACCCTGGAGATGAAGGTAAGGATTAGATGAGACTCAGCCTGGAGCAAAGGCTTCTACAGATAGACCGGAGGGGCTATCCGGCTTACAAGGATCTGGCCGGAAGCTACGACTTCCCCGGCTACGCCCTCTACATCGACCACGTGCAGGGGGACCCATTCGCCTCCCCCTCCATGCTGCGGGTACGGGTACCCCAGAAGCTGGCCGGCTTCCCGCCCGAGTTGTACGCATCCCCAGTGCGGCGGGTGGCACTGGAGGACTACGTCGCCCGCCGGTTCGCTGCGGCCATTCGGCGCTACGTCAAGGGGAATCGGGGCACCGGCAAATCGGGAATGGTGGCAGTGGACGTGGGTGGCCAGGAGATCCTGGAGCGGACCGCCTGCGTCGTGAACAGCCAGTTCGTGGAGGTGCGCTTCTCAGCGGGGCTGCCCGCGGCGGGTCGCACCGTACTGGCCCACGAGGCTCACGCAATGTTCTACCAGGAGATCCCCCAACTGGTGAAAGCGGCCCTGTACTACGCCTCCCTCGATGCGGACGGGGTGCGCCGCCACGTGACGGTGGCCGAGGACGCCCAGGCACTGCGGGACCAGTTGGAAGGTCGAGGGCTGGTGGCCTTCGTCGCAGATGGGTCGGTCCTGCCGAGGGAGAGCGGCGTCAGCCCCAGGCCGATGCCGGCGGACCGCGCAGTGAAGTTCGTCTCGCCGCCGGAGCTGCGCGTGGAGCTTTCGGCCCCCAATCGGGGCAAGGTGGTGGGGATGGGGATTCCCAAGGGGGTGACCCTGATCGTCGGCGGAGGCTATCACGGCAAGTCCACCCTCCTCTCTGCCCTGGAGATGGGGGTGTACAACCACGTCCCGGGCGACGGTCGGGAGTACGTGGTGAGCCGGGCCGACGCGGTGAAGATCCGGGCGGAGGACGGACGTCGGGTGGAGAAGGTGGATATCAGCCCATTCATCTCCAACCTGCCCTTCCAGAAGGACACCTCGGCCTTCTCCACCGATAGCGCCAGCGGCAGCACCTCCCAGGCGACCAACATCGTCGAGGCGCTGGAGGCCGGAAGCCGGCTGCTGATGATGGACGAGGATACCTGCGCCACCAACTTCATGATCCGCGACGAGAGGATGCAGAAGCTGGTCCCCAAGGAGAAGGAGCCGATCACCCCCTTCATCGACCAGGTGCGAAACCTCCTGCGCGAGCACGACGTCTCGACGATCCTGGTGATCGGCGGCTCCGGCGATTACTTCGACGTGGCAGATCAGGTGATCTTCATGGAGAACTACCTGCCCCACCTGGTAACCGATCGCGCCCACAGCATCGCAGCCGAGGACCCCAGCCGTCGGATCCCCGAGGCGCCGGGCGGGTTCGGGAAGCTGATCCCCAGGATCCCTCTGGCCGAGAGCCTCAATCCCTACAAGGGCGACCGGGTGAAGGTGAGGGCCCGGGGAATGGAGAACATACAGTTCGGGCAGGAGAATATCGACCTCGACGACGTGGAGCAGCTCGTGGATCCCTCCCAGAGCGTGGCCATCGCCAACATGTTGCTCTACGCCCTGAACCGGGGATACCTGGACAACCGCTCCACCCTGCGGCAACTGCTGGATCGCATCTACGGGAACATCTCCACCCACGGTCTGGGGGTGATCTCCCCATTCCGGGGCGAGCGACACCCCGGCGACTACGCCCTGCCGCGACCGCAGGAGGTAGCCGCGGCCATCAACCGTCTGAGGACGTTAACGGTGAGGCAGGCGAGATAATCGAGGCTCCATCTCCCAAAGGGCGAGGCGTGAACGTGCCCGCGGGCACGTTCACGGGGTGAGGGCCACGGCATCGCTGTCGAGAGAGCCCTCACCCGCCCTTCGGGCGGCCTCTCCCTCCAGGAGAGGCTTGCCTCTCCGCCCTACCGGCCGAACGCGAAGGGGCTCAGCTTCGTGTCCCTGTCGAAGGCGTCCACCCCTTCGACCCTCTTCAGCCAGTTCACCACCAGGTAGGTCAGGGGCGTCGCGGCCACCTCGTAGGTCACCTTGAACAGCCACTGGGTCACAATGGCGATCGGCAGAGCCTCCATCGGCATGATGCCCACAAACGCGACCGTGATGAACACGGCCGAGTCCAGACCCTCTCCCACCAGGGTCGAGCCGATGGTGCGGGTCCAGAGGAAGCGACCCCTCGTCAGCAGCTTCATCCGAGCAAGGATGGCCGCGTTGGCGAACTCGCCCACCAGGTAGGCGAGGAAGCTGGCGAAGAGCAGCCGTGGGGTGGAGCCCAGGATAGTCTCGAAGGCAGGCTGGTTTGGGGCCCAGAAGGAGGCCGACGGCAGCGCCATGGCTACCCAGATCGCGGTCACCGCCAGCAGGTTGCAGGCAAATCCCAGCCAGATAGCGCGCCGAGCATGGGCGTACCCGTACACCTCGGTGAGAACGTCTGCGAAGATGTAGCTAACCGGGAAGACCGCCACAGCAGCGGGCACCACCAGGCCGCCGACGTCCACCAACTTGACGGCGACGATGTTGCTCACCACCAGCGTGGTGACGAATGCGGCGACGATACCGGTAAACCACGGACTGGACCTCAAATGATCCTCCTAGTCCCTCGGTCTGGCTAGCTCGCCGTTCACCCGGAACGGGTAGCTGGCGCGCACCACGGTCCCGATGCCCCCACGGATGTTGAACTCCCCCACAACAGTCATCCGCCGAGGCTTGATGGCCGCCACCAGGTCGTTCAGAATCAGGTTGGTGACGTCCTCGTGGAAGTGCCCCTCCTGCCGGAAGGACCAGAGGTAGAGCTTCAGACTCTTCAGCTCCACTATGTGCTGGTCGGGAACGAAGCTGATCTTGAGGGTGGCGAAATCGGGCTGCCCCGTCATCGGGCAAACGCAGGTGAACTCGCTGGTGGAGAACTCCACGTCGTAGTCCCTGTCCGGATGCGGGTTAGGCAGGGCGATGAGTTCTTTCGATGGCTTTGTCGGCATAGACCCCCCTTGAGATGTGTCGACTTCAGATTATGCCACCGATGGAACACAGGGAAAAGGGTTCGAACGTCGTCCGGCTATTGACGGGGATGGGTGCCGGTGGTAGGGTTGCGCGGGCCCGGGGCCGGGCCGGCGCAACGAGGCCGCCGACTGCCCGTTCCGCCCCTCGACATCCTCGACACCTAAGCAGGTATCTCTAGTTCATGCCAACTATCCTGGCGGGAAACGTGTACTCTATCTAGAGATACCTGCTTTGAACCGGAGGCAGGACTACGCAGCCAACCGAGAGTGCGTACAGCTATCGCTGCAACGGGAGTTGCGCCTACTGCGACCGGCGAGAACCCGCCCGAATCTGGATGCGTGACGGCGCCCTCACGCCCGTGTGCCCGCGCCAGACCGAGTCGGAATTGGTGCTCGGTCGGGACCACGGGCCGGCAACGGGGATCATCGCGCCGGTAAGGGGCAAGGACCCGTACGACCCATCGGAGGAGCAGTGCAGGCGGACCCGGCAACGGCTCGAGGCGCTGCTGGAGCGCGGTCTCTCGGCCCTCGTCGTCACCGAATCGGACTCGGTGTTGCGGGACCTGCCGCTGCTGGCACGCATCGCGAGCAGGTCGTCCGCGACCGTCCTGATGCGGCTGCCGACGGTGGATCCGGAGATGCTGGCGCTGTGGGAGCCGGAAGGTCCGCGGGCGGAGCAGCGATTGGGGGTCCTCCGTCCCTTGGGTGAGGCGGGGATCGCCACCGGCATCTTGGCTTCACCACTGGTCCCATTCCTGATGGATGGCCACCCCCAGTTGCGCGGCCGGCGCCCCCCCCCCCCCCCCCCCC
>JBLNDL010000006.1:0-62589 GCA_050261575.1 Sphingomonadaceae bacterium | reverse complement strand
CGTTGCCGATGGAGCAGCCGTCCACCAGCCCCTTGCCGACGTAACCCATGAAGACGGGCAGGTGGCCGGAGCCACCGCCGGTGCAGATGGCCACCTTTCCTCGAACGGGAGCGTCGGCCCTAACCACTGCCCGCTTGTCGGGACCGACGAGCCGCAACTGGTCCGAGTGAGCTCTGACGATGCCCTCCAGCATCTCGTCCACGAAGGCGTACGGGTCGTTGATCAGCTTCTTCATCCGTGTCCTCCAGCGCTACTTCTCTGGCATCAGCAGGATTGGCAGCCACAAGGTGGTTTCCGGCACGCGGGTCACCAGGAACAGGGTGGCGATCAGAGCGATGAAGGAGGGCCAGGCTTGCACTGAGATTGGCTCTAAGCAGGAACTCAATCCAGAGTGCCTGCTTAGTCGATGATTCGCAGTGTAGGTGGGCCCCCGGCGCATGTCAAGGGGAACCTCGTTGCTGCCCCGCTCGACGCTGGGCTACAATACGACGGCTGCCACGGCCAGCCCCCACGTAAGGGCGTGGGAATCGGTTCATCGTGGGGCGCTGGAGTCGATCATCTGGGAGGTAGGGGATATGGCTGATAGCAGTTACCCGAAGGGGTACGCCGGCAAGTTCCTGCGGGTGGACCTCACCACCGGCAAGCTGAGCGAGGAGCGATGGGACTCCGATGCCTTGAGGAAGTGGGTGGGGGGAACCGGGGTCGGTGCCAAGATCCTCTACGACGAGGTTCCCCCGTCGGTTCAATGGTCCGATCCCGAGAACCGCCTGATCATGGCGACGGGGCCGCTGGCCGGCACCTCGGTGATGGGAACCGGCACGGTCTCCTTCGTGACGAAGGGGGCTCTTACGGGCGGGGCGACGACCACACAGGCGAACGGCTTCATGGGCGCCTACATGAAGTTCTCTGGATACGACGCCGTGATCTTCCAGGGCCAGTCCCCGCGGTGGGTGTACCTCTATCTGCACGACGGTGTGGCAGAGTTGAGGGACGCCGAGCACCTACTGGGGCTGGATACCTACGAGCTCCAGGACCGGATCACGGAGGAGTTGGGCAAGAAGGAACGGCAGCTCAGCGTGTTAGGGATCGGCCCCGCCGGCGAGCACCTGGTGCGCTTCGCGGCGATAGCTGGAGACAAGGGGCACGTGGCCGGGCACAACGGGTCGGGTGCCGTGATGGGCTCCAAGCGGCTGAAGGCGGTCGTGGCCGAGCGTGGGCCCCGCTTCTCGATCGCCGACGAGAAGGCGTTGAAGGAGAGGGCCAACCAGATCATCGAGGAGATCTTGGCCAACCCGACGGCGCGCGGCACCTACCAGTCCGGCACCATGAACAGCGTGGTGGGTGCCGAGAAGGGCGGCTGGCTGCCGGTGAAGAACTACACCACCAACCTCTTCCCCGAGATCCCCGCCTTCATGAGGCAGGAGTACGAGCAGAAGTGGGAGATGGAGCGGATGCCCTGCTGGGCCTGCCGGACCAAGCACCTCCACATGGTTACCATTAGGGGCGGCAAGTACGACGGCTTCAAGAGCGAGGAGCCGGAGTACGAGCAATGGGCCGCCTGGGGAAGCCAGGTGGGCAACACCGATCCGGCCGGCGCGGTGGTGCTGTCCAGAGACGTGGATGCCCTCGGCATGGACACGAACGAGGCCGGCTGGCTGATCGGCTGGGTGATAGAGTGCTACGAGAAGGGCGTCTTCACCAAGGAGGATACCGACGGGCTGGAGATGGCCTGGGGGAACGTGGAGTCCATAAGGGCCATGCTCCGGAAGATCGCCAACCGCGAGGGCGTGGGCGACATTCTGGCCGAGGGTGTCAAGAGGGCCGCGGAGAAGATCGGCAAGGGGCGTGAGTTCGCCATCTACACCGAGAAGGGCAACACCCCCAGGGGGCACGATCACCGGACCAGGTGGATAGAGATGGTGGACACCTGCACCTCGGACACCGGCACCATCGAGGTGGGCCCGGCGTGGCTGCCCGCGGAGCAGGGCGCGAAGCCCAATCCCAACCTCCACCATTGGGAGGACATTGCCGAGCAACTGGGCAAGCACAACGGTCGCATGATGTTCGAGGACAGCCTGGGCATCTGCCGCTTCACCAGCCGGACGACGATGGAGGGGTTGGGCAAGGCGGTGGAGGCTTGCACCGGATGGGAGGGCTTCAGCGGTGAGGAGGCGCTGGCCGTGGGGCGGCGGATCGCCAACCTGCTGCGGGTGTTTAACCTGCGCTGCGGTCTGTCGGCCGATCTCGAGCGGCCGTCGAAGCGGTACGGCTCGATCCCGGTGGATGGCCCCATGGCGGGCAAGAACATCATGGAGCGCTGGGAGGAGATGAGGCAGCGGTATTACGAACTGATGGGGTGGGAGTACCCCAGCGGCCGGCCGCTGCCGGAGACCCTCAAGAAGGTCGGGCTGGCGGACCTGGTGGCGGATGCCTGGCCGGGGAGAGGAACGAGGACTGAGTGACGGGGAGCGCTCGGCGCTTAGCACTCAGAACCTGGTGAAGGAGACATGCGCATCAACGTGGAGATCCTGCCGTGGCTTAGCAACTCGATGAGGCCCGGCAGCCTCGGTAGCATAAGGCTGGAGCACGAATTGAGGGGGAAGACCTTCGGCGACCTGATGGTCGAGCTGTCGGAGGTTGACCCGGCTTTCGCGCAACTGATCTTCGACCGGAAAGCGCGGGAGCTACGCTACCCGGCTCGTGCGATCGTCAACGATCAGCTTCTGGAGTTCCTGCAGGGGATGGATACGAAGCTGTCCGACGGGGATACCGTGGCGATCATAGCGACCTACACAGGAGGCTAAGCAGGTGTCGCTGGCCAGCGTACACGTTTGCCGCCAGAAGAGTCGACATGAGCTTGGAGATACCTGCTTGGACCGAGGGTGATGCCCCCGGTATGTTGGGTGGAGCGAAGCATCTCCCCGCGCCGGAGGGTCTTCGCAATCGATCGGGATTACGCAGACTGGGGTCCGAGATGAGGGTCTTGTGATCTGGACTGGTGTGGGGGCGGACCGTAGTGCCCGCTCGCCCCGTCCGAACGTGGGGGCGGACAGTGGGGTCCGCCCGCTCTTTCCAAGTGGTGTGTAGGGGCCAGGCCCCTGCAACCCGACCACGATCACGCCGGTGAGCCAGATACCCATCAAATGTGGAGGGATCGAGGGATGAACCTCGGCTTCGTCGGACTCGGAAACATGGGCTGCCCAATGGCGATCAACCTCTTGAAAGCTGGGCACAGGCTGGTAGTCTACGACCTTTCGGCGGCTGCGGTAGCCCGGGCCAGGGAGGCCGGGGCCGTCTCTGTGGACAGCCCCGAGGCGGTGGCCCGGTCCAGCGAGGTGGTGCTCACCTCCCTCCCAACCACAGCCGCGGTGGAGTCCGTCTACCTGGGGGCCCACGGTCTGCTGGAGGGCGCCCAGGAGGGGCAGCTTTTCGTCGACCTCAGCAGTGTCACTCCCTCACTGTCCAGGATGCTGGCGGACCGGTTCCGCGAGAAGGGCGCAACGGTGCTGGATGCGCCGGTGAGCGGCGGCACGGCCGGAGCGAAGAACGGTACCCTGACCATCATGCTGGGCGGCGACGCCGAGTCGGTGGCTCGGGCGAAGACGGTGCTGGGTGCCATCGGGGAAAAGTTCTTCCACGTGGGGCCGGTGGGCGCAGGAAACACCATCAAGATCCTCAACCAGTTGCTGATGGGCATCAACAGCCTTGCGGCTATGGAGATGCTGGCGCTGGCTCGGCGCTCGGGTATCGATATGGCCCTGGTGAAGGAGGTCGTGACCGCTAGCTCGGGGTTCAGCAGGGCTTTCCAGAGCAGGCTCCCTCGGGTCGTGGAGGAGGACTTTTCCCCCGGTTTTGCGATCGACCTGATGTGCAAGGATCTGCGTCTGGGACAAGAGATGGCCAAGGAGCTGGGCGCACCGCTCCCCGTGGCCTCGCTAACCCTCTCCCTCTTCGAACAGGCGTCGGAGCGTGGACTAGGGCAGCAGGACGTGTCGGCAGTCTTACGGCTGTTCGAGGAGTGAGTGTGCCATTGCTGAAGTAGGGCGGGGGAGGCTCGACGCTGCGCGCGCTCGCGTCACGCCTCCCCCATCCTGAGATACCTGCCTAGGCGGCGCACATCTCTAAGAACAGCCGGTGGAACCGTGTGTCGCCGGTCAGTTCGGGGTGGAACGCCGTGGCCAGCAACCTGCCCTGACGGGCGGCGGCGATGCGCCCATCTGGCAGACGCGCTAGCACCTCCACCGGTGATCCCACCTCCTCGACGATGGGCGCCCGAATGAAGATCGCCCGGAAGGGTGGATCGCCCAGTGCGGGCACTGGCAGGTCCACCTCGAAGCTGTCGACCTGGCGCCCGAAGGCGTTGCGAACCACCTTGAGATCCATCAACTCCAGGCTCCTCACTCGCTCGTCCCCTACGTTCTTGGCCAGCATGATCAGACCCGCGCAGGTTCCCCAGAGTGGCCAGCCGCGTGCGGCCAGCTCCAGGATCGGACGGCGCAGGCCACAGCCGTCCAGCAGCAGGCTTATGGTCGTGCTCTCCCCGCCGGGAATGACCAGCCCGTCCAGCCCGTCCAGTTGCCTTGGGAGCCGCACCTCCACGGCCTCGGCTCCCAGTCCCCTGAAGGCCTCTGCGTGCTCCCGGAATGCCCCCTGCAGGGCAAGTACGCCGATGCGGGACACCTCACCACCCCCTGGTCGCCAGCCGCTCTTCGCTGCTCAGCGTGGACAGTTCGATGCCTGGCATGGCCGAGCCCAGTCCGCGGGAGACCTCGGCGATGATCTTCGGGTCGTCGTAGTGGGTGGTGGCCTGTACGATGGCTCGAGCGCGGCGGGCTGGGTCCTCGGACTTGAAGATGCCGGAGCCCACGAAGACCCCATCCACGCCGAGCTGCATCATCAGCGCGGCATCGGCCGGGGTGGCCACACCCCCGGCGGCGAAGTTGACCACCGGCAGCTTGCCCGTTCGAGCCACCTCCGCCACCAGTTCGTACGGGGCCTGCAGCTCCTTGGCGGCCGACATCCACTCCTCCTCCGGCAGGCTATGGAGGCGGCGGATCTCGTCGAGCACCGTCCTGGCGTGTCGCACCGCCTCGACGATGTTCCCGGTACCCGCCTCACCCTTGGTGCGGATCATCGCCGCGCCCTCTCCGATGCGGCGGAGAGCCTCCCCCAGGTTGCGGCAGCCGCAGACGAAGGGGACCTTGAAGGCGTGCTTGTTGACGTGGTGGCTCTCGTCCGCGGGTGTGAGGACCTCGCTTTCGTCGATGTAGTCGACGCCGAGCGCTTCCAGCACCTGCGCCTCGACGAAGTGGCCGATGCGGCACTTCGCCATGACCGGGATGCTGACCGCCTCCATGATCCGGAGGATCACCTCCGGGTCGCTCATCCGGGCAACCCCGCCTGCTGCGCGAATGTCAGCGGGGACCCTCTCCAGCGCCATCACCGCGCAGGCTCCGGCATCCTCGGCGATGCGCGCGTGCTCCGGGGTAACGACATCCATAATCACCCCGCCCTTCAGCATCTGGGCGAGGCCCTTCTTCACCGTCCAGGTGGCTTGCTCCATTCTCGATCCTCCAAAGGTTCTGGGTCCTTCGTGCTGAGTCCTGGGTGCTGAGCGATAGCCTCTCAGTCCTCGCTTCTCAAGCTAGCCCAGAAAGTGGACTTCCACAAGTGCCACTATTGTGCAATCATAGAGTACCACTTTGTGTGAGGTGATCGTGGACCTGGCGATCGTCCTGGATGATTCCCTGGAGCAGCCCCTCTACCGGCAACTGTACGAGGGGTTGCGGGATAGCATCCTCTCGGGCCGCCTGCCGCCCGGCCTTAAGCTGCCCTCGACCCGCGCCCTGGCCAGGCAGCTCAGCCTCTCGCGGAACACCGTAACCCAGGCGTACGCCGAACTAGAGGCCGAGGGATACCTGACCGTGCGGCAGGGGTCTGGCAGCTACGTCTCCTCCGCGCTCCCCGACGGGCGCCCTCACGGCGCAGGGGACGGGCGCGGCGTGCCCAGGCAGGGGGGCGTCATGCCGCGGCGAGTGGTCAGGAACGCGGAGCAGTGCCGAACCGGAGCCGCTCCCTCTGGTGGGCTGCCCTTCGACTTCGATCCAGGTCAGGGTGCCTGGGACGATTTCCCGGCAGCGACCTGGCGGCGGCTGTTGGGGCGCCAGTGGAGGAGAGGCTGGCGTGAGACCATGGACTACGGCGACCCCCGGGGCTACCGGCCGCTGCGGGAGGAGGTGGCCGGCTTCCTGGCGCGCTCCCGAGCGGTGCGCTGCCGCCCGGACGAGGTGGTGATCGTCAACGGTACCCAGCAAGCCCTCGATCTGCTGGCGAGGGTGCTGCTGAAGCCGGGTGATCGTGTGGCCGTGGAGGACCCCGGCTATCCCTCCGCAAGGCAGCTATTCGCCTGGTATGGAGCGAGACTGCACCCTGTTCCCGTCGACGAGCAGGGAATGGTGGTGGAGAGGCTAAAGGGCACGGGTGCGGCTCTGGCGTTGGTGTCCCCGTCTCACCAGTTCCCCACGGGCGCCGTCCTCAGCCTGTCGCGCCGGTTGTCGATCCTTGCCTGGGCGGCTGAGGAGGGCGGACTGGTGGTGGAGGACGACTACGATAGCGGATTGCGCTTCGAGGGCAGGCCCCTCGCCTCGCTCCAGGGGCTGGACGAGTCAGGTTCGGTGGTCTACCTGGGAAGCTTCTCCAAGGTGCTGTTCCCCTCGTTGAGGGTCGGATATGCGGTGCTCCCGTCGCACCTGGTGGGGGCGTTCGTGGAGGCGAAGGAGTTGACTGACCGCCAAACCCCGATCCTGGAGCAGCAGTTGCTGGCCGCCTTTCTCGCCGAGGGGCACTTCGAGCGCCACCTGAGGAGGATGCGCCAGCTCTACCGCAGCCGGCGCCAGGCCCTGGTGGAGGCGCTGGAGAGGCGGCTGGGCGGCGACGTCGAGGTGATGGGGGAGAGCGCAGGCATGCACCTGATGGTGCGGGTGCTGCTGCCGGTGGACGAGACCCAGTTGGTGGCCAGGGCCGCCTCGGTGGGGGTGGCTGTCTATCCGGCCGCACCGTACTACTTTGGCCCTAGCCCTTGGCCCGCCCTGGTGTTGGGCTACGCGGGAATGCCGGAGGAGCGGATCAGGGAGGGGGTGGATAGGCTGGCTGGGGTGCTGGCAACACTAGGCTAGCGACCGTCGCAGGCCGGCAAAGTGGACTGCAGGGCCTTTCTACGTTATAATCAGTCGAGAGTGCGGTAGTCTAGAGACAACTAGACATTCTGAGAGTTCGGAGTAATCGACGGACTTATGGCGATTCAAGACGAGAAGATGCGAGCGAGTGTGATCGCCGACGACGTGATCAGTGTCACGATCGACGCCAGCGACCTCACCGCTGCCTCCGCGGAGCCCTTGAGGAGCATTATCAACAGGTATGGGCGTCCGGTGGCCGCTCGAGCCTTCGCCGACTTCCAGCAGCCTGGCCTCTCCGACCTGTCCGTTCAGCTCTACCAGATGGGCTTCACACTCGTCCACTGCCCCACCTGGCCGAACGGGGATGGAACCCCCAAGCCGATCGTTTCCGACGTGATGGCGCAGGACCTTCGCGACCAGTTGGAGGAGTTGGGCGGGGTAGAGACCTACCTCTTGGTGGCCACCAGCCGGGACTACATAGCCGTGGCGAACGCGCTGCGGCGGCACGATCGTCGGGTGGTGGTGGTGGCCGAAGAGTCGAAGGTGTGTCGGGAGTTCCGGTTGTGCGCCGACGAGTTCGTGGCGCTGCCTCCGTCCCGTCCGGAGCCGGCCCGAGCAGGTCGCTCGGCCGAGTCCGGCCGAGCGGGGCGAGGCGTCGCCGCGATGCGTGCGGAGAGGCAGGCGGAGCCGGTCCGGCTGGAGCGGCCTGCGGAGGCGGCTCGCGCGGAGCGAGTGGCCGAGCCCGCCCGCGTGGAGCGTGTGCCTGAACCGGTGCGAGTCGAGCGTGTCCCCGAACCCGTTCGGGTGGAGACTCAGGAGCAGGTGCGGCTGCCCAGCGATGGCGAGGTGTTGGCGGAGGTGAGGAGGATCATCGCGGCCGAGGGGATATGCACCCCGCGGCGGTTGGCTCGGGCGCTCTGCCCGGTGGACCGGACCCCGACCGGTGAATTGCGTTCCCGTATCGCGAACCGGATTCAGGCCCTGGTGGACTCCGGCAAGCTGCTTCGGGAGCGGCTGGTGGTCGGAGGGACTTCGGTGGAGACGATCCTCACCCGGGAGGAGAAGAACGGACGCACGGTGCTGCCCGCCGCAGTGGAGGACCCAGCGCCGATCGTGGCCTCCAGCGACCCTTCGGTTGCGCCGAAAGAATCGGAGTCGGGCGACTCGAGCCGGGCGACCGTTGGGCAGATCCAAGGGGAGCCGGTCCCCGAGGCGGCGGCCGAGCCTCGGAGCCCGGAACCGGAGAGGGCTGGCCTTTCCCCCATGGTGGATCTCGACGCCTTCGTGGAGTCGGTGTTGAGGGGATCGGACCCTGTTGCGGCCTCGCCCGTTGGTGAGCCGCTGGAGGTGGCCGCCGAGCCCGCAGCGGAGACCTTGGCGGTCGAGCCGGTTGCGGCTCCAGCCGAGGAGGAGAAGACCGAGACGGCGCAGGCCGAGCCCGCGCCCGCGGAGAAGCCGAAGCGAACGCGGTCCAGGCGGAAGAGCCCTCCCAAGGTGGCCGCCGCGGAACCACAGAGCGACGGTGTAGCGTAACGAGTAGGGGCGGCCGGTCGGTCGCCCCTGCTGCTTTGTGTGCCCTCATCGATCGACGGCAAGTGAAGGTACGGAACATGCTAGTTGCTCCTTTGGCGGCGGCTGCCAATCTGCCGTAGCCACCCCACCAGATGGAAGGAGCGCCGGCTGTTGAGATTCTTCACCTTCTTCCTAATGCTGAGTGTGGCGACTGCCGGCATCGTCCTGGGCTATCGGACGATCACTGGCAAGGATCTGATCGATCTGGCAGACTACGGATTCGGCCAATCCGTCCAGGCCACGTCCCCTACGGTTGTGCCGCGGAAGAGCCCCACGAGCGTCCCATCTCCGACTCCGATCCCTCCGCCAACCCCTCTTCCTACCCCAACCGGCGTGCCCGATACCACGCAGTTTATGGCGGTCGGCAACACCGACGGGCAGGGGGTGTATCTCCGCCGAACACCCCGCATGGATGACAGGTTGAAGGCGTGGCGCGACGGTAGCAGGATGGAGGTGACCGGCGGCATCGTCGAGGGAGACGGGCGCGATTGGCGTAAGGTGCGCGCCCCGGACGGTGCGGAGGGATACATCCCCGTGGAGTACCTGCTTCCTATCCCCTGAGCCCGACGAGCCTCCCCTCGTCGAACAATTGCTGGCACGGAGGGTGCGTCACTCCGCTTCCCCAATTGGGGGACGTGCGGTGACTATACCGATCGAGGAGATAGCCATGCGGGAAATGGAGGAAACCCAGGGCAACATCTCGCAGGCCCTGGAGCAGATCCCCACTCAGGCATATATCGGCCTGGCTGTGGGTAGCATCCTGGCGTCGGCCTTCTTGTACATAACTGGCCGTCGATCGGCAGCCATCTTCGTGGGACAGTGGCCTCCCACCTTCGCGGCATTCGCCTTGATTTACAAGCTGCTCCATCCGAGTACTGAGCGGCCGATCGAGGAGATGCGAAAGGCTGGAGGGACGGTGCGCGAGACCGCTCAAGAGATGCGTGAGATGGGCGGCCGGATGGGCCGGTAGGACCAGACAGGCCACGTTTCTCCGTTCGCGAAGCCCGAGGGGTCCCCTCGGGCTTCGGCATGCTTTCGCCCCTTCCTGTGGTAGCATATAGCTCAATTCCAAGTGAGGAGGTCTCTGCTGGTGATCAGTGCATCACGAGCTGTGGAGCGTCTCAGCGGCTCCCAGCGGAATCTTGCCGACAAGCTACCCAAACCTAAGACCGCCAAGATGATCGGCCTCCACCGTGGAGACCCCAGCTTCGACACTCCGGAGTACGTCGTACAGGCTGCCATCAGGGCGATGCGAGAGGGTTACACCCACTATCCCGCACCCCAGGGAGATCCTCAGTTGAGGGAGGCCATCGCCGCCTATCAGTCGAGGATCAGCGGGGTCCCCGTCTCAGCCTCGGACGTGGTGGTCACCAACGGCGGCACCGGCGCCGTCAGCTCGGCGATGGTGGGATTGCTGAACGAGGGGGACGAGGTGATTCTCCTGGATCCCACCTACTCCCTCTACGCCGATGTAGCCAGGATCATCGGCGCCAAGGCTGTTCCGGTGCCCCTGACCAGCAGCTTCAAGGTGGACGTGGACGCGGTTCGCTCTGCCGTCACCCCCAGGACCAAGATGCTGGTGCTGAACTACCCCTCGAACCCCACTGGCCAGCAACTGATGGCCTCGGAGCTGGACGGCCTGGCCGCCATCGCCGCCGAACACGACCTGGTTGTGCTCTCCGACGAGGTGTACGACCAGTTGACGTTCAAGGGGAAGCATCTCTCTGCCTTGGGCCATCCCGCGCTGACCGAGCGCACCGTCCTGGTGAACTCCTTCTCCAAGAGCTACGCGATGACCGGCTGGCGAGTGGGGTGGGCGGTGGCCAAACGTGGTCTGCTGAAGTCGATCGCGGCGATCAACCGGGCGACGGTGGGCTACGTCAACAGCATCGGCCAACGGGCCGCCTTGGAGGCGCTGACCAACGAGGCCGAGGACGTGAAGTGGCGATCGTGGATGCTGGCCCAGTACGAAGCCCAGCGGAAGGCGATGTGGGAAGGGCTTGCCGAGATCCCCGGCGTCCACGTCTACGAGCCGGAGGCCGCCTTCTACGCTTGGGTTCGCTACGAGGCGCCCCTCTCGGCCGTGGAGATGATGGCCTACCTCTACGAGCGAGGCCTGAACGTCCGCCCCGGGACTGAGTTCGGCGCCATGGGGGAGAAGCACCTCCGCTTCACTTTCGCCCCCTCGGTCGAGGTGATCAAGGAGGGCGTCGCCATCTTCAAGGCCGCCATGGAGGAGTTGCGCTCCAATGCCTAAGCGTGCATCTCTAGATAGAGTACACTCTTCCCTCTATGGGGCGGGGGCCCTGTGTCCCCACCATCGGGCTCCGGCGTAGGGGCGGACCTGCGTGTCCGCCCGGCCCGGGTGTGGGTAGCGAGGGCACGCAAACAGCGTGACGTGTCAGGGACCCAGAGTCACGGAGATGCGAGTCGATCGTCTCCGTGACTCTGTGTTTCCGCCGTCAACTGGGGTGAGTCCGGTCCGGGTGCGTTCGCCGGCCGCCCCTCGCCGGTCACCAGGCCGTCAGACCGCGAATAGCTTGATCTCGGCGCTCCCCAGGGCCTTTCGGTTGTAGCTGTGCTGCAAGAGGGTGCCGTCGCGGGTGATGGAGTACTGGATCACGGTGCGGGAGTCTCCGGCCGCGTAGAGGGCCGTCAACACTCGGCGATGGCCAGGCTCCAGCGAGAGGAGATCGCTCGCGATCTCCCCCGCGGTGCCCGTTTTCCTCATCCAGATGCCCAGCAGCAGACCGGTGACGCTGTCGGCCTCCCAACCTCGGTCGAGGAGGAATCGCAGCGCGGCCGCGCTGGACGGATGGCGGGAGAGATCGACGGTGGACAGCACCTCCTCGGCACCGGCCCATGTCTGATTGGACACCCTCTCTGCCTCGTCGAAGTCCAGCAGTTGGATCCCGAGCGAGACCTGCACCACTTGGTCGGCGGGCAACAGCAACTTCTTCGGCACGAACCACCCTCCGAAGTCCACTTCAAATGTAGTGCACCGTTTCGCATGGCCACTACAACATATGTTGTGCCAGCGGAATGCTCCGGTGCCGGACCGACCGAGTGCGTCGTTCCTGCAGCAGGGCAGAAGTGCATCCCCCGCCGCGGCATGCCTCTCGGCTAGCGGGCGGCGGGGGGGATTGTTCGGTGGGACACAGGGGCGAGCGAGGCTGTGTCCAGTCGATTCGCCACCGGCGCGGGTCACGAGCCGCCCGAACCCGGTGTGGGGGGTGGCAGGGACTCTCCCGCCGTGGCAGCGATACGGAACAGGGCGATGTTGACGATAAGCCCCGGAAGCAGATGGGTGAACAGTTGCACCAGGGCGAGCAGCCCCTCGTGCTCCTCCTGGCTGCCGGCCGCCGCCCGCAGTTCGGCCGGGTCCACACCGACGGGTGGGGTGAGCCTGCCGGCTGCCATCTCCGCTCTCTCCGCAATCCGGTACTCCAGCCGGCGATACTCGTCCCGTGCGCGCCACCTCTTGACGTCGTCCCAAGCGGGGACGAGGAAGCCCGGCCACTTGGCCAGGGTCTGGTAGTCGGAGGTCACCAGGGGCAGGTCGATGGTCCGCTTGATATCCTGGTAGAGCTGCCGAATGGGCTCGGGAGCCTCCTCCTCGGAGACCATCACCAACTCCGGGTGGCGGTAAGGGCTCGGCCGGCTTCTCGCTCGTGGCGGGCCCTCCCTACCCGCGTACAGGCCACGCACGATGCGGGTGAGCGCGGCCTGCTGTATCAGTAGTTGCGGATTCCCGTACTCCAGGGCATCCAGTTCCCATTGCAGGGGCTGGCGATCCTGGCTGGCCAGGATGATTCGGCTGCTGGGCAGGTACCACGCGCTGACGTCGCGATAGGCGAGTTCCGCGATGTTCAATGCCTCCTTCAGGAAGCCCTCGGTCGCCACGGCGGGCTTGAGCCTCTCCCAGAAAAGCTGAAGCACCCTGGGGTATCTGGCGTAGCTGCGCCAGTTGACCGGCGCCCAGGGGATGCCCATCGTATCCTGGATGTCCTCCAGGACCGACCGGATCTCGGGGGGTGTCTCCTCCTTCCGGACCGGTTCTATCGCTTGCAGTCGAAGACGCTCCTTCTCCATCAGCACTACCCTCCCCCGCTCCCCGCGATGGACCTGTTCGGCTACGGGTCGAGCTTGGCTTCTCTTCATCAGTGCCTCCACCCCCTTGCGCCAGGAAGCGTGCCAGGAGCGGACCTCTAACCAGGCAACTCCAGACAGAGTACACGTGCCCGGTTGGAGAAGTTGACATGAATTATGCAGGTATCTCTAGACAGGGTAAACGTTTCCCGCCAGAGGAGTTGGCATCAACTGGAGGTACCTGCTCAGAGACACCGGCTCAGGTGGTGTACCTGCCGAGTGGGGTTCACGAGCGCAGCCGCACCCTGAAACGCGTGATGCTTATTGGCATCACTGGCCCATCAGTAGGGGCCGTGACGCGAGCGTGCATAGCGTCACTGCCCCCACCGCCGGCCTCTCGCGAAGGTGAAGTATGCCCGCGCATCATCGGAGGAGGACTTGCCGGCCTCCAGCGTCACCCACCGGAAGAGGAGTCCGCCGGCCAATACCGAGAGATCCGCCGCGATCGCGTAGCGTTTGCGTGTCACTTTCGGTCCGAGGCGAGCCCGGTTGCGCAGGAGTAGGGGGGCCACCTGGCCCAGCCCCACGGCTCCCAGCCAGAACGGAAGGCCGTGGCGCGGCCGCAGGAGCGGACGGGCGAGGAGGCCCAGCATGGCGAGGCTCGAAGCCGTCAGGGCGGCCTCCCCGATGGCGACGGCGTTCCCGGTTCTGTTCATCCAGGCCAGTGGCCGCCAATGGGCCCCGCCCTGTAGGGTCAGCAGGAGGGACACGGCGGCGATCCCGCTGGACAGGGCCGAGGTGATGAAGGTGGGGGCAAGGAACAGGTAGTTCCTGGCCCACAGCGGCACGTTGGTAAAGCTAAGCAGCGTGCCGGTGTAGCCGCTGACGAAGAAGGCGAAGAGGCTGCCGAGCACCCCGGAGGCTCGGAAGGGGACCCATCCCAGGATGCGGGCAAGGAGCGACTCCGACCTGATGTAGCCGTCGGCGACTGCCTGCCTAAGTGCTGCCAGCCCCACGGAGATCCCGAAGCCGATGAGCCCCCAGGTGCCCATGTTCATGGGGGAGCGAGTCTTGATGATCCGCAGCATGTTGGCGAACCTCTCCGGACGCCCCAGGTCGGCGATGAGGAGCAGGGGGCAGAGGATCGTCGTGATGAGGGCAAGGTATCGGCCGGTGCGGCCCACAGCCCGATCCCCCTCGGCGCCAAAAAGGTCGGAGAGGGTGGCCAGCAGGTAGGACCCCGCCGCGAGGCCCCCGAGGTAGAAGTAGAGCACCACTTCCCGGCCCCACCCCGGCCGCTTGAGCGCAGGGAAGCCGTAGTAGGTGGCAGGGCCGACCCTGGCCGCTGGCCGGAGTAGTTCCCGCGGGAGTTGCTCTTGGGGCTGGCTGGTCTGGCCTGTCACCCGCAGTCTCTCTATCATCCTTCCTCCTCCTTGGCACACCAATGGAACCGAACCGCAGATGTAGCAGATCGCTGCAGATGCATGGCCGCTTGATCCGCATCCGTGTGCATCTGCGTAATCTGCGGGTCTGATAGGGCTTCTCAGCGTTTCTCTCTGCGTGTCGCGCGGATGGCGAGGATCGCAACTAGCCCGTAGACGAGCGCCGCCGCCGCACCTGTCAGGGATGCCGGGATGACCCGCCGGGACGGCAGTTCGGGGGCCGATGGCAGGTTGTAGGCCTCCGGTCGCTCGGTGAGCAGGAAGAAGCAGTTTAGCCCGCGAATGCCGCCCGTGGCGCCTGGCGAGCCAGGGACCCCGTAGAGGTACGCCTCTCGCATTCCACGAGCGTGTAGCTCCTCCACCCGCCTGCGCGCTATCCGTCTTAGCTCCTCCACCGGACCGAACAGGATGGAATCGGTGGGGCAGGCCTTGGCGCAGGCCGGCTCCAGCCCTGCCTTCAGACGATCGTAGCATAGGGTGCACTTGTGGGCCTTGTTGTCCAACCCGTCCGCCGTGGTGATCACGCCGAAGGGACAGCTAGGGACGCAGTACTTGCAGCCGTTGCACACGTCCTGCTGGATGAACACGGACTGGAACTCCGTGCGGACGATGGCCCCTGTGGGGCAGGCCTCCAGGCAGCCGGCCTGCTCGCAGTGCTTGCACACGTCGCTCATGAACAGCCACCGCCCGGGGAGTCTCCCGGAGACTGGAGGACGGGGGGGCGGGGCCGGTCCTCTGACCCGCGACCCTCGGCCCCCGTTCCCTGGCTCCTGCGGGAATTCCTCCACGAACGCCACGTGGCGCCAGGTCGTGGCGCTCAGCTCGCCGGTGTTGTCGTAGCTGGTGCCCTTCAGGCCGAGATCGTCCATCGGGAGTTGGTTCCACTGCTTGCACGCGGCCTCGCATGCCTTGCAACCGATGCACACGGTCGCGTCGGTGAAGAAGCCGTAGGCCACCCCCGGCTCGACCCTGAAGCCGGAGGTCAGCACCGACTCGGCCCGGGTCTCCGGCGGGGTCACCTTGTAGCCCGGACCGTCCCGCTGTTCGCTTGCCAGGGGGCCGGAGTAATCGGGTCCGCCCTGTTCCTCGTGGGCCAGGTGCAAGACGTGCACGCTCATCGGAGCCCCCCCTTCCGGCCGGGGGTCAGGTTGCATGTGAACACCTTGCCCTCGTGAATCCTGCTGTTAGGGTCTTCGGAGATGTGGGAGAGGGTGTTGACGATATCCCCTTCGGCGATCCCCTTGTAGCCGTAGTGCCAGGGCATTCCCACGGTGTGGATCACCTTTCCGCCGACGTGGAGTGGGGCCATCCGAGGAGTCACCAGGGCGATGGCCTCGATCTCGCCTCGGGCCGAGGAGACGGTCACCCAGTCCCCGGTCCGGATCCCCTTCTCCGCGGCCAGTTCCGGACTGATCTCGGCGAAGCCGGCCGGCTGGAGCTCGGCCAGCCACGGCAGCCACCGGGTCATGGTGCCCCCAGTGTGGTGCTCGGTGAGGCGATAGGTGGTGATCACGTAGGGGAAGCGGGGATCGCCCACCGCCGCGTACGGGTTATCGGTGCGACGGAACAGTCCCGCCACCGGGCTGATCTGCTGAGAGGGGTACAGAAGGTTGGCCACCGGCGATTCCACCGGCTCGTAGTGAGTTGGCAGCGGACCGTCCTTCATGCCCGCTGGGGCGAAGAGCCAGGCCCTGCCGTCGGGGGCGACGGTGTATGGCTCGCTGCCGGTGTGGGCGTCCATCCCCGTCGCGCCCGGAGGCGGTGTATAGGTGGGAGGCTTCTCGGTCGGGAAGTCCGGGATGTCGTATCCCACCCACTTTCCCCGCTCCTGATCCCACCAGACGTACCGCTTGCGCTCGGACCAAGGCTGCCCATCCGGATCGGCCGAGCAGCGGTTGTACATGATGCGCCGGTTGCCGGGCCAACTGAAGCCCCACCCCAGGTGGCTCCCGGGGCTCCAATCAGGGTCCGGGGTGCGGTTGCGGGCGAGGTTCTTCTCCACATCGGGGAATACGCCGCAGTAGAGCCAGCAGCCGGAGGCGGTGGAGCCATCGTCCTTCAGCTCCGTGTACTCCCTGACCTGGCGGCGATCCTCCCATCGGGAAGCCCAATGGTAGCCGTTGATCTCTCGAAGCACGTGCTCGGCGCTCGGCTCCTCGATCCTGCCGATCGTCGGGTAGTCCCAGGTGAGATCCTTGATCGCCTGGTCCTTGGGATCGGTGCTGTCCCGGTACAGCTCCTTGAGCCGGCGGCCCAGGTGGTACACGAACCACAGATCGGATCTGGCGTCGTCGGGAGGGTCGACGGCTTTGTCGTGATACTGGATCAGCCGCTGGGTGTTGGTGAAGCTGCCCTCCTTCTCCCCTGGGAAGGAGGCGGGGAGGAAGAAGACCTCGGTCTTGATACGGCGAGGGTCCAGTTCTCCGCTCCTGGCCTCGGATGAGGCATACCAGAAGGAGGCAGTCTCCGTCTCGAATCCGTCCCTAACCACCATCCAATCCAGTTGTGCCAGCCCTCTTCTGACGAGGCCTGCGTTGTGGCCGCCCACGGCCGGGTTCTGGCCCAGCAAGAGGAATCCCTTGATCGAGCCGTCGTGGATAGCCAGCATCATCGCTTCCTGGGAGTAGTCGGCGTCGACGAGGGGTAGATGGCGGAAGCAGAAGTCGTTTTCCTGAGTGGCCGCGTCGCCGTACCATGCTTTGAGGAGGCTGACCATGAACTTCGGCAGATCGTGCCAGAACCCCAACCTGGGGGTTTCCGTTTCGAGGTATCGCGCCAACGAGCCGTGGTCGCTATCGGTGGAGGGCTGAGCTAGGTAGCCTGGCAGCAGGTTGTAGAGGGTCGGGATGTCGGTGGATCCCTGGATGGACGCGTGGCCCCGAAGCGCCTGGATGCCGCCTCCCGGCCGGCCCACGTTGCCCAGCAGCAGTTGGAGGATGCCTGCCGCCCTGATCATTTGGCAGCCGACGGTGTGCTGGGTCCAGCCCACGGCGTAGCAGATGGAGGCCGTCCGCTCCCGGCCGGAGTTCTCCGCGAGTACCCTGGCCACCCGGACCACCTGGTCGGGAGAGCAGCCGCAGACGGAGGCCACCATCTCCGGAGTGTAGCGGGAGTAGTGGCGCTTGAGGATCTGGAAGACGCATCGTGGGTCCTGGAGCGTGAAGTCCCTATCCTCGGCCAGGGTCACCATGGATTTCGCAGTCACGCTCTGAGGCTCGCTATCCTGGGCGTAGTGCTCGGCGAGCATCGAAGGCACGGGCTGGGCTCTGTACTGCCAGGAGCGTCGATCGTAGACCGCCTTCTCTCGATCGAACCCGGAGAAGAGCCCCTCCAGCTCCTCGGTGTCCTGGAAGTCCTCCCGGATCAACTGGGCAGCGTTGGTGTAGCTGAGTACGTAGTCCCGGAACCAGAGGTCGTTCTCCAGGATGTGGTGGATCAGCCCCCCGAGGAAAGCGATGTCGGTGCCCGGGCGGATCCGAACGTACAGGTCGGACACTGCGGAGGTGCGGGTGAAGCGTGGGTCCACGTGAATGACCTTCGCGCCCTTGCGTCGCGCCTCCATCACGAAGCGGTGGGCTACTGGGTGGCACTCTGCCATGTCTGAGCCCATGATCAGCACGGCGTCGCTGTTCGCCAGATCCCACTGGTTGGTGGTGGCGGCCCCTCGGCCGAAGGTGGCGCCCAGACCGGGCACCGAGGAGCTGTGTCAAACCCGGGCCTGGTTCTCGATCCACACCATCCCGAGCCCGCCGTTGAACAGCTTCTTGATCAGGTAGTTCTCCTCGTTGTCCAGGGTAGCCCCGCCCAGGGACGCTATGGCGGTGAGGTGGCGAACCTCCTGGCCCGCCTGGTTCCACTGGCGCCAGTGCTCGTCTCGTGTCGCCTTGACGAGGTGGGCGATGCGATCCATGGCCCAATCCAGCGGCCGATCCTCCCAGTGGTCGCTGTAAGGGGCCCGGTACTTCACTGTGGTCCAACGGTTGGGGTTGTTCAGCAGTTCGAAGGTGGCCGCGCCCTTGGGGCAGAGGGTCCCTCGATTGATGGGGGATTCGGGGTTGCCCTCGATATCGATGATGGCGCCGTTCTTGACGTAAATCAGTTGACTGCAGCCGACGGCGCAGTAAGGGCAGACGCTGACCACCTTCCTGTCGGCGTCCAGGATCCTGGCCTGCAACTCTCTGGTGTGGCTGCTGATGGCCTCGGGACCCATCCCGATGTCGGCGATCTGGCGCAGCAGCGACCAGTTGCTGGCGAAGTCGGAGAGCCGCTTCCAAGGCCCCTTTCCGGAATCGTTCGGCAAGACCATTGCCCGCTCCCTCCTGTGGAGGTGTCTGCCTCTGTTGGCGAGCCACCTCAGGCCATGCCTCGAGTGTTGTCGGCGTCGCATGGCGACGCTATCACCGCGGCCTCAACGGCGGCCTCAACGCGCCATCTACAGCCGCAGCAGCCGCCTCACCAGCCGGAGGAGCACGCCCGCAGCACCCGCCAAGAGGGCGATGGTGCCAGACGGCAGCCGGTAGGTTTCTCGGCGGGGAGGGGGTGGAACGACGGCCTCGACCACCCGCGGGGTCGTGATCTCCGCCTCCGCCCCAACCTCGAGGGCTGGCCTCACCGGTTCCCCCAGGACCTGTTCCACCTGCCCGCGGTCGAAGTCCGGGTCCACCCCGCTCCGCAGGAGGAAGGATACCTCCTCGAAGGTGAGGATCCCCACCTTGCCCAGGAAGGCAACTCGCAGCGGGAAGTTGTCTGGGTCTGCCAGCAGCCGTTTTCGCTGCTCGGCATCGATCTCGGACAGCCTCATGGGTTTCCTCGTGATGCCTCCCAAAGCCAGACCGCGTGTGAGTCTGGGTGGCGGGCGGGTCTCGTGCCCCGTCGCCCTCCCAGCGGCCCGGCGGTAGGGGACGAGCCCCTGCCCCACACCATGGCCGTTTCCCCCTCCCCGATTGGCCCCTCTGCAGGGGACGAGCCCTCGCTCCACATCGGGGCTCAGCCCTCAGTCTCGGCCGCCTGCTCCGCCAGGTACCAGGCGTAGGTGATCACCTGCCACCGCTCGGTCTCGCTCAGCTCGTCCTTGAAGGCCGGCATGCCGGTCTCCGCCACCCCCTCGCTCACCCACCAGAAGACGTAATCCGGATGGTCCCGGAACGCGCTCAGCATCGAGGGCGCGGAGAAGTTGGCGGGCGCGGGCTCCAGGTACGGGGCCTGCGGGCCGTCGCCAGTGCCGTTGTTGCCGTGGCAATAGGCGCATTCCGCCTGGTAGACGGCCTGCCCGGCCGCCAAGGCCCGTTGGTCGTCGAGGGCGAAGGGATTGACTCGCCCCCTATACTGGCCTGGTATGTCTCCGCCTACGTAGCCTGGCGGGGGGCCCTCGTCCAACTGCTCCACGACCATCCCCGAGAGGACCATGAGGACCACTCCCGCCGCAACGGTGGCCCAGGCCAGCGGGCCGCAACCGATCTGTCTCCCCTCGCCTCTCATCGCGCGACCTCAGTGCCCGGAGACTGCGGGCCAATCGACGCGGATCCCGGAGGCTGTGCGGAGGATGGGGCCGGGGACGGCGTGGGCTCCAGCCTGGGGAAGCGCGTCTCCTCGTCTATGCGCATGTCGTAGTAGATGAGATACGGATCGCGGCCGCTCTCGCGGATGTAGCCCATGATCAGCATCATGGCGCTGCCCAGCGCCGCCACGGCCAGCAGCGCGTACTGGGCTCTGCGAGCGTCTCTGCCCAGTTGCCCCCACCGCATGCCGTGGCGCTGCACGGTGAGGTATGCGAAGAGGGCTCCGATCGACCCGAGGCTGAGCCCACCCAGGGCCAGGTACTTCCAGGGCTGCATTGCCCCGATGGGGTTGACCCAGTTGATCCACATGTGGTCCTGGCTGGGGCCGAGGACGTAGGGCTGCACCAGCAGGAGTGAGGAAAGGCCGACCACGATCAGCAGCGCCCTCATCAGTCGGATGCGCGGCCTGTTGGCGTCTCGCATCCGCAGCAGCATGTATAGGACGCTCAGGAAGAAGAGCGCGCTGAGAAAGGCCGATTGGACGAGGAAGACCCAGGAGAGCCGTCCCCGCATCATGACTGTGAAGGCGCCGGGGGCGTTGGCGCGGATCTCCTCCAGGTAGGCCAGACCCACGGCGGGCTGAAGGAACATGAAGCCCAGGCCGGCTAGGAGGGCCACGTTGCCGAACCAGTCGTAGTACCTGCGCTGCTCCTCTTCCCGAGCCTGCAGCGTCCTGAAGCCGGCGTACCCGGCCAGGACGAACCCCGCGAAGGAGATGTCGCCGATGATGCGGTGCATGTCCAGCGGTATGGCGGTGGGGTTCAGGAAGACCCTCAGGATATCCTCGGGGGGCACCGGGGTCAGCATGTAGCCCGCCATGATGTCGATCATGCTCTGCTGGAGCTGGGCTACCACCACCAGTGCCAGCCCCATGGAGACGTGGACCGCCTTGAGGCGCGCCAGCGCGTCCCAGGTGTAGTACCACGGGAACAGATAGAGGATCGTGAGAACGAAGGTGATGCCCTCCAGCACCATCGGCCACAGGGTGATCCGCACGATGGTGTACCAGAATGTCGGCCAGAGGAGCGCGATCACCAGGATGAAGCTGATGGCCAGGACGGCTCCGGTCCCATACAGCAGCACGGACGTTCTGGCTAGAGAGCGGCCGGCGCGGTCGAAGTGTCGGTTTCTCGGACTGAGCACCCCGAGGAACTCCATGGTGACGCCGAGCCCGAAGATGCCTATCAGGAAGGCCGCGAACTGGATGTGGATCAGCATCAGCAGGGCCATCGAGAGCCGGCGTATCAGTTCTGGGACCAGGGTTGGTTCCATCGTCATCTCTCAGCGGGGGCGGTTGATGAACTCGTAGTTGTAGACCCTGGAGGCCGCCAGCAACCCCAGGACGAAGATGGCAGCAACCAGCACGAAGATGAAGACGATCATTGCCGGGCGGTGGTTGGGTCGTACCATCGGGGAGCGGTCGATCCAGGGAAGGAGCAGCAGCAGGAGGAACACGAGCCCGGGCGCTATCACCGCACCTATAGGGGTCAGTTGCCCCGGGAAGAGCAGCAGCATCTGATCCAGGAAGAGCCAGAACCACATGGATGTGGGGGCGTAGGTCGCGGTGGCCGGGTCCACCGGCTCGTCGATGGGCGCTGGGAAGAGGACGGCTGCCAGCAGCACCCCCAGGAAGAGCCCCAGGGCAACAACTCCCTCCTTGAATATGTGGTGCGGGAAGAACCAGGTGGTCCGCACCGGCAGGTTGACTTTGCGACTGCGGGGATCGAGTACCTCCCGCTCCAGCTTCTGCCGGGATGCCTCTTCCGCCTCGTCGAACGGGGGCGCGTCCGGCGGCTCGGGCTCGTAGTTGATCCAGGAGCCGTACTGGCCGTTGATCACCACCAGGGTGATGTGGACTGCGGCAAAGAGCACGAGCGGCGCCGGCAGAAGCCAGACGTGGAAGGTGAAGGTGCGGGTAAGGGTGAGGGGGTTGATGATGTCCCCTCCCCGCCACAGGGTGGCGAGCCACTCTCCCACCAGGGGTGTCCAGGCGGCGATGGTGGTCCCGACGACGGCGTCGAAGTAGCCCGACTGGTCCCATCGGAGTATGCCCCCGGTAAAGGCGGTGGCAACCATCAGCACCAGCAGGATGACGCCGAGCGCCCAGGTGAGCTCTCGCGGCACCTTGTAGGCGGCCGAGACGAAGGTGCGCACCATGTGGATCCCGATCAGCAGCACCAGCGCCACCATGTTCCAGTAGTGGATGCCCCGCACGAGCCAGCCCATGGCAACCTGCTGCTGGATGTAGATGATGCTGGCGCGTGCCTCCTCCCACGACGGGACGTAGTAGAGCATCAGGAAGATGCCGGTGATCACCTGCACGATCAGCAGGACGAAGAGGGCCGCGCCCAGGGTATACCACCAGCCCCCACGTTCCGGCACGGGGTCGCGGAGGAGCCGCTCGAGCATGGGGCCTATCCCCAGCCTGGTGTCCAGCCAGCGGTAGATTCGGTTGCCGATCGAGTTACGCATCCCGCCTCCCCTGAGGATCGATGCGGTTGGCTACGTACAGGTCGTTCCCCTCTATCCTCTGCACGAAGAGGGGAAGGTCGCGGGCGGGAGGACCTCCCACCAGGATGCCCCAGCGGTCGTACATGCCGCCGTGGCAGGGGCAGAGGATCTGCTGTCGCCAGTCCAGCCACCGGACCGAGCAGCCCATGTGGGTGCAGATGTTGGAGAACGCCAGGATGTCCGCCCCCTTCCGGATGACGAACACTCCGTGCTCCTCTCTGTACTCCGTGAAGGCGTCCCTCCTGGTGAAGGCCACCCGGAACTGGGTGGGAACGTCCGTCCTGATCTCGTCGAGTGAGCATACACGCGCCCATTCTTCTGGGGGCCGCCTGAAGAGGGCTGATGCGAAGAAGCCGATCAGGGGGATGCTCAGCAACGCGGAGAACAGCGCGGCGATGGCGGCCACTCCCCACTGGAAGAATCCCCGCCGACCCATCCTTCGCTGCCGATTTGCCGTCTCGGTCATTCTGTCGAAGCCCCCGTTCCCAACAGGATCACCAGCCCGACGATGAAGAGTGTGAAGAAGAACCCGGTCAAGAGAACCACGCCCGAAACCACGACCCCGGTCCGCCGGTCGCTCTGCCACACTGCCTTCAGCTTAGCGAGGACCACACCCAGAGGGAGGAGCAGGAAGAAGAAGCCCACGCTCCCCAGTATGATCACCATTACGACGGCCGGCTCGGTCTTCACGATCTGCAATCCTTGCCTACGGCTGCCCGATCTGCTGGCTCTGGCCCGGCTCCAACCGGTCGTAGATAAGGTAGTCGCCCCGTGCACTCGATCGGATGATGCCCATCGTCACGATCAACGCCACGATGGCAACCCCTAGGAGGACCGCCGTCACCTGCGCGCCGGTCCCTGATCTCCCCCAGACGAAGTCCCGCCGGGACCTCCAGTAGAGCGCCAGGTTCAGCGCGCTCAGCAGCACCAGTCCGCCGAGGCTGATGTACTTCCACGGGGTCATCGTGCCCAGGGGCCACTCCTTCGGGATGGTACCGAGGAGCACCAGCAGCCCGATTGCCCACAGGGAGTTGCGCATCCAGGAGACCACCCCGGCCCCTGGATTCCCGCGCTGGACCGCGAAGACCAAGTAAAGGTTGCCCAGGAAGAGCAGAGTGCCGAAGAGGGCGGTTTGTACCAGGAACATCCATGCGTTGTCGCCGATCATCATCAGGTGATAGGCGCCTGGCGATGCCATCTGGATCTGGCGAGCGTACAACCAGCCACCAAAGGGCTGGAACAGCGCCAACCCGACTCCCAGCATGAACCCCAGATGCCCCAGCCAATCGTAATAGGCCCTGTCGCCATCCTCTCGCGAAAAGTAGAGGATCTCCGCTCCCGCGTAGGCGGTTAGCAGGATGCCGGCGTAGGAGAGGTTCCCCACGTGGCGGTGAAGGATCTCCGTGGGCCAACTTGGGTTCACGGCTGCCACCGCCGTTTGGCTCGGATCCGTGGGGGTCAGCATGTAGGAGCTCAGGAAGGTGATGGTGCTGATGAAGACGAAGGTCGATGCAGCGAACGCGACCCCCAAGGCTACGTGCAGCGCTCGCCTGGAGGCCAGTCGCTCCCAGGTGTGTCCGTACAGGTAGACGCTGAGGGTCATGACGAACCACAGGCCGGCGACGACGACCAGCGGCCAGAAGAAGATGCCGGTGAGCATACCGAACAGGCGCGGGTAGAGTCCGAACAGTAGCACCAGAGCCAGCACGGCCCAGGTGGCGGCGAAGGAGAACAGCTTGATCATTGCCGCGACGAGGTCCCTGGCGAGCCGATCCCAGAACTGGCCGCCCGCGCGGAGACCGAGCAGCTCAGCGATGGGCGCCACGATGGCCGCGCCCATGATGAAGGGCACGAGGACCAGGTGGATCTGGAAGGCCAGCCCCACCGCCCAATTGTTGCCCAGCACCGGGACGTTCAGGGTGGACTCTGGGAGCATCCTCTCCTCACGGCACAGTGTCTTCGGCGGACCATCGCCACCAGGGGTAGCCCCGGGAGCAAGGTATTAGCTCAGCCTAGTGGGGCTACCTCAACAGAGACCTCAATTCTCGAGAGCTGTGTCCATTGGCACGGGTATTGCTACGAAGTAGATGCAGAGTTCCACTTCTTGTCCCTTGCGGTTGGTTCTCCTCACCCACAAGAAGTTCTGGAGAGAGTCGATGCGTACACCTGTGGCCACTGTGCTCGTGGCCGACCGCGACGACGAGAGCCGCCGGCGGCTGCGCGACTGCCTGGAGGAGGAGGACATCCGGGTGCGGGAGGCCGTCGACGGAGGGCGGTTGCTGACCTGTCTTCAACGTGAGATGCCCCATCTGGTGGTACTGGACATCCAGATTCCACCTGTGGAGGGAATGGAGCTGTGCCGGCGCATCAAGCGGATCGGGGACGTGCCGATCGTGGTGCTGACGGCGCTGGAGGACGAGGAAACGAAGCTGACCGCCCTCGAACTATACGCCGAGGACTACATCGTGAAGCCCGCCCCGAACCGGGAGGTGGTGGCTCGAGTCCGGCGGGTGCTGCGTCGCACGTGGCTGTGGGGCGTTCCCACCGGCCCCATCTTGCGCGTGGACGACGGCCTGAGCATAGACTTCTGCCGCAGGGAGGCCCGGACCAGGGAGGGCGTGTCACGGCTGACGCCGATGGAGGCTCGGCTGCTGCAGCTCCTGATACGCAACGCGGGCCAGGTGCTTCCGACTGAGCTGATCCTCGAGAGGCTCTGGGGAGACAGAAATGGCTCTGCGGGCTGTCTCTGGGAGTACGTGCGCAGGGTCAGGCACAAGATCGGCGACGATGCGTCGAACCCCCGCTACCTGCTCAACGAGCCGGGGCTAGGCTACCGCTTCTCGAACGTCTTGCAGGCCGCTGGCTCGCAGTAAGTGGTCCATCCTGTAGGTCCGAAACCACTTGCGGACCGACGTTCCGAAGTCGTTGCTACTCTTCGAGCCTATGGAGGGGAAACTTGTACAGGAACATCATGGTCGCCGTCGACAACTCGGAGTGCTCCGGCTTCGCTGCCGATCTGGCGGTCGAGATTGCCAGGGCCACGGGTGCCCGCCTGACCGGCAACCACGTCTACGCTGCCCGCATGCACGACGTGCGATTCCGGCAGTTGGAGCCCGGCCTGCCCGAGCGCTATCTCCAGGAGGAGTCCCTCCAGAGGCTGCGGGGGATCCACGACGATCTGATAGGTAGGGGGCTGGAGATCATCTCCGACTCCTACCTGGACGCCCTCGAGGAGCGCTGCCGCGATGCCGGCCTGCGGATGGAGCGGAAGACGCCCGAGGGCCGCAACTACATGCAGTTGGCGAGGGACGCCCGCGAGAGCGGCTACGATCTGGTGGCCATTGGCGCCCACGGGCTGGGGCGGGTAGATCGCTCCGTGCTGGGTAGCGTGTGCGAGCGGGTGGCGCGATTGGTGGAGTGCGACCTCCTGGTGGCGCGCGAGGGCCGATCCATCGCGTCGGGCCCGCTTCTGGTGGCGGTGGATGGCAGCGCCCACTCCTTCGCCGCTCTGCGGGTGGCGCTGAGGCTCAGCAGGCTATTCGGCAACCCCGTGTCGGCGGTGGCGGCTTTCGATCCGTTCTTCCATGGCGTCGCGTTCCAGAGCCTGGCGACCGTGCTCACGGGGGAGGCAGCGAGGCTGTTCCGCTTCCGGGAACAGGAGAGGCTCCACGACGAGATCATCGACGACGGGCTGGCCGCCGTCTACCGCGCTCACCTGACCCGTGCCCGGGATCTGGCGGCGGAACATGGCGTGGCGCTGGATACGGAGGTGCTCGAGGGTAAGCCCTTCGACGCGATCGCCTCCCACTGCGATGGACTGAAGCCGGCTCTGCTGCTGGTCGGCCGGATCGGGGTCCACCACGCCGATGGCGTGAACCTGGGCAGCACGGCCGAGAATCTTCTTCGGCTCGCTTCCTGCAACGTTCTCGTGGTCGGCGGAGGAGTGGACCGGTCCGAGGCGGAGGCATCCACCATCGAGGCAGAAGCCCGAGCCGAGGGCAACGGCGGGAGCCCAGTCGGGCTTGCCTGGTCCCCGGAGGCGGAGGAGCGGCTGAAGCGGATCCCTCCCTTTGTTCGGAAGATGGCGAAGGCACGGATCGAGGCGTTCGCGCGGGAGCAGGGGTACCGCGAGATCACGCCGGACGTGTACGATCGCGCCCGACGTCGGTTCGGGATGTAGATCGATGCTCACGGGGCATCGCCGGTCCCGGCGATGCCCCGCCCACACGTCACTCAGCGGCGCGCAGGAGCGCCTCGGCTATCGCCGGTCCGTGCCGCAGCAGCCAGCCGCTGTCGGCGGTGCGGGTGCCCAGGATGACCCAGGCGATCCCGGAGGAGGGGTCCGCCCATGCGATGCAGCCGGAGGCTCCCGAGTGGCCGAAGGAGTCGGGGCTCACGATCGGGGGCGGCGGCGCCCAGTGTGGCTTCTTTTCCCCTCTGAGGTCGGGGCCGAGTCCCCACGGGCTGGGGTTCCAGATCAGCGGTGGCGCGAAGCCTCCCTCCAGGTCGTCCGCCTGGTTACGCGTCGCCTCCGCGGCCAGTTCCCTGGAGAGGAGTCCCGCCGGAGGTCCCAGGAACGCTCGCGCGAGGGCGATTGCCCCCGCTGCGGTGGTCACCAGACCTCCCCAGGGCAGGGCGAGGGATCTCCAGAAGCGTGAGTTGAAGGGCTCGAGCGCGGTGCCCGCGTGGGGGCCCCTGACACCCGCGAGGACCGCGGGTGGGCGGGGTGGCTCCTCCCCGAGGTACGCCTCGATGCCGAGAGGTTCCAGTACCTGGGTTCGGAGAACACTCTGGAAATCCCTGGCCGTGCGCCGCTCCACGATCGCCGCCAGCAGCCCATAGCCAACGTTGCTGTACTGGACCCGGCTGAAGGGTGGGTGGCTCAAGGGAGTCCGAATGCAGGCATCGGCCAGCGCGGGCCAGTCCAGGCCGGGGCCGTATGCGGCCGCCTCGCCTGACAGATCCATGGGCAGGCCGGCGGTGTGGCTGAGGAGGCGCCGCGGGGTAACCCCCGGATGTGCGGCGGCCACCGCCTCAGGGAGGAGCCGAGCCAGGGTGTCGTCGAGGGAGATCTCGCCGACGTCCACCAGCCGCAGGACTGCCAGTGCCGTGGCCAGCTTGGTCACCGAAGCGACCGGAAAAAGGCTATCGGGTGAGAGGGGCAAGTCGGCGGCGTCTGTGCCGAGGCACACTACCTCCACCTGCCCGCCGCCACGGGCGGTAGCGACGACGATCCCTTTCATACTGGATCGCCGAAGTGTCTCCTCCAGGGTGGGTCGCAGAGCCGAGTGGAACGCCGTAGCCAAGACTCATCACCTCGTGGGCAGTTGTGGTGCGACTCTCGACGCCGCGGGGCAGAGGAACCCGCGCCGAACGGCGGGCCAGCAGGGCACTCCCTGCTGGCCCGCTCGCCTTTCGAGTCGCTGCCTCGACGGCCTAGACAGTTGTCTCTAGTTCACGTCAGCTTCTCTTGCGGCAAGCGCGTACTCGATCACGAGATACCTGCTTAGAGATAGCTGTTTGGCGCCGGCAATAGTCCGTGGGGACTACTGAAGGCGACGCTTGAACAGCAGTCCCGCGCCGTGGTGGGGAGCAGATATCAACTCCCAGCCGTTGTATCCTAGCTCGTCGACGATTCGATGGAAAGACTCCCAGGCGTCGGCGTCCGTGCCCTTATCGTGTTCGACGGCGACGTTCTCGGCGCCCATGGGCTTGTAGAAGGTGAGCTGTGGGCGGTAACCATCCGACCACCACAATTCGCAGTATTCGTAGTGTGCCATGCCGCACCTCCCACGTCGGTTGCCGGGTGGGTGACCCTACATCCAAATAGACAAGTATCGTGCCGCGATGGCCGGTCTGGCATGCGGAAAGTCCCGCAAGTCTTGGGCTCGGCGCCGCGTTCTTGGATGGCACCGCGAATACGGTGAGCGGCTGGCTCCTCGCTGGGTAGCGCGAGGTGGAGGGCATCGTGCGGGGTGGCCCTCCACCTCGGATGCCGCGCGTGGGCCGGGCCTACGCGGCTCGACGCCCACCCTCTTCGGCCTCTCGACGGGCCTCCTCAGCCGCTTGCTTCGCCTTTGGGGCTACCTTGCGGCCCGACTCGTACCATTCTTGGACCATCCGTGCAGCGGTCTCCCTGCCGCCCAGGCCAAAGGCCAGGCCAAAGGCCAGGGCTATCGCTCCGACTACGGCCAGGAACAGGATGTTGATTAGGTTCGCCGCGATCCCCAGTTGATTGACCGCCACGATGATGCCGAAGGCCCACACGGCGATGCGAGCGATGTTCCCGAGCAACTCGGGATTCCCAAAGCCGGCCTGGGCGGTGGATCCTCGCACCAGACTGTAGAGCGCGTTGGCGGCGAGTCCGGCAACCACCAGCACCACGAGGGCCACGACCAGGTTCGGCAGCCAGAGCAGCAACTGCTGCAGAACCTGAGATACGGCGGGCAGCCCCAGCGCGTCGAAGGCCACCACCAGCACGATCAGCCTAACGAACCACTTGGCCACCTCGGCGATCACGCCGGAGGCGTCGCGCCGGATGCCCATGTTCTCCACGAAACCGCTGAAACCCGACCGGCGCGCCAGATCGTTGAAGTGGACAGCTCGGAGGATTCCAGCCACGGCGGCGGCGATGGCCGAGGCGATTAACCAGCCGATGATCAGAATGGCCAAGAAGCCGATGATCCTCGGAATGGCGCCGAGGAAGATGGCCAGCGCCCCGGCGATGGAAGTCATGATCGCCGCACCCCAGTCGGTCACAGGCGTCGTAGGCATTCACTCACTCCTTGAAGACAGGTCGTCGATCCGAGTACGCCGCGGCGGGCGGGGGGACGAGCCCCGGCGTCCCGTTCGAGGCGTACCTGCCCGCGGCAGGCAGCGCTCTGTTTCAAGAAGAGTGCCACCGTCGAGATGGCCGGTGGGGATGCAGGCCGCCCGTCCGCTCCCAAGCGCGGCCGCGACCCTGGTGCCGAGCGATACCACACCTGCCTGGCGTTCGAGGGTGACCACCCCCGCTGCCGGCGCCACCTCCTGCAGACGGAAGCGTGCGCACGGCAGGAGAACGGCGTGCGTGTGCACCGAACTCTAGCATGCAGGCGAGTGCGGCGCTCAAGCGCCGCACTCCGAGGAACTGTGCCCTCAAAGAACCCGCGCCATCACGTCCCCGGGTGGTGCGACTCCTCTGCCCGGCGGATCGCGTTCAACTCCCTGTAGCTCAGATAGCTGAACCACGCCGTCATCCCGATCAGGCTGAGGACGACACCGATTGGGAACAGGAACGGGATCAGCGGGTAACCCGGCGGTCTCATCATCCCTCGATGCATCTTTGCACCTCCACGTGTCGACTCGACTCCGCGGACCCCGAGAGGCCGAGCCTGCGCGGACTCGGCCAGCCGTCGCGGCACCCCGGTGGCCGGTCGAAGCTCGGACTCGGGCCCTCGACCCTTCGCCGGGGTGGAGCGTGGTACGGCACACCACGTGCCCCGGCTCCGCCCTGAGGCATGGTTCACGAGGGCGAGGCTCGCTGGAGGGTGCCACGCTAGGGTGCGGCGCTGACGCGATGCTTGCCTGGAGATGGAGGGCGAGGAGCGCAGGAATGTTCCGGCGCATCTACGGGAGCCACGACCGCAGCTCCCGGAGCCTTTCTCGGTTGAGGGAGTAGTGGACCCAGAGGCCACGCTTCTCTGCGTTGACGATCCCCGCCTCGCGCAGCACCTTCAGATGGTGGGAGATGGTGGGCTGGGCGAGGTCGCAGCAGATCAGGTCGCAGGCGCACAACTCGCCCTCCTCGGCGAGGCGCCTGACGATGCTCAGGCGGGTCTCGTCGCCGAGTGCTCGGAATAGCCTCGCGCCCTCGTCCAGGTTTGGGAACCTGGATTCGCCCGGCGGTCCCGGCCGCTCGCAGCACCCGTCGTTCAGCTTCTCGATGCCGATTCGCTTCATGCTACCAGGATACCACTATATCGAAGCATGTCAATGTATTGGATCGGGAAAGCGAGGAGTGGGGGTTGGGACAACTCAGGAATGGACGGGGGCGCGGACCGGCAGAACTCCGAGGCGGCCGGGGACCACCAGACATGGTCGGGGTGCCCGGACTCGAACCGGGGACCTCATGGTCCCAAACCATGCGCGCTGCCAACTGCGCTACACCCCGTATAGTCAGCCGCTCTGCGGAACTATGAGACGCAGGTCGCCGCAGTGTCGGCAAAGAACCATGCAAGGTCATTATACCATTTTCGGCGCGCATCGGCTAAGGAAATCGGCTCCAGAGGCACAACGTGCACCCCCTCATCTTCCTGGTGACGCCTAGCCTTCGCTGTATGGCCCCTTCGGCTCTTCCAGAACGAACAGCTCCTCCAGCCACCTTATGGTGTCTCCGTCCCCGGCGCCCGACATCAACACCTCGTCGTAGGTCTTGACGGTTGGACGCTTGGCGGCGCACTCGGGACAGCCGCCCATGCCGCGGAACCAGGGGATATGCCATATCCTGCCGTGTCCATCCATGACCTCGGTGCCTGGCTTGGGCAGCCTGTTCTTGCCGCATACGGGGCACGGTCGCCCATCACAGAGGCAGGTGATGGGTCTCGTACTGTTGGTATGGCTGTACATAGCTCCCCTGTGCCTCCCGCAGGTCTTGCACACTCTCACCTTGGCCAGCCACCTCTCCCCGCCGTAAGTGACTACCGTTACCGCGTCGGACTCGTCTTCACTGGTCACGGACATGCCTCTCCCGCTCAACAAGGCGCTTCCGTCCGATACGACCCTGCGCTCGCCCACACCCCCGGCCTTGCAACATGAGCCGTAGAAGACGGCGCAAACGAAAAGACCCGCGCGCGGGCGGGGTGCGCGACCGTTGGTTCCCTCATCGGGCCTATCTCCTCAGACTGAGGACGGGCACCTTGGCGGTCGCCGCCAGGTTGCCGGACGCGAGTGCGCCGCTCTGGATAGCCATGTATTCGATTGCGGCCACAGTCTGCGGCAAGTAGGCCGGGCTGTCAACATCCGCGCGGCCTGCTGCGTGCAGACAGGAGCAGTCATGGCTGGCTTACTCAACACACAGAACGATGTCTATGGTTCAGTTGTAGGGTCAGCGATCTCCCCGCAGAAAAGAAACGGGGCCAGGTTGTTGCCTGGCCCCGCGTGCTACTTGCCCCAAGGCGCGTCACCCTGACGTATCCGGGCAAGCTCTCTTGATAGATTCTGCATGACCGCCTCACGCACCTCCGGGTTCTTCCACATCCGCTCCTGCACCTCAGGCGCAGCGTTCTGCCAGCGGCGGAGGAGTGCCTGCTGCCTAGCCGTCTGTAGCTGCGCCTTGGCGGGCGAGGGTGCGAGAGACCTCTCTGTCGCGACATCCCTGGAACGCTGGAGGGTGACCCAGTTCGGTGCCGAGGTCGGTTGGGCTACTGCCCGGAGGGAGGGGGCAGTTCCCCCCACAACTCCTCCCACGTTGGCGGGGCCGGCCTGCCAACTCGAATGGTCAGCTCTCGTGCCTCGTTGTAGATCCGGCGAGCGTCCAACCCCTCCTCCAGAAGCCCCTTGGAGTAGCCCCTCAGGGCCGGCAAATCCACGTGTGGTGCCTGGGGACGGGGATACATGGCCGCCTTCAGTAGGTAGAAGCCCGCCTTCTCCGCCTCCGCCCGCTCCTCGTCGCGCAATTTCCCGCTCACTGTAGAATTGTGCCGCATACCCCTCTCCAAGGTAGTCCCCCATGTCGGACGGTCCAGCGCCCCGAACCGTCCGGTAATGAGTGTAGAGCGGTTCCATCTCCTTGTCCACAACGCCCTGCAGGTAGCCGTCCAGCTCGGCGGTGAGATCCCGCTTGACGGGCCTCAGCTCACGAACAACCGCCCGGAGAGCCTGGGCGAAAGGCCCGTCCTCCATCCGATAGGTATTGTGGACAAGCTCGTGTAGGAGCGTGTACACCATGTCCTCGGCCATGTCCCTGGCCAAAACCGCCCTGTTCACCTTCGACAGATCCGCCTGCGCCACATCGGGCACCTGCCGGGCAAGGGCATCCCCAAAGGAGCCCCACGGGCTCACGAAGATGCTGTTGTACTCCCTGCGGGTCCGAAGGTTCACCCGTCCCGCGTTCACCCCTGCCCGTTCCACGCTGGCCTCCAATCCCCCGAAGTGGCTGGGATTGGACCTGTAGTCCCGCAAGAGAGAGGTCTTGGGAACGGCATCGGCCAGCATGTCGTGCGCCCGGTGGAGCCAGGTGCCCAGGATCTGCACGTAGTTGGACTGGGCCATTTCCTGATGCACTGCAGGAGGCAGCGTGCCGTAGGGGTCCACCAGCAGGGGCTTGGCGGGAATCTCCTGCCTCAGCCCCTGCGTTGGAACAGCCGGATGGCGCGGTATCTCCGGCTGGCGTGCAAGCCATTCGCTGACGTGGCGCTCCCAGGGAGCCATCTGCCGAAAGAAGAAGTAGGAGACGGGCATGCCTGTGTCCAGATGGGGCCACTTCTCACGGCCCCCTGCCATCAGCCACTTCTTGTCGAGTTCGTCCCACTCGGCCGCCCGTCGCCTCAACTCTTCGGGTGTATACTGCGTCAGGTCACCAAGGAACTCCAGCAGTCCAACCCTCTCTCCTGGGGGCGTTTGGGACCCCGCGCTTGATTCGAGTGCGGGGCGAGCGGCAGAGCGAGTGGTGGGTTGGCGAGCAACCGAGGTGGGGGGCCTGGGTACAGCCGAGGCTCCCTGTTCTGGCGTGCGACTGGAGGCCTTCAAGACGGCTGGCTGACCGATCCTACCCCTAACAGCCCCAATCCCTCTTATCGGCACCGCAACCGGCGCGGCCATCACCCTGTCGCCGATGTTGGCTCCGCGATACAGCCCCTCCGCTGCCTGGGCCAGTCCCGGGACCCTCTCGGCGACTGTCGCCAGCTTACCCGTCTGGATCAGGGCTTTGGGAGCCTTCGCGACAGGGAGAAGGTTCAAAGGGTCCAGGAGGAGCTGGAGGGCAAAGCTCTTGGCACCTCCCTCCCGGGTCCGGTACTCCTTCATGGTTGCCGAGTGTCCGCCTGTCTCGAAAGCTCGGACCATGGCCTGCCTCGTGTCCTCGCCGCCGAAGGGTGCGAAGAGGTTGTTCAGGGCCGCCTGGTAGAGCAGCCCACCGGCCAGGCGGTTGACCACGTTCTCGTCGTACTCGTCCAGCGTGTGCCCGATGGCGGGGGTAACAGGGTTGCCCTTCTGGAGGTACTCAAGAAAGTCGAAACCAGCCATCAGTGGGAAGCCATCTCCTTAGGGGTAACGAGCCCGGGGATCGGACGGCCTGCCAGGACAGCGCGGAGAAGCTCAATTGCGTTGACACCTCCCCGACCCATGCCACCCTGGGCGTTGGCGCCGGGAAGGATGGTGTGGCCGATACCGATGTGGAGGTGGGGGCCGACGCCCTTGGCATTTCCGGTGTCGCCCACCGAACCTATACGTGCACCGGCCCTCACCTGCTGGCCCGTCTTCACGGAGGGGGCGTCCTTGAGGTGGGCGTAGTAGTACTTGAGGCCGTCGTCGCCCTGGATCAGGACGTAGTTGCCACCAACGTCGTCATAGCCGGCAGAGATGACGTGGCCGCCCCGTGCGGCCACCACGGGGGTACCCAGGGGAGCGAAGAGGTCGGACCCCCCAGTGTCCTGGCTCCAATGCATCACCACCTGGCCAGAGTAGTTCACCACGGGGAAGGCGTACCCAGTGGGGCCGGGCTGAACGGACTGGATATCCGAGTTTACAGCCGGAGCGCTGGAGCTGGTAGAGGACGCCTGGTTGCCGGTTTGCGCGGCGGGCCTACTGGAGCGATGGAAGGGGCTGATCGCCGGGAACAGGCTCTCCAACCTTGCACCGATCCCATAGTCTGGGAAGAGGTCGCGCAGCGAGCCTCCCAAGTCGCCAGTAGGAAAGAGGCTCCTCATTCCCCCTTGAGAACCGTAGAGAGGGGAGAGCTCCGACATCCCCTTGCGGGAGCCGTAGTCCGGGAAGAGGCTGCTCATGCCCACCCTCGGATCGTAGTCGGGGAAGAACTGAGACAGAGGCTCCGTCCGCCCCCCGCCGAGGTAGCCCAGGAAGCTGGTGAACCGGTTGTGGGGGGTCTGGCTCTCCTGGGGGAAGAGAGAGCTCCAGACGCCGGTGGCCCGTCGAATAGCATCGTCATACACAGGCATGCTTCACCTCTACCTGACGAAGTTGTCGAAGAAGTACTGGAGCCAGGGTACGTCGGTGTCCTGCAGGTTCCACTGGCCGTAGAGCCGCTGCAGATAGTTGGCGATGCCCCTTGCCGCGCCCGAGAGCCCGCCGCCCAGGGCGTTGCCCAGGACCTGCATCATGTAGTTGGGGCTCTCGGCCATGTTGCCGAGCAGGGCCATCTGCATGCCGTTGGAGAGCTGGCCGCCGTAGTACTGGCCGACCAGGTTCTTCAGGCTCGCCAGGGCGTCCCCGGCGTACAGCCCGCCCAGCCCCGCGTTCCTGTAGGCTTCCTGGAGCCCGCCCACCAGCGAGGCGGGGGTGGCGTTGCCTTCCAGGACGGCCCGCAGCAGGTAGTTGGATGCCAGCGGCGCGGCCATGCTGGAGAGGTAGTTGACGAAGGGGGTGTTGGCCAGGGGGTTGATCCCGCCGGCCTGCAACGTCTTGCCCCAGCCCCGGGTGTAGGAGTCGGGGTCGAAGGGGTTGAAGAAAGCAGCCCCGGCTATGCCTTTGAAGGGATCGTTGGGGTTCGTGGAACTCATGTTGGCTCCAGAGTAGTTGCTAGACGTGGACTTCTGGGCCATCTGGCGGAAGTAGTCAAGGAAGGTGTTTCTGGTCCAGTCCGTCTCCGTGTAGGGATAGCCAGCGTTGGACTCCGAGCGAAGCGCCGGTGGGGTCTCGTCTACGCTGTGGTAGCCAATGATGTTGCCCGAGGAGTCGGTAATCAGGTTGTTGTAGTCGGGTCTGCCGGCCGCTTCCCATTCCTCCCTTCGCCTGCGGGCGTCGTCTTCTGCAGACACTGTTTGCTCTCCTTACGAAATGAGTCTGGGCAGGTTGCGCTCTGCCCGGTGTTGGTGGCTGCCTATCACACCGCCGGCGATGTGTTCTCCTCCTTCAGTCCCGGCGCGCACCGACCGACCAGCGGTGTTGAAATCTCAAATTGGGAGTCGAAGAACCGTTTTCTTGTCCGTCTGGATGGGTACCCTCCGCGAGCGCATTGTTCGGAAATGGAAGGCACCGGGGGGTCTACCCGCCTACCAGGCAGGTGTCTCAAGGTTGAGCGAGGCAGGAAGAGGAGGTGTGTGGGGGAGGACAGGTGTCTTGCCCTGTCGGCGTTGCTTCTCTGGGTTCGGCCGTTGGTGTGTCCCAAGTTCTGACTCTCGGCAACAAAGCGAAAGAAAGGGTACAGGTTGAGACTTGAGAGGACCGCAGCCTCGCGTCCCTGGGCACAGCTCCAAGAGAGGGACAGCCGACCACCCCAAGCGCACCGCTCCGAAGCGTCTACCGGGCACCTTCTGCTACGGAAAGAAGCATTGCCGAGCTTCCCTCGGGCAGGGCGTGGAGATAGCGGCTCGTGGTAGCGGCGGAGGTATGCCCGAGAGTGGCCTGCACGAGCTGGAGCGGAGCGCCCCTGCTCAGGGCGTGGCTGGCGTGGGCGTGGCGAAGCGAGAAGGGGGACGCCTCTTCGATCCCCGCCCTCTTGGCCGCCTGGCGGACAATGCGGAACACCTGGGTCTCGTTCAGGTGGCCGCCCTTTTGGGATCTGAACATGGGCGCGTCGAGGGGGGCATCACCGCGCAGTGCTAACAGGTCGTTCCAGACAGAGGCGGGCAACAACACCGCCCGGGTGACGCCATTCCTCTCCAGTACAGTAACCCGTCCTCCCTCCCTCGTGGGCTGCAGGTCTCGCCAGGTGAGAGCACACACCTCCGACACCCGGAGGCCGGCGGCGTAGAGAAGGCGCAGCAGTGCGCGGTTGCGTCGGTCCGGCTCCAGAGCCAGTATGTGGTGTACCTCATCCTCGCTCAGTTCCCGCTCAGGATGCCCACGCTCAGGAACCTGCAGAGAGAAGTCCCGGCCAGCGTCAGAGACCAAGTAGCCGATGCGATGCCCAAAGGCGAGGAGACTCCTCAGCGTTGCCAGGGCTCGGTACCTAGAGGTGAGAGCCAGATCGGCCAGGCTGTCGGCAAAGGCTTGCAGGTCCTCTCGGGTCACGTCTCGGAGAGGCTTCCCCACGTGCGCCATGAACCGCCCCACATCGGACTGGTAAGCCCGCAAGGTGTGTTCGCTCCGGCCTCGCAGCCAGAGAGCTACAAGCTGATCATCGGAGTCGATCTGATTGGCAGGGCTCGCGACCTCGGCGGGCAACGTGAACACAGAGACTCTCCTCTCCTCGTCAACGTGAGTCGCACAGGGTAATGTGGAAAAGAGTGGTGGATTGTTCGGGGGAGTTGCCAAAGCGGCAACTAGTGGGGAATCTGTGAGTCTCAAGTATGCAGGATAGCAGCCTACTATCCTTCTTCTCCTACTCTATTATCCAGTCCGGACTTCCCTTGTCAAGGTGCTTTACTAGTTTTCTTATGCGCCTCCCTACTGTCTTGCGCAGAACGTCCTGATGACTTTGGCACTCTCAGACTGAGAGCAGGGCGCACGAGGAGCCCTGGCAAGGTCGGCGTGGGATAGAGATGGGGGATGGGTACTGTCAGGGAATGGAGGGAGAAGAGAAGGAGAAGCCGGCTTTGGCTGCTCACCCGTGGCGTTCGGGTGGTAACCGGTTGCTCTTGGAAGACAGCGTTCACCGAGACCCATGGCCCAGGAGGGCCTCTGCTCTTCATTCACTCAGAGACTCTCCTTGGGTGGTTGCCTTGGCCACCTCCCAGGGTGATGGTGATAGTGTCTATCTTTCTTTCTTAGATTGATAGATAGATGAGAGTATTGGAGGAGAACGGAATACCGATCCACCCCCGCGTCGGCTGCTTCGCAGCCTCGCCGCCCCCACTGAACTGGGGGCTCCACGGTGTCTGTCTTGGAGCGTGTCTGACTGATGATGGATGTCAATAGCCGCCCGATGCAGTCCGTCCATGGCCGCCTGGGTGTAGGCCACGCAATCGAACCCGCGGGCCGTCAGGAATCTAGTTCTCCGGCCTTCAGGGACCAGATGGGAGGGCACCCTTTCGAGCCCTGTAACCCGCACATCGGTGTCTTGTTTCCTCGGCCCTCCACCTCCTTTCGATGGCTCAGTTGCCGGCAGCTGCGCCTTCGCATGATGGCGGTCTGGGTGTAATGAGTCGGCCGGTCTAGGGCAGCACCGGCCAGGAGATCGTTTCCAAGGAGTCCGGCCCACTCCTTCATCGCCCGGTTGGAGGTGGTGGCCATCGGCCGACTCCCGTACCGAGGGCTGATGGTGTCGTGGAGGTCGCCCACCGCCTGGACGGAGAGGGGACGCAGGCCGAAATCGTCTGGCACCAGGAAGTCCACGAGGTCGAGCCTCGCCATCTTGCTAGCGTGGCTGCCGTCGGCCCGAGAATCGTGCAGCGAGGCCAGCAGCCGGCTGGTCGGTCTCACCATCAACCCGCAGCCTCGTCGGATCGCCTTGAAGGCCAAGGCGTTGGCCAGGCGGCCCTTGCTCACCCCGTGGGGCCACAATCAGCAAGTTGCCGTGCCCGGCCGCCAAAGCGCAGGTGGCCAGCTTCTGGTCGAAGGCCAGCTCGGCACACTGGCAGCGGCTGAAGGAGCGGGCCATGACGAAGGTGTAGGCGGTGCGAGCTCTCCGCGTGGCCAGGTCCCGGGGTCCCCACGGGCCGAAGTCCATCTGGGCCTGTTGCGCCCTGGCCGAGGGTCAACACTCGGCCGCACCTCCGCCTCATGAGGCCGTAGTCTCGCCACGAACCGCCACAGGGTGAAGTAGCTGCCCCGATAGCAGCGGTCATCGCGCGACCGCGCTAGGATGCCACCATGTCCACCCATCATGGGTGGCCTACACCCAGGCGGCTATGCTTGGCCTACATCTGGCGGCGACCGCCGGCATAGTCTCGGTCGGTCACCGACAGACTGGCCGAATCTGTTCGGCCACCAGGCAATGCAGGGGCTCGGTCGGACTGAGGAGAGTTGATCGGGAAGCGAGAACCAGAGCCAGACATAATCTGGCATGGCTGCTTGGTGTCGCGGACGGAGTCAGATTCCTTGCCCGGAGCCCCAGGCAGCCCACCTCGCGACGATCTCGGGTGTGGGTGGACTCCACTCCCGTGAGTGCTTCATCCACAGATACTTGTTGATCAACTCTATCACGGTGGCGTTGGGGCAGCCCAGCGCGTTGGGCAAACCGGTGATGCCGAAGCCGATCTTTTCACACGCGCCGGCTGTCCCCTTCGCCTGCTCGCGGATCTCCCGCAGGAACCGGAGGTAGGATTCGGCACTCCCGTCGCACTCGAATCCGTCCCGAATCGCATCATCCCAGGGCAGGAGCGCGTGCGGACGGAGGGCAAACAGGACCTTGGAGGCCGCCGTCGGTCCTATCAGCCAGGGCGAGCGGCGCCCATTAATCGTGCGCCATGCTCCCGGCATGCCTTTCAGAGAGCCATACGCGAACGCCGCTGCCGCTATTTCCACGTCAGTCAGGTCCCACAGGAGCCTGTCCACGGAAAACAGACTAGCGCCGCTATTCGTGTACCAGGTGCAGAGCGACGCTGACGCCGTCTCGTGTTGCTCCTTGGAGAGGTGCCTGCATCCCCAATCATTGAGCCACTTCAGAACAGCCATGCGGTGTGTTTGATCGGTGAGGTCCACTCTGCCGTTGGTGACCTCGGCCAGTCGGGAGAGTGACGAGGTGTAGCCAGTGAGCCCGTCGAACACCATGGACGAGAGCGCCAGGTCACACAGGTTGATCATTCCCTCACCTTCATCCGCTCATTCCATTCAAGCCGCATCAGCTCGCATCCTCATCCCGGGGCTCCTTGCGATGTCCCGAGCGGTGTCTACATCTGTCCCGGCCAGACAGGGTGGCTGACGGGCACCTCCGCTGGCCATTCGTAGGCACCCTCCTTGGCCATTTGGTAGTTGGCATCGAGCGCAGTGCCCAACAGCAGGGCAGCCGCGAGCCGGCGAACCATGTTTGTGACCTCCCCGGCCTCAGAAGCGGTGAGAGAACGGCCGAGCAATTTGCTTTCCCGGTAGGAGAGCCACTTCTTCACCACCTGGTATCCGCCGATGGTGTACTCCCACACCCGCTCCGGCACGTTCCGCCAATACGCCCGGTCATTCAAGAACACGTCATACGTGGTTTCGCCGAGACGGCGAGCAACCTCCCCGACGCCAAGGCCGACGAGTCCGGCACCCAGCTCTATCGCAGCCAGTTCCTCGGCTTCGTAGCTTCGCAGGACGGTCTTCCCTCTGCCGGGCATCACGATGCCGTCCTGTCCGGGATGTCCCCAACCGGCAGTAACTGCCAGGTCTCCTGTGTCCGGGTTCAGGGGCCTACCATCGGCAGAAGCGATTCCGGCCATGACCTTCAGCTCCGGGCGAACCGAGCCGACGGTAACACCCGTCACAGGGCTCTCGGGATCGAGCAAGGCTGCCAGTTGTCGACCCAGTGCGGCGGAGGCCAGCAGGGTGTCCCGGGTGCCGGGCAAGGGTATGCGGGGCCAGTCCCCTCGGACGCCGTCCGAGTTCTCCGCCAGATAGGCCGGGGAGTAGTTGATCGCCAGGGCGTGCATCCAGATCAGCTCTGCGTTCTCCTGGCTCGCATCCGGATCGGTTATGCCCAGCGCAGAGAGGTAGGCCCGGGCGCGAGGCGAGAGGTTGGCCGTCGATGTGGTGTCCATCTCGCCCAGATCGTCGAGCAAGAGAAGCTGGTGCTTGCTCGCTTTGCTCATTCGCCTGGAACCGTTGCGGAGACGCATCGGGATGGCCTCCACGTTTGGCCGGAGGAGGTGGTAATCAGGCAGTGCGCGGGTGACTACTGCAGGGACCCCCTCCTTCGGCCTCTCCGCGACCATTCGAGTGACGAAGAAGCGGTTGCCCGTCCAGTTCTGAGCCGCCAACATCGGACGTGGCCTGTTCCAGAGGGGAGACACTGGGGAGTAATAGCACCAGCGGCGGTCCATGGGATACAGCGCGTAGCGTACCACTCGATTCGGATCGAACTTGTCCGCCGCCAAGATCGTTGCCCTGGCAGGCTTGGCTGCGAAGGACTCGGTATCCGCCGTCGGTCCCACCCCCAGCGCCTTCACCGCTTCCCAGTCGAGGTCCACTTTGTAGTATTGCTCCATGCGGCTACTTAGGGCGGCCGGGTCGATGTCGATCAGGGCGCCACGCCGCATTTCCTGGAGTCCCGGCACAGGCGGCTGACCACAGAGTTCCACGACCGCCGGCCACGACAGGTACTCAGTCGTTGCGTGCCAGGGGCGGAACGAAAGTCGGTTCCGCTTGCTGGGCTCTGGGGACTCATACTGAGTGTTGAGGTTGGGGCGCCCCAGGCTTTCCAGCAGGTCGGTGCGTTTGTTCACACCCCAGAACTCGCGGTAAAGGACCTCTGGCTGCTCGGAACGGTCGGCCTTGCGCACCAGCACCGAGACCGCAGTGCCCAGCCGTATCCCCTCACGGTTGTAGTCCGTCGAGAACACGCTGGGGTCCGGCTCGCCATCCGGTGTGAGCTTGCCCGTCTCCCTGCTATCGCCGTTCAGCGAATCAAACCACATCTTGTCGAACTGGGAGAGGAAACGCTGTCTCATGACCACGTAGGATGGGTCGTTAAGGTACGAGAAATTGCTGATAAAAGAAACGATGCCCCGCTTGCCCTGCTCGGCTATTCGTCGCTCGGCCAGGCGGAAGAATCGAATGTACAGATCGTCCAGGTTGTACTTCCTTATCCCCCAGATGGAGGATAGCCCAACCTTGTACGGTTCGACCAGGCCCTGCTCCTCTTTGGGGCTGACTCCAGCAAAGGCGTTGTAGGGCGGGTTGCCGAGGATTACCAGGATCGGCGTCTTGCGCTTGACCTTCTCAGCCGCGTCTCGCTCCTCCTGCAGCTGGGGCAGGCCGGATAAATGGAGTTGGATCACCCTCTCCTTTTCGGGGTCGGGCGGCTCCCAGCCTGTGAGGGAGTTGGTGAGGTATACGCCGACACGCTCGTTCTTAGAGTCCGAGAGAGGCGCCCCCTTCTGCTGCAGGAGTAGCCCCATCTGTAGGTGAGCGACGACGAACGGAGCCGGAAGTATCTCGAAGCCAATGACACGATCCATCACTGCGCGTTTCAGGCTGTGAGCGAGGAGACCGTTGGAGCCTTTGGCCTTCAGTGTCCCGGCTATCGTGTTCAACACCTCTACGAGGTACGTTCCAGTGCCACAGCAGGGGTCGAGCACATAGACGCTCGGGTCGGCTAGCCCGTCCTCGACTCCCAGCTCCTCCCGAAGCACAGTATCTACACGGGCGACCTGATACTGGACGATCTCTCTGGGTGTATACCAGACGCCCATCTCCTTGCGCAGCTTTGGGTCGTACGCCGCCAGGAACGGTTCGTAGAAGTACTGGACGGCGTGCTGGTCCTCGAACTGGGCGAAGAAAGTGTCCCGGTTCACGCGGTTGAGAACATCCCCAGTCCGATCAAGCACCTCGACCAGCCCCAGCGGCCCGAGTTGGGTAGGGGTTCCGACCTGCTCAAAGAGCGCCCGGATCATGGGCACTCGCAGATGCCACGCGGTCGTCTTCCAGTCAAAATGATCGCCAGGCTTGCGTCCCGGTTGCCTGGCCCAGATGACCCATGCGGAGAACACTCCATAGAACAGAGTCTGCACCAGGGTTGAACGAAAGAAATGCTCCCCTTTCGGTCCTTCGAACTTGATCCCCAGGGCCTCTTCAAGAGCAGTGCGAATGGAGGACAGGGCTGGGAGATCAGCGGCTTCGACGCGAGTCTTGGCGTCCCGGGCGTAGGATGCGAGAAACCAGGCGACATCCTGAGGCGTTCCCAGTGGGGCTGCGGAACGCATGACTCGCGTTAGGAACTCCACGAGGCTGTCGGCGTGCTGCTGGGCCAGCTTGCCAGGGTGAGCAGCCGCAGCCCAGAACTCGGCCTCGCTTTCGGCCAACCGATAGGTATCGAGCTTGGCAGGGTTGCCGTCGGCGTCATGGCCAACCAGCACAAAATCCCAGTAGTTCGTGACTAGGACCTGGCCGTACTCGCCCCAGTAGCGAGTGACTTGCTCTCCCTCGGCAGTCGCCCAGGTATCGTCGGCCAGCGGCTTTATCTCGATTACCCCACGAGACGGGAGTTGCCCAGAAAAGGTATCGGCCTCCGATACCTCCTGAAGCTGATCTGAGGTGAAGAGCCCGCCGTCGGGAAAGCCGGCTCCGCGGTTCGCCAGCGCGATGATGCAGTGCACCCTGGGCTTGAGAGTCTTGCCGATGGCGTTCAGCAGGTCAGCGAGTGGGACGTAATAGGAGAGTTCTGGGACTCCTGCTCGGGAGGCGTGGATCAGCCGTAGCTGATGGAGGTAGTCCTCGACCAATTTCATCTGCAACTCCCCACAGACATCCCATCGGGTGTGGTGCCCCGTGGCGGTGTCTTCTTCTGGTGATGGTCTGGGACGATTGGCGTACAGTTCATTGTAAGTCAAAGGGTTCGGAGCTTCTACCGCTACTTGGAGGCAAGTGACACATTCACAGCGGCCTTCCCGGGAGAAGGCAGACGTTATGGGGCCTACCGTACTACGGCGGCGGCTGCGGCTACCCATGCACGGCTCGATTCATCGACCGCGCCATTGTCACCCTCAGCGCGGGCGAAGCCGCCCAGCAGCTCCCTCAAGGTATCCATCCCCGGCCCGAACCACGCAAGCCGATTCTAGGGCGAAAGGCGCTTGAGTCTTCTTGGGGAGTCTGTCCAGCGTGTGCTCGCTGAAGAGGAAGTTGCCCGGATGATGCGCAACTGATCTGAGTAGTTGGCGAGCACGCTCAAGATCGAACTCGTGGTCAGGCTCGGTGAGCGCCAAGCCGAGGAGTGGGCCGACAGGTGGCGGGGCCTGTATCTCACGGCCGGCCACAAAGCGCTGGCCCGGGTTCTCCTGGGCAAGAGCCCCGAGGACGCCGTGAAGCGCAGGGCTGCATGACAGACAGCCGGGCGAAAGCCCAAGATCAAAGCTAGCCTGAATCATTCACGGGGTTGAAAGGGGGGGGGGCTCACGGGTTATGGTCAAGTGGCTCGACGACTCGGCCGACCCAGGAGGCTCCTTTGGATTCTGACACACCGACCTTCGGTTTCGCCACTGATGCAGCTCTTCCTCTCGAAGCCGCTTTCGATGGCGGCCGGCTCACTTCGGATGGTGGCCTGCCCCTTCTTGCCCAGGTCGAAGGGGGACTCGGCCTCTGCGCCGCTTTCGCTGAGCTGATCCCAGAGTGGCGTCGTGGCTCCGTCCGCCATTCCTTGGAGACGCTCGTCCGCCAGCGGGTCTTCCAGATCGCCTGCGGCTACGAAGACCAGGACGACGCCGATGCCCTGCGCACCGACCCTCTCCTGAAGTTGGTCGTGGTCGTTTGCCTGAGAGCGATGCCGACCTCGCCAGCCAACCCACCCTCTCCCGCCTGGAGAACGCCGTCGATGCGCGCACCTGCTACCGGCTCGCCCTCGCCCTGCTGGATGTCTACCTTCGGGAACGGGATCACGAAGGCATTCCCAAGCACATCCTTCTGGACGTCGACTCCACCGACGACCCCGCCCACGGGGACCAGGAGGGGACGGCCTACCACGGCTACTTCCGTCAGCATATGTACCATCCACTCCTGGTGTTCGATGGCGACACCGGCCAACTGATCACCGCGTTGCTCCGTTCAGGCAACGCCCACTCCAGCCGCAACGCCGTCGCCCTATTGTGCCGCCTGGTCCGGGCCATCCGAGCTCGCTGGCCGGGCGTCAGGATCGAACTGCGGGCCGACAGCGGCTTTGCCGTCCCACCTCTCTACGACTACTGTGAGCGGGAAGGCATCACCTACACCATCGGACTGGTCCCCAACTCTCGCCTGGAAGCCCTGGCCGCGCCGCTTCTAGCCGAGGCCGTGGCCCAACAGAAGCAGACCGGCACCGACAAGGTGCGCCTGGCCGGCGAAGCAGGATATGCCGCCGATAGCTGGCCTCACTTCCGTCGAGTCGTCTTCAAGGCCGAAGCCCTCGCCAAAGGCCCCAACACCCGTTTCGTCGCCACCAATCGCACCGATGAGCCCCTGGCTCTCTATGACTACTACGTCCAGCGCGGCGAGTCCGAGAAAAGGATCAAGGATTTCAAGCTCGCCTGCTTCGCCGACCGCCTATCCTGCCACTCCTTTGCCGCCAATCAGTTCCGCCTACTCCTCCACGCCGCTGCCTACTGGCTGCTGGACACCCTGCGTCGCCGACTGATACACAAGGGCGTCGCACCCCTCCAGTTGGACACCCTGCGCCTACTGCTCATCAAGATCGGCGGCCGGGTTCGCGAACTGATCGCCAAGGTCCGCCTGCATCTCGCCAGCAGCCATCCGGCTCAGCACCTTTGGTCCCTGCTGGCTGCCCCTCCTGCCCATTCATGAATAATCCGGGCTAGAGCCCCCGACCCGAAAGGGAAGGGGGCTTTTCCTCGCCCGGAAGAAGGGGAGAGGCTAGACCTCTCCTTTTTCTGTTTGCAGTGCCCGAGACTCAAGAGTTGTTGAGCAGGTACTTGGTTAATCACGACTGGTCGGGCAGGCTGAAGGGATATCTCTTGTGAGGTGAATGATGCCCTATGCGGAGCCCTCGACTGAGCTGAAGCCCGTGTGCAGCGCTTACATCCGCGCCCATTCGTTTTCACCGCGAGTTGCTCTTCTTTATGTTGCATGGTCCACACAACAGTGTCATGTTGTCCCAGACTGTCAGTCCCCCATGGCTGAAAGGGATCACGTGATCAGCATGCAGTTGATCGAAACCCTTGCTGCCTCTGAACACGATGCGACAGCCAGGACACACATAGCCGCCGACACTGCTGTCAAAATGGCGCCTGAAATAGGACTCCTTCCACTCCTTCGGGAAGTTCCTTGCGTGGGTGTCGCATTCTGGAAGGTTGGGTGGACGCGAACTCAAGAGTACTTGTCCAGGATCTTCTGAAGCAGTACGACAACCTGATCACACTGTGATTTCTGCCCCTTCTCCCCTCGCCAACGTCCCTTCTGCTCGGCCCATCCTTGACTGAACCATATGCTCCCAGCCTTACGGGGGGTACGGATGAAGTCGGCAATCGCATCCCAGGCGTCATCCGAGATTTGGTCGGGAGATATGCCTAACTCAGTTGCAGCCGCCACAAGGAGAGATGCTTGTTTGTACTTGTCCACGCTTAGGCCAGCCATGCCGCGCGCCAGAATGCTCTTCAGCCAGTTTGCATATGTGTTGAATTCGACCTGCAATCCGCTTGCATACGTTGGGAAGACCGTCGGTCCGCCGTGGGCGTCGCTCCAGTGAAGCTGAGCACAGTAAATGTCGAGGACTTCCTCGGTGCTTCCCCGGAATGTAATGGGAAGGTGCTTCATCTGATCTGGAGAACTGACGAGATTGTCCAGAGCGTTCCTATGGAGAGTGACCTCGTACCACAGGAACATCTCCGAGGGTGTCTGGCCGCGGGATTTTGTCTTCCCTTCCCACCAGTCACACCAATACGAAAAAGCCTCTGGATTCGACACCCATGGGTTTGCGACGCCGAGTCTCTCAGCTGAAGCAAGCATGCGAGATGCAGCCTGAGTACTACCATGCAGGCCGGCAAGCCGGACGAACATCACCGACTGCGACTGGCTGTAGTAGGCAAGGCGTATATCCTGCGCGGTGAGGGGGGTGCCACCCTCATTGATCCTACGGAAGATTTCGAGCTTGCTGGAAAGGTCGATGTTGCGCGGCAAGTAGATAATCGTCAAAGGGTAGTCATGAAAGACTGCTTGGAGTTGTTGATGCAGGTCAGACAGCTTCTTGCCCCGGTAGTGGACGCTCTGGGGGCTGAGATAGACCATGTCTTCTTCGTCACTGATCGCGAGTTCATTTTTGGAGTACTTCCAAAGCGTGTTCAAGCGCTGTTGGCCATCAATGACTTCGATCGTGCCATCAGGCCTTTCGGAGAAGAAGAAGGCAGGCACGGTTAGATTGTTGAGGACTGACTCGATGAAGAGAGACTCTTTTCGGGCATCCCATTGGTCGGCGTCTCGCTGGTAGTCTGGGATGATAATGCGCCCGCTGTTGAGGCGAGAGATCACCGTCTCCACGTTCTCGCTCTGCGACCGCGTGGGGTCTGTCACCATCGGCAGGCCTTCTAGCGGTGCCTGGCTGTCGGTCATAGACTCCTTCCTTTCTGCTGTGGCCTCGTTTGGCGTTTCGCCTGCGTGTTCACTGATCATCGAGCGTGTGTGCCAACAAACAATAGACCGATCTCCAACGAGGCGGTACGCTTCTTCTGTCACGATCTTATGGCGCGAGCCATCCAGAAAAGTGCCCGTGCGCCGGTGCAAGAGAATGTTGGGTTTCATGGGCTGCCGTGGGCATCAGTTCTTCCTCCACCACGTCAACCCTTCTTCGTCAACGCATCAAGCGGCCTGTTCCTCATGCTTCACACTCGGCGTCGTGAGCCCTAATGAGTGACATCTCGTTGACGTGAAGTGGACTGTCCTGGAGGCTATGGTGTGCCAGATGTATCCTGCCGACGTATTGCGCGCAACCTTGTCATCACAGTGTCGCCGTATGGTGTGAGAGTCCAGTACGTGCTCGTATCCTTGACGCTTCGGCTCTTGGTGCTCTTCGTGATCAGTCCAAGTGCACGCAACTGCACCTTGGTTGTCTGGAAGTCGTCTTGGCTAATGTTGAAATCCGTGAGAGTGTAGTCCCGGAATCCTTTCTGCCCTCGCAGTTCCTCAAGCGAGGAGTCGCGGGCAAGGATGCTGAGGCTTTGGACGATCACAGCTTCGGATGCCTCGTCAATCATCAGGGGGGATACAGCCGCGAAGATCTCATCCCACGTCACGTAGGTGCTGTGCGTGTAGTACTTCGCATCAATACGCCGACCCTTGTACGCCTGGAATGAGAAGTGAATTGCGAACTTGTCCAACCCTTGGGCAAGGATAGCCGTGCCCTCTGGCGCGGAAAGTCTTGCCTCTTGAAGCTGGTTCTCCAGGTGTTCAATCTGCCTACGTAATGCGAGAAGCTCCTCCGCAGCGCTCTGGTCGGGTACCAGGTTCCCTCGAACCCACCCAATCGCAGGGTGATCCTTCATGAGCCTGATCAGGCTTCGGCTGACCTGTCCCCCGAGGTCCTCAGGACTATCCCAGAAGCGACACGCCTTCTTCTTGACCAGATCACAGAACAGAGCCAGCTTGCGCCTGCCTTCTTCCGAATCCTCACATCGCTTCGCCGGAAGAGCACCGGGCTCCTTATGGATGAAGCCAATCACAGGCTTGCCGGTGTCGAGGGCGTATCGATACTCCATTTCGGTGTAGCTGATACCGTCTGGCCCGATGGACCCATATCTGCCAGCGATGATGACTATGTAGTAGTCGCAGTCATCGATCACCCTCTTGATCAACGTCCACTGGTCTTCGTTCGCCGCAGGAAAGAGCTCCATACCCGCAGGCATGCAATCGAGCTCAAGTAAAGCCTGCATCACCTCCTGACGCTCTTCTTGCAGGTCTGCGTATGTCGAGCTGACGAAGACCTGGTAGCGCTTGTCTATGGGCGACATGGGTACCGCTGTATCTCCATGTTGTTGCCGAAGCAGAGCCTGTTCTTCCTGGTGTCGGGCATGGGCACCTCCGTAGATGTCCCCTACGACTTCAACTGAGCCTTTGTCGCCCGCAGCGCCTCCAACCTTTCAGCGCGACGTGCCGGAACCTCGTACACCAAGTCCAGCAACTCGACCAGAGCGTCCTTGACACGAGCCACCAGTGGGGCATCGAAGGCTCTCTGCTTCTCGATATCCCCATCGTTGGGGTGGATCGAGTAGTTGCCCAACTCCCCGAGCACCTCGACAAATTCAATGTCAAGATCACGAGCCCAAGCCGGTGCGTTGCCATCTTCTATGGCCTTCTTGAGCGCAGCGATCTTTGGGCCGAGCATGCGCACCTTGAAGCCCTGCTCGAACAGGATGTGTTCAAGGGCGGCGCGATACATCGTGACGGCCGCGCTCAATGCTCCAACCGACTGAGCCTTGTGTGCCTGGTCCAGGTAGAAGGCAACTGACTTCGGCGTCCTCGGTGTGGATAGGCCGCCGCCGGAGTAGGGGAACACCGCGAGAGACGATCCGTTCAGGCTGGGGTACACCAGCGCAGTGTACCTGGTACGGCACTCCCCACAAATGAACTGGTACAGAGATGGGGCCATCGAGTCTTCAGTTACGGCGTACTTAAGTTCTCCAGGCTGCCCGTCTACCTCGACTGGCTCGCAGGTCGGCCCGTACAGCACGGCAACATCCATCCTGTGACTGTGACCGCAAGTTGTGCAATACATACGGCCGGAACCATGCATCATTAACCTGATGACAACAGGGTTCGCTGATGCGCTGTCCACAGCTGTCCACTTGCCGAGCTGCAGCGCCATCAGATTCCTCAGAGCCGGTAAGGACTCAAGTTGAAACTCCAATCAGTTCCTCCGCTCTCAGATCAACGCCATCTCCGCCAGATTCTCAACAGCATCTTTCGCAACGCCTCCAGCGCCTTCCGCCCCAGGACGGGACGTTCGACCCGGGGGCCGGGTGGCGGGCAGTATGGTTTGCGTCGCGTCCCACTCGTCCCATTGGACGAGGGCGCGGTTGACGCGAGCAAGGCGGGCGATGGCGGCGGCACGCTTCTGCTGCAACGATTTCACTTTGCAACTCATCCAGAAAACGAGCCCATGCAAGAGAAAGGCGAGGAAGTGGTGAAGAGTGGGGTCGCTCCAACCCCGTCCAATTCTACCACTACACGGATGTCACTTCCACAACATAGTAATGAAGAAGCCCCTCTGGATAATCCAGAGGGGCTTTCTTGTTGCCTAATACTGGCCCAGACGCGCCGTGCACAGCTCCGTACCTGATCTGAGGCCGACTGCTTGTTCTGGAGTCGCAGATCAAATGCCGGCGTCCGTTTCCTACACCATCTCCAAGGGGTACCACCATCTCGACAGCCGTTATGCGGTCGCCTAGCAGGCCGCCCTGCTACGAGTCACCCTGGCCAATTGCGCCATCCTTGTGGCACCCTTGGACGCGTCTGCTGGGCGGGTGCTCCCGAAATCCGGCTGTGGCCGACCAGAGTGCTCGCTCACTACCGGCCAGACCAGCACGGCTGAAGAGGAGTCCGTGAAGCGCGCAAGAGTCTCGGTCGCCAGAGACTATGCGGCGGTCTCTGGCCATCTCCATACGGGCTGACCGTCGATCCTCGCCGACTCCAGCCCAAGACTCTCTTTGGCCTTCTGGAGCGTGAACCAGCCTATGCCCCGCTCATCGGCCCCCTCCTTGATGCGAGCCACCGCGCCATGCCTCTCAGGGGTGACCGTCTCCACTAGGTACTCTATCGCCCGCCTCATTTGGCTGGGCCTTCTTGGACGTGCCTGCCGCGTGTGCCCGCTGGAACGGGGACTTGCCACTTGGAGGGCGTGTTCGGCGTCTAGATCGGCAAGCCCTTCCCATCTCACACGTACAACCTTCTCATTCAGGCCCGCGACCACAACCCCCTCAGGGCAGAACAGCAACGGGTCCGGCTTCTCGCTCAAGTTGCTCTTGATGCATTGGAGGATACGCCTCTCCCTGTCTTCCGGGTGCTCGGCCACAAGAAGGACGCTGCGAGCCTGCGATACCTGGGCTATGCTCCCCCCAACCCTGTAGAGCACCTTGCCCGAGTCCCGCTTGTTGAGGTGCGCCATCAAGACCATTGCTGCCCCGGTGTCCCCGGCTACGGTCGCCAAGGGTGTGAGTGCTTGCCGAAAGCTGGCGTCGTTCCACGAGTTGATGCTCCTCTTCAAGAAAGCGGTGATGGGGTCAACGATGACCAACCGTATTCCGTGCTCACATATCTGTGCTCTGAGTTGTTCGGCGTCATCGGGAAAGGTAACCGGCCGCGGCAAGCCTGAGTTCTCGTCGAGTATGGCGTTCCACGCTGTGACCCGGCTGATGTCGGCTTCGGCTGCCCGCAGACGGGGCACCACAGTGTCGCCCAGGTCGTCTTCTGCCGTTATCAAGAGCACGTTACCCGGCTCGACCGGCGGCGAACCGTCTGGAAACCCTCTTCCAGAGGTAAGACGCGCAACGATGTCGATGAGCAAGGTGCTCTTGTTTGTGCCCGCATCTCCGCCTAGCAGGGTCAGTTTGCCGAACGGTATCCAGCCTTTCCAAAACCAGCTCACATCCTGCATAGGGACGCTCGCCAGGCTGACGATGCCCGTGTTTCCAACGGTGTTCCGTATTGCTCTCCTCATCTTGTTGTTCCTCCTATGCCGCTTCAACGTGGCCCCAACTTTCCCCGGTGATCGCTTTCTTGATGGCTCGATGAGACACCCCGTACCGCCGCGCCAGGGAGCCGTAAGATGCCTCTCCCGTGGCGCGCAGGCGACGTATCTCCACCACCTGGCGGTTGGTGAGCTTGGCTTTGGCTGCCCGTTCGCCCCGCGGCACGCGCTCCGGGTGTGTGTGGGTGCCGTGGCGTTCTCCTCTTGCTGCACGCCCCTTGATGCGCATGTCGCGGTTGTTGTCGGCCCGTGTCCCGATGAACAGGTGGTCTGGGCGGACGCATGTTCGATTGTCGCAGGCGTGGCAGACACACATGTCCTCAGGTATCGGCCCCTTGACGAGATCGTAGGCTAGGCGGTGAGCGGCGACCATCCGCCCGCCGATCTTGAGTGTTCCATAGCCCGTCTGTCTGATCGTACCGTTCCAGACCCAACACCCATCTTCTGACTTCTGTACTTTGCTCCAGAACCGCTCTTCGACGGTTGCTCTCGTCTCTCCCATGGTCGCTACCTTCTACGCGGCCAGCAGGTCTCGCCAGCTGACGCGGTGGACGATGTCGTTGATCGAAGGTGGCGTCACCCCGTACCGCCGCGCAAGGGCGGACTGGGAGACGTTGCCGGCGGCGTAGCGAGCGCGGATCTCCAACACCTCGGCCTCGGTCAACTTGGCCCGGGGGTTCCGCGCGCCCCGCGTTGATCGGCCCGCGGCCCTCATCTCCGCCATGTTCTGGGCGTGGGTGGCCAGCCGAAGATGCTCGGGGTTGCAGCAGCGGCGGACCCCGCAAGTGTGATGGACGTAGAATCCCTGCGGGATCGGGCCGTTGACGAATTCGTACACCCACCTGTGGGTCAGGACCGGGCGGCCCTCCACCGATATCAACCCGTAGCCTCTGCTGTTCAGGCAGCCAGTCCAGATCCAGCAGCCGTCCTCGGATCTCTGGACTTTGGCCGCGAAGCGGCGTTCGACAGTTGCGTTCATTCCTCCACCTCCGTGAATTGGGATTACCTGCGAGGCGCCGCTGGAGAGGGCATCGAGGATCTCGGGAGAGGGTGCCTGAGACTACCGCGGCTGCCTCGCTTAGGCAGTCGGGAATGTTCCGGGGCCGAAAAGGGCATGAAAGGACCGGTGAGGGAACTCCCTACCGGCCGGTTGGGTCTATTCGGCTGTCCTGGAGTTGAACTTTTGTTCTATTACTATTGTATGGCCGAGACTTCCCGTGTCAAGATTGGGACCCCCTTTTCGATGGGGAGGGAGTGACGTATCTGCACACTCACATGCAGATCTGTCATCGGCCTATGCGGATATGCACGGGCGGGAACGGCTGTGTCTTCGGGGCTTCATCAGACACCTCTGCTCGGGGAGGGGCCGTCAGTCCTTGCTGCCTTCTTCAGGCGCCTCTGCAGACTCCTCGATGTCGCGGAGCCTCTCCTCGGCCGTCCGATGCTCCTCTAGCTCCTGGAGCGCCCTGTCGAACAGTTCATCGGGAATGATGCGCCAGCTCCTCCCCTCAGCCCGGTCCGCGAATCGGGAGGGGGGCAGCCCTTCAACCTCGGCATCCTTTCGCATCTTCTCCAGATACCCTTTCATGTGGTGTTGAGTCTCCTGTCTACTCTATGGGATGGCAGACGTTCGGGGAGTGGTGGACCAATTGAACGGCGGCTCGATTCAACTGAAGTCGGAGATCAACAGCTGGACTCTCGTCGTCTCCAGCGCTCTTCCCTGGCTGCCCAACCACAGGCTCCAATTCCCCTGGCACCCGCCGCTGCGAGCACTTCGCGTGCCGCCGGCATATCCTCCTCCGCATGCCAGGTCGTGAGATCACGGTCGGGATGGCCTGGGCCGCCTGCTGTTCAGCCTCTCGACTACCCTCCCGAGCCCCAGTCTCTCCACGGGAGAGAAACGGGAGTGTTGAGCCTGCACCTGGGCCTTTGTGAGGTGGACGTACCGCTGCACCATCTCCGAACTGGAGTGCCCGAGCAGCACCTGGAGACTCGACTGATCCCCGCCAGCCAGCAGGTAGCGGACGGCGAACGTGTGGCGGAGGGTGTGGGGGCTTGCGCGTACCCCCGTCACCCCCACCCGACGAGCCAAGTCCCCGACCATGTCCAGAACCGCCCCTCTTGAGAGCTTCTCTCCACTCCGGTTGGTGAAGAGGTACTGGCTCTCCTTCGCACCGCCATACACGTAGCGGATCAGAAGCCTCTTGGTCGTGCTCTCGAAGTAGACGACTCTCTCCTTCCGCCCCTTGCCCATCACCTTCGCTACCCCTGCAATCAAGTCCACATCCTCCCGCTTGAGGTCGCACAGCTCTGAGACCCTCACACCCGTATCCAGCAGGAAGAGAAGGATGCAGGCGTTACGCAGCTCCAACCGGTCCTTCAGGTTCAGGCCGAAAAGCATCGCTTCGACCTGCGCCTCGGTGAAGGGCATGATGACTCGTTTCTCCGCTTTAGGAAGGCTGTAGTGCTCCAGGGGGTTCCTGTCCAAATAGCCCTCTCTGGCGGCGAAGGCGAAGAAGCCCTTGATGGCGGCCACACGGTCTCGCACGCTGCGGTCGCAAAGGGACCTGGCCTTGCCAGTGAGGGGGTTGTCTGAGCGGCTGTCCTTCAGCCACAGTGCGAAGGCTCGCACGTGCTCGGTCCTCACCTGCTCGATCTCTGTGAGGCCACGGCTGGCGAGGAACCGGGAGAGCTGGGAGACGGCAACGCGGTACCAACTGACGGTGTGCTCGGATCGACCCTCGGCCCTGAGCGCTAAGGCGTGGGCCTCGGAGACGGCGCGAATGTCCACTGCAGACCTCCTCTCTTGGCTGCGGCGGACCTATGAGGGCTCCAGACAACAAGAAAACCATGAAACCCCGTCTGCGGGTCTCATGGTTCCGCGAAGTCGGCTATTCATGAGGGCTACGGGATGGGTTTCCACCTACCTCATGGTCCCAAACCATGCGCGCTGCCAACTGCGCTACACCCCGTCGTCACTAGTTTACCACGCCGCGCCACGGGCAGGCAAAGCGTGGCACAACTTCTCCAGGCCTTCGAGGTTGACTAATCCTCCCCGGGCCGCGCAGAATGCGCTCTCGTACCGGCTGCGTCCGGCTGTCTTTCTGCGTCGGCATGTCGTGGTGCATAGCCTGGTGTAGTGCCGCCCAGTCCATCGGCTGCGCCGGGCGGCGGGGGACAAGCCCTCCTGTGTACGGAAGCCACTGGAAGAAGGGTGGTTCCCACTCGAGGAGGAGGAGATGACGAAGGTTGGTATCATCCGGTGCGAGGTCCGCGCCCAGCAGTGCGCCGGGTACAAGTGCTTCCCCGCCGTTCGGGATAAGAGGGGCCCGATGGCCGCATACGGCGATGGAGCGGAGCTGGTTGGCTTCGACACCTGCGGCGGCTGCGTGCTGAAGGACCCGAGCAAGACGGTGGAGCGCGCGGTGCGGATGCGGGATTTGGGCGCCCAGGCGATACACCTGGGCAACTGTCTCGTGACCTACTGCCCGTGGCTGGATCTCTTCAAGGAGAGTATCGCGAAGGAGACGGGGCTGCCGGTCGTGCTGAAGACTCACGAGTGAGGGGGCAGGTTGCCCTCACCCCGTGGACGTGCCACCGGAACGTTCACGCCTCTCCTAGGGGGAGCATGGGCTCGATGAGTCAGGCGGCGCGGCGGAGGGGGCGGTTGCGGCGCAGGCGTGCGAGCATCTGTTCCAGCGGCAGGGTGTTCAGGACGTCGCGCGCCTCCAGCCAGCCGCGACGTGCCACCGCGATCCCGTACCGAATCGAGTTCAGGTTTCCAGCGGAGTGGGCGTCGGTGTCGATCGAGAGGAGCACCCCGAGTTCCTTCGCCCGCCGGGCCCACACGTCGTCCAGGTCGAGCCGGTCGGGCGAGGCGTTGATCTCCAAGGCGATACCTCGCTCCGCGGCTGCCTGCAACACCCGTTCCAGGTCCACCGGATAGCCCGATCGCTTGTTGAGCAGCCGGCCGGTGGGATGGGCCAGTATGTCCAGGTATGGGTTCTCGAACGCCCGCAGTATCCTGTCGGTCATCCGCTGCCGGCTCTGCTCGAAGAGGGAATGCACGGCGGCGACCACGATCTCCAGCCGGGCCAGGATCTCATCCGGGTAGTCCAGGTGCCCGTCCCCTCGGATGTCCACCTCGGCAGCCTTCAGGATGCGGAATGGAGCCATCCGGCGGTTCAGCTCATCCACCTCCCGCAGCTTCTGCTCCAGCCGCTCGGGGGAAAGGCCGCGGGCCACCCCCAGCCCCTGGGAGTGATCTGTGATGGCCACGTACTGATAGCCCATCTGTCGGCACGCCTCGGCCATCTCCTCGAGGGTGTCTGTCCCGTCCGACCAGTCGCTGTGGACCTGGAGGTCGCCACGCAGGTCCTTCTGCTCGATCAGGTGAGGAAGGGTGCCGTTGGCCGCGGCCTCGATCTCGCCCCGGTTCTCCCGCAGCTCCGGAGGCATGCACTCCAGCCCCAGGGCCCGGTAGATGTCGCACTCCTCCTTGCCTGCGAGCCTTCGGCCAGTGGACTCGTCGAAAAGGCCGTATTCGTTCAGCTTCCACCCGTGTCGGATCGCTATGTCCCGCAGGACGATGTTGTGCTCCTTGTTCCCGGTGAAGTACTGCAGTGCCGCTCCGAACTCCTCGGGCTTCACGACCCGCAGATCTACCTGGAGGTTGTCCTTGGTGAGAACGCTGGCCTTGGTGGGGCCGATTGCCAGCACCTCCTTGACGATTGGGAGCTTAGCGAACTCCCTGGTCACTCTGGCCGGCTGTTCGGAGGATGCCAGCAGGTCGATGTCGCCGATCGTCTCCTTCATGCGCCGAAGGCTGCCGGCCGGCTCTACTCGGTCCACCAATGGATTCTGGGACAGCAGCCGGGCCAGCTCCTCGGCGGCCGGCAGGGCAACCCCCAGGGGGATGCGGTGGGTTCGCTGCTGGAGCCGCTCGACTTCCCTGAGGATCTTCTCCTCGGTCTTCTCGCGGATCCCCGGCAACTCCCTCAGCCGGTGCTCCCTTGCTGCCGCCTCCAGCTCGGACAGCGATCGGATGCCGAGGTGCCGGTAGATGGTCTGGGCCCTCGCGGGGCCGATCCCTGGGACCTTCAGCAGCTCGCGGAGCCCCGGCGCGACCTCCTTTCGAAGCGACTCCAGGTAGGCGGAGCGGCCTGTCTCCAGGAATTCGCCCACCTTGGCGGCGATGGATTCGCCGAAGCCGGGCACGTCCTGCAGGTGGCCGGTGGCCCAGAGATCGTCCACGTCCTCGGTGAGGTTCTCTATTCGGCTCGCGGCCGTGCGGTAGGCGCCCACTCTGAAGCGGCTGTCGCCCTTCAACTCCAGAAGGTCGGCGATCTCATTCAGGAAGGCTGCGACTTCGGCGTTCCTCATGCGTTGCCGTCGAAGAATCCATCCGCAGATTGCGCAGGTGTCGATTCGGCAGGTGTCCGCTCGGCCATCCGCGGCATCTGCGGATTCGTCAGGCCTTCTCGGAGGCAAGAGGCATGCCTCCCTCAGCCGTTGCTCAGCATCAGGGGTATGCCGGAGGGCAACCAGGGGCGCAGGGTGGTCTGGATGAGGGGCAGGGCGGAACTGAACAGCCCGTCCAGGGAGGAGTTGAGCAGCCCCACGTGCAGCGCCTGCTGGATCGGGCTCCCAGCCGGCCAGGGCGCCTCGAGGGCGTAGTGCGACAGGCTCAGCGCGATGCCGATGGCGGCCAATCCGATAATGCCCCCCAAGAGGGCCCCGCCGAACTGATCCAGCACCACTATCTCCGGAAGCTTGGTGTAGCGGTAGGCCGACCAGATCAGCCAGGTGACGAGGATGGTGAGGGCGATGGCCAGGCCGAGGAAGGCGACTACGCGAGCGATCTCCGGGACGAAACCGGGGAACTGCCGCACGATCATCTCCGCCGGCCTGTCGTAGTACTGGGCGGCCAGCACCGTGGCGATGTAGGCGGCCACGAGGAGCAAGGTCTGGCGCACCAGACCCTGGTGGAACCCGAAGGCGATGCTGCCGATCAGCATCAACACCGCTACCGCGTCGAGCCAGGTGATGGCGGCGACGTTCATAGGAGGGGCCCCCTTAGATGGCTACGGGCAAGATCCAAATCGTGTGTCGGATTTTGCCCGTAGCCGCCCCTCTTCTCAATAGGAAAGTATTCCCAGAGCGTGCCTGCGTTGGGGATGACGCCGACTCCGCGCTGACAGAACCGCAGAGGGCTACTTGCCTCGGAGATAGGCGCCGAAGCGGGAGGCCAGGTCCTCGACGATCCGAGCCTCCACCTCCGCCACCTCCTGGTCGGTCAGGGTCCGGTCGGAGGCCCGGTAGGCGAGGGCGTAGGCCAGACTCTTCTTCCCCTCCGGTATGGATGGCCCGCGGTAGAGGTCGAAGAGTTGCACGGTGGCCAGCAAGGGACTCCCCGCCTGCCGGATCACCGCCTCCACCTCGGCGTTCGGCACGGCCTCGTCCAGGACCACAGCGATGTCGTGGCTCACGGCCGGGAAGCGGGGCAGCGCATGGTAGGTGCGCTCCGGCGAGGCCAGGGTGATCAACGTCTCGAAGTCCAGCTCGGCGGCGAAGACCCGACGCGGTTGGAGGTCGTACCGCTCCACCACCGTGGGGTGGACCTCCCCCAGGTAGCCCACCACCCTGCCGTCTACCGCCAGCCTGGCAGTACGGCCCGGATGCAGGGAGGTGTGGCGCGCCGGTTCGTAGGTCGCGCCTTCGATGCCCAGGGCCCGCAGCAGCGCCTCCACGTAGCCCTTCAGGTCGAAGAAGTCGCCATCCTCGGGATGCGAGTTCCAGCTCTCCGCCTCCCTGGGCCCGGTGAAGGCGATGCCGAGGGTGCGGCGCTCCACCGGCAGCGGATCGAGGGGAGGCAGGTACACCCGGCCCAACTCGAAGATGTAGGCTCGGGTCTCGTGGCGCATGTTTGCGGCGATGGTCCGCATGAGGCTGCCCAGCATCGACGTGCGGAGGCACGCCTGCTCCGGGGTCATGGCATTCTTGAGCCGGATCGACTCCGGGGGAACCTCGGCGACGTCCGGCCCCACCTCGACGGTGAGCCTGGAGGGCGAGTCGCAGTCCACGAGCGCGTAGGTGATGACCTCCTGCAGTCCGGCGCCCACCAGGATGTCGCGAGCGACCCGCTCCCAGATCAGGTATGGCTCGGGCAGCGCCTCGGGGAGCGCGCCGCTGGGCAGGGTACTTGGGATCAGGTCGTAGCCCTTGATCCGGGCGAGCTCCTCGCACAGATCGGCCTTGCCCTCGACGTCCTGACGGAAGGTGGGGACCACCACCTCCATCCGGACGTCCAGCTCCGCCGTCTGGAAGCCGAGGGAGTCGAAGATGGACCGCATCTCCGCTCTGCCGATGGGCAGGCCCAGCAGCCGCGCCACGTCCTGCTCGGAGATGGAGAGGACGGTGGGTTTGATGGGGTTGGGGTAGACGTCGACCACGTCTTGGCCCACGCTTCCGCCCCCCAACTCCACCATCAGGGCGGCGGCGCGGAGTGCGCTGGGCACGGTCAACTCGGGGTCGAGCCCCTTGTCGAACCGCTTGGATGCCTCTGTGGAGAGCCTAAGCTGCTGGGTGGTGCGGCGGATGCTGGTCCGGTCGAAGTTGGCGGACTCCAGCACCACCAGCCTGGTGGAGTCGTCCACTTCGCTGAGGAGGCCGCCCATCACGCCCGCGATTGCGACCGCCTCCTGGTGATCGGCGATCACCAGCGTGTCCGGCGTCAGCCGTCGGGTCTCGCCGTCCAGCGTGGTGATCGCCTCGCCCGGTGCCGCCCTTCGCACGACGATGCCGTCGTGGAGCTTGCTGCCGTCGAAGGCGTGCAGGGGCTGGCCTCGCTCCAGCATGACGTAATTCGTGGCGTCGACGATGTTGCTGATGGGCCGGACCCCACAGAGGTACAGGCGGCGCTGCATCCAGTGGGGGGAGGGCTTGACGGTGACGTCCCTTATCACGATCGCGGTGTAGCGGGGGCAAAGGTCCGGGTCGCGGATCTCGACCGTGATGAGGTCGGACGACCGGAACTCGCTGCCGGGGATTCTCGTCGGGGGTATGCTCAATCTGGCGCCGGTGAGTGCGGCCACCTCGCGGGCGATGCCGACCACGGACATGCAGTCCGGCCGGTTGGGGGTGACGTCGATGTCGATGACCCAATCGTTCAGGTACTCCTTCAACTCCGTGCCCACGGGCGCTTCCGGCTCCATGACGTAGATCCCCTCGCCGTCCGGAGAGATCCCAAGCTCGAGCCCGGAGCAGAGCATCCCCTCGGACCGAATCCCGCGGAAGTCCACGGCGTCGATGGTGGAGCCGGGCTGGAGGCTACCGCCCGCCAGCACCACGGGCACCTTGTCCCCCTCGGTCAGGTTGGTGGCTGCGGTGACCAGAGTGGCCACGGAGCCACCGAGGTTCACCTCGACCAAGGTGAGCCGCTCGGCGGCGGGATGAGGCCCCAGTCTGACGACCTGTCCGACGAACACCTTGGACCAGTGGGCGCCCACCTCTTCGAAAGCGGCGACCTCGGAGCCGGACATGGAGAGGAGATGGGCCAACTCGCGGACGGAGGGCCGCACCTCGACGAACTCTTGGAGCCAGGAAAGCAGGACTTTCATCTATCGGTACCCCCTACTTGTCACCCTCCCCGGCCCCTCCTCCTCGCGGGGGAGGGGTAAGGGGGCCTTACGCGAACTGGCGCAGGAAGCGCAGGTCGTTGCCGTAGAACAGGCGGATGTCGTCGATGCCGTAGCGCACCATGGCGATTCGCTCTGGCCCCATGCCGAAGGCGAAGCCGCTGTAACGCTCGGGGTCGTAGCCCACCCCCTGCAGCACTCGTGGATGGACCATGCCGGCACCCATGATCTCCAACCAGCCGGTGCCCTTGCAGACTCGGCATCCGGTGCCCTTGCAGGCAACGCACGTCACCGACATCTCGGCGCCGGGCTCCACGAAGGGGAAGTAGTCGCAGCGGAAGCGGACCTTCACGTCGGGGCCGAACATCCGTCTGGCGAAGAGGGCCAGCGTGCCTTTCAGGTCGGCCATCGTGATCCCCTCGTCTACGGCGAGCCCCTCGATCTGGAAGAACTGGGACTCGTGGGAGGCATCCTGGGCCTCGTAGCGGTAGCAGCGGCCAGGCACCACCACCCGCACGGGTGGAACCGTCTTCTCCATCGTCCGCACCTGCATGGGGGAGGTGTGAGTGCGCAGCAGCACGTCCTGACCCTCGCCGCGCCGGATGTAGAAGGTGTCCCACATATCTCTGGCCGGGTGATCCTGCGGGATGTTCAGCGCCTCGAAGTTGTAGTAATCCAGCTCCACCTCGGGGCCGTCGACGACCTGGTAGCCCATGGAGGCGAATACGGAGACGATCTGGTCGATGGTCTTGGTGATGACGTGGAGGTTGCCTACCGGGGCCGGGCGTCCGGGAAGGGTCACGTCGATCCGCTCCGCCTCGAGGGCGCGCTGCAGCTCCTCGGTCTTCAGCTCCTGCTCGCGCTGCTGGAAGGCGCGCTCCAGCTCCTCCTTGATCCGGTTGGATGCCTGTCCCACGACTGGTCGCTCCTCGGCGGGCAGCCTACCCACCTCCCTGAGGATCTCGGTCATGGGGCCCTTCTTGCCCAGGTAGGCGATGCGCCAGGCCTGGAGCTCTCCGGAATCGTGGACCCGGCCAAGCTCGGCCAGTGCCCTGTCTCTGAGCTGTCGCAGACGGTCCAGCACTTGTGACCCTCCTATCTTGAGACTGAGGTTCGCGGACTGAGGTAGGGGCAACCCGTGTGTCTCACCCAGGGCGCACACGCAGGGTGACGGGGTGAACCCGCGAGGCGAGCGAGCACAGCCTCGCGGGCAAGGCCCCTACAGGGTATGGATGTGTTCTCTCAGCCCTCGGTCCTCAGCCCTGATCTCGTTGTCGCTTGGCCTCGAAAAGGATGATGCTGCCCGCGACGGCGGCGTTCAGCGATTCCACGTCGGGTTCCAGAGGGATGGATACCCTTGCCGTCGCCAGCCGCAGGGCCTCCGGGCTCGGCCCGTGGGCTTCCCCGCCCACCACCAGCGCGACGGGTTGCCGCCAGTCGAACTCGTAGTAGGCCTTCCCCCTTCGTGCCTCGGCCACCACCACTTCCCTGCCCTCTCCCAGCATCTTGCGGATCTCCGGCCAGCCGAGGTCCGTCCCCAGCCTCAGGTGAAAGTGGGAGCCCATGCCGCTCCTGACCACCTTGGGGGCGAAGAGGTCCACGCTGCCCCGCGGGGCCAAGACGGTACGAACGCCCGAGCCGAGCGCGGAGCGCAGCAGCGTGCCGGCGTTCCCCGGATCTGCGATGCCGTCCAGCACCAGCGCCAGCGGCTCCGTCGGATCGACTGCGGCGGGGCGAGCCGGCATTCGGGCTGCGGCGACGATACCCTGGGGTGTCACGGTGTCGCTGGCATGCTTCAAGGCCCTGGTCGAGGCCGGCACGGCAGCGGGGATTCGGGCCACCAGGTCCGCCAGCTCCGCGTCTGTCTGCGCCCTGTCCCAGTCGTACAGCGCCGCGACCAGGGGCCAGGACGCGGCGACGGCCTCGCCCACCAGCCGGGTTCCCTCGATCAGAAACGCGCCATGCTCCCGCCGCCCGTCGCGGTCGCGCAGATCGCGAAGCAGCCGGACTATTGGGTTCGAGATGCCCAGCACCTGCCGTGGCCCCCGAGTCTCCGGTCCCATCTACAACCCCACGATAGCAAGACAGGATCGACAGGATTGGAGGGATTCTCACGCTCTATCCTGTCGATCCTGTCCATCCTGTCTTGGATGCCCCGTCCGGCCGGGCAGAACGACCTCAGGTGGCGGAGACCGCGGCTGCCTTGGGCACCTAAGACCGAAGCAGTTGCCAGCGGAACGGCCCCAGCGCGCACGGGTGATCGAGGTCCCTCACCGGCAGGCTCGCCCGCCGGGTGCCTCGTTACGCCGTCGGGGTAGGGGCCTGGAGCGACTTCACCAGGTTCTGGAAGCCTGCAGCGTCGTTGACAGCCATCTCTGCCAGCATCTTCCGGTCGATGCCGACGTTGTGCGCTTTCAAAGCAGCCATGAACTGGCTGTAGGTCATCCCAAGGCCACGGACGGCCGCGTTGATGCGCGCGATCCACAGCCTGTGGAACTCGCCCTTGCGGGCCCTGCGATCCCGATAGGCGTAGGACAGCGCCTTCAGGACCGACTCGTTGGCCTTCCGAAAGTGGGTGGTTCGGACTCCCGAATGGCCCTTCGCCAACTCCAGGATCTTCTTGTGACGCCGGTGGGCTGCTACTCCGCGCTTGACTCTACTCAAAGGTTCCTCCTGAGCAAACAACCGGTCCAGTCTCGCGACCAGGGGGCTACGAGTCGCCCCTCTAGGAAGGGAAGCTGGACCTGGCAGCGACCTTATCTAACGGTTGACGCCCCGAGACGCAGACGACCTGCTCGGATCCTCAGGCGCCGTAAGGGATGAGCTTCTTGATCCTCTCGCGATCGACTGTGGCCACCGGCAGCAGGTCGTCGTACTGCCTGCGAGCCCGGGCGGATCGATTGCGCCGCAAGTGGCTCTTGCCGTGCTTGGTGCGCATCAGCTTGCCCGAACCGGTCACGTGGAAGCGTTGTGCGGTGCCCTTGTGGGTCTTCAGCTTCGGCATCGAAAAGACAACTCCTGTTGTGACGAGTGGATAGCAGCAATGAAGGAGTATACCATGCGCCTACGCGGACGTGCAAACTGGGATCTGCGGCCCTAATCCGTGGATTCGGATAGGGGCAGGGCGTGGGGATGGTGAAATGAGGGGTCTGAAGACTGAGTCGCGGTGTGTGAGGGGGAGAGCAGGCGGAAAGCAACGGCGAAGGGGCAGGC
>JBLNDL010000005.1:0-173368 GCA_050261575.1 Sphingomonadaceae bacterium | reverse complement strand
CTCCCGCCGGGGGTCATCATCCCGATCTTGTTCCCGTCGTACTCCGCGAACCACACGTTCCCCGAGCCGTCGATGGCGATGCCGGTGGGTCCGCTCCCCGAGGTGGGGATCCCGTACTCGGTGAACTGCCCCGAGGGGGTCATCTTGCCGATCTTGTTTGCGGAGCGCTCGGTGAACCACACGTTGCCGGAGGAGTCCACCGCCACGGCCCAGGGCTGGCTGTTGGACGTGGGGATCTCCTTCTCCTCGAAGCTGGAGTTGGAGACGTTGAACTTGCCGATCTTGTTCGCGCCGGACTCGGCGAACCAGACGTTGCCGGAGCTATCGATCGCGAGCCCAGTCGGCTTGGCGTTGGCGGTGGGGATGTTGTCCTGGCCGAAGACCCCCTGGGGGGTCATGTTGCCGATCTTGTTGCCGGCGTGCTCGGTGAACCAGACTCGGTTGCTGGCGTCGACGGCGATGCCCCACGGCTGGCTGTCGCCCGTGGGGACGTTGAACTCCTGGAACACCCCATTGGGGTTGACCCTGCCGATCTTGTTGCCGGCGTACTCGGTGAACCACAGATTCCCGAAGGAGTCCGGCGCCAGGATGGTGGGCTGGCTGCTGGAGGTCGGCACGCTCCACTCGGTGGGAGCACCCTGTGCGCTGACACCGGCCGCGAGGATCGCCACCAAGGCGACCGCCAGCACCACTGCTGGGCCGTAACCCCACGATCTCTTGAGGACGGTCTTCACTGTCTGCGCTCCTTTCTCGGCTCGGTTGAGGCCATCGAGGGTAAGACCATCGAGAGTAGGGCGGGACTCGTAACGCGAGCGAGCACAGCGTTACGCCCCCACCGCCCGGAGCTGGCGATGGCTTCGATAAACGTAGGACGGGAGCTTGCCCCCCGCCCCCTGTCGCGGCCTGAAAACCGGGCAGCGGGGCACGAGGCCATGCCCTAGGCATCACGCACGGTAACCGCACACGCGGCGGTCACTCGACACGACCACCCCGCACGCGCGCACACTTAGCGAGTGGATCGACGAAGCTGGAAGGTTAGCCAGGCAGCGCGCCCGCTAGCGGGCCGGCTGCTGGTTACAGGCTACCCCGCTGGTCGGAGCCAACACGGGGCTCATTATGGGGAATAACGGCTTCCAATTCAAGGAGGAAGTCCGCGTCAACTCCCTACTCGTCACTCATCACTCATCACCCGTCACACCCTATCCACATCCACCCCGACGTACTCCCGCACCACCACGACGAGGCGGTTGCCGCACCTGCCTGGCAGCGCTCCCATCTTCAGTCAGTTCAACTGGGTGTGTCTTAGCGATTTCGCCTAGCGCAGCTATCGCAACCGATTGCCAAGCGCAGCTCGAGATGCTCGCTACCGCAACCAGCCCCCAACTTGCCACTGCTCCACGGCTTCAGCCCCGAGATCAACGTGATCGCCGGGAGGGCCGCAGCCTTTTCTTAGCCAGTAGAACTCTTTCCTTTTATTTGCTAATATCGACTCGAGCCCGCGGGCCGCCCGTGGCGACCGAGAATCCGGGGGCAGCCACCCGGCATCCTGACGTGGGGGTGCGCTTGACCGCGGCGTGAGCGGTTCCGCCTCGTGCCGCAGCTCTGACAGAAATGGTCCTAGTCTTCTTCGTCTACGGCCTCGCGTTCTTCTCCATGGGCTTCGCCATCGCCCTGGAGTACCGCCGGTCCAGCGACCTCGGGCTGGCCGCCAGTCTCCCATATCTGGCCGCCTTCGGCATCCTCCACGCCCTCGCGGAGTGGGCCGACATGCTCCTCTTCGTACAGGCACCTGCCCCCTCCGCCCTCGGCCTGGAGGCGGTCCGCGTCGCTCGCACCCTTCTGCTCGGCCTGTCCGCGCTCGCCCTGCTCCAGTTCGGGGCCAGCCTCCTGGGAAGATCCGCGGAGCGAGGGCTGAGGGCCGAGTCCGCACTCGGGACCCGAGACTCGGCACAGGCACACTCGATCCTCAGCCCTCAGTCCTCAGTCCTGGGTCCCCAGCCCTCGGCCCTGCCCCCCCTGCTCGACCCGCGCGCCCTCCTCCCCGTCCTGCCCGTGGGGCTCGGCCTGGCCTGGCTCGCCACCCTGGCACAGCTCCAGGCAGACGGCCACCCGTTGGGAGGGCGCCAGTGGCTCATCCACGCCGACATCTGGGCCAGGTTCCTCCTCTACCTGCCGGGCTCCGCCCTGGCCGGCCTCGGCCTGCTATCCGAGGCCCACCGCCTGAGGAAAAGGGACTTCCCCCAGATCGCCCGCGACGCCCGATTCGCCGCCGCCACCTTCCTGCTGAACGCCCTCGTGGCCGGGATCGTACTCCCCCCGAGCCAGCCCCCAGCCGGCTCTCCAGCCAGCTACGCGGGCTTCGAGGCGTTCTTCGGGATCCCGGCCCAACTGCTCCGCGCCGCCTCGGCCCTCCTGATCGCCTTCTTCGTCCTGCGGGTGCTGCGAGTCTTCCGCGTCCAGACCCTCCGCCAAGTTGAGATGGCCGACCGCCGCCGACTCCTGGCAACCCTGGAGGAGAGGGAGCGGATCGCCCGAGAGATGCACGACGGCCTGGCCCAGTTGATCGGCTTCCTCCACCTTAAGACTCGGGTGACCCAGCAACTGGTCGCCAACCGGCACCTGGAGCAGGCCGAGCGCGAGCTGGACCAGATGCAGAGGATCGTCCAGGAGGCTTACTCCGACGTCCGGCAGTCGATCCTCGGCCTGCGCACCGCAACCGAACTGGATCGCGGCCTGGCGGCGGCCATCCGCGCCAGCGCCGCCGACTTCTCGGAGCAGAACTCCATACCGGTCGAGCTGGTCCTGCCCGACGCCGCCGAGGAGACCTTCCCCCCGGAGGCCGAGGTGCAGCTCGTTCGAATCGTCCAGGAAGCCCTTGCCAACGTCCGGAAGCACTCGCGCGCCCACAAGGTGCGGATACGGTTGGAGCGGCTCGACGGCCGCGGCGTGCTGAGCGTGGAGGACGATGGGATCGGGTTCGACCCAGCGCAGTTGGCAGGGAGGAGCCGCCGCTGCTTCGGCCTCCAGACGATGCGCGAGAGGGCCGAGTCGATCGGAGCCGAGCTCCAGGTCACCCCCATCCCGGGCGAGGGCACCAGAATCCAGGTGAGGTTCCCCATTGACCAACGAGCGATGTAATCAGAACGTGACCCTCAGAATCCTGCTGGTCGACGACCACTCCCTCTTTCGTGCCGGCATGGCCAGCCTCCTGACCTCCAGAGAGGGGTTCGAGGTGGTCGGCCAGGCAGCGGACGGTGCGGCCGCGGTGGAGGCCGCCCGAGCCCTGCGGCCGGACCTGGTCCTCATGGACCTGCACATGCCGGGGACGAACGGCATCGAGGCCACCCGCCGGATCCGAGCGGAGCTGCCCGAGGTGAAGGTGGTCGTGCTCACCGTCTCGGACCGGGACGAGGACCTCTTCGAGGCGATAAAGAACGGCGCACACGGCTACCTGCTGAAGAACCTGGAGCCGGAGGAGCTGTTCGACTACCTGGCTGGCATCTCCCGAGGGGAAGCACCCATCTCCAGAGCCATGGCCAGCCGGCTGCTGGCCGAGTTCGCCGCCCAGGCCGCCAGGGCGAGGGAGGCGCCCCCGGTGGAGCCGATCGACGAGCTGACCGGCCGCGAGCGAGAGGTGCTTAAGCTGGTGGCGGCCGGCGCCACCAACAAGGAGATCGCCGCCCGGCTCACCCTCACTGAGAACACCGTCAAGAACCACCTGCGCAACATCCTGGAGAAGCTGCACCTGGAGAATCGGGTCCAGGCCGCAGCCTACGCGCTCAAGATGGGCCTGAACGAGTAGGGCGGGGTGAAGACCCCCGCGGTCCTGCCCGTTCCCCACGGCACGCACCTCCATATGCAACCAAGCAGGCACGCAGCCCTGTCCCTGCCCCCCCAAAAGGACTACCCCAAAGATGGTCCTTTCGTGCCCCAAAGATAGCCATCAGGGCGGATGGACGAAACCTTAGAGCAAGATTAATAATTGCCTAGGTTCGTTCCAGATCGCACGATTGGCTGTTGCTCTATGCCGAGGTCCCGAGTCTTCATCCTTTACAGTCACGCCCTCTTCGCCCGAGGCGTCCAGAGCCTTCTGAGTCGAGAGGGGGAGATCGAGGTGATCGGCATGGAGCGGGACGATCGCCTGGCCCTGGAGAGGATCCGGGCCCTGCGCCCGGACGTGATCCTCGTCGACTCCAGCGGCGCCCCGGAGGAGCACTGCCTCACCATCTCGTGGATCTTTCGAGAGATGCCGGAGGCCCGGGTGATCAACCTCAGCCTGCAGGGGAACGGCATCGATATCTATGACAAGCAGCGCATCACCGCCGCCGGTCCGGAGGACCTGCTGCGCGTACTGCGCGGGGGCTCCTAGGCGAGAGGCAAAGCCGAGGGCTGAGGGAGGCTGACTCGGTCCTCGGTCCAGACCGGAGAGTGGAGGGAGAACGACGATGTTCCGATTGCCGAATCGACTATCAAAGGGGGTGCTCGCGGTCACCCTGATATCGGCCTGCGCGACGCTGATCCTCCTCGGACAGCAACTCTCGGCGCCGGCCGGCGTGTACGCCGCGCCCTCGGAGCAGGCCAAGCCCACCACCCACCCGGTGGAGGGCCGCGAGAACTGTACCGCGTGCCATCAGCCGGGAGGCGGAGTCAAGCCCGCCCCCGCAGACCACGCCGGGCGCGCCGACGGTAGCTGTGTGGCCTGCCACAAGCCCGAGTCCGCGCCCGCGCAGCCCCCCGCCGGGGGCGCACCCGCCCCGGCCGCGCAGCCCGCCGTGGGCGCGGGCGCCTCGCCCAGCCCAGCAACCCAGGAGCAGCCCGCCGAGGGCTCCGGCGTCACGGTCCCTGCCGGACAGCCGGCCCCCTCGAAGCCCGCGCCAGCGCAGGAGGCCGCCATGGTCGACCTCGCCGCTGCCGCCGCCGCCTGCCGCAGTTGCCACAATCAGCCGGAGTTCGACACGGTCTCGGAGATCAACTCCCGCCCCGACACCGTGAAGCAGTTGGAGTCCGACCGGGTCTACGCCCACCGCTTCATCTCCTGCGTCACCTGCCACCAGGGTGATCCCCACAAGACCATGGCGCCGGTGACCAAGGTCTCCATCGCCGACGCCTGCGGCCAGTGCCACGCCACCCAGCGGCAGGAGCACATCGGCAGCGTGCACGGCGAGAGCCTCGCCGCGGGAGGCAAGGATGCCGCCACCTGCATCGACTGCCACAGCACCCAGAACAACCCCCACTCTATCGCCAGGGTGCTCAGCCCGGACTCCCCCGCCTACCGGGGCAGCGTCGCCGCCACCTGCGCGAAGTGCCACGCCAAGACCGAGGTGATGGAGAAGTACGACGTCCCCACCGAGGTGTACAAGACCTACACGGCCACCTTCCACGGGAAGGCGAACATTCTGAGCCCATACGAGATCACCCAGCACCCGAAGGCCACCTGCGTGAACTGCCACGGCTACCACGACATCAAGGCGGATACCGATCCGGCCTCGCCCGTCGCCCCGGCCAACCTGGCCAGCACATGCGGGAGCTGCCACCCCGGCGCGGGAGAGCAGTTCGCCAGCGGCTGGCTGGGCCACAAGGAAGCCACCCCGGAGCAGTTCCCCGTGGTGTACTTCGCCGAGCGGTTCTTCTTCTTCTTCACCAGCTCGGTCCTGGCCTTCGGCTTCATATTCATGGTCGCGCTGGAACTGGGGTCCTGGATCTTGCGGCGTAGGTCCGCCCAGCACTGACCGCATCTTCAGATCACGTCGGTGCTGTAGAGGGAAACGCGCACTCCATCGAAAGATGCCTGCTTAGGAGCACCCGATGAGCAGCATGGAAGACGACCGGCCGGCCGCCGGCCCACAGGAGAGCCAGCACCCAACGCAGGCAGGAGGTTCGTTGATGCAGACACAAGCAGCCAGAGTCACTCCGGAGAGAGGCGATGGCCCCGGAACTCGGGACTCAGTCCTCACTCCTCAGTCCCCGAAACGTGGAGCCGTGGGGCAGGCCGCGCCTCTCAGGATTGAGCCGAGCGCCGAACCCTGCGGCGAACGGCAGATCGTCCGCTTCAACGCGCACCAGCGGGCACAGCACTTCATCATGATGACTTCGGTGCTGCTGCTGGTGTTCACCGGCATGCCGCAGAAGTTCTTCGATGCCGCGTGGAGCCAGTGGCTGATCAACCTATGGGGCGGCCTGGACAGCGCCAGAAACATCCACCACCTCGCGGGCTTCGCCATGCTGTTCGCGGGGTTCTACCACGTGGCCTACATGCTCCACAGCATCCTGGTGCGCAAGGAGCCGGTGCCGATCTGGATGTTCCCCAGCCTCAAGGACTTTCGCGACTTCTTCCAGAACACCGGCTACTACCTCGGCATCGTGAAGGAGAAGCCGAAGTTCGGTCGCTTCAGCTACTTCGAGAAGTTCGACTACTTCGCTGTCTTCTGGGGGGTGCCAGTCATGGGCATCACCGGGCTGATCCTGATGTACCCGCTGGTCGCCACCAAGTTCCTGCCGGGCGTGGTGGTGCCGGTGGCCACCATCGCCCACAGCGACGAGGCGATGCTAGCCACGGGTTGGCTCTTCGTGGTGCACTTCTACAACGCGCACCTCGCCCCCCACATCTTCCCGTTCAACAAGTCGATCTTCACCGGCCGCGTGCCCGAGAGTCGATACAAGAAAGAGCATCCGCTAGAATACCAGGAGAGAGTGGTGGACCAGGAGCTCTAGTCGTGTTCTCGCTGAAGCGGACCGGGCTGCAAACCCGCATCGTAGTGCTCTCGGTCCTCAGCACGCTCGTGATGCTCGCGGTGTTCGGCATCTCGAGCGTGCTAGCCGTTCGCGAGAGCATCGACCGGACCCTGCGCGAGCGCCTGGTCCTGGCTCAGACTGCCGCCGACCTCACCGACCGTGTCCTGAAGCAGAACCTCCAGTACCTTCAGGATGTCGCCATGAACCCGGACGTCGACATCCAGAACTTGGAGGACCTGGAGCAGGAGCGGAGGGTTCTGCGTGAGGTCTACTTCCGATCCATCTTCGGCGATGGCGTCTACCTGCTCGACCGGGAAGGGAGCACTATCTGGAGGGAGCCCTACCGGCTAGATCTCTCCCGGGCCAACCTCGCCTCCTACCCCCACGTGCGGCAGGCGCTGGAAACGGGCCGGCCCTCGATCTCCAACGTCTACACCGCCGCCACCACCCGGCGCCCCATCGTCTCCCTGGTCTACCCCATCGTCGACAGCGCCCACCAGATCGTCGGCCTGGTCGGCGGCGACATCGACGTCACCAATCCCGGCCTGGCCAGCATCACCCAGCCGGTGCGGCTGGGCAAGACCGGCTACTCCCAGATCGTGGACGGCAACGGGATCGTGCTCGCCAGCGGCCGCCAGCAGGACATACTGAGGGAGAGCGACCACGGCAACTTCCTCGCGGCACTCATAAAGGAAAAGCGCACGAGTATGGGCACCTGCCACGGCTGCCACGAGTCGCCTCAGAGCCCCATGCGGGAGACGGAGGTGATGGCCTTCGCCCCACTTGCCACGGCCTCCTGGGGCATCACCATCCGCCAATCGGAAGAAGAGGCGCTGGCCCCCACCGAGCAGTTGCGCCAGCAGTTCCTGGTCTTCAGCATCGCCATGACCCTCCTCTCCCTGCTGCTGGCCTGGGCCATCGCGCAGAGCGTCGTTCGCCCCGTCAAGATGCTCACCGCCGCGGCCGAGAGGATCGCGGCGGGGGATCTCACTGCGCCGATCCGGGCCCACGGCGAGGACGAGATCGGCATGCTCTCCAGAACCTTCGACGACATGCGTCTCCGGCTGAAGGCATCGCTGGAGAAGATACAGCAGTGGAACCGAGAGCTGGAGACCAGGGTGCAACTGCGCACCCACGAGCTGAAGGAGTCCCAGGAGCAGCTAGTCCGCCGCAACCGCGAGCTGTCGGTGCTGAACGCCATCGCCGGTGCCGTGGGGCAATCCCTGAGGCTGGAGAACGTCTTGGAGAACGCCCTGGACCAGGTGGTAGACTTCATGGGGGCTGAGGTCGGGATCCTCACCCTCTTCGGCCGGCCAGGGGGAGATGGAGAGAGGTCGGTCTACCGGGGCTGCTCTCCGGCTGCGGCGGCCGCCGCGGCGAGGCTGGGTCCCTGCAGGCATCGCTGGGAGAACGGCCAGCAGTGCGACCACGCGGGGGAGGGCTGCGTCCTGCGGGAGTCCCTGCTGGAGGCCGATCCCGCCCTGACCGCGGACGACCTGAGGTCGATCGCCTGCGTACACCTCTGCTCCAAGGGAAAGACCCTGGGCACCCTCTGCGTGGCCACCCGGGGATCGAAGGAGTACGGCAGTTCAGATTCCGCGCTGTTGGCCTCCGTCGCCCACCAGATCGCCGTGGCCGTCGAGAACGCCACCCTCTACCAGGAGTTGGAACAGAAGGAGGCGCTCCGGGGCGAACTCCTCCGCAAGGTGATCTCGGCCCAGGAGGAGGAGCGGAAACGGATCGCCCGCGAGCTACACGACGAGACCAGCCAGGCGCTCGCGGCGCTGGTGGTCGCCCTGGAGACCACTTCGGTGGCTCCTGCCAAGGACGCGGAGGAGGTCAAGGCCCGCATAGCCGGCATCAAGCCGCTGGCCGTCCGGATGCTGGAAGAGGTGCGCAAGCTCACCCTGGACCTGCGCCCGACCGTCCTGGACGATCTGGGATTGATCCCAGCCATCCGCTGGTACGCCGAGAACCGGCTGAAGCCGCAGGGGGTGAAGGTGCAACTGGAAACCGCGGGCATCGAGCGAAGACTCCCCCCAGAGATGGAGACGGCCCTCTTCCGGGTGGTCCAGGAGGCGGTGACCAACATCGCCCGCCACGCCGAGGCGGAGAACGTGGTGATCGCCCTCAACATCTCCCACTCCTCGGTCGTGATCGAGGTGGAGGACGACGGCAAGGGGTTCGACCTGGCGGCGGTGTCCCGCACCACCGACAAGGGCCGGGGGCTGGGGCTCATGGGGATGAGGGAGCGGGTGGCCCTCTTCTCGGGAAACCTGACCATCGAGACCTCGCCCGGCGCCGGCACTCAACTGCGGATCGAGGTCCCGCTGGAGGGTTCGAAGAATGGGCAAGATTAGGGTTCTCATCGTCGACGACCACGCCATCCTCAGGGAGGGCATCCGCGCGCTCCTCAGCCTCTACCCCGACATCGAGGTGGTGGGGGAAGCGGGAGACGGCCTGGAGGCCATCAACAAGACCAGGCAGATTGCGCCCGACATCGTGCTGATGGACATCGCCATGCCCGGCCTGGGCGGGCTGGAGGCCACCCTGGAGATCCGCAAGCAGAGCCCCTCCAGCCGGGTGGTGATCCTCACCCAGCACGACGACAGCGAGTACATCTTCCCCATCCTGAAGGCCGGCGCCTCGGGCTACGTCCTGAAGAAGGCGGTGGGGACCGAGCTCGTCGCCGCCATCCGCGCCGTCCACGCGGGCGGCTCCTTCCTCTACCCGTCCGTCGCGACGGCCGTGATCGAGGGGTACATCCAGAGGGGGGAGGAGGCCAGCGAATCCAGCTACGACAGGCTCACCGACAGGGAGAAGCAGGTGCTGAAGCTGATCGCCGAGGGACGCAGCAACCGCGAGATCGCGGAGATGCTGAACCTCAGCGTGAAGACGGTGATCGCCCACCGCGCGAACCTGATGGAGAAGCTGGACATCCACAACCGGACCGAGCTGGTGAAGTACGCCATCCGCAAGGGCCTGATCCCGGTGGACGCCTGAGAGTATCGCTCTTCGCCACTTCTTGACTTGCCCCCCGCTGTCCTATAGCATGAATGCTGTTTCGGCACGGTGAGGCTCGCGATCGGACAGCGCCCGGTGCCGCCTGGCCCCCTCAGGCAGCGCCCCCGATTCTCCGTCTTCCCACCGGGCTTTCGCCCGATCCTCAGCCGACCCGTACATCTGGCCGGTCCGGCACCATCGGACTTCCGTGGGCACGTCGCGCCCCGTCGGCACGGGAGAGGCCGAGCGACCGAGACATCCTCCCACCCCCGATCGGGGTAGTCACAGTGCAGCCGCGGGTCGATTCACCACCAGGCGGATGATGGATCGGCCTCCCAAATCCAACCGAGTGTGCGGAGGTGAAAGGGGGCAGAGGGCTCCAAGACGCATTGGGTTAGGTATCAGTGTAGCCTTTGGTCGTGTCCACTCGGGGAACCCCTACCAATCGCATCCCTTGTGACCGGAGAGCTGGAGATTACCCATCCTAGCGTGCAGATCAAGGAGTGGAGAATGAGCAAGGAGACTCTTCGCCGGCATTGCCGCCGCGGCCTGATTGGTGCGATCCTGATGGTAATGCTCGCAGCCCTAGCGCTGGCCTGCAGCAGCGCGCCTGCTGCCCAGCCGACCTCGGCCCCCAGCAAGCCCGCCGCCACAGCCGCCGCTCCGGCCGCCACCACCGCCCCTGCGGCAGCCCCCACCAATGCGCCCGCCGCGCAGCAATCTGCCCCAGCAGGCGCCGTCGTCACCAAGTTCGCCTCGGTCCAGGCGGAGGACCACGCCCACCACAAGTCTTACCTGTACTTCGCGGACAAGGTCAAGGAGTACACAGGCGGCAAGCTGATCATCAACGTCTACCCCAACTCGCAGTTGGGCAACGAGCGTGAGTACATCGAGCAGCTACGGACCGGGCAGATCGAGTTCGGCCGGGTGGCCACCGCCGTCCTCGGCCCCTTCATTCCCCAGTTCCAGGCGTTCGATCTCCCCTACCTCTTCGAGAGCAAGGCCCACATGCTGAAGGCAGCCGACGGCGAACTCGGCCAGGCGCTGCTGAAGCTGCTGGAGGAGAAGCTGGGCATCAAGGGGCTCGGTTTCTACGACGACGGGACCCGCAGCATCTACAACCGGCTCAAGCCCATCAAGACCCCGGCGGACCTGAAGAACATGAAGGTCCGGACCATGGAAAACCAACTGATGATCAAGACCTTCAACGCCCTGGGGGCCGCCGCGACACCCATGGCCTACGGCGAGGTGTACTCGGCGCTGCAGCAGGGTGTCATCGACGCAGCCGAGGGTCCGCTCAACTCCTACTGGGCCGTGAAGCACTTCGAGGTAGCGAAGTACTTCTCCTACACCGACCACTTCATCTCCCCCGCCCTGCCCATGGTCCAACTGAAGTGGTACAACGCCCAGCCCAAGGAGTTCCAGGAGGCCATCGACAAGGCCGCCAAGGAGACACTGGCGTTCGAGCGGAAGCTGATGGACGAACAGGAGAAGTCCGTGGCCGACGACCTGAAGGCCAAGGGGGTGCAGATCAACCAGGTCGACGACAAAGCCCCCTTCATGAAGCTGGCCGAGGCCGTCTACCCCGAGTATGAGGACAAGATCGGCAAGGACTTCATCGAGATGGCCCGCAAGGCCAAGTAGGCCACCAACTGTAATGCCTGCGCCCGAGGGGCTGATACCGCCCCTCGGGCCTCCTCAGCGGCAAAAGCTCGACTCCGGAGGTGTCCCATCAAAGCCCTCAACCGTTGGCTCGGATTCGCCGTCGCCTCCACAGCAGCCGTGATGATGGCTGTCATGACCGTTGTCATTTTCCTTCAGGTGCTGTTCCGCTACTTCTTCCTGCAGCCGCTCCACTGGACCGAGGAGACCGCCCGTTTCCTCTTCATCTGGGTGGCCCTGCTCGGCGCTGCCGTGGCCTTCAAGGACCGCACCCACTTCGCCATCACCATGTTCGTCCAAGGCCTGCCCGCCCCGATCCGGTCGGCCATGCAGTTGATCATCGCCCTGGGCACCACCTTTCTATTGGGCGTCATGATCAAGGAAGGCTGGTACCTGGCGGAGATGAACCAGATCCAGGAATCCCCTGCCATCGGCATACCCATGAGCATCCCCTACGCGGCGATCCCTGTGGGTGGTGCGCTGTCGATGATCTTCCTCTGGCTGGACCTGCTCATCCATTGGCGGGCCGAGCGGATCGGCTCGCAGCCCGACGAGGCGGCACGTAGCAGCCAGGGGTTGGAACAGGGGGCAGGATGATGGCCTGGGTACTGTTTATCGCGTTCTTCGTGTTACTGTTTGCCTCCTTCCCCATCGCCGCCGCCATGGGGCTGGCCAGCCTCGCGGCGATGATATACCAGGGCAACATGTCCTTCACCACCGTCGCCCAGAAGATGTTCACTGGGCTGGACTCCTTCCCCCTGCTCGCGGTGCCGCTCTTCATCCTGGCTGGAGGCTTCATGGAGACGGGCGGCATCTCCGCGCGCCTAGTCCAGTTCGCCAGCGTCCTCGTGGGATGGATACGGGGAGGCCTCGGGATGGTCTCCATCGTGGGCACCATCTTTTTCTCCGGCATCTCCGGCTCGTCCGCAGCCGACACCGCCGCCATCGGCTCCATCATGATCCCCTCCATGGCCAAGCGCGGCTACCCGCGGCCCCTCGCCACCGCCATCGTGGCCTCGGCCGGCGCCATGGGGGTGCTCATTCCCCCCTGCATCATCATGATCCTGTACGGAGTCGCCACCGGCACCTCCATCGGCTTCCTCTTCCTGGCCGGGTTCATGCCGGGAGCGCTGATGGGGCTCGCCCTGATGGTCATGGTGTACTACGTGGCAGGCAGGGAGGGGCTCCCAAGGGAGGAGAGGGCAACCTGCGGGCAAGCGATCCGATCCTTCTGGGGTGCGATTCCTCCCCTGCTGATGCCCCTCATCATTCTAGGAGGCATCCTCTCCGGCGCTTTCACCGCCACGGAGTCCGCGGTGGTCGCGGTCGTCTACGGCGTGTTCCTCTCCATGCTCGTCTACCGAGAACTCCACCCCCGAGACGTGCCACAGATCCTGGTCAGCTCGGCGCGGCTCACGGGCATGGTGATGCTGATGGTCGGCATGTCCTCGGTCTTCGCCTGGATCGTCACCGCCCAGCGGATCCCGCACGCCGTCACCCAGGTGATGCTCGGGTTATCCCAGGAGCCGTGGGTCTTCCTCATGATGGTCAACATCCTGGTGCTGTTCGTCGGGATGTTCATCGACGTCACCCCAGCCATGATCACCTTCGCGCCGATCCTCTTCCCAATCGCCATGCAGCTCGGGATAGATCCCGTGCACTTCGGCATCGTGCTGGTGACCAACCTCGGCATCGGCTTCATAACCCCGCCGGTGGGAAGCTGCCTGTACGTGGCCTCTGGCATCGCGGGTATCCCCATCGAGGATACGGTGAAGCGGATAGTGCCGTTCTTCGGGATGATGGTGGCCACCCTCCTGGCGATCACCTACTGGCCCGACATGACCCTCTTCCTCCCGCGGATGCTGGGCTACGGCCGCTAAGGCAGAGGGGCGGGTCCGATCAGACCCGCCCCTCCACTTCTATCCGATCCTGTTTGCCCCGGTCCGGCCGCCCCTGCTACCCCCTAGCCCCGCGGATCGCCTTCACCGCGGCCTCGATCCGCCGCAGCGCCTCCCGCAGGTTCTCCGTCGAGTTGGCGTAGGAGATCCGCAGGTAGCCGTCCCCGGCCTGGCCGAAGGCCGTGCCGGAGAGGGTGGCCACGCCGAACTCGTGCAGCAGGTAGTGGGCGAACTCCCCGGCGGGCATCCCCACCTTCGTCACGTTGGGGAAGGCGTAGAATGCGCCGGCTGGCCAGCGGCAACTGATCCCATCGATGGCGTTCAACCCCTCCACCACCACCTTCCGTCTGGCGGCGAACTCCGCCACCATCTTCTCCACGTCGGCCTCCGTCTCGGGGCAGGCCAGCGCGGCCCGCTGGATGAAGCTGGGGGTGCAGGAGACGCTGTTGTTCACCAACCGCACGAAGTGCATCACCAGGGAGTCGGGGACGATGCCGAAGCCGAGCCGCCAGCCCGTCATGGCGTACGTCTTGGAGTAGCCATCCAGGATGATGGTCCGCTCGGCCATCCCCGGCAGAGCGGCGATGCTGACGTGCCGCCCCTCGTAGAGGATCCGGCGGTACACCTCGTCCGAGAGCACCCAGAGGTTGTGCTCCACCGCCAGGGCGGCGATCTCCTCCAGTTGCTCGGGAGGGATCACGCCCCCGGTCGGGTTGTGGGGCGAGTTCAGGATGAGCAGCCTCGTGCGCGGGGTGATCTTCGAACGCAGCTCGGCCAGGTCGATCCCGAACTCCTTATCCTCCCTCAACTCCAGCGGCACCGCCTTGGCACCGACGAAGTCGATCATGGAGCGGTAGATGGGGAAGCCCGGATCGGGGTATACGACCTCGTCACCCTCCTCGGCCAAGGCCATGATAGTGAAGAACATGATTGGCTTGGCGCCAGGGGTCACGATCACCTGTGAGGGATCCAAAGACATGCCTCTGCAGGCAGAAGCCTCCGCGGCGATGAGCTCACGTAGCTCGGGCAGCCCCTGGGAGGGCCCGTAGTGGGTGAACCCACCGTCCAGCGCCTCCTTGGCGGCCATCGTGATAGCCGAGGGGGTGTCGAAATCGGGCTCGCCGATCTCAAGGTGAATGACGTGCTTGCCCTGTGCCTCCAGCGCCCGCGCCTGCGCGAGCACGTCGAAGGCGGTCTCCATTCCCAGCCGATTCATCTTCGCTGCTATCTTCATGGCCTGCTCCTCCTGGAGCGGCATTCTAACACCACAGACGTTCGGAGGCCAACAGGGGGAGGACTGAGGACCGAGCACCGGAACCGAGTGCTCAGGCTACTGCCCCGCGCCGGTGGAATTAGGGTGTCTGTGCAGCCCGCACTAGTATGTTTTGCCGATTCCCAGCTTCGTGCAACAGGGTACAATTGGGCCACCAAGAGGAAACGGCAACGGGCTCGACGGAGAGACACCGGCCATCGGCTCGGTAGCAGCCCACCAACTCAACGCGGAGAGTCGGGGCCGCGAGGCCCGGAGAAGGAGGACACGATGATCACCAGACACGTCGGTGGCGATGTAGTCGAAGGCGGAATCTACTGGAGCATGAGCGCGGGGGAGTTCGTGTCGATCCCCAAGGAGGGAGGCCGCCTGGCAGGAGGCCCGAAAGACCGCTACCTGCGGGCCCCATTGCCGATAGTGTTGGTGGTGGGACCGATCATGGGGCTGGCATTCGCCATCTTCCTCCCCCTGTCGGGGCTGCTGGTGCTGATTCCCTTCCTGGCCTCCAAGCTGCGAGGCGCCCTGGTCCCCAGCGCAGCCCACGCCGCCGCAGGCTCGCTGCAGCCGGGCGTCTCCTACCTGGAGCCCCGAACCCGCGCGGCCGCCGACCGCCCAGCCCAGACGGCGGCCCCCGAGACGGACGAGGAGGGGAGGCTGGTCGACCTGGCCAACGAGATCGCCGAGAGACGGTGGCAGGATAAGCAGAACTGAGGGCCGGGAGGGTATCGCTCAGGACCCAGTACCCAGGGCCGAGCGCGCAGCACCCTCACGGTCAAACCCTTACGGATATACAGCAAGGCAGGCCTGACGATTGGGCGCCAGGGGGCTCTGAGGACGGGGCCCCTGGCGCCTACTCATGTCTAAGGAGCGAGTATGCGAGCAAGGATGCTACCCCGGACGACGCGGTCGGTGGAGAGCCGCCTGGCCGTCGCGCTGGCTGTGATGGCGGCAGCCCTGGCGGCCACCTTCGCCATCGCGGGGCCGGCTCTCGCGGAACCGAACCTTCAACCCAAGACCACCCACGAGATCCAGGGCAGGGAGAACTGCCTCACGTGCCATCCCGTGGGGGGTGGGGCCAAACCCTCACCTGCCAGCCACGCCGCCTACGACAACACCACGTGCCTCGGCTGCCACCCCGCCGCTAGCGCCGCTCCCGCCCCGGCCAAGCCGGAAGCACGACCGCCGAGCGAGCCGCGGCCCGAGCCCGCGCAGCCTCAGGCACCACCCACGGGCGCCGCCCAGCCGGCGCCGGCCGAACGCCAGGAGGCGGCCGCCTCCGAGCAACCGGCGGAGGAGGCATCCAAGACGGCCGCCGCGCCATCGACCGCGCCCGGCCCCACCTGCATCGACTGCCACAAGAACCCGGACCTCTCCATGCCACTGGGCAACGGGGAGAAGCTGAGCCTCTTCGTCGACGAGGCCGAGATGGCCAAGTCGGTCCACCAGGGCAAGCTGACCTGCACCGACTGCCACAGCCGCATCACCGGCTTCCCCCACAAGAAGGTCCAATTCGGCAGCAAGCGGGAGTACTCCATCGCCCAGTACGAAGCCTGCAAGCGGTGCCACTTCGCCAACTACACCAAGACCCTGGACAGCATGCACTACAAGGTCATGGCCTCGGGGAACCAGGATGCCCCCCTCTGCACCGACTGCCACGGCTATCACAACGTGTCGGTGCCCGACGAGCCGAGGGCCAAGATCTCCCAGAGCTGCGGCAAGTGCCACGCAGATACCTACACCGTCTACTCCGAGAGCGTCCACGGGGCGGCCCTGGCCAACGGCGACGGCCAGGACGTGCCGGTGTGCACCGACTGCCACGGGACCCACGTGATCGCCGACACCGGGTCGGCCTCCTTCCGGCTCAACACTCCGGAGATGTGCGCCAAGTGCCACGCCGACCCGACGATGATGGGCAAGTACGGCCTGTCGCCCAACGTCTTCAAGACCTACGCCCAGGACTTCCACGGGGCCACGGTGGCGCTGACCAAGAAGCAGGGCAGCGATAGCCGGACCAACGTGGCCGTCTGCTCCGACTGCCACGGGGTCCACGACATCAAGTCGGTCAAGAACACCGATCCGGCCCAGTTGCGGCAGGACGTGATGGCGGCCTGCCAGAAGTGCCATCCCAATGCCCGCAGCAACTTCCCGGATGCCTGGCTCGGCCACTACGAGCTGAACCTGGAGAAGAACCCTCTGCCCTTCCTGGTCAGGTCGTTCTACTGGGTAATGATACCCTTCATGCTCACCGGGCTGATGCTCCACATCGTCGTGGATCTATGGCGCATCGCCAGGAACCGGTAACAAAGGAGACGCATATGACAGCCAAGTATCGAGAGATACCCGAGCCGCCGGAGCAGTTCGTCCGCTTCAGCCTCAGCCAGCGGATCGAGCACCTGCTGATGATGATCTCCTTCACCGCCCTGGTGGCCACCGGCCTGCCCCAGAAGTTCTTCGGCTCCGGTTGGGCGCAGTCCATGATCCTCGCATTCGGCGGCATCGAGAACACCAGGCTCATCCACCGGGCCTTCGCCGTGCTCTTCTGCCTCGAGGCGCTGTACCACTTCGCCTACATATTCTGGCTCATGGCCAAGGGTCGCTTCGTCCCCAGCATGATACCGGGGCTGAAGGACGCGGCCGACGCCATCCAGTGCTTCAAGTACTGTATAGGGCTATCGGCCGTGCACCCCAAGTACGATCGGTTCGACTTCCGCCAGAAGTTCGAGTACTGGGGCGTCGTCATGGGCGGGATCATCGTGATCGCCACCGGCCTGATCCTGATGTTCCCGGCCCAGGCCACCCTCCTGCTGCCCGGCGCCTTCGTGCCCGCGGCCAGGGAGATGCACGGCGGGGAGGCCATCCTGGCCTTTTCGGTCATCGTCACCTGGCACTTGTACGGGGCGCACTTCAACCCGCTACGCTTCCCCGGGGACCTCTCCATCTTCACCGGCAAGATCTCGCGGGCGCAAATGATCGAGGAGCACCCCCTGGAGTACGCTCGGATCATGGGGATCGCCCTCGAAGAGGAGCGCGAGGCCGCGAAGGAGTCCCCGCACGGCTTGCTGGTCGGGGAGCAGAAGGCCCCCACCCAGTAGCCTCTCCGATCGACGCGAAGGAGGGGGAGCTGGCCAGCTCCCCCTCCTTCGCGCTCCCAGTCGCGCGCCGCGCCCTCGGGTGGTAAGATCTCTTACTACTCCCGCTGAAGGGTCCTAAGCTGATGGTGGCTGCCCTGCTGCAGTACTCGGCATTGGCGGTGTTCTACTCCCTGCTGGCCACGGCGATGCTGGAGGCTCTCCTCCGCCTGTGGCGGGTGCAGGACCCACCGCTGGCGGCGGCCTTCCGCCTGCCGATCCTGGCCCTCCCCCCCGCGGCGCCACTGCTCTTCCCGCTCCTCAGCCCCAACTGGGGAACGGACCCCTTCCGCCAGCAGTGGGCGCTGCTCCAACTGCGTAACTGGTTGGGTCCGGAGCCGAGCATCTCCCACCCGGGATGGGTCCTGCTGCTGGGCACCCTGGCCGCCACGACACTCGTGCTGCTGGGGCTGGAGGCGGCCGGGCACTGGCGGCAACTGCTCCGCAGGCCGCGCGACGCCAGGGGGCCGCTCCCCCTGCCGAGACGCCTCCTGGACGCCCGAACCCGTCTGGAGGCTAGGGGGGCCCACCCCTTCTCGATCCAGCTCTCCAACCGGCCCGATCCCACCGCCTGCGCGGTCGGGCTGCGACACCCGACCGTGCTCCTCACCACCGCCCTCGTCGACATGCTGGACGACGAGGAGCTGGAGGCAGTGATCGCCCACGAGCTGGCCCACGTGCGACGGCGGGACAACTGGCTGGGATGGCTCCTCCTCGGGCTCCGGCTGGTCTCTTTCTACAATCCGGTGGCCTGGCTCACCTTCCACCGGATCGGGCACGACATGGAGAGTGTGTGCGATGCGGAGGCGGGAAGAGTCACCGGCAAGCCCCTGGCCCTGGCCTCCGCCCTCCTCAAGGTGTACAGGGCGTCCCGAGCCTCGCACCACGGTAGCACGATCCGGCCGCGGTGGGCGGCAGGGCGAGCGGCCGCGCTGGAGAATCGGGCCCGCCGAGCCCTGATCGAGGACCGGTTGAAGCGGCTGGTGCACCCCGAGCAGGTGCCCCCCGCCAGCTACCCCCGGCTGCGGCTGCTGCTGGCCTCGGCGTCGGTGGTGGCCACGATGTCCCTGGTGGTCTACTAGCCGAGGACCGAGCAACCACGGGGTCTGGGTTGGGGCAACGCAGGCGGTCGACGGGCGGCCGTCGGGCTTGGGACAACCCCGACTCCGCGATTGGGCAGGACCCAGGACTCAGGACCGAAATGAGAAGGATCAGCGCAAAACCGAGGGCGGCTCACCTGGTCGGGGAGATGCTGGGCATCCTCGCCCCCCTCCTCCTGACGGTGGCCGTCGCCGTCCTGGCGCTGCGCCTGCTGAACGCCGTTCCCGCCCACTGGCAGCGGCTCACCGGCGGGCCGCCCCCCGCCCCACCCGTGCTGGCCGAGCGGCTCCAGTTCTCCAGCATCGAGGAGGCCGAGGCCGAGCTGGGGGTGAGGGCGCTCCTCCCCGCCTACTTCCCCTCCAGCCTGGCCTGGCCTCCCGCCTCCGTCCGTGGCCAGCGGGAGCCCGCCAGGGTGGTGTCGCTGCTCTTCCTTTCTGCGGACGGCCGGCAGGCGCTGCAGATTCGGGAGGTGTTCTCTCCGGAGGAGGCGCTGCCGTTCCCCCTCCCGGAGCCGGTGGAGGTCCTGGAGAGACGGGATGTGGCGGTGAACGGCGTGGTCGGGCTCCTGCTGCTGGGACGCGGGCAGGATGGAGCGGCGGTTAACCAGGTGCGATGGCGCCACGGAGGGGCGCACCTGGTGGTGACCACCATTTACCCCCCGGAGGAACTGCTGCGGATCGCCGAGAGCATGCACCCGGAGTGAGCCGCAGCGGAAACCCTCTATTGGGTGCTCCCGGCCTCCCCGACCAGCTCCCGCAGCACCCGCGTGGCCGCCTCCGCGTCGTTCCAGGGGACGAGGCGGTCGCCGATCACCTGTCGCCGCTCGTGCCCCTTGCCGGCGAGCAGCACGGTGTCCCCGGCCCTGGCCCGCCGGAACGCCTCGCGGATCGCCTCCTCCCGGTCGGCGATCTTGAGGTAGTGCTCCCCTTCCCTCCAGCCCTCCGCCCGGGCCCCCACCGCGATCTGCTCGGCTATCCGCATCGGATCCTCGAAGCGGGGGTCGTCCATCGTGAAGATGGCGAAGTCGGCGAAGCTGGCGGCTATCCTGCCCATCTCGGAGCGGTTGCCGGGGTCGCGCTCGCCCGCGAGGCCGAACAGGACGAACAGCCTCCCCGGCGTCACCGGCCTCAGGGTGCCCAGCACCGTCCGCAGGGCCTGAGGGGTGTGGGCGAAGTCCACCACGACGTTGAAGGGCTGCCCACAGTCGATCCGCTGCATGCGGCCGGGCACCGCCTCCACCAGCGCCATCGCCTGGCGGAGCTGGTCCAGGCTCGCCCCCTGGCTCAACCCCACCGCCGCCGCAGCCAGCCAGTTGTAGACGTTGAACCGCCCGGCGAGCCTGGTCTCCACGGCTATGGACCCACTCGGGGTAACCAGGGTGAAGCGCGAGCCGCCGGGCAACAGCTCCACGTTGGTGGCCGTCACCACCCAATCCCGAGCGCCGAGTGAGGGGTGGCGAGCGATGGGCGATGGGGTGTCGAGCCCGTACCAGATGGCCCGGGCGCGAGTGGCCGCCCGCAGTCGAGGCGCGCGGGGATCGTCGGCGTTCAGCACCGCCACCTTCTCCACACCCTTGCAGATCGACCCGTCCAGGAAGGCGAAGAGCCTGGACTTGTCCCGCAGGTAGCTCTCCATGGAGCCGTGGAAGTTCAGATGCTCGGGGCTGAGGTTGGTGAACACCGCCGCGTCGAACTCGCAGTGGAGCAGGCGATCCAGAGCCAGGGCGTGGGAGCTGCACTCCAGCACCGCGTAGCCCACGCCTTCATCCACCATCTGCCGCATCAACCCCTGCACCTCCACCGGCTCCGGGGTGGTGTGCTGTGTGTCGTTATGCCAGACCCTGTCCGCCACCTTCACGTCGGCGGTAGTGATGAAGCCGGTCTCGTGGCCCATCGCCTCCAGGGTAGCGCTCACCAGGTGAGTGGTGCTGGTCTTGCCGTCGGTGCCGGTGACACCGATCACCCTGAGCGTGCGAGCGGGATAGCCGTAGAAGGCCGCCGACAGGTCGGCCAAGGCCCGGCGGGGGTCGGGGACCAGCACCATCGGCAGCCCCTCCGGGACCCGAGCCTCAGGGTTGCGGGTCACCACCGCCACGGCTCCCCGCCGCAGGGCGTCGGGGATGAAGGTGGCGCCATCGCTGTGGAAGCCCGGCAGCGCCACGAAGACGTCGCCCGGCTTCACCAGACGGGAGTCGTAGGCGATGGCCGCAACGGGGGTGTTCGGATCACCCGTGAGTCGGGCGTAGGGCAGCGCTCTCAGAAGCTCGTCCAGTGTCGGCATCGTGCACCTCGGTGCGACCTCCGGCCTCGATCGGCCGTGGGCGATATTGTAGCACTCCTCTTGCCAGGATCCCTGCCAGGCGACGTGGCCACCAAGCTGCGGAAGTCCTGCACGGGCCATCTCCTCACCGACCTTCAAGTTTGATATAGTTGGATGGCTATGGAAAGCACGGCAACGTGCCGATGATAGATGTGAGACCTGTGGTGGCGGGCCGGATTGCCCGAATCTGGCGGACGAACCACTCAGGCCGCATAGTTGGCCGCGGCGACGGAAAAGAACACGAGGGTGAACGCACCGAGGACGAGAGGCGGCTGCGCGCCCGTGTGGAGGTGGCTGAGATGCGGACCTCGTACCACGCGCTGATCCAGTTCTACGCGGCCATCACGGCCGTGATCCTGCTGGTCCTCGCCGTTTGGGCGACGCGACCCTAGCTGGCCACCGACCCCAAGCAGGTACCCTGGATCCGGGCTCCCAAGACTGGCAGTGTCCCCAGCTACCCCTCGTACAGCACCACGTGCAACTCCTTGGGTCCATGCATGCCGAGGGTCAGTTGCAGCTCTATATCCGAGGTCCGGCTGGAGCCGGTGATCACCACCACGTTCGCGCACCCCGCCACCAGCCTCGTCCCCCCGCCTGCCAGCCACTCCTGCATGGTGGGGTAGATGCGGCTCACCGGCAGCACGGCGACGTGGACCGGCGGCAGCAGGGACGCCACGCGCGAGCGGCCGGGGCCGGAGGCGACCACGATGCTGCCGGTGTCGGCCAGCCCCCCTACGGCGCCGCTGAGCCCCACCTGCAGGGAGGCCAGCCGCTCAAGCACACGCTGGTGGTCCGCGTCGTTCGGCACCGCCCCGGGCACCAGCTCGATGCCCGCCTGCCGGAGGGCATCCCCCAACCCCGGGCAGCCCAGTTCCGCATCGTCCCAGGAGAGCAGCCGCGATTGCGAGGACTGAGGGCCGAGGGCTGAGGACCGAGAAGCTTCCCGAGCACTCAGCGCCGAGTCCTCGGCCCTCAGTCCCGAGTCCTCGCCGGTGGCTGCCCGCACCAGCTCCACCACCTGCCGGGCGACGCCCTCGGCATCCAGCGGCCCGTACACCTTGCCGGCCAGCGCCTCCAACTCCGCCCGGAAGCGGACGACGAACTGCGCCGGCCCCGCGTCCGGAGGGAACGGCGACTGCGCCGCCACCCGCGGGAAAGACGGCCGCACCCGCACGTCGCCCAGCGGGCCAGCCGCGGCCCTCGCCGCTGCCAGCCGGACCCGATCCATCACGCCGCTCATCTGCCACCTCCCTGCACCGCGCGTTTGGCCTGCCGCTCCCTCCACCTGGCCTGGAAGCTCCTGGATGCGAACCTCGGGAAGTCCCGCGAGGCCGTCCACGCGCCGAGGGGGCCGGGCAGCCGGGAAATCCAGCCGTCCCTCGCGATCAGCCCCGACCCGAAGGCCGCCAGGCTCGATCCGAGGCGGAAGAGCGCTGGGTTTCCGGCGGCCACCGCGAAGCCGGACAGCCCCGCCTTCAGCCACCACGGGCGGTGGCCGCTGCGCACCGTCTCGCGACGCAGTCGGAGCAGCAGCCCCGGCAAGTCGATCCTCACGGGGCACACCTCGCGGCAGGCGCCGCAGAGGGAGGACGCGTGCGGGAGGTCGGCGTAGAGGTCGAAGCCCGAGAACAGCGGGCTGAGGACGCTGCCCATGGGGCCCGGGTAGACGGCGGCGTAGGCGTGGCCGCCGATCAGCTTGTAGACTGGGCAGGCGTTCAGGCAGGCGCCGCACCGGATGCATGTTAGGATCTCGGCGAACTCCGACTCCAGGATCCTCGTCCGGCCGTTGTCCACCAGCACCACGTGCAGCTCCTCGGGGCCGTCGGCGTCGCCCGGCCTGCGGGGTCCGGTGAACATGGTGCTGTAGACGCTCAGCTTCTGGCCGGTGGCGCTTCGGGCCAGCAACTGCAGCATCAGCCCCAGGTCCTCCATGGTGGGCACCAGGCGCTCGATCCCCATCAGCACCACGTGGTAGCGCGGCAGGCTGCTGCTCAGCCGTCCGTTCCCCTCGTTGGTGACGATCGCCATCGTCCCCGTCTCGGCCACGCCGAAGTTGGCGCCGGTGAGTCCCATTCCGGCCTCGATGTACTTCCGGCGCAGCCGCGCCCGCGCGATCCGCGCCAGCTCGATGGCGTCGTCGGTCTCCTCCGTCCCCAGCTTCTCGTGGAACAACCTCGACACCTGCTGCCGGGTCATATCGACGATGGGGACCACGATGTGGGAAGGGGTGGTGCCAGCGAGCTGGACCACGTACTCCGCGAGGTCGGTCTCCTGCGGGGTGATCCCCTCCGCCTCCAGGGCCGCGTTGAGGCCGGTCTCCTCGCTGATCATGGTCTTGCCCTTCACGATCAGCGCCACTCCCCGCTCCCTGGCCAGCCTGACGACGATCCGGTTCGCCTCGGTCCCGTCTGCGGCCCAGTGGACCACCCCGCCGGCGGCCTCCACCCTCTCGACGAACTGGGCGAGGTAGCGATCCAGGTTGGCGATGGTGTGCCTGCGGATCGCCCTGGCGCGGTCGCGGGCCTCGTCGGCGTCGGGGAGGGTCGCCAGCATCTCGATCCGCTTCGCCCCGAATCGGTCGGTGGCCCTCCGGAGGGCCTTGTGGAGGGCCTCGTCCCTCACCGCCCTGGCCACGCGCTTCTCGAACGGCTCGATCACGGCGTGCATGCGCTCACCTCACCTTTCCCGCCAGCACACGCGCCACGTGCACGCCCCTCACCGGCGACCTCCGCCGGTGGAGCCCGCCGTTGATGTTCAGCAGGCAGCTCAGGTCGCAGCCCACCACGCGATCCGCGCCCGTGGCGACGATGCAATCCAGCTTCCGATCCAACATCGCCGAGGAGATAGCGCCGTGCTTGATCGAGAAGAGCCCGCCGAAGCCGCAGCACTCCTGCTCGCCCTCCAGCGGCACGATCTCGGCCCCCTTCACCTTGGAGAGGAGGGCGAGCGGCTGCCGGTGGATCCCCATGCCGCGCAGCAGGTGGCAGGAGGCGTGGTAGGTGAGCTTCCCGTGGTAGCTGGCGCCGAGGTCGGTGACACCCAGCACGTCCACCAGGAACTGGGTGAACTCGTGGACGCGGCGGGAGAGCCTTTCGGCGCGGGGGTGCCAGACTGGGTCGCCCTCGAACAGCTCTGGGTAGTGGTGGGCGACCATGTAGCCGCAGGACCCGGAGGGGACGACGATGGGGGTGTAGGAGTCGCCGAAGACCTCGATGGTGTGCCTGGCCATGGCGCGGGCCTCGTCCCAGAAGCCGCCGTTGAAGGCCGGCTGGCCGCAGCAGGTCTGCCCCTCGGGCACCTCGACCTCCAGGCCCACCCTCTCCAGCAGCTCGACCACACACTCGGCGACCTCGGGCTCCAGGGTGTCGACCATGCAGGTGACGAACAGTTGAACCCTCATCACTCCGCGGGCCTCTCCTTTCGACGCGTTTCGAATCACGCCATTTGGGGTGGGAAGGCCAGGACAGGTTCAGTTCTCGCCGTCGGCGTCGGTTATTGTACACCTGCCGTGGTAGACGGGATAGAGGCGGGGTCGGGGCTCCGGCTCCCCACCGGCTCCAGACGGCGCGGCGGCCCGGCGCCGCGATCCACCAGAGCTGCAGAGCGGGACAACGCAGATGCGCGGTTCGGCGCCGCATCGGGGTCCGCCACCGCGAGCCGCAGGGCAGGCGGCTCCGCCGGTGCGTGCACTGTCCCCCACGGCCGATTGCCGCCTCTTCCTGGTCGCTGGAGGCCCTCGTTGCGCGGACCTCGTCGCGATCCGCCGCCTCCGCCCCGCATGGGATCGACGGCGGGCGCGACCTCGCGGCGGATTCGGCCTGGGGGGCCGAAAACTGGGCTCCCTCCCCTTGCGCGAACCCCCCTGGGATTCTTGACACGCTGGAGGTCCGCGCGGATGATTGTATCGGAGGGCGTTTGGACGCTCTCGAGCGATGCCCCAGGAGCCCGAAAATGGGGCCCGAGGGGCAGTTGGAGGTCATTTCTGACCTTGCAGAGGCGCTCCGGAGGCGCGGTCGCAACCGTCGCCCCGATCAATAGGGGACTGAAACTGGACCTTATGTCCTATGCAGCCGCTGATAAATGTCGCAACCGTCGCCCCGATCAATAGGGGACTGAAACGCCTCCAGCAGCGCCGCGTGGAGCTCTGTGGCCGCTGGTCGCAACCGTCGCCCCGATCAATAGGGGACTGAAACTGACTGTGGTGCTGGTGGCAGAGGGACTGGAGGTTGGGAGTCGCAACCGTCGCCCCGATCAATAGGGGACTGAAACCTGATCGTCCTGGAAGACGATCAGAACGTCGGCGCCGTCGCAACCGTCGCCCCGATCAATAGGGGACTGAAACCTGGACGTGGACAAGGTCGTGCCCGTCGGAGCGGTCGTCGCAACCGTCGCCCCGATCAATAGGGGACTGAAACGCCTACCGAGTGAAGGAGGTGGCGACTCGGCTGGGCGTCGCAACCGTCGCCCCGATCAATAGGGGACTGAAACGACAACGGTGCGACGCTGCTGCACGAGCGGTTTGAAGCGTCGCAACCGTCGCCCCGATCAATAGGGGACTGAAACGTTCAGTCTGCGTTAGGGCATGTCACTCTCCAGAGTCGCAACCGTCGCCCCGATCAATAGGGGACTGAAACTCGCCTCTGGTGTATGTCGGACTCGCAACGTGGTAAGTCGCAACCGTCGCCCCGATCAATAGGGGACTGAAACCAGGTGCCCAAGTACAACTACGCCGGCTTGGGAACCGGTCGCAACCGTCGCCCCGATCAATAGGGGACTGAAACCTTTCCGGCTCCAGCGTCACCGTCACCTCGGTGATGCGCAGTCGCAACCGTCGCCCCGATCAATAGGGGACTGAAACCCGTTGCGCAACCCACTGTTCAACATCGGCAGCGCGGTCGCAACCGTCGCCCCGATCAATAGGGGACTGAAACTGATGATCTGGCCCTGGCAGGCGGTGCAGAGGCGGGCGTCGCAACCGTCGCCCCGATCAATAGGGGACTGAAACATATAGAAATCAACCAGGTTGAACCCCCACCCATCTGGTCGCAACCGTCGCCCCGATCAATAGGGGACCTGCGCCGCCCGACACCCATTGACGCGGCCAGCCTCAACCACTACAATCGTGATGTCCCACCAATCGGCTCCCGCGCGGTTCCCTTCTCGGTTGCTCCCATCCCTCGGCTCGATCCTGCGCCCGACGCCGGGCTCGATCATCAGCGGAGGTGGAGATGCCGACTCAGGACGCCGAACTCCAGGCCGTTCAGCTCGGAGCCCTGCTCCACGACGTGGGCAAGCTGTTCCTTCGCTCGGGTCTGCGCCACTCCCCCGGCTACGACGCCTTCTCCGAGGACGACTACGGAGCGCACGGCGCTCACGCCAAGTGGTCCGCCGACTTCGTCGAACACCACGTCGCCAACCGGTGGCCCCTCCGCCCCCACGACCTGCTAACCCACCACCTGCCGCTACCACCCTCCCGCGCTGCACGACTGATCGCGCTGGCCGACCGGATGGCGGCGGGCGAGCGGGTGAAGGACGACGAGAAGCGAGATCGACGGCCGCCCGAGGAGACGCAGCTCCTTTCCATCTTCTCCCGGCTGCAGACCTCGCAGAACCGCCCCGGTGGCGACGGCTACTACCCGCTCACCCCACTGGCACTCGACCGAGCGGCGATCTTCCCCCGACCAGAGCGGCTCTCGCCCGAGGAGTGCAGATCGGGTTACCTCCGGCTGTGGCAGGGCTTCGAGGCGGAGTTCTCCAGGCTGCGACAGAGCGACTTCGACCGCTACCTGGAGGCGGCATTCCACCTGCTCCAGCGCTACGGCTGGTGCGTCCCCTCCGCCGTCTACCACCAGACGCCGGACGTTTCGCTCTTCGACCACTCCCGCCTCACCTGCGCCATCGCCACCTGCCTCTACCTGGACGCCCCGGACGACTCCCGCCTGGAGGCGCTGCTCGCCTGGCCCAAGAGGCCCGAGCGGGCAGACCCGCTCCTCCTACTGGTCGGGGGCGACCTCTCCGGGCTGCAGGAGTTCCTCTACCGCATCGCCGCCAAAGGCGCGGCCAAGACGCTGCGCGGCCGCTCCCTCTACCTGCAACTGCTGATGGAGAGCGCCGCCCGCTACCTGCTGCGGCGGCTCAGCCTCGCCACCCCCAGCATCCTCTACTGCGGCGGCGGCCACTTCTACCTCCTCGCCCCCCTATCCGCCGCGGCGACCCTGGAGGAGGCCGCCGCGGAGGTCGAGGAAAGGATGTTGGAGATCCACGGCGGCGAGCTGGGGCTAGCCGTCGGCCACATCCCCCTCTCGATGCTCGACTTCGAGGGCGAGCGCTTCGCCGCGAAGTGGGGCGAGGTGGGAACGGCCGTCAACGCCGCGAAGACCCGCCGCTTCGGCCGGATCCTCCACCGAGCCTACGACCGTATCTTCACCCCGTGGGGGAGCGGGGGGGAGAGCAAGCCGTGCGAGGCGTGCCACGCTGATCTGCCGAGCGGTAGCGCCGAGCGAACGCGGTGCCCCGCCTGCGAGGGCATGGTGGATCTGGGTGAGCAGATCGCCGAGGCCGCGGCCAGCGGCCAAGCGCTCCTCTCCGTCGGAGCCCGACGCCCGCCCGGCACCGTTTCGTGGTGGCAGGAGGCGCTGGGGAGCTTCGGCTGCTGGTGGGAGTTCGGCTCCGGCTCGGACGGCGCCATCCGCTACACCCTCAACGACACCGGCTTCGTGGCGGCGGGCGCCGACGGCTTCCGCTGGATACCGGCGGTCGTCCCGCGGATCGAGAAGGACGGACGCGAGGGGACGAAGGAGTTCGAGGATATCGCCCGCGACGCCCAGGGGATCCCGCGGCTGGGGATCCTGCGGATGGACGTGGACAACCTGGGATCCCTCTTCGCCTCCAGCCTGGGCCAGACCGCCACGGCCTCCAGGGTGGCCAGCCTCAGCTCCGCCCTGCGGATCTTCTTCGAGGGGTGGATCAACCGCCTCTGCCGGGAGGTGGAGGGCGATACGAGAACGGGGCTGCCGGGCTCGGGCCGAAGGGTTGGGCTGTTCTACGGCGTCTACTCCGGAGGGGACGACCTCTTCGTGGTGGGCGCGTGGGACCGCATACCGCTGCTGGCGCGGAGGATTCGCGCGGACCTCGAGACCTTCGCCGTCGGGAATCCGGGGGTGTCCATCTCCGCGGGGATCGCCATCGTGGACTACCACCTGCCCATCCATCGGGGGGCGGAGATGGCGGGGGATGCCCTGGAGAACGGCTCCAAGGCCCACCGCCGCGGGAACCGACGGGAGAAGGACGCCGTGACGCTGCTGGGTGAGACCCTGGGATGGGAGGAGTTCGACTCCGTGCTGGACCGGGTGGCGGAGCTCGCCCGCCTGGTGGGAGAGGGAGCGGGCGGCGGCAGGCTGCCGCGGAGCCTCCTGTCGCTGCTGGGCGGCATCCACGCCCTGTTCCGACGGGAGGCGCTGGCGCAAACGGGGGACGAGCGGCTGGACTCGGAGCGGCTCTACTATGGACGGTGGATGTGGATGGCGGCCTACGGACTGGAGAGGGCGCGTGAGCGGGCGCGAGAGGAGGAGGCGAAGCTGGCGGTGGCGGCGATGCGAAAGCGGCTGTCGGAGCCAGCGACCATCCACCGGCTCGGGCTGGTCACGCGCTGGGCCGAGTACCTCACGCGATCGAAGGAGGTGGAAAAGGGATGAGCCGGTTCAACGCTGCAGCATCCAGGCCTGAGAGAAGAGAAGGTAGGCTTCCGCCGGAGAGGAGACCGGACCCCACCCTACCGACGCCGTCCGATGCGGAGCTACAGTCGATAATCCTGCATGGCAATACGGAGACCCTGGTCAAGTCGGCCAAAGAGATGGGCAACGCGTTGGCTCCCATCCTGAGCACCAGCCAGTTGAGGGCCGTGTTCGGGACCGTGCGCAGGATTGAGATGAGATGGCTCAAGGGAGCAGCCCCGGAGGCCAACAATCCTTACAAGGCCGAGTTGCTGCTCCTCAAACCGCGGCTGGCATACCAGGTCGGACGAGCCAAACAGAAAGCTGCCGGTGAGCGAAATGGGATAATCGCTTTGGAGCCTGTCCTGAGGAGGGCAATCGAACTCGTCTCGGACCGGGCTCACTTCCAGCACTTCGTCGACTATCTGGAAGCAATCGTCGCCTATCACAAAGAGGCGGGCGGCAGATAGGAGGGAAACGTGATAATCACATTGCTGGGGAGAGCCTTCATCCGAGGGTCTATCCTGGCCGAGACCGGGCTGCACATCGGAGGCGGGTCCGGGGGGCTCGCCATCGGCGGCATGGATAACCCGGTGGTGCGGGACCCACTAACCAACCGCCCCTACATACCCGGCTCCTCCCTCCGAGGCAAGATGAGGTCCCTCTCGGAGAGAGCGCAGGGCCTCCTCCACGACTACCGGATCTCCCAGGTCAATATCCACGCCTGCGAGGAAGAGGAGTCCTACCGCGGCTGCGACTTCTGCCACGTCTTCGGGGTTCCGGCCCAATCTTGGTCCAGCCAGACCCGGCTCCTCGTCCGGGACGTGCCGCTGGAGGAGGAGAGCGCCCGCCGCCTGGAGGAGGCCCGAACCGACCTCCCCTTCACCGAGGTCAAGTGGGAGGTGGCCATCGACCGGGTGACCTCCGTCGCGACCCCTCGCCAGATGGAGCGGGTGCCCGCGGGGGCCGTGTTCGGCCCCATGGAGATGAGCTTCGCCTTCTACGAGCCGGAAGACGTCCGCCGCTTCGTCCTCGTGATCCGCGCGATGCAACTGCTGGAGGAGGACTACCTGGGCGGGCAGGGCTCGAGGGGGAGCGGGAAGGTCTCCTTCCAGGGCCTCTCCATCACCTGCCGGGTCGGGGAGAGTTGGGACGAGATCGCCACCTGGACGCCGTGGGAGGGCGCCACGACCTTCTCGCTCAGGGAGCTCACCGAGAAGCCCGGGTTGATGGCGGGGCTGGAGCGGTGGCTGCTCTCCCGCCTGCACCTGGCGTAGGAGGGGACCGTGGAAGGGCAGGAGCTGTACCGTCTGCGGATGCTCTCCCCCCTGCACCTGGGGGAGCGGGGCATCGGGATGGAGGAAGCCGGGAAGACGGTTCCCTCCGACACCCTCTTCTCGGCCCTCTGCTGGGCGGTGCGAGAGGTGGAGGGGTCCGGCTGGCTGGAGGAGCTGCTGGCTGCCTTCCTCCGCGGCCCGGCCCCGTTCCTCATCTCGTCCACCTTCCCCTGGGGCGGCGACGTGCGCTTCTACCCCCGGCCGATGCTCCCTCTCCCCAGCCAGCGCCCGGAAGGCGCCCCCGACGAGGGCTCGACCGCCGCCGCCAAGCGGCTGAAGAGGGTAGCCTTCGTCTCCGAGGGGCTGTTCCGGCGCTGGCTGGCGGGGGAGACGTTGAGCGCGGAGGTGGAGGACGACAACTTCCTGCCCGGGGGGCTCTGGACAACGGCGGCCGAGCGGGAGAGGCTGCCCGCCGGGAAACGCGGGCTGTGGGAGGGCTCGGAGACGGTGCCCCACGTGGCTCTGGACCGGGCCAGCAACGAGAGCGCCCTCTACCACGTGGGCGAGTTGCGCTACCGCGAGGGCTGCGGCCTCTGGTTCGGCGTCCGATGGCGCGAGCCCGGCTGGAGGGAGATCCTGGAGGTGGCGCTCTCCTGCCTGGGCGAGGCCGGCATCGGGGGCGAGCGCTCCGCAGGGCGGGGGCAGTTCCGCTGGGAACGGGAGGCGGCCCCCGGCCTTCCCACCCCCTCGGAGGGGGGACAGCGGACGGTCACCCTCTCCCTCTACCACCCCACGGAGGCCGAAGTGGAACGAGGGGTTCTGGAGGCCGCATCCTACCGGCTGCGAGACCGCCGCGGCTGGATCGGCTCCCGCGAGGGGCAGGGATGGCGGAGCAGGGCGGTGCGGATGCTGGCGGAGGGCTCCGTCGTCGGCGCGGCCGCCGCGGGCGACCTGGTGGACGTCACCCCAGAGGGCTTCCGCGCCCACCGGGTCTACCGCTACGGCCTCGCCTTCCCGGTGGCGCTGGAGGTGGACGGCGATGTCTGAGAGACCGCTGCGCTCCAACCGCATCGCAACCCTGGAGGTGCTATCGCCACTCCACGTGGGGGCGGGATCGGAGCCCCTCGTGGCCGACTACGACTTCGCCGTCGAGCGCGGGGTGGTCTGGGTGATGGACCCCCGCAAGCTGCTGGAGGGGTACGACGAGGAGGAGCTGCGCCACGGGATACCGGAGGTGCGGCTGTCGAAGCGGCTGGGCCCCGAGGGCTACCGGGCCTGCGCCGCCTACTCCCTGCCGGTCTCGGGACCGGTGGGCAACGAGGTTCTTCCCTGCATCAAGGACGTGGAGGGGCGCGCCTACCTGCCAGGCAGCTCGATCAAGGGGGCGCTGCGGAGCGCCGTGGCGTGGGCTGCCGCCAGGGAAGGCGGTCGCGCCCCTACCGCCGGTGAGCTGGATCGGCGCGCCGAGGACGCTGGCTCCCAGTGGGAGCGGAGGGTATTCGGTAGAGACCCCAACCACGACCTGATGCGGGCCCTGCTGGTGGGGGACAGCGGCCCGGTGGGGGTGGATCGGCTGGGGCTCTCCACCGTGAGCATCTACTCCCTCCGTGGAGGCGAGCTTCAGCCCAAGGGGTCCGGCTTGCGTCTCTCCGTGGAGACGCTGGCGCCCGGCACGCAGTTGACCTTCGAGGTGGGGCTGGACCGGTATACCCTGGCGCACCCCGAACTGGGGCTGGCGGAGAAGCGCGGATGGCTGGAGCGGCTGGCATCGATCTGCAGGGAGAGGGCGATGGAGCTGATCGCGGCCGAGAAGGCTTTCTACGCCTCCCACGGGCCCCGGCCGCTGCTGCAGTTCTACCAGCGTCTGGAGGATAGGGCGGCCGGGCTGGGGGAGAACCGGTTTCTGCTGCAGATGGCGTGGGGCACCGGGTGGGGCGCCAAGACGTTGGGCGCGGCGCTGACTGAGGGGGAGCTGTTCGGAGAGCTGCGCTATCGGTACCGGCTAGGTCAGCCCGGCGCGCCGTTCCCCAAGAGCCGGAGGCTGGTGGAGCGGGGCGGGGCTGCGGTCGAGCCGTTGGGATGGGTGGAGGTGACGCTGTGACCGTATACCTGCTGGCCAACGTGGGGCTGCGGGATGTGCTGCACCGGCGGGAGCCCATCTCCCCTCCCAGGGCCGAGGGGAAGAGGATACTGGACTACATCGACGATCTGGAGAAGGAACTCACCCTGCCGATGCTGTCGCCCGCCGTCGAAGGGCTGCTCCGGGATCACCCGAAGATCCAGGTGGTGCTCTACGGAAGCGACCAACCGGAAGGAACCCCGCCACAATACCGGGACAACGACACGATCTATCTGGCGGAGGTGGCCGGTGAACTGCTCCAGCGACGGTTGCGCGGCAAGATCGAGAAGGTCTGGCCGAAGAAGATCCGCGCCAACCCCTCGCTGTACGACGATATGCTCTCGTTCTTCCGTGCCCAGTTCCAAGATAGGTGGACCTCCTCGGTGGAGAAGTGCTACGTGTTCCCCGTGGGAGGCACTCCTGCCGCCAACATGGGGATGATGCTGGCCGCGATAGAACGATTCGGGGAAAAATGCCAGGTCCTCTACCTGCCTCAGGGGGAGAAGTGGCCGATCAGGATGGACCTGGGAGATCAGATCCGCAGGGGAACGGCGCGCAGGATGGCGGCAGACCGGCTGAGGGCGCACTCCTTTGGGGCCGCGGTGCCCCTGCTGGAGGAGGCCGGCGCCCCGGGCTGGGTCGCCCACCTGGCCCGATACGCGGTGAGCCGGTACCACTTCGACTTCGACATCGCGGCTGCGGAGTTGGAGAAGGCGAAGCGGCACTGCTCCGACCAGTTCAGCGCGCGCTCCCGCTGTGAGGAGCTGCGTCGCGGCTTGCCGCGGCTGCGCGACCGCGAGCTGGAGGCGCTGCTGGTGGAGCTGTACCACAACGCCCAGCTCGCCTACAAGCGGGGGGAGTTCGCCGCCTTCCTGGGCATTCTCTTCCGCTTTCAGGAGGCTACCCTCCGTTTCATGGTGGAGAAGCTGTACCCGGGGTTGTCCACCGAGGTGGGGAGCGAAGACGACGGACAGGAGTTCGAGGCCAGACTCCGGCAGAGGGAAGGTCTGTTCCGCTACCTGCAACGCCTGACCGTGAAGAAAGGCCGGCCGCTGAGGCTCTGCGAGCCGAGCCGCCCCGTCCTGGGGGCGATGGTGCGCTACGCCTGGGAGGGCGAGGAGAAGCTGGCGAACGAGGAGCGAGTCGAGCAGTTCCGGCGGACGAACGAGATCCTGGCCAAGTTCGACCGTCTGGCGGGCCTGCGCAACAAGTGCATCATCGCCCACGGCTTCGAGGGGGTCTCGGAGAAGCGGATCAAGGAGGAGTACGCCAAGGGTGGAGGGACCGGGGAGCCCCTGCAGGACATGGCCGCAGCCCTGGAAGCCCTGGGGATCCCGCGCGGCGACGACCCGTTCGAAGAGGTGGCGAAGCTGGCGCTGGAGGGGCTGAGCCAACCGTGACGGACTCCCAGCCTGCGCTCCAGTTCGCCGTCTACCGCTTCACGCTGAGACCGCTGGAGCCGATCCACCTACCACCGAACGCGGGCAGCACCCTGCGGGGTGGGTTCGGCTCCGCCTTCAAGCGGACGGCCTGCTTCCAGAGGAGCCGCCCACCGGATAGCTGCGAGGGCTGCTCCGTGGCCCACAACTGCCCCTACGGCTACGTCTTCGAGACCCGCGTGCCGCCCGACTCCGAGGTGCTCCGCTCCCAGCGGGAGATCCCCCACCCCTTCGTGCTGGAGCCCCCGCTGCAGCCAGCGCCGGTGTACGAGCCGGGGGCCGCGCTCGAGTTCCGCGCCGTCCTGGTGGGGCGGGCCATCGCCTGCCTCCCGCACTTCGCCTTCGCCTTCGCCCGCCTGGGCGAGACGGGGATCGGGCGAGGGCGGGGCCGCTTCGAGCTCGAGGAGGTGCGGGCGGAGCACCCCCTCACCGGCCGCGCGGAGGCCATCTACCGGCGGGGCTCGCTCCTGCCCTGCCCAGTGGACCTGACGGTCGCCTACTCCGATCTGGTGCAGTGGTGCCGCGGCGCCGAGCCGGAGCGTCTCACCGTGCGCTTCCTCACACCCACCCGGCTGGTGTCCGAGGAGAGGCTGGTGGCGAGCCCCTCCTTCGCCGTGCTGGTGCGGTCCGCCCTGCGGCGGCTCTCCTCCCTCAGCTACTTCCACGGGGGCAGGCGGTGGGAGACCGACTACAGGGGGACTATCGCAAGGGCGGAGGCGGTGCGGACGGCAGATGCGGATCTACGGTGGGAGGACTGGGAGCGCTACTCCAGCCGGCAGGACGCGCGGATGAAGCTGGGGGGCGTGGTGGGGACGGCCGTCTACGAGGGCCGCGTGGTGCCCTTCCTGCCGCTCCTGCTCGCCGCGAGCATTGCCCACGTCGGGAAAGCGTGCACCTTCGGCAACGGTCGACTGGAGGTGAGGTGGTAGCTTAGGATCTCCTGCCTGGCCAGCCTGCGGTCGTCACTCGGCAGGTGAGGCCGTCGATCGCCTGAGTCGGGGGCGGCCCACGCGCCTCTCGCCCGCGTTACGCCCCCCGCCTCCGGGCGATGGACGGGCGGCAGCGGACAAGCCTCTGCCCTGCGTCGTTGCCGCCCACTGGCCAAAGGACCAGTGGGGGCGGGGCAACGGGACCCCGCCCCACGTGGTCAGAGCCGGGTCGGCGGCGCGCTACCGCTGGATGCGGGCGGAGCCGCCCTTGGCGAAGGCTCGCACCTGCTCCAGGGTGGCCATGGTGGTGTCGCCGGGGAAGGTGGTGAGCAGCGCGCCGTGGGCCCACCCCAGCCTCACCGCCTCCTCCGGCGCCTCGCCGGCCAGAAGGCCGTAGAAGAGGCCGGCGGCGAAACCGTCCCCGCCGCCGACCCGGTCGTAGACGTCCAGCTCGGCCGTCGGGGCCACGTGGCTCTCGCCGTCGATCCAGGCCACCGCGCTCCAACTGTGCCGGTTGGTCGAGTGGACCTCCCGCAGGGTCGTCGCAACGACCTTGATCTGCGGATACCTCTCCACCACCTTGTCGATCATCCAGAAGAAGGCGCTCGGATCCAGTTTGGACTTGGCGCCGACCTCGGGGCCGGGGATGCCCAGCCCCATCTGCAGGTCCTCCTCGTTGCCCACCAGGACGTCGACGTTCTCCACGATCCGTCCCATCACCGACCGCGCCCGCTCCGGGCCGCCCCAGATGTTCCACAGCTTCGCCCGGTAGTTCAGGTCGAAGGACGTCACCGCGCCCGCCGCCTTCGCCGCCTTCATCCCCTCGATTATCAGCTCGCCGGTCGTCTCCGAGAGCGCCGCGAAGAGCCCCCCGCTGTGGAACCAGCGCACGCCCCCCGCGAAAACCTCACCCCAATCGAAGTCGCCCGGCTTCAGCATCGCCGCGGCCTCGTTGGCCCGATTGTAGAAGACCACCGGCGCGCGCACCCCGAAGCCACGGTCGCTGTAGACGGTGGCCATGTTCGGGCCGTTGACCCCGTTGTGCTTGAAGTGCTTGTAGAAGGGCTTCACCCCCATCGCCTTCACCCGCTCGGCAATGAGGTCGCCGATGGGGTAATCCACCATCGCCGTGACGATGCCGGTCCTCATGCCGAAGCAGTCGGAGAGGTTGGCAGCGCAGTTGAACTCGCCGCCGCTGACGTGGATCTGGCACTCGGTTGCCTTGCGGAAGGGGACGATCCCCGGATCCAGGCGGTGGATGAGGCCGCCCAGGGCCACGAAATCCAGTTCGCCATGCGGAGGAATGGTGAGACCGTTGCTCATGATTCTCCTCCCATACCAGCGTAGTAAGGCGGGTGTGACCGCGAGGCCGTGCTCGCTCGCGTCACGTGTCCCCCGCCGCCCAGTGTAGGGGGCGGACCCGCGTGTCCGCCCGAGGGTGCGCAGGGCTGCACCCCGACCGGATTCGCACACTCGCCTCAGGCGTTGTAGGTGGTGGAGGACACCCTGCCACCCTGTCCGGTCCAGTTTGTGTGGAAGAACTCGCCCCTAGGTCTGTCGATCCGCTCGTAGGTGTGGGCGCCGAAGAAGTCCCGCTGGGCCTGCAGCAGGTTGGCGGGCAGCCGGCCGGTGCGGTATCCGTCGTAGAAGGCCAGCGCCGCGCTGAAGGCGGGCGTCGGCACGCCATGCTGAATCGCCTGGATGATGGCGCGACGCCACGACGGCTGGTACTCGATCAGCACCTTGGAGAAGAAGTCGTCCAGCAGCAGGTTCGTGAGATCGGGCTTCTTGTCAAACGCCTCCTTGATCTTCCCGAGGAAGCGGCTGCGGATGATGCAGCCGCCCCGCCACATCAGGGCGATGCCGCCGAAGTTGAGGTTCCAGCCGTACTCTCGGGCCGCCTCCCGCAGCAGCATGTAGCCCTGGGCGTAGGAGACGATCTTGGAGCAGTAGAGGGCCCGGCGCACGTCCTCGACGAAGGCCGCGCGGTCCTCCACGGCGGAGTAGCCAGGCCCGGGCAGGATGGCGGAGGCGGCGACGCGCTCCTCCTTGAGGGCGGAGAGGGCGCGGGCGAAGACCGCTTCGGCGATGAGGGTGACCGGCACGCCGAGGTCGAGCGCGCTGACGGAGGTCCACTTGCCGGTCCCCTTCTGGCCGGCCGCGTCCAGGATCTTGTCCACCAGGGGCGCGCCGTCCTCGTCCTTCTTGGCGAGGATCTGGCCGGTGATGTCTATCAGATAGCTATCCAGCTCGCCCCGGTTCCAGTCCACGAACACCCTGTGCATCTCGCCGGCGTCCAGTCCGAGGACGTCCTTCATCAACTGGTAGGACTCGCAGATGAGCTGCATGTCGCCGTACTCGATGCCGTTGTGGATCATCTTGACGAAGTGGCCGGCGCCGTTCTCGCCAACCCAATCGCAGCAGGGGGAGCCGTCCTCCACCTTGGCGGCGATGGCTTGGAAGATCTCCTTCACGTGGGGCCAGGCCGCCGGGTTGCCGCCTGGCATGATGGATGGGCCGTGCCGCGCCCCCTCCTCGCCGCCGGAGACGCCGGTGCCGACGTAGAGGATCCCCTTCCGCGCTAGCTCCCTGGTTCGGCGGTCGGTATCCGGGAAGTGGGAGTTGCCGCCGTCGATGACGATGTCGCCCTCTTCGAGATAGGGTAGGAGGCTCTCGATCATCTGGTCCACCGTCTCGCCGGCCTTCACCATCAGCATGATGCGTCGGGGCCGCTTCAACGATTGGGCCAGCTCGGCCAGCGAGTGGGCGCCCACGATCCGGGTGCCGGCGGCCTCGTTGGCGATGAACTCGTCCACCTTGGAGACGGTTCGATTGAAGACAGCCACCCTGTAGCCGTGGTCGTTCATGTTCAGGGCCAGGTTCTGGCCCATGACCGCCAGGCCTATCAGTCCGATGTCGCAGCTTTCGTTCTGCATAGCCCCCTCCTTGCAGCACCGTTCGTACGCCTACCGCTATATTAGCCGCTGTGTCCACGATTCATCCATACCCCGCGTGCCGAACATGGACAGGTTTCTGTGGCCGCGCCCAACCTGGTATAGTAGCTGTGCGGAGCGGCCGTCCCGGTACGCAGTATGCATAACAACTTGGCTGCCACCAAGGTTGTTCAGGAGAGCCCTCGATGACCGACCCCAGTCTCGACGTAGTCTCAGACGCCGAACTCGACGACCTCTGCGTCAACACGATCCGGATGCTGTCGATAGACGCCGTCCAGCAGGCCAAGTCCGGGCACCCGGGCGCGCCCATGGGCATGGCCCCCATGGCCTACGTTCTCTGGACCCGCTTCCTGCGCCACAACCCCGCGGACCCCACCTGGCCCGATCGCGACCGCTTCGTCCTCTCGGCGGGCCACGCCTCCATGCTGCTCTACTCCCTGCTCCACCTGACCGGGTACGACCTGCCGCTGGAGGAGATAGAGCGGTTCCGCCAGTGGGGCTCCCTGACCCCCGGCCACCCCGAGGTGGGCGTCACCCCCGGCGTCGAGATCACGACCGGCCCGCTGGGCCAGGGCTTCGCCAGCGGCGTGGGAATGGCGATCGCCGAGCGGAAACTGGCCGAGCGCTTCAACAGGCCGGGCCACACCATCGTGGACCACTACACCTACGGGATCGTCTCCGACGGGGACCTGCAGGAGGGCGTGGCTTCCGAGGCCGCGAGCCTGGCGGGCTTCCTCAAGCTGGGCAAGCTGATCTACCTCTACGACTCCAACGGCATCCAGATCGAGGGTCCCACCAGCCTCACCTTCACCGAGGACGTGGAGGCTCGCTTCCGGGCCTACGGCTGGGACGTGCAGCGGGTCGAGGACGGCAACAACCTGGCCCAGATCGAGGAGGCGATCCGCCAGGCCCGGGCTGCGACCGACCAACCGTCACTGGTGATCGTCCACACCACCATCGCCTACGGCAGCCCGAACAAGGCGGGCAGCGCATCCTCGCACGGGGAGCCGCTGGGCGAGGCGGAGGTGCTGGCCACCAAGGAGGCGCTCGGCTGGCCCCAGGAGCCCCCATTCTTCATCCCGGCCCAGGCGCTGGCCCACTTCCGTCGGGCGCTGATGGAGGGCCGGCGGCGGCAGGACGAGTGGGCGTCCGCCTTCGAGGCTTACGCCGCGGCCTATCCCGAGGAGGCGGCCATCTGGCGCCGGAGGCTATCGGGAGAGCTGCCCGAGGGGTGGGACGCGGATCTACCCTCCTTCCAGCCCACCGACGGGCAGGTAGCTACCCGGGCCGCATCCGGCAGGACCCTGAACGCCCTCTTCCGAAAGGTGGAGGAACTGGTGGGGGGCTCCGCGGACCTGGGTCCCTCCAACCAGACGCAGATAAAGGGCCAGCCGGATCTGGGGCCCGGCGCCTACGCCGGCCCCAACATCCACTTCGGGGTGCGGGAGCACGCCATGGGAGCCATCGCCAACGGCATCGCCCTGCACGGCGGCTTCATCCCCTACACCGGCACGTTCCTGACCTTCTCCGACTACATGAAGCCGGCAATGCGGCTGGCGGCCCTGTCCCAGTTGCGGGTGATCTTCGTCTTCAGCCACGACAGCATAGGGCTCGGCGAGGACGGCCCGACCCACCAGCCCGTCGAGCACCTGGTGGCGCTGCGCGCGATCCCGGGGATGGCAGTCCTCCGCCCCGGCGACGCGAACGAGGCGGTGGAGGCGTGGAGGGTAGCGCTGCGGCGGCAGGGCCCCACAGCCATCGTCCTCTCCCGCCAGGGGATGCCCGTGATCGATCGCGCGGCGTACGCCCCGGCGGAGGGGACGGAGTTGGGGGCCTACATTCTGGCCGAGGCGCCCTCGGGCACGCCAGAGACCATCCTGATCGCCACTGGCTCCGAGGTGCCGCTGGCCCTGGCGGCTCGGGAGCGGCTGCTGGCCCTGGGCGTCCAGGCCCGAGTGGTCAGCATGCCGAGCTGGGAGCTGTTCGAGCAGCAGCCGCGCCAGTACCGGGACACCGTCCTACCCCCCTCGGTCCGCGCCAGGGCTTCCATCGAGGCGGGGATCACCCTGGGATGGTGCCGCTACGTGGGGGAGGATGGCGCCGCCATCGGGCTGGATCGGTTCGGCGCCTCGGCCCCGGCGCCGGTGCTGTTCGAGCAGTTCGGGTTCACCCCCAGGAACGTGGTGGCAACGGCGCTGCGCCTGCTGGGGAAAGAGGTGTAGCGCGGGCGCGACTGCCTCGCGCCGTGGGGCCACGTGACGGCGCAGCTAGAAGTCATCGGAGGGACGAAGGCGATGCAGCGACAGAAGCTGTCCCTGGGCACCTGGCAAGGGCCGGTGGACCGCGCCCTCAAGGATCTGGCCTCCAAAGACGCCGTGATCCGGATCTGGGACCGCGATCCCAGCCTCTGGAAAGACGACCCAGTCCACCAAGCCGAGATTCGCCAGCGGCTCGGCTGGCTCACCGTCGCGGCCGCCATGCGAAGGCAGCTTCCCGAACTCGAAGCCTTCCGGCAGGAGGTGATCCGAGACGGCATCGAGCAGGTGATCCTGTGTGGCATGGGAGGCTCCAGCCTCTGCCCGGAGGTGCTGCGCCTCACCTTCGGCGACGCCCCGGGCTCCCCGCGGCTGTGGGTGCTGGACTCCACCGATCCGGAGATGGTGTCCCGCGTGGCCCAGCAGGCCGACCCCGCCCGCACCCTCCACCTCATCTCCAGCAAGTCGGGCGGCACCATCGAGGTGGACTCCCTCTACCGCTTCTTCTACGACCGAGCCGAGGCGCGGATGGGGGAGGACGCCGGGTCGGCCTTCGCGGCGATCACCGACCCGGGCACTAGCCTGGAGCGGCTGGGCGCCGAACGACGCTTCCGGCGCGTCTTCGTCAACCCGCCCGACATCGGCGGCCGCTACTCCGCCCTCTCCCTCTTCGGGTTGGTGCCGGCGGCGCTGATCGGCATGGATCTGAACCTGCTGCTGGACAGCGCCGAGCGGATGGCCCGCGCCTGCACCAGCTCCACGCCTGGCGAGAGGAACCCCGGCCTCTGGCTCGGGGCAGCCCTGGGCGGCCTAGCCGCGGTCGGCCGCGACAAGCTCACCCTACTGGCCTCGCCTCGGATCGCGGGCTTCGGCCTCTGGGTGGAGCAGTTGATCGCCGAGAGCACCGGCAAGGAGGGCCGGGGGATCGTGCCGGTGGCCGGAGAGCCCCTCGTCCCGCCGGAGGGATACGGCACGGATCGCTTCTTCGTCTACACGCGGCTGGAGGGGGACGACAACGCCGCCCTGGACGAGCTGGTCGCCGAACTGGAGATCCTGGAGCAGCCGGTGGTGACCTACCTGCTGGCCAGCGCGTACGACCTGGGCGGGGAGTTCTTCCGCTGGGAGTTCGCCACCGCCCTGGCCGGCGCCCTCCTGAGGATCGACCCGTTCGACCAGCCGAACGTCCAGGAGAGCAAGGACAACACCAAAGCGCTGCTGGACGTCTACCGGCAGAGGGGCAATCTGCCGGTGGAGGAGCCCGACCTGGTGCAGGATGCGTTGCAGCTACGAGGAACCGGGGAGTCCACGGTGGGCGGAGCCCTATCCGCGTTCCTCGGCCAGGCTCGCCAGGGCGACTACCTGGCCATCATGGCCTACCTGGACATGGCGGAGCCCATAGATCAGGCGCTCGAGAGGCTGCGCGGGCGGCTGCTGGAGCGCACTCGCCTCGCCACCACCCTGGGGTACGGCCCCCGCTTCCTCCACTCCACCGGGCAGTTGCACAAGGGAGGCCCCAACACGGGGCTGTTCCTCCAGATCACGGCCGACAAGACGGTGGAGGTGCCGATACCGGGCCAGCCCTACGACTTCGGAACCCTCCAGGCGGCGCAGGCCCTGGGCGACCGGCAGGCGCTCCGGCAGCACGGCCGAAGGGTGCTGTCGGTCCACCTGAGCGGGGACGTCCTCGACGGGCTGGCGCAGTTGACCCAGGCGATAAGCTAGACGGCGAGAATGGATACACTGCCCAAGGCCAACGAGACGATCCCCAATCTCCTGCGAGCGGGTTCCCCTGAGCAGCGGGTCGCGCCCTCTTGCGCCATCGTGATCTTTGGCGCCTCGGGGGACCTGACCAGCCGGAAGCTGGTCCCAGCCCTCTACAACCTGGCGCTGGCGAACCTGCTACCGGCCGAGTTCGCCATCATCGGGGTCGCCAGACGCCCGCTGGACACGGGCGTGTTCCGGGAGAAGCTGCGGGACGCCGCCGAACGCTTCTCCCGCACTGCACCGCTGAACCCCGTGCTGTGGGAGAGCTTCGCCGGCAGGATCTCCTACCTATCGGGCGACCTATCCGATCCCGCCACCTACGAGCAGTTGAGGAAACGGCTGGCCGAGATCGATGCCCAGCAGGGCACGGCCGGGAACCGGCTCTACTACCTGGCCACCCCGCCCAGCTTCTTCCCGACCATCGTGCAGCGGCTGGGGGAGGCCGGTCTCAACCGAGGGGGCAGGCCGGAGGCGTTCGCCCGCATCATCGTGGAGAAGCCGTTCGGCCGGGATCTAGCCAGCGCGCTGGCCCTCAACCGACAGATCTGGCAGGCGTTCGACGAGAGCCAGCTCTACCGGATCGACCACTACCTGGGCAAGGAAACGGTGCAGAACATCCTGGCGTTTCGTTTCGCCAACCGCCTCTGGGAGCCAGTCTGGAACTCCGAGCACGTGGATCACGTGCAGATCACTGTAGCCGAGAGCATCGGAATCGAGGGTCGGGGGGCCTACTACGAGGAGGCGGGTGCGTTCCGCGATATGGTGGAGAACCACATGCTCCAGCTTCTGGCGCTTGTGACGATGGAGCCCCCCATCAACTTCACGTCCGATGCGGTACGCGACGAAAGCGGCAAGGTGCTGAAGGCCCTCCGCCCGCTGTCTCGCGACGAGGTGGCGCAGGCGACCGTTCGGGGCCGCTACGAGGCGGGCTGGATAGACGGCCGCCCCGTGCCAGCCTATCGGGATGAGCCCAATGTCGCCCCCGACTCTACCACGGAGAGCTTCGTCGCCCTGCGCCTCTTCATCGACAACTGGCGTTGGGCAGGAACCCCCTTCTACCTTCGGCACGGGAAGCGGATGCCCTCCCGGCTCACCGAGATCGCGGTGCAGTTCAAACCGGCGCCACACCTGCCGTTCGCCAGCAGCGACACGGCCGCCCTGGAGCCGAACGTGCTGGTGCTGCGCCTCCAGCCCGACGAGGGCATAACCCTCCGTTTCGGTGCCAAGGTGCCCGGCATGGCGATGCGGATTCGGTCGGTGAACATGGATTTCCTGTACGGCAGCTCCTTCCTGCTGCCCTCCCCCGACGCCTACGAGCGGCTGCTGCTGGACTCCCTGCTGGGAGATCACACACTCTTCACGCGGGCCGACGCAGTGGAGGCGGGGTGGCGCTTCGCAACCCCGATCCTGGAGGCGTGGCAGGCGATGGGCTCTCCGCCCGAGCCCTACCCGGCGGGGAGCTGGGGTCCGCGTGCGGCCAACGAGCTGCTGGCGCGGGACGGGCGACGCTGGCGGCGCCGGTAGGGGGTGCGTAGTGGATCACATCTCCAGCAGTTGGAGCGGCGAGGACACCACCATCAACCAGGTGAAGAGCGCCCTGGTGCAGGCCCTCCGAGAGCTAAACCCACCCACGGAGCCAGGGCAGATCCACCCACCGGTGCGAGCCAGCCTGCTGAACCGCATCGTCCGGATTCCCCAGGGCGCCGACACATCCCGCGCGATGGAGGCGCTGGAGGAGCTGGCCGATATCCGCCCATCCCGCACCCTGCTGGTCACCACCACCCCGGAGGCAGCACCGGGCCTGGACGCCACGGTCGCGGTGCGCTGCCGACTGCGTTCCGCCGCCGAGCCCCAGGTGTGCTTCGAAGAGGTCCAACTCACCGTGCGGGGCGATCTGGCCAACCACCTCTCCAGCGTCCTGGAGCCGCTGCTGATCCCGGAGATGCCGGTAGTCCTGTGGTGGCTGGGAACTCCCCCCAGCCCGGAGGAAGAGTTGCTGGAGCTGTGCGACCGAGTGGTGCTGGACTCCGACCCGACCGGACCCGAGGGATTACCCGACCTGGAGCGGCTGGCCGATGCCCTCGCTCCGGGGAGGATCGTGACGGACCTGGCCTGGGCGGAGCTAGCCTCCTGGCGGGAGCTGCTGGCCCAACTGTTCGATCCGGTGGAGTCGCGCCAGTTTCAGTATGGGGTGGAGAGGCTGCGAGTGGAGCACGTCGCAGGTGCGGCGACCACCCGGCCGCTGCTGCTGCTGTCGTGGCTCGCCGCCAGCCTAGGTTGGACGGCGAAGGAGCCTGCAATCCGGCTCCCAGCCGAGGAGTGGGCACTGCGCTTCCAGGCAGGGCATGGTCCGGTAGAGGCACGGATCGTCGCTGTTCCCGCCGATGGAACCCTCGGGCCCGGTGACCTGGCGAGGGTCGTCCTGGAGGCCCGCGTGGGCGGCGACCAAGCGGAGTTCTCCATCGTCCGCCACAGAGAGGGGTGGTGCGCGGCCGTGCGGGTGGCGCTGTGCGGCAGGACAGCGCAGGAGCGGGTGGTGCCTCTGGCGCGGCCCTCCTGGGCATCCCTGCTGTCCGGCGAGTTGGACCGTCGGAGCGGCGACCCCGCCTACCGGGCCAGCCTCTCGCGGGCAGCCCGCTGCCTCCGGGGATGAGCTGGGCTTTTGGGAGGATGAGAACTCCCACCCAGGTCACAGCACCAGGACTCAGAGAGGAAACCCAGCCCCAGCCATGATCGTTGAGGGTGCTTCGCCTTGATACAGCGCAATCTGATCGTGAAGCCCAACCTGCAGCGGCTGAGCGAGGCCGCGGCCGGACTGTTCGCCGAGCTGGCAGCGGACGCGATCGCGCGCCGGGGTCGTTTTGCCGTAGCTCTATCGGGTGGATCCACCCCGAAGCGGCTCTACCAGTTGCTGGCCAACGCCCCGTGGCGCGAGCAGATCGATTGGGGCCGCTGCCACCTCTTCTGGGGCGACGAGCGCCTGGTGCCGGCCGACCACCCAGACAGCAACTACCGGCTGGCGAGGGAGACGCTGTTGAGGAGACTGCCGATCCCCCTTGGCCAGATCCACCGGGTGCCCGTCGAGGTGGGAGTGGGCGAGAGCGTGGCGGCCGCCTACGAGGCGGAGATGCGGCGCTTCTTTGTCGAGGACACAGCCCGGCAACACCCTCACGCTGACGAGGAAAGGGCGGCAGGGGACGAAGCCGCACCCGGTGATTCGGAACCGCGGCACCTCTCGGGCGGCTCAGCGGAAACGCCCCGATTCGACCTGGTGCTGCTGGGGCTGGGCTCCGACGGCCACACCGCATCCCTCTTTCCCGGCCACTCCGCTGTGGAAGAGCAGGTTCGATGGGTAGTGGCTACCCCATCGGGCCGGCTACCTCCACCCGTGGACCGAGTCACCCTGACCCTGCCGGTGATCAACGCCGCCAGAGCCGTGCTCTTCCTCGTGGCCGGGGCAGACAAGGCTCCCGTACTGCGACAGGTCCTGGCAGGAGAAGCGAGCCTCCCGGCATCGCTGGTTCGGCCCAGCGATGGAGAGCTGTACTGGCTGGTGGACGAGGCTGCCCTCTAGTTTCGCATCGGCTCCACGGTAGGTTATACTCGTTACACATCCGGTTAGGAGTTTGCCATGGGTCGCTGGCGCCAACTGTTGCTGACTCTCATCGTCCTGCTGATCGTGTCGGGAAGCGCCTTTACCGCCGGGGTGACGGTGGAGCGCAGCGGCTTCCTGCCGGGCTCCGTTCGGACGCAGCCGACGGAGGTGGCTGATCAGTTTGGAGTCTTCTGGCAGGCGTGGGAGCTGGTGCAGCAGCGTTTCGTCGACCGAACGGTCGTGGATACCCGCAACATGACCTACGGGGCGATCGAGGGGATGCTGGCCGCCCTGGGGGACAACGGCCACACCCGATTCCTCACTCCGGAGGAAGCGACCCAGCAGACCAGCGACATCCAGGGCCAGTTCCAAGGGATCGGGGCGGAACTGGGGACGAAGGACGGCTACCCCATGATCGTCGCCCCCCTGGACGGCTCGCCGGCACAGAATGCGGGCATCCAGGCTGGCGACCTGCTGGTCGCGGTGGACGGCGAGCAGGTAGCAGGGATACCGCTGGATCGAGTGGTGCGGATGGTCCGAGGCCCAGAGGGGACTCAGGTAACCCTGACCATCCTCCACCCCGGCGAGGTGACGCCGGTGGAGATCACGATAGTTCGGGCCAAGATCCAGGTGCACCCCGTCAGTTGGACGATGATCCCCGGCACCAAGGTAGCCTTCCTCCGGATCAGCCAGTTCAACGCCAACGTCAACCAGGAGCTCACTGACGCTCTGCACGGGATACGAGCTGCCGGAGCCGAGGGCATCGTGCTCGACGTACGCAGCAACACCGGCGGCCTCCTGGACCAGTGCGTATTCGCCACCAGCCAGTTCCTGAAGGGTGGGGACGTCCTGATCGAGCAGGACGCCCGCGGGAATCGCAAGACCATCCAGGCCCAGTCCGGCGGCCTGGCCACCGACATCCCGCTGGTGGTGATGATCAACCAGGGTACGGCCAGCGCCGCCGAGATCCTCGCCGGAGCGATCCAGGATAACGAGCGGGGGAAGCTGGTGGGGGAAACGACCTTCGGCACCGGCACGGTGCTCTCCACCTTCCAGCTCTCCGACGGATCCGCCCTGCTACTTGGCACCAGCCAATGGCTGACCCCCAAGGGGCGCCAGATATGGAAGCAGGGGATCGAGCCGGACGTGGAGGTCCCCACGACGGCGGGCATGACGCTCCTCAGCCCCAGGACCGTGCAGGATATGTCCCTGGATGAGATCCGGTCGGGCAGGGATCCTCAACTGCAGAAGGCCCTGGAGATGCTCGGAATCAGGTAGAATCGATCGTGTACGCGCCGTAGCGCCTGATCCCTGGGAGACCATTTCTTGGCGAGCACCGAACTGGAGACGAAGGTCGAGGCCCTTCCCCATAAGCCGGGCGTCTACTGCTTCCGCGACGCCTCCGGCAAGGTCCTCTACGTCGGGAAGGCCCAGTCACTCCGAAATCGGGTCCGATCCTACCTCCAGAGCCCCGATCAGCTTGCCCCCAAGACCCGGAGGATGATGGAGAGGGCGGTGGACCTGGACGTCACCGTCACCTCCACGCCGGTGGAAGCCCTGATCCTGGAGTGCAACCTGATCAAGGAGCTCCGTCCCCGCTACAACGTGATGTTGCGGGACGACAAGAGCTACCCCTTCATCAAGGTCACGGTGCAGGAGGAGTGGCCCCGGGTCTACTTCACCCGGAGCGTCAGCCGCGACGGCGCGCGCTACTTCGGCCCCTTCACCGACGCCAAGTCGGTGCGCCAGACCCTGGATACCCTGAACCGGCTCTTCCCCTTCCGCACCTGCCACCGGACGATCACCGGAAGGGACCCTCGCGCCTGCCTCGCCTACCACATCCACCGCTGCATCGCGCCCTGCATCGGCGTGGCGGACCACGCGGAGTACCTCCAGGCGATCCAGCAGGTGGTGCTGTTCCTGGAGGGCAAGCAGGAGAGGATAATCGAGGATCTGCGGGAGAAGATGGAACAGGCCGCCGAGGAGTTGAACTTCGAGCACGCGGCCCGTCTGCGGGATCGGATCCGCTCCCTGGAGAAGATCGTCGAACGGCAGAGGATCACCTCCGAGGAGGACCCCAGCGACCGGGACGTGGTGGGGCTCGCCACCGGCAACGGCGTCGCCTGCGCCCAACTGTTCTTCATCCGAAACGGCAAGCTGGTGGGCAGCGAGCACTTCGCGCTGGAGGGGACCGAGGACGAGACCACGGCGCCCGTGCTCGCCTCATTCCTGCAGCAGTTCTACGACTCCGCGGCCTACGTGCCCCCTCAGATCCTGATTCAGGAGGAGATCGACGACGCCGAGACGCTCGGCGAGTGGCTCACCGAGCGGCGCGGCAGCCGCGTGCGTCTGGCGGTGCCCAAGCGAGGTCAGAAAGCCCAACTGGTGAAGCTGGCGTTGGAGAACGCCGTCCAGCAGTTGGAGATGCTCAAGCTTCGCTGGCTGAACGACACCCAGCGGACCACCGGCGCCCTGCTGGAGTTGCGCGACGCGCTGCAGCTACCGGCCACGCCCCACCGGATAGAGTGCTACGACATCTCCAACATCCAGGGCACCTCGGCGGTGGGGAGCATGGTGGTGTTCGAGGGGGGGCAGGCGAAGAGCTCCGACTACCGCCGCTTCAAGATCAAGACGGTGGAGGGGGCCAACGACTTCGCCATGATGCAGGAGGTGCTGCGGCGGCGCTTCAAGCGAGCGGTCAGTGGCCAGCTATCAGCCGTTAGCGTCGGAGGCGGGGAGAGTGAGGACGCGGAGACTCGGAGAGCCGGGGGCGCGGGGAGCATCGATTCCACTTTCCCTCCAGGAGAGGCGTGGACCGGCCCTTTGGCCGGCCCACGGGGTGAGGACCCCGACACCCTGGACTCAGGACCCAGGACTCAGAACTCAGAACCCTCCTCCTGGGCCGTGCTACCGGACCTGGTGATCGTGGACGGCGGCAAGGGGCAGTTGAACGCCGCCCTGGAGGTGCTGGACGACCTGGGCCTGGCCAACCTGCCCGTCGTGGGGCTGGCCAAGGAGAACGAGGAGATCTTCCAGCCCGGGGTCTCCCAGGGGATGATGCTCCCCCGGACCTCGCAGGCCCTCTACCTGGTGCAACGCATCCGGGACGAGGCCCACCGATTCGCCATCACCTACCATCGCAACGTGCGCAGCAAGCGCACCCTCGGGTCGGCCCTGGACGAGGTGCCGGGCATAGGCCCCCGCCGGAAGCAGGCGCTGATGAAGCACTTCGGCTCGGTGAGGGCGATCCGGGAGGCACCCCTGGAGGAGTTGCTGGCGGTGCCGGGGATGACCCGCCAGGCAGCGGCGAAGATCAAGGAGCATCTGTGAGCGCACAGCCACCAGGCGATCGTCACGGGGGAGGATGAGGAGAAGATGCCCTTGCAGTCAGGAACCGAGTCATGCGAACAGCTCGTCGGCACCGATCAGCAGCACCCCCTGATCCCTCGCCGCTACCGGCACCTCCGTCACCTTGCCGCGAATAGGCCAATTGCGGCAAGATAATCCCCCGGCAAGTATAGATCGCCCTCACCGTCGTGGCGAGACCGCCATGGAGTCACCAAGAACACAGGATCCACGGAGGGCGCAGCGCGCCTACCTACAGGTGGATGATCCGCACGTCACCCCATTTCCCTCGGAGGTACTCCGCGACGAGCCGTCGGTGGCAATGCTCGGGCGTGGCTTCGCTGCATAGCAGAACAGTGGGAACCTCGAAAAGCCTCCGATCCATCCTGTCTTCGACCTGGCGTCCGCTCATCAGTGCCAAGAATCGCTCCTCGTAGTCGCCCCACTTACCGCCTTTCTTCTTGTAGCCGTCGAGGATATCTTGGGTCGGCGCCAACAGCGGCTCGTGGAGGTAATCGGCCTCACACAACTCCTTCAAGAAGAATTGCAGGTCGTCCTTCTTGGTGAACCCCGCCAACTGCGACGTGTTGTTGAGGCGGACGTCGATGAGCCGCTTGATCCCGCTCCGCCTCAGGGCTCCGAAGAAGGAGGCAGCGTTTCTCTGCGTGAAACCTATCGTGTAGATCTCCATGGCCTCTCCTCCCGCCGTTCGGTTTCGAGAAGGGAAAGCTGGGCCGCAAGGACGCGACCGATCAGAAGCCGGCGTGGGGGCATGAGCCCAGCGCTAGCGGTGACCACGATGCATCAGAACACCCACTGTCTGGCTGGACACGACCTTCAGCGCGTACAACCTCAGGCACTACTGCCCGGCGTCCGTAGCCCGCTCTTCAGGCCTGCCTCGGAGCACCCTGACTTCTACGGTGCCAGCAGGATGGCCGCTGGCGCAGCCCATTAGCAGAGGAACAAGGTGGTGGCCACGATAGATCCCGTCAAAGCTGCCACTCGGTGACGGTGCCCACGTTGTTGAAGAAGAAGCGGTCGCCGAACTCCTGGGCCAGCCGCGCGGCGGCGGCCAGCCCGGTGCAGTGGGATACCCCCAGCTTCTGGATGTCGAAGCCCTCGAGCGCCTTGATGGTGCGCTCCAGTTGCTCGGCGGGGGCGAAGCCCAGGTGGGTGCCCCCTAGCACGGCGAAGATCCGCTCCTCGCCGGATACCTCCCGGGCGTGGGCCAAGGTGTTCACGATCCCACTGTGGGCGCAGCCCAGCAGCACCACCAGCCCGCGGGGGGTCTTCACCAGCAGCGCCTGGTCGTCCGGAATCTCGTCCTGCCGCCAGCCGGTGGGGGACTTCACCACGAGGTCCGCGTCCACCCGCTCGAAGGGGGTGTTGCGGGGCACCGGACCGGTGGTCATCACCTCGTCGGTGATGCGATCGGGACCGTCGGAGAGCCGGAAGGTGGCGCCCATCGCCTCCAGATGCTCCCTCACGAAGGCCAGGCCGATGTAGCGGGTCTTCTCCCCCTTCCGGATGACGTAGCGGGGCATCCACACGTCGCGGTGGGCGTGAACGACCACCTCGTCGGTCTGGGACAGCAACTCCCTGATGCCTCCGGTGTGATCCTGATGGCCGTGGCTCAGCACCAGGTGGCGGACCCGGGAGAGATCGACCCCCAGGGCCCGGGCGTTGTGAGCGGCGGTGCTGGTGTGGCCGGTGTCCAGCAACACGCACAGGTCGTCCACCTCGAGCAGCATGCAGAGGCCGTGCTCGGCCAACAGCCCGGCCTTGGTCGCGGTGTTCTCGGCCAGTGTGGTGACTCGAAGCCACATCCACCTAACCTCCCGGAGAGCTCGACGGCGCCGCCTACCCCTTGTTCCGCTCCAACTCCAGGTCGGACTCCACCATCATCTTCACCAGATCCTCGAAGCTGACGGTGGGCTCCCAGCCCAGCTTCTTCTTCGCCTTGGTGGGGTCGGCCAGCAGGTGGTCTACCTCAGCCGGCCGCATGAACCGGGGATCCGTGCGTACGTAGTCGTGCCAGTTGAGCCCCACGTGGGAGAAGGCGATCTCGGCGAATTCCGCCACGCTGTGGTACTCGCCGGTGCCCACCACGTAGTCGTCCGGCTCGGGCTGCTGCAACATCAGGTGCATCGCCTTCACGTAGTCACCGGCGAAGCCCCAGTCCCGCTTGGAGTCCAGGTTGCCCAGCAACAGCTCCTTCTGCTTGCCCAGCTTGATGCGAGCGACGCCGTGGGAGATCTTGCGGGTCACGAACTCCAGCCCCCGGCGGGGGGACTCGTGGTTGAAGAGGATCCCGCTGCAGCCGAAGATGTCGTAGCTCTCACGGTAGTTCACCGTAATGTAGTGGCCGTAAACCTTGGCGACGCCGTAGGGGCTGCGGGGATAGAAGGGGGTCTTCTCGTTCTGGGGCGTCTCCCGCACCTTCCCGAACATCTCGCTGGAACTGGCCTGGTAGAAGCGGATCGGGTTGTTGCGGCTGCCGTTGCGCCGGCCGCTGCCGCCGACGATCCGGATCGCCTCCAGCATCCTCAGGACTCCGAGGCCGGTGATCTCTCCGGTCAGCTCACCCTGGTTCCAGGAGAGGGGCACGAAGGAGATGGCGGCCAGGTTGTACACCTCGTCCGGCTTCGTGTACTCCAGCGCCCTGACCAGGGATCCCTGGTCCAGCAGGTCGCCCAACACTAGCTGCATATCGGGGATGAGATCCTCGAGCATCTCCCGCTTCGGGTTGTTCTGACCCCGAATCAGGCCGTAGACTTCGTAGCCTTGCTGGAGCAGGTACTCGGCCAGGTAGGTCCCATCCTGTCCCGTGATGCCGGTAATCAGGGCGGTCTTCAAGAGGCCCTCCTTCACGACAGGGCTTCCACGGTCGGCGCAGAGTGGCAACGAGAAGCCCTGAGTACTGAATGCAGAACGCTGAGTGCTGATAGCTGATGGCTGGCAGCAGACGGCCACGTACATTATACGAGGTACGAGGGTATGTCAACGCAAGTGCCGCACGAGCCTTCGCAGGGAAAGGTCCTTCAGTTCTTCTGATGGCACCGCCCCGCCATTCGCGGCCCGAAAACTGCATCTACCCGCTTCCCTACCTGCAGCACACTACTCGGAGGACCCGATGAGCCGCATCCTGAAACCGATCTTCATCGGGCTGAGGCCCGCCCGCATTTTGGCAGCCGCCGCGCTGCTCGCCGTAGCCCTCGGCCTCCTGGCGGGCACGGGCACGGCCAGCGCCGACCGCTGGGGGCCGCCCTGGCAGGGCCGGGTGGCCACCGACGGCACGGTGGTCCGCACTCGGCCCGACCCCGCCGCGCCGGTCGTGGGCCCCCTGGGCAGGGGCGCCATCGTCGTCGTGCTGGAGGAGAAGGTGGGCGCCGACGGCGACTCCTGGCTGAGGATCCCGGACGGATACCTCCCATCGGGCGACGTGCAGGAGAGCTTCACCCCCTGGACCGCCGAGCTATCCGCGCCCGCCGCCTCCATCTACGCCAAGCCGTTCACGGCAAGCGGCGTTCGTCGCACCGTTCGGCAGGGGGATCTGCTGAGGGTGACGGGGGTCTCGGCCGGCCTGGAGGGTGACACCGGAGTGTGGTGGTCCACCACCGAGGGCTACCTGCCGCTGGGCACCCTGCGCTGGGCCACCAGCGACTGGGCCGGCTGGTGGCAACTGCCCGACGCCTCGGAGGCCCCCAACGGCTGGTGGGGGACGATCGTCTCCCGAGCCAACGTCCGGGCGGCCCCAAGCACCCGGTCACCCATCGTCGGCGTCTTCTCCGGCAGCGAGCGCGTGAAGGTGCTGGCCGAGGAGCAGGGTCAGGCGGTAGGCGGCGACCCAGTGTGGTACCGGATCGACGGCGGCCGCTACGCCGGGGCCCGAGTTCACAGCTCCCTCGTCGCGCGGCTGCCGGATCCCCAGCCCAACGTGACGCCGCCCCCTGTGGGCGGCGCGGGTGGATCGTGGATAGTGGTGGATCGGGCACGCTCCACCCTCACCTTCGTGGAGGCGGGCAAGCCGCGGTTCACCACCTACGTCTCGCTGGGGCTGGCCGGCGTCGCGACCCCCGAGGGCAGCTACGTCACCTTTGGGAAGTTCCTGGGAGATCGGATGTCCAGCAGAAACGTGGAGAACGCGGCACGGCCCTACGACCTGCCCAACGTGCCCTTCACTCAGTACTACAAGGATGGAGGATACGCCATCCACGGCACCTACTGGCACGATCTCTTCGGATCCCGTGAGAGCCAGGGCTGCATCAACCTCACGTGGGCGGATTCCGCCTACCTGTTCGAGCTGACGGAGCCATCGCTGGCCGACGGCGACGTGGTGGCGTGGGCCGCCCGCCTGGGTGGCAACGCGACCCAGGTGGTCATCCTGAACTGAGTAGGTTCCGGGTGAGCAGCGGCAGGGGATAGACCCCTGTCGCTGCGCCGGAAACGAGCGACCTACTGGTGGAAGGTTAGACGCCGCCCATCGGGAGTGTCGACGGCGTCGAGGGTAACCCCCTGCAGGAGATCGCTGGTGGCCGGATCGACCAGGAGGATCTTCTTCCCCTCGTGCTCCACCACCTGATCGCCCTCGTGGGGCTCATCCAGCACCAGGCTCAACCCGACCTGCCCCTCCTGCCCCTCTACGGGCGCCGTCTGCGCCAGGCGGATCGAAGTGTTCTCGTCCACTGGTGCCCCCTGTTGTTCCGCCTGCCGCAACAGCTCCTGCAGCAGATCCTTAGCCTCCGCCGTAACGGTAACCATGCGCGCATCCTCCTTCCATCGGCCCAGGACAAGGGTTATGTGAAGGCGAACGCACGTATCGGGCCATGGGCTTCACGCCATCCAGGTCCGCCGCGTCTCCATCACCAGGGCGCCGTTGAGGGGTCCGGCGATCCGTTCGATCTCCTCCCGGGTCATCCACTCCTTGCCGTTGCGGTAGGCCGTGCCGCTGCTCCCCACGTGGAAGCGGCCGCTCCTGGGATCGTAGCCGTCCGCCACGAAGTAGTGGCCCGGGGTGCTGATGGTGACGGGAATCCCGGAGGATGCGGCGCGCACGATACTGTCCCAGTCACCCGAGGTGTCCAACCTCGCCGGGACACCGATCGCGTCCAGGAGGCGCTTCTGATTGGCCACACCGTTCATCCCGCCCGTCGGGGTCCACCCCACCGTTTTGGCCAGCTCCACCGCCTGGCGCAGGGAGAGGTCGCGGCCGCTGGCCCGAGCGAAAGCCACGGCCGCCGCGGGACCGCAGGCAGCTCTGGCCTCCTGCGGGGTGAGGGTCTGGTCGAACTGGTTGGGCACCAGGCCGGTGGTGGCCCGGGCCTTGGGATCGCGACCTGCCTGGGAAGGTGATGCGGGCGGGGGGCTCGCCGGCGGCCCCGGGCCGAGCCGTGCCCCCAGCCCCGGGGCGGCTTGCCGATCCCCTAGCGCCCTCAACCGCCCAATGGCCTCCACCCACCTCGGGGTGGGAGCCACGGGTAAGATGGACTCCAGCAGGTCCGCCAGGGAGAAGCCGGCCGGTGGATAGGGCGTGGAGGGGAGAGGGGGGGAGGGACCATCGTTGCCATCGATGGCAGCCCGTTCCCGGTCCAGCCACGCCTGCCAGAAGCCCGCGGCGATCCCACCCGCCGAGGGCGAGGTCCGCCGGAGTCCGGCCAGGGAGGTGCGGATCTCTTGCGCAAGACGAGAGACTTCGGATCCGGGCACCGTCGTGTAACCCCTTCGACAGGCCTCGGGCGAGGCGGGCTAGATTCCCTGGCCAGCTTAGAGAAGTCGCGTGTCCTCAGCCAAGGGACGATCGTCCCCCACGGCTGGGACAGCGGTCCCTGGACCACCCCTAGCCTGTCCTTGACCGGTTACCCTTGATGCAGTTCCGGCCCTGCGGTATACTGCCTCCACCATTGCGCCGTACAACTATGGGAGGTGGGGCAGGGTGAAGCTCTCTTGCCTTCAAGAGAACCTGGATAAAGGACTCAATATCGTCAGCAGGGCCGTTCCGGCCAAGAGCACTCTGCCTGCTCTCAGCAACGTCCTTCTGTCCACCGATCAGGGGCGCCTGAAGCTGGCCGCCACCAACCTGGAGGTGGCCATCAGTTGCTGGATTGGGGCGAAGGTAGAGGAGGAGGGTGACATCACGGTGCCCGCCAACCTCCTGGCCGAGTTCGTGCGCTCGCTGCCCAACGATCGGATCGACCTCACCCTCTCCCGACGCACCAGAACCGTCAACCTCCGGTGCGCCCGCTTCGAGGCGAACATCAAGGGGATCGACGCCGAGGAGTTCCCCACGCTGCCAGCCTCCGGCGACGGCTTCAAGATCCTCGTGGACGCGGTGACCCTGCACGACAGCATTGGACAGGTGGTGTTCGCCGCCGCTACCGACGACAGCCGACCCGTGCTCACCGGCGTTCTGGTCATCTTCAGCGGCAGCACGATGACCATGGTGGCTGCCGACGGCTTCCGCATGGCGGTCAAGAAGGCCCCGTTGGGCGCCTCGGTGGAGGAGGAAGTGAGCATCGTGGTCCCCGCCCGGGCGCTGCGGGAGCTGGGCCGGATCATCGCCGACAGCGAGGAGCCGGTGGAGATCTCCGTGACCCCCAACCGGAACCAGGTGCTCTTCCGGCTGGGCAACGTGGAGCTGGTGTCCCGGCTGATCGAGGGGCAGTTCCCGCCCTACGAGCGGATCATCCCCGCGCCCAGCCCCAACAAGGTGGTCGTCAGCACCGGCGAGTTCCTGAACGCGAACCGCATCACCGCCATCTTCGCTCGGGACAACTCCAACATCGTCCGGCTTCAGTTCACGCCAGGCGAGGAAGGGATGACGGCCGGAAAGATGACCCTCTCGGCCACCAGCACCGAGGTGGGCGACAACGTGGGCGAGATCGACGCCGCCATCGTGGGCCAGCCGCCCGAGATCGCGTTCAACAGCCGCTACCTGGACGAACTGCTGAAGGCGCTGGAGAAGAGCTCCCAGCTCTCCATCGAGGTGACCTCGGCCTCCAGCCCCGGAACCTTCCGGCCGGTGGGAGGCGAGGACTACCTGCACATCATCATGCCGATGCACACCAACCGATAGGAAAGCGCTGGATGCGGGGCGCGGGACGAGGGAAGCGACTCCCGCCCCCGCATCACGCCAACTCGAGGTGTTTCTACATCATCTCTCGCTCACCAACTTTCGCAACTACCCCCAGCTAGAGTTGGATCTGCCCGCTCCCGTCGTCCTGTTCCAGGGAGACAACGGGCAGGGCAAGAGCAACCTCCTCGAGGCCGTCTACTTCCTTGCCACCACGCGCCCCCTCCGAGCTGGCTCCGATCGGGAGTTGATCAACTGGCGAGCCACAGAGGAGCCCCTCCCCTTCGCCCGCGTGGCCGGCGAGGTGAGAAGGGGCGGCAGCGAGTTGAAGGTGGAGATCGTGATCCGCGCCGACAGGGCCGAGCGTGCGGGCACCGCCCTGGCAGAGGGGGGCACCATCCCGGGGGGACTCTCCAAGCGGATCAAGGTCAACGGCGTGGTGAAACGTGCGCTGGACCTGATCGGCCTGATCACCGTGGTGACCTTCTCCCCCCAGGATCTGGGGCTGATCGCGGGGGCCCCGGCCCTCCGCCGCCGCTTCCTGGACATCAGCAACTGCCAGGTGGACCCCCGATACTGTCGTGCATTGCAGCAGTACAACCGTGTGGTGGTCCAGAGGAACCACCTGCTGAAGCAGATTCGGGAGAATCGCCAGCCCGCGGAGACCCTCGACTTCTGGAGCGACGAGCTGGTCAAGAGCGGCTCCTACCTACTGGCCCGCCGAAACCACACCGTGGAGGAGCTGAACAACCGGATAGACAGCTACCACCGCCGTCTGACGGGGACTGGTAAGCGGTTGAGAGTGGTCTATCGATCCAGCGTGGAGGAGGCCGGCGACAAGACAGGGCTGAGGACTCAGGGCTCAGGACTGAGCGCAGGCGAGGCCCCTCAGCCCTCAGCCCCCAGCCCTCAGCCCTCGGAGGAGGTCGAGCGCCAGGCAGAGCTGTTCAGGGAGGCCATTCGCCGCTACCGGAAACGGGAGGTGGCCCACGGTATGTCCCTGGTGGGGCCTCACCGCGACGATCTGCTCTTTCTGGCCGACGGGATCGACATGAACGTCTACGGCTCCCGGGGTGAACAGCGCGCAGTGGCACTGGCTCTGAAGCTCTCCGAGGTGGAGATCATGCAGGCAGCCTCCGGGGAGCGCCCCATCCTGCTGCTGGACGACGTGATGTCGGAGCTGGACCCCGCCCGCCGGCGGCTGCTGCTGGAGACGATCGATGCCTCCGGCCAGACCCTGATCACCGCCACCGATATGGAGCCCTTCTCCCCGGAGTTCCTGGCTCGTGCGGCCCTCTTCCACATCGAGCAAGGCGCAGTCACACGGATGGACTGAGTTACACTGGTGTAACCTGTTGAGCAGCGATATAATCCATTCTGGGACTCGCCGGCCACTCTCGTCGGTTGCCGGTGTCAGCCTTCAACTCGAAAGGATGGTCTTATGAACTTCCTTGGACTCGGCCCCGGCGAGATCTTCGTCATCCTGCTGCTGGCGCTCATCGTGTTCGGCCCGGGCAAACTGCCCGAAATCGGAGCGGGCATCGGTAAGGCCATACGCGAATTCCGCAGGGCCTCCGACAGCATTACCCAGGAGTTCACCCGAGAGCTCTCGCTCGAAGCGCCCCCCGAGGAATCCCACCAGACGACGTCGACCGCGGCCACGGTCGCTGAGGAGCCGCAACCGCCGGCAGCCGAGACCGGAGAGCCCGCTTCGACGGCGACGCAGGTGGGAGGGGAGCCTGGCCCAGCACCAGAACCGATCGCCGAGGGGGCCAGCCAGCCCGAGCCGGAGACTGAGGTCGTCTCCCCCGAGCCGGTCGAGCGCCGGAGGAGGGTTCGCAGGGCCAAGCCCGCCACGGAAGAGGGTGCCGAATCCGAGGCCAAGCCCGCCGCGCGCGCGCGGAGAAGCAGGAAGGTCGCCCCCAAGGCGGAGGAGGGGCACGCCCTGGAGACGGCCACGTCCGTCACACAGCAGGAGATGGGCGACTAAGCAGGTATCTCCGGTTTATGTCGACTACTCTGGCGGGAAACGTGTACTCTATCAAGGGATTCCTGCTTGGTCGCGCCAAATGGCACCGTTCGTGCACTGGAGGTCTACCACTTATGGGCCGTCCAGCTTTGCCAATCGACAAGCGACGATGTAGAATGGGCAACGGGAGAAGATGATAGCGCTCCCCGGACTACAGAAGCTATCTCCTGTTGCTCGGCCGGTGGCAGCCGCACAACTGGCAAAGGAGACAGAGGCGTGATCGAGGTCTTCGTCGAGAGCATTCGTGTGAACATGGCCAACTACAAGCGGGTGGTAATGCTCAAGGAGAAGCAGGACGGCCGTTACCTCCCGATTTGGATTGGCCACTTCGAGGCCGACGCCATCGCGATCCCTTTGCAGAACGTGCAGGTGAGTCGGCCGCTGACCCACGACCTGCTGCGCTCCGTCATATCCGCCCTGGGCGCCAGGGTCCTCAGCGTGGTCATCAACGACCTGGCCGACGATACCTTCTTCGCCAAGCTGGTGCTGGACGCCGATGGTCGCCACCTGGAGATAGACTCGCGCCCCAGCGACGCCATCGCCCTGGCGGTGAGGTTGGGGGTGCCGATCTACGTGGCCGAATCGGTGCTGGATCAGGCGGGCATGAAGCTGGACACCGAGGAGGAGGGAGAGGAGGAGCAAGCCCTCACCGAAGGGGAGGCCGAGGCCGAGCCGGGCCCAAGCGCCGACGACGAGAGGCTCTCCATCTTCCGCCAATTCATCGAGACCCTGGACATGGACGACCTGGACAAGGGCAAGGGCGGCAAGGAAGGCCCTTCCGAGACGAAGTAGAACCGGTCGCTCGCAGAGTGGGCCGGAGTATCGGCTCCGGTCGTCGCCAGAAATGCCACCAGGTTGGGTACCCGCCGCGTGGCCGAAGCCGGCCACCCCCTCCGTACACTTCAAGGACCATCGTCCAAGCGCCCTCGGTTGCATCGTTCCGTTCAGGCGTGTACCATTACCCGCCGGATGGCGACAGAGGAGCGGTCAACCTGGGTCGTGGGCGATCCTGGGTTTCGCTGTCCCCGCCGCTCCCACGCCAGCGCTGGAAAGCCACCACTCGGATCGATCTTCGGAGTCGAGCAGCCACCATCCTGAGGATGGCCCCGGGTGGCGTGTTGGCGACACGCACGTCGCCCAAGCGCCGGGCAGGGGAGTTCGGGACACCCCAGCGTCTGTTCGGAGCCGCTACAGGCTGACCCGTTGCCATCGAGGTCAACAATCTCAAGGAGGAGAGATGAAGCGTCTATTGGTCCCCCTGGTTGCTCTCTTGGCAGCCGTGAGCCTGGCGATCGCCGGCTGCTCGTCTGCGGCCCCCGCAGCCTCGCCCACCAAGGCCCCCGAACCCGCCAAGGCGGCGGAGCCCACCAAGGCCCCCGCTGCGGCACAGCCGACCGCCGCACCTGCCGCGTCGAGCAAGGTCAACTACCCCGAGAAGGGCAAGACCATCACCATCATCGTCCCCGTGTCCGCCGGCGGCGGCAGCGACGTGTCCACCCGCGTCCTCATCCCGGCCCTGCAGAAGGCGCTGGGCACCAACGTCGAGGTGGTGAACAAGGCCGGTGCGAACCAGCAGTTGGGCCACACGGAGTTCGTGAAGGCGAAGCCGGACGGCTACACCATCGCCATGACCAACCTGCCGACGACCTTCACCAACTACCTCGATCCGGACAGGAAGGCGATCTACAACCGGCAGAGCTTCGTCCCCATCGCGGCACCGGTGCTCGACCCCGGGATCATCGTGGTCAAGGCCGACACCCCCTACAAGGATCTGAAGGAGCTGGTCGAGGCAGCCAAAGCGAAGCCCGGCGAGATCACCATCGGCGCCACCGGCCTCATGACGGCCCCTCACCTGATGCTGCTTCAGCTCGAGAAGGCGACCGGCGCCAAGTTCAACATCGTCCAGTTCGATAAGGGCGCCGCGGACGCGACCAACGCCCTGCTGGGCGGCCACATCCAGGGTCAGGCCGGCTACATCGGCGACCTGTTCACCCAGACGAAGAGCGGCAACGTCCGAGCGCTGGCGGTGGCGGACACCGAGCGCAGCCCCTTCCTGCCCAACATCCCCACCATGAAGGAATTGGGCATCGATCTGACCTCCTACATCCCTCGCGGCTACTCCGTCCAGAAGGACACCCCGCAGGAGATCGTGAGCATCCTGGAGAATGCCTTCAGGGCGGCGGCCAACGACCCCGAGGTCAAGAAGAAGCAAGACGAGATGGGGCTGACCCAGAAGTTCCTCGGCTCCAAGGAGTATGGTGCTCTCTGGGACAAGATGGAGCAGGATGCCAAGCCTTTGGTCGACGCGATCAAGGCGCAGGCCAAGTAACCCATCCCCGGCTGCTAGGTCCGAAAGCGAGTGGAGCCCCGGTGTTCGCCGGGGCTCCACTCTTTGCTCTCGCCGCTCCACTTCGCTTCGAACTCCCTATTGACGCCCGAGGGCCTTCTTCTTACAATGCGTAAGACTCGGAGCTTAGCCAGGCAAACCGTTCACGCAGGGGAGGGCGATGGCCGAGGGGGGAACGGGCAAAGGGGACAAGGCTCGCGAGGGCGCCGTCCGAGCCTTCAGGCTGGAGGAGTCCGGCCTGGAGCGGGTGCTGGGCGAGCTGGAGGCCTCCGTCATGGAGGCCGTCTGGAGGCTGGAGGAGGCATCCGTCCAGGAGGTCTGCGACGCCCTCGGGCCCGGGCACAACTACAAGACCGTCATGACGGTCATGAACCGGCTGGTGGAGAAGCGGCTCCTCTCCCGACGGCGAGTCTGCAAGGCCTACCTCTACTCCGCGGTCGAGAGCCGCCAGGCATTCTTGGGCCGCGTCTCTCGCTCGGTCGCCGCCGGCCTCGTGCGGGATTTCGGGAGCGCCGCTATCGCCCAGTTCGTCGACGTGGTCCACGAGCTGGCGCCGGAGGAGCTGGCAATGCTCGAGGAGTTGATCCACGACAAGGTGGGGCAGCGGCGAGGTGGGAAAGGATGAGGACTCCGGACGCTCCTTCCCGCCGGGACACCCGACCCTTCGAGGCGGTCCTCCTGCTTGGGTTGGCACTGGGAGGGTTCGGGCTGATCGCCGCCTTCCTCCTCTGCCAGCGGGTGCTGATCCCCCTCGCCTCCGCCTGCCTCCAGGCGTGCGCCAGCGATCCGATGCTGATGCAGATCGCCCGAGCGGGGGCCGGCCTGACGGTGGCGACAGTCGCGAGCGGTCTGGCGGCGGGGACGGCAGTGCTGATCGAGCAGTTGAGGTCGACCTTCAGGCTGATACGACAGGTGGAGTCTCGCGTGGGGCGAGTGCCGCCTGGACTGGCCCGGCTGGCCAGTGAGTTGGGCATACGGGGCCGGCTGACCTACGTGCTGGACCCCGCTCCCTACGCCTTCTGCTACGGCTTTCTCTCGCCCCGCATCTGCGTCAGCTCCGGAATGGCTCGAACCCTCACCCACCGAGAGCTGCGGGCGGTGCTGCTCCACGAGTCCGTCCACCTGCGCCAGCTTGATCCGCTGAAGGTGCTCCTCAGCCGCAGCGTCGCCGGGGCACTCTTCCTGCTGCCGGCAGCGGCGCAGCTCCGGGACCGCTACCTGCTGGCCAAGGAGCTTTCGGCCGACGCCGAGGTGGCGGATCGGCTGTCGCCCCGCCCCCTAGCAGGGGCGATCCTGAAGATCTATAGGAGCGCAAGCCGGCGCCCAGTGGCGGATCTGGCGGCGGCGGCCGTGGGCCCCTTCGACATGATAGGGGAGCGGATCCGGCACCTGTCCCGTCCCACCGTGAGGCTGGCGCCACTCGGGCGGTGGAGCGCCGCCCTGAGCCTCGGTGTCGCGGCGGCGATACTGTTCGCTACGGTGGGCTCCGGCTACGCCGCGGAGCGCTCCCAGCCCGTCGGGGGGAGCTGCTGCGGCTCCGGCAGCGTCTGCGACCTGCCGGGCGGCACCGTAGAGGCGCCCTAGGGAGCCCGCTTCTTGTGCCCATTAGTCTTACACAGTGTAAGACTAATGGGCGACACCGGCAGGGGCGGATCTGCCTGTCCGCCCACGTGACCTCTCCTGCACCGGGGCGGACGCACAGGCCTGCCCCTGCACGGATCATGGCAGCCGTTCTTGACGGTCTATACACCCAGAATCACAGCACCATGCCCCGAGAGGGATGAAAGGAGCCGACCATGTCCAAGCGCAAGGTTAGAGCAGGCGACTACGAGGGCCCGGCAGCAGGCTGGGACCGGTCCGATCGGTGGGAGGCGAAGCGGCGGCGCTTCGCCGAGGAGCGGAGAGGGCCACGCCCTCTGGGGCCCCGCTTCTACCTGACAGCCGGGGTCATCGGCCTCGTCGTCGTCTTCGTCGGCCTGATGACCTTCCAGAACACCGGCACTGCCGGGCCCTCGGCCGCGGCGCTGCAGCAGCAACCGGCCTCCACCGCGGCCACGGAGGGCGGGAAGGTGTCGATCTCGGTACAGGAGGTGACCTCCAAGAAGCTGGTGGCCTGGGACTACAAGAAGGGCAACATCACCACGCCGCTGCTGGCTTACACCACCCCCTCCGGGGCCGTGAAGGTGGCATCGCGCATGTGCGAGCCGTGCAACTCCACCAGCTTCCGTGTGGAGGGCACCCAGTTGGTGTGCAACGCCTGCGGCTCCCGCTGGGAACTGGAGAACTCCAAGGGGATCTCCGGAGGCTGCCAGGCATACCCGCCCGAGGTGCTGCCCAGTAGCGTCGTGGACGGCAAGGTCGTGGTGGACGAGGAGAAGGTGTCCACCTGGAAGCCCAGGGCCTTCTAGCCATGCATCTGAGCACCATCTCCCTGAACAACCTCCGCCGCCGCAGGGGCAAGGCCCTGCTGCTGGTGCTGGGCCTCGCCGTGGGGATCGCCACGGTGGTGAGCATGCTTGCCATCACGGCGGCGCTGCAGGCCGACACCGAGCGGAAGATCGACCAGTACGGCGCCAACATCCTGGTGGTGCCCCGCTCCGACGACCTCTCCCTCTCCTACGGTGGAGTGGCGGTGGGGGTGAGCTACGCAACCCAGGAGCTGACCTCGGAAGAGGTGGCCGCCATCCGGACCATCCAGAACGCGGAGAACATCAGCACCGTCGCCCCCAAGCTGCTGGGTGCCGTGGAGGTAGGGGAGACCCGGGCGCTGCTGGTGGGCGTGGTCTTCCCGGAAGAGTTGAAGATGAAGCGATGGTGGAGCTTACAAGGCAAGCCACCCGCAGGATCGGACCAGCTCATCCTGGGCCAGGATGTGGCCCACCGGCTGAAGGCGGCCCCCGGCAGCACCCTTCAGATCCTCGGCCGCCCTTTCACCGTCGCCGCGGTGCTGAGTCCGATCGGCAACCAGGAGGACGCCCTGATCTTCGCCGACCTGGGCGTCGTCCAGGACCTGCTAGGCAAGCCCGGCAAGATCAGCCTGGTGGAGGTGAGCGCCCTCTGCTCCACCTGCCCGATCGAAGAGATCGTGGCCCAGATCGGCGACAGGCTACCCCGGGCGAAGGTGACGGCTCTGGCCCAGGCGATGAAATCCCGAGAGCAGACCGTGGAGCAGCTCACCAACTTCTCCCTGGCGGTATCCGCCGTGGTGCTGCTGGTCGGCGGACTGGTGGTGCTTACCACCATGATGTCCAGCGTCAACGAGCGCACCCGTGAGATCGGGGTCTTCCGCGCGGTGGGCTTCAGAAAGAGCCACGTGGCGCGGATCATCCTGATGGAGGCGCTGCTGCTCAGCCTGCTGAGCGGCCTGCTGGGGTGGGTCGTCGGGACCCTGGGCAGCTCCCTGGTGGCGGAGCAGGTGGCCAGGCTGGAGGTGGCGGTGACCTGGGATCCGATGCTGGCGGTCTATGCCGTGGGGCTGGCGCTGCTGGTGGGGCTGGCGGGTAGCCTCTACCCGGCCCTACGGGCCTCGGCCCTGGACCCAACGGAGGCACTACGAAGCATATAGCTGACAGCCGATAGCTATCAGCTTTAGGAGGAAACATTGGCTCTGATCGAGTTGCACCGGGTGGGCAAATGCTACACCGGCGCGGGGTTGCCGGTGATGGCACTGCGGGATGTGGATCTCCAGATCGACGAGGGCGAGATGGTGGCGATCATGGGCCCCTCGGGCAGCGGGAAGAGCACCCTGCTCACCGTACTGGGCGCCATGACCCCCCCGACCTCGGGGACAGTCCTCATGGACGGGATCGACGTCTACGCCCTGCCGGCCGAGAGGCGGGCCGACTTCCGCCACGAGTACCTTGGGTTCGTATTCCAGCAGCAGCATCTGGTGCCCTACCTGACGGCGCTGGAGAACGTCATGCTGCCGATGGCCATCAGCCGCCGGCCACACAGGGATCAGGAGGAGATGGCACTAGCGGCCCTGGAGCGGGTGGGGCTGGCGGATAAGCTGCATCGGCTGCCCAGCCAGCTCTCCGGCGGGGAGCAGGAGAGGGTGGCCATCGCCCGGGCGGTGGTGAACGAGCCGCCTATCGTCCTGGCCGACGAGCCCACGGGCTGCCTGGACAGCGAGACGGGGGCCGAGGTGATGGAGCTGCTGCGCACCCTGAACCGAGAGGGGCTCACGGTGCTGGTGGTGACTCACAACCCGGACAACACCCGATACGCGCAGAGGACGGTGAGGCTCAAGGACGGACTGATCGTAGGCGACGAGCGGCACCAACCGGAGCAAGGGTCTCTGGCAGGAGCGGCCGGTGTCTCCAACTGAAGCCGTGCAGCAAGGTGTAGGGCGGGCGTGACGCGAGCGTGCGCGGCGTCACGCCCGCCCTACACCGTCTTGCCGCCAGCCGGTCACCCCTACTACAGGTGAAGCTGACCCTTCTCCAGGATCACCTTGCCGTCCAGTGTCACCGTCGCGTTCAGCACCACGATGTCGATGTGGACACCGCTCTGGACCGTGCCGCCCAGTGAAATGTTGTCCCCCATGGCCACGTGGATGGTCCCGAGCTTCTTGGAAACCTCCCGAGTATTGGGGAAGACGCGGCAGTCCGGATTCATCCCCATGGCGAACTGGGAGGCGATCCGCTTGGCGTTGGGATCCGACTTCTCCAGAAACTCCTGGAGGTCCCTCGCCTGCTTGCCGCCCTTCAGGCCCACGATCCAGCCGTCCTTGATCTCCAACTCGAAGGGCTCGGTCACCAGACCGATCTTCTCCATGATGTAGGGATTCACTATCCGGCCGTTGGTGGACCCCTCCAGCGGTGCAACCGTGGACTCGCCGTCGGGCAGCCCCGAGAACCTGCCGGGCTCGTCGGCGAAGCCCGTCTGGGCCTTGCCTGGCCGGCCGCACAGCTTCAGTGTGAAGTCGGTCCCCTCGGGGGAAGTGACGCGAACCTCGCGCCCCTTCTCCAGCAGGGCGTCCACTGCCAGGGCGTTGCGCCGGACCACCTCGTAGTCGGTGGTCACGCCGGGGCTCTCCAGCACGCCGTCCTCCCAGTTGCGAAGGTTGCTGAATCGCACCCCGGCCTGGAGGGCTGCGGTGGCCGCGCGGGTGTGCTCCACGGCCCACCTGGCCAGATTGACGACCGCGTTGGATCGGAGGAAGGCTCCCGCCACGGTGTCGGGAAGCTCCTGCCCCCCCACGGATCGGGGAACGATGATCACTGACACCGGCTCGGCCCCCACCCGAATCGCGGCCTCGCTCACCGCCTCGGACAGGGAGGCCGAGGGTAGATCGTTGTCCCGGATTATGCAGACGGTCTCGCCAGGTTTCAGGGCGAGCACCTGCCCCACCAGTTTGTCGGCCACCTGAGTCAAACGTGCCTGATCCAACATGCGCCACTACTCCTTCGTCAGTTTGACAGTGGTCATCCGCGAGAATCGGGGATGCTGGGTGGAAACGACCGGGGGAAAGGCCGGAGGCAGAGTCGGAGTCGTCTTCGCTCCCAGACGGCCCCATTGTACCCGAAGAAGGAGGGCAAGTACAGCCATCTAGATAAGTGCCGGTCGAGGCCCGAGACGCCTCCGGCTCGGGCGCTGGGACCCGAGCTGTCGAGGGGTGCACGAACTGAAGGCGCCAGCCTAGGTCCAGCCCATAGGCTCCGTAGCCAGGGCCATCGTGGCCCGACGCAGCAGCCGCTGAGCGTGGACCACGTCGTTCAGGTCCAGCACCTCGACGGGGGAGTGGGCATAGCGCCGCGGGATGTTGACTATGCCAGTTGGGATCCCATCCCCCACCATATGGAGGGTGATGGCGTCACTACCCGAGCCGGGGAAGAGGGCAGGCTGGTGGGGGATTCCCTCCTCCCGGGCCAGCCGGAGCAGCAGATCCTTCATGGCGGGGGTCATGATGTAGCCGTTTGGGAACCCCCCGCTCACCAGGGCGATCACCGGTCCGGCGCCGATGGCGATGGCCAGCTCCCGGTGGAAGTCGGTGTCCGGCGTGTCGCCCGAGGGGATGGTGTCCACCACCAGGGCGGAGTCGGGCCGCAGGCGCCGCCCCGCTAGCTGTATCCCCCGCCAGCCCACCTCCTCCTGGGAGTTGACGACCCCGTAGAGGGTTCCGGGAAGGTCCACCCCCTGCAACTCCTCGAAGAGCTGCAGCAGCATGGCGCACCCCACCCGGTTGTCGATCGCCTTGCCGCACAGGCGGTCGGGGTTGGAGAAGGGATGGACCTCGCTGCGGTATGCGATGGGGTCGCCGACGTGGATGCCGAGGGCCGCCACCTCCTCGGCGCTGGAGGCCCCCACGTCGACGTACATGTCAGCAGCGCGAGGCAACTCGGTGCCCGCCTTCTGCAGGTGGCCGGCCTTGACCCCGATAACGCCGAACACCCCGTTGACGGAGACCTGCCGTCCCAGCAGCAGCAGGTCCTGGGTCCCCCCCAGCTTCTCGAAGCGAAGGAAGCCCCGCGGATCGATGCTCTTCACGATGGCCCCGATCTCGTCGGAGTGGGCAGCGACCATCACCGTGGGCGAGCCCCGCGAGCCCCTCTTCGTGGCGATCAGGTTCCCGAAGCGATCGACCTCGGTGGGCACCCCCATGGCCTGGAATGCCTCCGCCATGTAGGCCACGACCCTCTGCTCGAACCCCGCCACGCCGTCGATGGACGCCAACTCCTGGATACGTCGCGATAGAACAGCCTTCATCGGTGCCTCCCCACGCAGAGACTCTCCCGCGGCAGAACCGGGAACCGCCATGAACCACCCTTCGAGGAGGCGTGGTGGCCGGCCGGCTCTGCCGGCTCGCACGGCTGCAGGGGACACGTGACGCGAGCTTGCGCAGCGTCACGCCTGCCCACTTCGGGAACGACGCGGTAACGCAGTCGGATCCGCGATTGTAGTATACCCGCCGCCAGGCGGGGGGCGAAGCCCTGGGGTACATGGATTTCGGGGGCCTTGTACGGGCACCATCGAGTGCCCCTACAACGCCCCCGAAACGGGTTCAGATTCGAGAAGAAGGGCTAGGCGGCCCTTCTCATCTCGCCCCCACCCCTGCGGGCGGCCTCGACCAGCCGACTACCTGGAGTGAAGGTGGGGCGCACGCTGCCGGGGATCAGCATCTCCTCGCCCGTGCGAGGATGGCGACCCTTACGGGGAGCGCGTTGGACGACCTTGAAGGTTCCGAAGCCCGTCAGGCGCACCTCCTCCCCCTTCTCTATGGCCTGGGTGATTGTATCCATGAAAGAGTTGATCACCTTCTCGGCCTGCTTGTTGGAGATGCCGGAGTTTTGAGCGACTCTCGATATCAGATCCTGCTTGCCGATGCTTCCTGGCATGAGACTGTGCTCCTTTCCCTACTCACAACAGGGGACGGGCGATCCGTCGCCTGGGTGTAGGGAGTAGCATGCACCGTGCCCAGAAATCGCCTGGCTGTACGGGCCCGGGAACGAGCCCCGACACGGGGCCGGATACAGCCCTTTTCGGCCCGGGAGGCCGAGCCTGGGGATCCGGAGGCCGATCAGCAGTTGGGGCTCCAGGTTGTGCAGCACCGGAGGGCCAGGAATGAAGAACACACCCGGTACCACTCCACCACATTGGTTGGCGCTTCGCCGAACCAGGGCGGCGGCATGGCATCTGCGATAGCGCCGACCGCACCCCGGCCTTTGTCGCTCCAGGTGGGCGGCTCGGCGCCGAGTGCGGTCGGCCGGCGCAGGGATGGAGGTGTCCGAGCGGAATCGTGGCCAGTCTTTGCCGCCACCGTTCTGGCCGGGCTCTTCTTCGCCGCCTTCGCGGCGATCTACGCCTCTGGATTGACCGCGTCGCGGAATTGATTAAGGGAGAAGCGTCTTGCCCCTTGGCGACTTCGGCCAGCTCTCCCTGGAGCAGAACATCGCCCTCTTCCTCGCCGCCGCCGCCGTGATCTGGCTGGCCGGCTCCCGTCTGGCGATCTATGCGGATATCATCGCCGATCGTACGGGCATGGGGGAGGCGTTCACTGGGCTGGTGCTGCTGGCAGTGGCTACCTCGCTGCCCGAAGTCGGCAGGACGATCGCCGCCTCGGTCGCCGGAGACGCTGTCCTCGCCGTCAACAGTCTCTTCGGTGGGGTCACCCTGCAGACCACCATCCTTGCGGTGGCCGACCTGACGGTGACGGGTAGGGCCCTCACCTACTTCGCCCCCCGACCGGTGCTGCTACTGCAGGGCGCGGCGGTTGTCCTTCTCCTCAGCCTCGCCATCACCGGTATCGCCGCCGGCGAGATCCTTCGCCTTCCCGGCGCCGGACTCTGGACCACGATGCTGGTCGCAGTCTACCTTCTCTCACTCTACACGCTGAGGCAATACGAAGGGAGAGCGCAGTGGCGCCCCGTCCAGGTGCCGCCGCAACTGGAGATGGAGCGCCGCCCCGATAGCTCTGGTCGACGTCGTGGCGAGGGTGTGTCCATGGCCCGAGTCGCGCTCCTCTTCGCCATCAGCAGCGGCACCATCTTCCTGGCCGGCGTGATCCTGGCTGAGGTCGGGGCTGCCCTGGCCGTCCAGAGCGGCCTGGGAGCTGGATTCGTGGGAGCGACCCTGCTGGCTTTCGCCAGTTCGCTGCCTGAGTTGAGCACCACCATCTCCGCAGTGCGGCTCGGCGCCTACAGCATGGCCGTGTCCAACATCTTCGGCACCAACGCCTTCCTGGTGGCCCTGCTGTTTCTCTCGGATCTGTTCTACCCCACGGGCTACGTTCTCGAAGCCGTTGGCCGCTCGGCCCTCTTCGCCGCCGCCGCCGGAATAGTCACCACCTCAATCTACCTGGTAGGCCTGATCGAACGGCGGAACCGGGTCGTGCTGGGGATGGGCATCGATTCCCTGGTGGTGCTACTGGCCTATCTGGGCACACTGGGTGTGCTTTACTACCTGCGTTGATACCATCTTCGCATCAGTTGGCGGGTCATCAGAGAGCAGGGTGCATTCCGGCTCAGACCCGGCGCTCGATCTCCGACGTGGCGACCCCGTACACGGCGTGGGCGGCAATCATCGTCACCACCCGCGAAGGGTGGTCCTCCTTCGGGCGGGGATACAACCCCAGCGCCGGCATCAGCCCCAGATAGCTGAGGGTCCAGAGCGCTCCGCCGAACAGGATGCCGGCAGCCACGGGTGATCTTGACAGGAGGGGCCGGAGCAAGGCGTAGATCACACCCCATGCCGTACCGTAGGCGAAGTGAGCAGCGAGCCAGGTCGCCGTGTAGGCCGAGAGCTCCTCCCCTAAACCCACTTAGGCCAGGACGTCGGAGGCGATCTCAGGATGGGGGTGAGCCATCTCCTGGAGGGAAGGGGCTGCACGGAGCAGGCCAGGATAGCACGCGAGTGACGGCGAGTCCAGGTCATCTGGCCATATATACTATCGTGTGGTAGGATTCTGTTACGAGCGCCGGCGGTGAACCGCCGGCGCTATCTAGGTCGTTCGGTTAACGGTAAACCAACCGCCTCCAAAGCGGTGACTGCGGGTTCGAATCCTGCACGACCTGCCGATTCCGAATCCGCGGCCGCGGGTCCGTAGCTCAACTGGTAGAGCTGGTGCCTTTTAAGCACAGGGTTGCAGGTTCGAGTCCTGCCGGACCTACTTCTCACCGAACAGCCTCGTCGCCCTCCGCCCACTCGAGCTCCGATCGCCGCGGCGAGGCACGAGGCGCTTTGATACACGTATGAATGCGGCGCGGGCGAGGAACGATGCACCTAGCGGCGGCGGAACAAATCGAGGAAGCGATCCTCGTACTCGCGGAAGACACCCCAGCGGTCCAGCTCCGCCTTCAACACGTTGGGATTGACCCGGCCGCCGGCCACCTCTCTGAACAGCTCCTCGATCCTTGCCCGCGCCGCCCTGGGCAGCCCTCCATCCATGCCGAGGAGGCCGCTGCGGGCCAGATCCGACACGTTCCGCCCGAGTGAGGAGACGGTCAGCTCGAAGATGAACCTCATCAGGGAGATGTCCCACAGGTGATCGACGCCTGAGATGACGGCTGCGAGACCGTTGCCCTGCTGCTCCAGGTCGTCGGCCAACCGCTGCGCCACGGTGGCAAGGGGATCGGAAACGATGCTGGTGTCCTCCAGGTCGTTCCGGTAGGAGTACATGAGGCCCGGGGAATTGGGCCCGTAGCTCTCGAGCAGATGCTGGGCGAACTCCTCACCGTGCTCGAAGCCGTGGAACAGGTTTAGAAGGTAGAAGGGGGTGACGATCTGAGGCCGCTCGGCGGTCACCCGCCCACGGCGCACCACCGTCTCACGGGTCTCCCCCAGCAACTCCCCGTACACTGGCTCCGTGACCACGTAGTAGTCGATGGCCGTGGTGCCGAAGGTCGCCAGCGACTGGCGGGGGGAGCGGAGGACACGGGTCCGCTCCGCAACCTGGCGTATAGTCTCAGGATCTAGGGGCATGGAACCACCTGGCAAAAGGGTATCGCGTCCAGACGATCGCGGCTGAATCATAGCCCTAGCCGGTGGGCGTCGCAAGATGGGCGCACCGGCCCCATCTTGCACCTCGAAGCCAGAGACAACGGCAGGAGAATCGGGCGCTTCTTCTCGAAAGTGGATTGTTGGAGTCATTGGGATTTGGTAGACTGATGGCCGTCTCCGCTGTCTACCCCATTTGCGGCTCGTGGAGCGCGCCTTGAGAGTGTACTGCCGTCCTGGCGCCACCCCACTGGAGCGGTTGGAGGCGCTAACCGCCTGCTACCTCCGCTCCAAGCCGGAGATTCCCGGCCAGGTGGCCGATCTGCTGATATGGGCCACGGGCTGCGGCCCGGCCAGAGAAGGCGCTGTCCGAGCGGCATTCCGTTTTGGCTGCGTCCCCGATCCAGCGGAAGCCCTGGGAATGGCGCGCGCCGTGCTCCTCCTGTGCGGGATCGCCCCCGAGTACCGGCAACGGCTGACCGGCCGACCTCGGAGGGATCTCACCCACCTGCTGCAGGGCCGCTACCGGCACCACGATCCTGCATCCCCCGAGGCCTACGCCCTCCCCAGCCTGCTGGATGCCTACTGCCACATGGGCGCGGGTTTCGCCCGCGGGGTGGACCGAGTCTTCCAGGCGGTCACCGGCCGCCCCCTCGCGGAGCACCTCCAAAGGGCCTTTGCCCTCCTGGAGCCCGCAGTCTCCTCCGAGGCCTCCGCTAGCTAACAGCTATCTCCAGATAGAGTACACGTCTCCCGCCAGAGAAGCTGTCATGAACTGGAGATACTTGCTTAGCGGGACTCACGACAAAGACACTGGGATATGTAAAGTCCACTCCGTGTCTCGGTGTCCACGTGGTTCTGGGGGCGTGCCACACTGGATCAGGTCAGCGGGGGTGGCGAGGGGAGGAGGCCCTGCTATTCTGAAGGTTGGCCTTGGCAACCTTGGCCCGCAGGGCGGCCAACTCCTCGGGGGGCAGGCTTCCAAGAGCCTGGGCTAGGCCGCGGGCGATGGCGTAGTCCAAGGCGACGTTGTCGGAGTAAGAGCGGGCGACGTCCGGATCCCTCGTCACTGGAACGAAGCCCTTGGACCTCCTAGACCGACGCTTCTCCGCAACGGGCGCAGGCTCCGCCGCGGGCTCCGGGTCCACATCGAGAGGCAGGGGCAGTTGAGTCCCCTGCGCCTCTGCCCTTCTCGCGGAATCCCTGGGTGAGGGAGCGTCATCAGCAGGAAAGGCCGGTGGAGGTGCCACCGGCCCAGCAGCCGATTGAGCAAGCGGGACTTCATCGACGATGAAGTCTCTCTGTTCCGCTTTCTCCTCTGCTTGAGACATCGGCCTGTCTTTCCAGGAAGCAGGGCTTACTCGCGTTTATTGTCGCCTTGCGGCTCAACAAGATCATACCATGCTTTGTCAAGAACTCATTATCTATTGGTTATCCCTATGTAGATGATCGGCGGATTCCCAGACTAACGTACGGCTACCAAACTGTCAGGGCGGAATAGGCCTACCGGTTGCGCGCACGACGCCCAGCGGATTATCCTAGCTACCATCTTCATCGCAGGCACATCTCTTCGGAGGACAACCTATGTTAGTCTTCTCCGCATCCCAACTCGAGGCGCTCTCCACGGGTATCTTCGTCGCCGTCGGCGCGCCGGTTGACATCGCCGAGCACGTTTCGCGATCCCTGGTGGCCAGCAACCTGATGGGCCACGACTCCCACGGGGTACTGCGCATCCCCAGCTACCTGGAGGCTATCGACGACGGCACCTGCCTCCCCGCCGCCCGGCCGACCGTCCTGAGGGAGGCGGCAACCACGGCAGTCGTGGACGGCAACTGGGCTTTCGGCCAGGTGACCGCCCACCACGCCACCACCGTCGCCATCGAGAAGGCCCGTTCGGCCAACGTGGCGGCCGTCAGCGTCATCCGCTGCAACCACGTCGGCCGGCTGGGGGAGTACACGGAGATGGCCGCGAGGGAGGGGATGGTCGCCTTCATGGTTGGCGCCGCCTTCAACGGCGGCCCTGTTACTCCCTACGGAGGCGCTGGCCGGGTCCTGGGCACCAACCCGATCTCCTTCGCACTGCCTGGATTGGAGGGCCAGCCCGTCGTGGCCGACATCGCCACCTCCGTGACCGCCGAGGGGAAGCTGCGGGTGGCCCGCGCCAAGCACCAGCCGGTGCCACCGGACACCATCCTGGACAAAGATGGCAATCCCACCACCGACGCCGAGGACTTCTACGCTGGCGGCGTTCTCCTACCGATGGCAGGCCACAAGGGTTACGTCCTCTCCGTGATAGCCGATCTCCTGGGACGCCACATGGGCGGCGGCGAGGATCTCCTCACGAAGAACCTCTCCTTCGGCAACTTCCTCATGGTGGTCAACATCGAGGCATTCCGGCCGCTGGAGCAGTTCGAGGCGGCCGTGGGCCAGCGGCTCAAACAGATCAAGGACGTGAAACCGGCACCCGGCTTCACCGAGGTGTTGCTGCCGGGCGAGCCGGAGCGCCGCACTCGCCAGCAGCGACAGGAGCAGGGGGTCGCGCTACCCGAAGACACCTACCTCAAGCTGAAGGAGATCGCGGAGAAGCTGGGTGTCCCAGTGCCCGATCCACTGGTGGGATAGAACGATAGTCGCGGGCGAGCCGCTGGCTCGCCCCTTCGCCGTAAGCGCCAACCGATTAGACGCACTTTCACTCCCCGAGGTAAGCGACCTTGCGCAGCATCGCCACGACTTCGATCACCTCTATCGTCTCGGCACTTTTCCTCCTGATGGCCCTGATCCCCTCCGCCGCCGTGGCAAGCGAGCCCGCCGGCCAGATGGCTCCCGCGGGCTCGCCGGAGGTGCGCTTCGGCGCCGTCGAGGCATACGAGTCACCCTTCCGCGCCGGACAGGCCGGGGTCACGTGGGAAAGGGTGATCTACCGCTGGGACCATTTCCAGCCCAAGGGTCCCACCGACTGGCAGTACAACCGATGGTTCTCCGACGACCAGTTGGCCCGCGAACTCGCAGAGGGGCGTAAAGTCGTGGGAGTGGTGCTGGGAACCCCCCCCTGGCTCGCCGGGACCGACCCCAACGCCGCACCGCGCAACCTGGATCTTCCCTTCGACCACCCCGACAACTACTGGGGGCAGTTCATACGCCGCCTGGCTGCGCAGTACGCCGGCCGTATCGATGACTGGATCATCTGGAACGAGCCCGACATCTGGAACAACAACACCGGCATGCAGCAGTGGAACGGCTCCGTGGAGCAGTACTACCTGCTGGTCAAGGTGGCCCACCAGGCTATCAAGTCGGCCAACCCCAGCGGCCGCGTCATCCTGGCCGGGCTCACCTACTGGTGGGACGAGGCATTCGGCCGCGAGCAGTACTTCCGCCGCTTCCTGAACGTGGCCAGCCACGACCCGACGGCCCGAGCCAACGGCTACTACTTCGACGTGGCGTCGCTGCACCTGTACGGCAACCCCAGGGATCTGTACGACGTGCCACGCCTCTTCCGGAAGCTGATGCAGGAGCACGGCCTGCAGAAGCCGATCTGGATCAACGAGACCAACGTGGTTCCGTGGGACGACGCCGGGGTTCAGCGGACCCGCGATTCCTTCCGAGCCTCCATGGACGAGCAGGCATCCTACCTGATCCAGGCATTCGCCTCTGCCCTGGCCGCAGGGGTGGAGCGGGTGTCCGTCTACAAGATGCAGGACGACACGAGGCGGCCAGGGGCCGACCCCTACGGCCTCGTACGCTCGGACGAGGGGGCCTCTCCCAGGGCGAGCTACCAGGCCTTTCAGGTGATCACCCGCTACATGTCGGGAACCAAGGCAGCGCGGCAGTACCGGCAGGACAAGGCGACAGCGGTGAGGTTGGAGCGGCAGAGCGATTGGGTGACCGTGCTCTGGAACAACTCGCCGACCCAGACCCAGGTGGCGTTGACGGCCCGCGCGCCCGCCGCCATCCTGGTGGACAAGTTCGGCCACACCCGGCAGCTATTCCCCAAGGATGGAAAGTACTTCGTGGACCTCGCGGCCGCCACGGCCAACACCGTCCCCGGGGCTCCCCAGCAGTACCACATCGGCGGAAGTCCGCTGCTGCTGGTCGAGGAGAAGGGCCAGTCCTCCGGCACCCCTGTCGCCTGGACCGACTGGTCGGCACCGGGGACGGATCGCGGCAGGAGCTGGACATCGCCGGTCACCGGCTACACGGTCTCCGGTGAGTGGCTCGACTATTACCGGGCGATGGGCGGAGAGGACGTGCTGGGGCACCCAATCGGAAGGGTACGGCCGGACCCGGCCGGAGGGTCGCAGACGGTGCAGTACTTCGAGCGAGGGGTCCTGGAGTGGCATCCCGAGAACCCGCCGCAATACCGTATCCTGCGACGGCTGCTGGTGAACCTTCTCTACCCCGGCTTCTACGAGCCGCCGGTGGATCCCGCGGACCCAGCGCACCGCCCCAAGGGAGACGCGACCTACTTCCCGAACGAGCCTGGCCGGGGCCTCGGCCACTACGTGGCGAACTTCGCCCCCGACGGCACCCCGACCCACTTCAAGGAGTTCTTCGACAGCCACGGCGGGGCGAACAGCTTCGGCTTCCCCATGGAGGAGCCGAAGCTGCGAAACGGCCGATGGACCCAGCGCTTCCAGGCCGCGGTGCTCGTGTACTACCCGGAGATGGACGTGGAGAGCTTCCTGCCCGGCACGCAGACCCCCAAGCGCAACTATCGGGTGCAGTTGGAGAAGCTGGGGGAGCAGGCGCTGATGGAGACGGATCTGCCGATCGACTGGTGAGGGGTTGCGTCGGGACCGGGTTAGAAAACCGGCAAAAAGTCGGCAGATCAACTATTGACATAATTACCTCTCGGATGTATACTGTCCGGCGATAGAGGTTAGGTTGCGAGGCTGGGCGTCGTGAGACGCCGAATGGGATCCCGTGAATAACGGAGTGGCGAGGTAAAACCGAGTGCGGTTGGGTAGCACCTAACGCCCTATTCCCTCCAGGGGGCTACCTGGTTTGAGCCCGGCTCCCGCATAAACTGGAAGCTTGGGTCCGCGCAAGGCGAGGGCATTCAAGACTTGGGCCCTCGCCTTTGTCGTGCCCTCGCCCCCTTGACAAATATACCCCCTATGGGTATGATCGGGGCGCTACAGTACGTTGCGTCCAGGAGGGTGCCAGGTGCCCATCTACGAGTACGGCTGCCTCCAATGCGGAGAGGCCTTCGAGAAGCTCTTGCGCTCCAGCTCGGCCTCGGCGCAGATCCGATGCCCCAAGTGCAACTCCGACAAGGTCGAGCGAAAGGTCTCTGTGTTCGGCTTCTCGGGCGGCTCCAACGGAGGCTCCTTCGGCGGGTCCTACAGCGGCTCCAGTTGCGGCCCTGCCGGTGGTTGAGGGATCTAGAGTGAAGCCGTAGGCTTCAACGGCAGGGTGCAGAAGAGGGGGATGCCCGCGCGGCGGGCATCCCCCTCGCTATTGGCCCGGATGCCCGCTCCCGGTTATACTACCGGCACCGCGCAGTTCGGAGGACGGAGTTGTCCAAGGCTCTGACGAGAGTTGCCCTGGATGCCATGGGCGGCGACCACGCTCCCGGCGTGGTCGTGGAGGGGGCCATCGCGGCCGCCCGAGAGTTTGGAGTCGAGGTCGTCCTGGTTGGCCAGAAGACCGCAGTCGAGCAGGAGTTGGCCAAGCACGACCCCGCCGGTCTCAGCCTCTCGGTGGTCCACACCGAAGAGGTGGTGGGCATGGAGGAGCACGCTGCGGCGGCACTCCGGCAGAAGCGCCAATCCTCCATAGCCGTGGGAGTGAGTTTGGTGAGGGAAGGCCAGGCCGACGCCTTCGTCTCCGCGGGCAACAGCGGGGCGGTCATGGCTTCGGCCCTCTTCGGCCTCGGGAGGATCAAGGGGATCGAGCGGCCCGCCCTGGGGACGGTCTACCCCACGACCACAGGCAAGTGCTTCATCATCGACGCAGGCGCCAACGCGGACTGCAAGCCTGAGTATCTCCTCCAGTTCGCGGTCATGGGCTCGGCCTACATGGAACGCGTCTTCGGCGTCGCCCGTCCGAGGGTCGGGCTTCTCAGCAACGGCGAGGAGGAGACCAAGGGGAACGGGCTGGTCCAGGAATGCCATCCCCTCTTGAAGGCCTCGGGCCTCAACTTCATCGGCAACGTGGAGGGGAAGGACATCCCCCTCGGAACTGCCGACGTCGTCGTATGCGATGGTTTCGCGGGCAACGTCGCGATCAAGCTGAGCGAGGGGTTGGCCTCGGCGATCTTCGATATCCTGAAGAAGGAGTTGACCGCCGACATCGTCTCCAAGCTGGCCGCCCTCGTCCTCAAGCCTGCCTTCCGCCGCATCAAGAAGCGGCTGGACTACGCCGAGTACGGCGGCGCACCCCTCCTGGGGGTAAACGGCATCACCATCATCGCTCACGGAAGATCCAACGCCCTGGCCATCAAGAACGCCGTTCGAGTCGCCAAACAGGCCGTGGACCAGAACCTGGTCGAGGCGATCAGGGCCGGCGTGGCCGGGGCGAGCGCTGCGTCCTGAGTAGTCCCGAGTCCTGCGTCCTGCGCAGTCAGGTGTCTCTAGTTTATGTCAACGTCTACGGCGGGGAACGTGTACTCTATCTAGAGATACCTGCTCAATCCATCCCACGACCTGTCTCAATAGGGAGGGTGCCGTGAACAGCAACCTTTCTATACAAGAGGATACGCAACCAGAGCAGAGGAAGAGGGCGCAAGCACGCCGGGTTGTGGTGACCGGCCTGGGCGTCGTCAGTTCGCTCGGCATCGGCGTCGAGCGCTTCTGGCGAGCCCTGAAGGCCGGCGAGACCCGTATCGACCGCATCACCCAATTCGATCCCAGCCCCTACCCGTCCCAGTTGGCTGGAGAGGTTCGGGACTTCAAGCCGGGCGATTGGATGGACGCCAAGGAGGCCAGGCGGATGGCTCGATTCAGCCAGTTCGCCGTGGCCGCGACGAGGATGGCGCTGGAGGATTCCGGCTTCTCCATCGACGAATCCAACAACCATCGAGTGGGAGTCTACCTGGGCACCGGCATAGGCAGCCTCGGCAGCATAGCCGAGGAGCAACAGGTCCTGATGCAGAGGGGTCCGGACCGGGTGAGCCCCTTCTTCATCCCCTCCATTTTGCCCAACATGGCCGCCGCGCAACTCAGCCGTGTTTTCGGCGCGAGGGGGTATAATTCGACCACGGTCACTGCGTGCGCCGCGGGCACCCAGGCGATAGGCGAGGGGACGGAGGTCATCCGCCGCGGGGCTGCCGACGTGATGCTGGTGGGGGGCACCGACGCCTCCATCTGCGCCCTGGGCCTCGCCGGCTTCTGTGCCATTCGGGCGCTCTCGACTCGAAACGACGATCCGAGGCATGCCAGCCGGCCTTTCGACGCGCGCCGCGACGGCTTCGTGCCGGGCGAAGGTGCGGCCGTCCTGGTGATCGAGGAGTTGAATCACGCACTGGCTCGAGGCGCCCGCATCTACGCAGAGGTCTTGGGGTTCGGGGTTACCGACGACGGCTACCATCTGGTCGCTCCCGAGCCGGAAGGGGACGGGGCAACCCGCGCAATGCGGGCGGCACTGGAGGATGCCGGGGTAGATCCGGCGGATGTGGATTACATCAACGCCCACGGCACGTCGACGCCCTTGAACGACGTGACGGAGACCAAAGCCATCAAGCGGGTATTCGGCGAGCGAGCGCACAGGATACCGATCAGCTCCACCAAGTCGATGCTGGGCCACCTGCTGGGGGCCTGCGGGGCTGTGGAGTCGGTGGCGACAATCATGGCCCTGTTCGAGGGGGTTATCCACCCCACCATCAATCTGGAGGAGCCCGATCCGGCGTGCGATCTGGACTACGTGGCGGGGAGGTGCCGGCGGGGGCAGATCCGGGTGGCGCTGAAGAACTCCTTCGGCTTCGGAGGCCAGAACGCCTGCCTGGTGTTTGGGAGGTTCGATCCCGAGTGCTAAGTTCTGGGCTCTGAGTGCCGGATGCGCTCACCCAGAACCCTGTTGTCGGTCATTTCAAGATAAGCAGGTAGTCAAATGCAAATCGTAGAGAACAAGGGGCTCGTTCGCCGCAAATTGAAGATAGGCAACATCGCCAACCTCGCGTCCATGGCGCTGCTGGTTGTGGGGTTCGTCCTCTCCCTGATGACCGACAGGCTCGGCAACACGGCCATCTTCATCGCCTACGGGGCGCTCATCGGTGCCTTCCTCCTGCTCAGCTACGGGCGCACCTTCACCCGGCGCTGGGGTCCCAGATTCCGGCAGGACCAGTGGTTGATACCCGCACTCCGAGGCGTGGACAACCGCTACACCATGTTCAACTACGCCTCGCCCAAGCTTCCCGACCACATCGTGGTGGGGCCGGGCGGCCTCTTCGTCCTGGTCCCGAAGCCCAACGGTGGAACCATCCGCTTCCGGAACGGAAGGTGGTCCCGAGGCTCCGTCGGCAGCACCCTCCTCCGCGGCCTGGCGGAGGGTGGCCTGGGAAACCCGCTCATCGAGGTGCGCAAGGCGTTGACTGAGCTCGCAGCCTACCTCAGAACGCACGGCTCCGAGGAGTTGATCCAGGGCTTGGAGGCGCGACCGATCATCGTCTTCACCAATCCGGGTGCGCGGGTGGAGGCGAAGGATCCCCCCGTGCCGATCGTTCACAGCAAGGAACTGAGAGCGATCTTCCGAAGGCTAAAGCCCACCCTGGAGCCGGAGAAGGTGGAGGCGATCAACCGAGTACTCGGTCGGGAGGTAGAGAGTGAGTGAGACGGTGGCCCGCCAGCCCGGCTCCCGTCACTGCTACGTCTGCGGCAGAGAGAACCCCATCGGCCTGAAGGTCCAGTTCTTCCAGGACGGGGATCGGGTGTTTACCCGCTTCACCCCGGGGCCCGAGCACCAGGGTTACCCCGACAGGATGCACGGAGGGATCGCCAGCACCCTGCTGGACGAGACCATCGGGCGGGCCGGCTTCGTCCACGGCTTCTGGACCTTCACCGCCAAGTTCGAGGTGAAGTACCGGAAGCCGATCCCGCTGGGTCAGGAGATCACCGTCGTGGGAGAGATGGTGAGGGACCGCGGTCGCATCGTGGAGGCACGGGGGCGGATCCTGCTGGCCGACGGGTCGGTGGCGGTGGAAGGGAGCGGGCTCTTCGTCAAGCTCACACCCGAGGAGTTAGAGGGCTTCGAGGAGACGCTCGGCCAATTGGAGTAGATGAAAGACCACTTCCACTCCCGCCACCTCATCATCATCCTGCCGCTGCTCGCGGCAATTCCCCTGCTGTTCGAAATCCCCTCTCCGGAAGCCCCCCGCACGGCGTTGCACACGCCGCGTGACCCGGGCGAGCGCGGCGCCACGGTCGCCTTCGTGGCTTCGGCGGCCGCTCAGCAACACCAGCCCGAGGGCAGGTTCGTCGCCGGGGAGCTGCTGGTGTCGCTGAGGGAGGAGTGCGGCGACGCCTCCTCCGTCCTAGCGCCCCTGCCTGTCACGGTGAAGGGGCGATTATCCGGTCTGGGAGTGCTCCGGCTGGGGGTCCCCGTGGGGGAGGAGTTGGAGGTGGCGCGGCGGCTGAGGGAGCTTCCCGAGGTGGAATGGGTCGAGCCCAACTACCTGAGAGAGGTGATGCGGGCCCCCGCGGGTGAGCCCTACCAGCAGTCCCAATGGGGGCTGCGACGGATCCAGGCGGAACAGGCATGGAGCATGGCCACGGGCAGCCCCGAGGTGATCGTGGCCGTCCTGGACACCGGCATCGACCGAACCCATCCCGACCTGGCCGGAACGCTGGTGGCTGGCTACGACTTCCTCGGCGACGATTCCGACCCCGACGACGATAGCGGCCATGGAACCTTCAACGCCGGTGTGATCGGCGCGGGGGGGACATCCAGGGTCAAGGGGGTGGCCAGAGGAGTCCGGATCATGCCGATCAAAGTGCTGGACGCCGAAGGGAAGGGTCCCAACTCCGCCGTCGCCCAGGGGCTGGTCTATGCCGTGGATCACGGGGCACGCGTGGTCAACATGAGCTTCGGCAACCCGGTCACTTCCCGACTGGAGGCCCAAGCCATCCGCTACGCCCACGATAAGGGAGCCGTCCTGGTGGCTGCCGCCGGCAACACAGCGAACCAGGACAACGCCATCATCTACCCCGCTGCCCACGAGCAGGTGCTGGCCGTGGCCGCCATCGACGAAGAGGACAACGTACCCGACTTTTCCCAGCATCACCCGTACGTGGGAGTCAGCGCACCTGGGGTTGGGATCTTGAGCACCTACCGCCGTGAAGCCGGGTATGGTGACTACGCGACTGCCAGCGGGACCTCGGCGGCTGCCCCCCACGTCTCCGGGCTGGCGGCCCTCATCCTATCGGCCAATCCCGGCCTCACCAACACCCAGGTGAAGACGATACTCCAGGCCACCGCCGAGGATCTGGGAGTGCCCGGCAAGGACGAGTACTACGGAGCGGGGGTGATCAACGCCTTCAAGGCGCTGCTTGCCGCCACGACCGGCGCCACGCCCGCGGCGACCGCGACCCCCGCCCCGCCGACGACGCCCTCCACCGACCCCATCCCCTCGCCGGCAGCCACCACTCCCACTCGGTCCGGCACGGTGTGGCACTTTGCGGAAGGGAGCACGGCATCACCCTTCGACCTGTGGCTGCTGCTCCAGAACCCCAACGACGCGGAGTCCACGGCGCGGATCACCTACATGAAGGCCGATGGCTCTCAGCAGATGCAGGAGGTGACCCTGCCTCCCGCCTCTCGCAGGTCCATCCACGTGAACCCACTGATCCCCGAGTCGGAACTCTCCATAAAGGTGGAATCCGACAGCCCGGTCTTCGCGGAGCGGGCGATGTACTTCCGCAGCGACGGCCACGGCTCGGCCGGCGTCGCCGCTCCATCCACCAACTGGTATATGGCCGAGGGGAGCACCGGGGGCGGCTTCGATACCTGGATACTCCTTCAGAACCCGTCGGGTGTCCAGGCAAACGCGAGGGTTACCTTCCTGTCCACTGAGGGGGCGCCGAAAGAGGTGGAGGTGGCATTGCCCCCCACCTCGCGCAGGAGCATCCACGTCAACCAGCTACTCCCCAACGTGGAGGTCTCCACCGTGGTCACATCGGATCGGCCGATCGTAGCCGAGCGGGCGATGTACTTCCGCCAAGCGGGGGGGCATGGCAGCACGGCGGCCAGCCAGGCCGCCCGAAGCTGGTATCTAGCGGAGGGCAGGGTCGGCCAGGGGCTGGACAGTTGGCTGCTGGCCATGAACCCCAACTCCACGGCGGCAAACCTGAAGGTCACCTTCATGGGAGAGAAGGATACCCCTCGAGTCGGCTACTACGCGATGCGTCCGGGCAGCCGCCTCAGCATCTACATGAACGGCGCCCTGCCGCCGGGGAAGTGGGGCGCCAGGGTCGAGTCCGACCGGCCGATAGTGGTGGAGCGCTCGACCTACTTCGCCGGGGGGCGCGGAGGGCACAACGTGGTCGGGAGCGCGACCCTATCCCGGGAGTGGTATCTGCCCGAGGGCTCCACACAGCAGCCCTTCACCGAGGAGATCGCGATCCTCAACCCCGACGACCGAGGGGCCAGGCTGGCGGTGACCTTCATGACACGGGACGGAGGCTCCACCACCCGCGAGTTCGCCGTCAACCCCACCTCGCGGCTCACCCTCCGGGTCAACGACCTGGTGCCGGATACAGAGGTCTCCAGCAGGGTCGTCTCCGACGTGCCGATCGCGGTGGAGCGATCCATGTACTTCGCTAACGGCCTGGGAGGCACCAGCGCTTTTGGCATCCCTCGGTAGCATTCTGTTCAATAAGCCCACGACAAGACGGTAGCGACCTCTCTTTCTTGTGCTATAATGGCGGCCCAGGTGGTTAACATCGTTGTTGACCGCGCTTCGCTCTACTTCAACGTAGTACGGCCTCATTCATACGCCTGACAGGCGCCGCAAAGGAGCAGCACCGTGAGCTGAGATCTACCTGGAAGACTGCACGATCCCGGCTTTCCCCACCAATGACCAAGGAGTCATGAACCAGTGGAAAAGGAGTATCACAGCCTCGACCTTGTGGAAGCCGCAGGGCAACTGCGGACGGACCTGGCCAAGGGGTTGTCGGCAGAGGAAGCGAGAGCGAGGCTCGAGAAGTACGGACCGAACGAGCTTCAAGAGCGCAAGGGTCCTTCCTTCCTCCAGATGGTGCTCGCCCAACTCACAGACTTCCTGGTGATTATCCTGATCGTCGCCAGCGTGATCTCGATGGTGTTGGGTGAATTCATCGATGCCGGCGTGATCATGGCCATCGTAGTCCTCAACGCCATCATTGGCGTGGTACAGGAGTCCAAGGCGGAGAAGTCTCTGGCCGCCTTGAAGAAGATGGCCGCCCCCATGGCCAAGGTGATCCGAGATGGCCACGTTCTGGATGTCCCCTCACGAGAGTTGGTCCCTGGAGACCTCGTTCTGCTGGAGACGGGCAACTACGTGCCGGCCGACGTTCGGCTGATCGAGTCCGTCAACCTCAAGATCGAAGAGGCCTCGCTCACTGGGGAATCGGTCCCCGTGGAAAAGGACTGCAACGCGCTGCTCAAGCCCGACGCCCCCATCGGTGATCGAAAGAACAGCGGCTTCATGAGCACCACGGTGACCTACGGCCGTGGCAAGGGGATCGTCGTGGGCACCGGCATGCAGACCCAGATCGGGAAGATCGCCCAGATGATCCAGGAGGTGGAGGCGGAGGCCACGCCGCTCCAGAAGAAGCTGGAGGAGTTGGGCAAGTCCCTCGGTATCGCCTGTCTGGCGATCTGTGCGGTGGTGTTCGCCCTGGGCGTCTGGGAGGGCAACGAGCTGCTGGAGATGTTCATGGTGGCCGTCTCCCTGGCCATCGCCGCCGTCCCTGAGGGGCTTCCCGCCATCGTCACCATCTGCCTCGCCCTCGGCATGCAGCGAATGGTTGCCCGCCACGCGTTGATACGTCGGCTCCCCGCCGTGGAAACCCTCGGCTCCGTGACCGTCATCTGCTCCGACAAGACCGGTACCCTCACCCAGAACGAGATGACCGTCGTGAAGATGTTCGTCGACGGCCAGATGGTCGACGTGAGCGGCAAGGGCTACACTCCGGTAGGCGAGTTCCTGCAGAAAGGCACCAAGCTCTCCCCGAAGGACAACGCCGTCGTATCGACGCTGCTGAGGGGAGCAGCCCTCTGCAACGACGCTGTGCTGGAGAGGTCCACCGAGCGAGAGGACGCTTGGCGCATGGTGGGCGACCCCACCGAGGGTGCCCTGGTAGTGGCTGCCGCGAAGGCCGGCTTCCAGAAGGAGGAGATGGAGAAGGCAGCCCCTCGGGTGGCCGAGGTTCCGTTCGACTCCGATCGCAAGTGCATGACTACATTCCACAAGGATGGAGGCGCAACCGGCTTCACCGCCTTCGTGAAGGGTGCTCCCGACGTGATGCTCAGCCAGTGCACCAAGATGCTGCTGGACGGGCAGGTCGTCCCGCTGGACGAGGCGAAGAGGCAGCAGGTTCTGGATGCGAACCACAGCATGGCAGCCCAGGCCCTGCGAGTGCTGGCGATCGCCTACCGGGACTTCGATGAGGTCCCAGCCAAGCCCACTCCGGAGACGGTGGAGCGGGAGCTGACGCTCGTGGGGCTGATGGGGATGATCGACCCAGCCAGGCCCGAGGTGAAGGACGCCGTCCACACCTGCAAGAGCGCGGGCATCAAGGCGGTGATGATCACGGGCGACCACAAGGACACCGCCGTGGCCATCGCCGACGAGCTGGATATGATCGGGCCCAAGCGCGGGGTGCTCACCGGAGCCGATCTGGACAAGATCAGCGACGAGGAGTTCGCCAACATCGTCGAGGACGTCAACGTCTACGCCCGCGTCTCCCCGGCCCACAAGGTAAAGATCGTGGAAGCGCTGCGGGCCAAGGGCCACGTGGCGGCCATGACCGGCGACGGGGTGAATGACGCTCCGGCCCTGAAGCGCGCCGATATCGGCGTGGCCATGGGCATCACCGGCACCGACGTGGCCAAGGAGACCGCGGACATGGTGCTGACGGACGACAACTTCGCCAGCATCGTCTCGGCGGTGGAAGAGGGCAGGATCATCTACTCCAACATCCGCAAGTTCGTCTTCTTCCTGCTCTCCTGCAACGTCGGCGAGATCCTCACCGTGTTCATCGCGATGCTGATCGGCATGCCTGTGCCGCTCCGGCCGATCCAGTTGCTGTGGTTGAACCTGTTGACCGACGGCCTGCCCGCCCTGGCTCTGGGCATGGAGAAGGCGGAACCGGGCATCATGAACCGGCCACCGCGGCCGAAGACCGAGGCGATCCTCAACCGGGAGATGCAGATAGGTATCGCCGTCCAGGGCGTCGCCATCATGGTGGCCACCCTGGGAGCCTTCTCCATCGGCCTGCAGCGCAACTCCAGCTACGAGGAAGCCCAGACGATGGCGTTCGCCACCCTGGTGTTCTCGGAGCTTCTGCGGGCCTACACGGCACGAAGCGAGTACTACTCGATCTTCACCCTCGGTATCTTCTCCAACAAGTACATGGTGGGGGCGACGATCCTCTCCTCGCTGCTGATCCTGCTCCCACTCTACCTGACCTTCCTGCATCCCATCTTCGACGTGGTAACGCCGGACGCACAGGACTGGACGGTAATCCTGCTGTTCGCCTTGATCCCGTCGACTGCGGCCGAGATCACCAAGATCTTCCTGCGCAGGTTCTCCACCAGCTTCAGGCAGAAGTCGGTGGAAGCGAACTAGGGATCGAGCTGGCCGACCATACCGTAGGGGGCGGGTCCTGGGACCCGCCCCCTACATCTCTTGCGCGCGATGCACACTTGCCTCACCGCCCCTGCAACCGCCCGCCGGCAACGTAGCCGCCGTCCTTCCGGGTGCTGGCAGGGTCAGGCGGCTTTCCGCTCCTCCTCTCCCCTCCTCTCAAGCCCCCTGCCCGCCGGGGCGCCGAGCTCCCTGAGCCGCTGGGCGTAGCCCCGCAGCCTCGCGTCGACCAACTGGTGCACGGTCCCTTGGGGGTAGCTGCCGTCCGCCTGCTGCTGCCCCGCCGGCACCCCCGTCAGCAGTTCGATCCCCTCATCCACGGTCCGCACCGACCACAGATGGAAGCTGCCATCCCGGACGGCCCGCACCACCTCGTCCTTCAGCATCAGGTTCTTCACGTTGGCCTCGGGCAGGATCACCCCCTGCTCTCCGGTGAGCCCCTTCGCCTTGCACACCTCGTAGAAGCCCTCCACCTTGCGGGTTACCCCTCCAACCGCCTGAACCTGACCGATCTGGTTCACGGAGCCGGTGGCAGCGATCCCCTGCTTCAAGGGGAGCCCGGACAGGGCCGAAAGCAGAGCGTACAGCTCTGTGGAAGCGGCGCTGTCCCCTTCGACCTCGTCGTAGACCTGCTCGAAGGTGAGGGTGGCCGATAGGGCTAGCGGGTAGTCCTGGGCGTACTTGCCGGCCAGGTATCCCGCCAGGATCAAGACCCCCTTTGAGTGGATTGGACCCGAGAGCTTGATCTCCCGCTCGATATTCACCACTCCCTGAGCGCCTAGGGCCGTGCGAGCGGTGATGCGGGAGGGCCTGCCGAAGGCGTGGTCCCCCAGGTCGATCACGGAGAGGCCATTGACCTGGGCAGCCTTCTCCCCTTCGGTATCGATCATGATGGTCCCGTCCTCGATGAACTGCCGGACCCGCTCCTCCACCAGGTTGGAGCGGTACTCCTTGTGCTCGATGGCCTTGTCCACGTCCTCGGCCGTGACCAACCGGTTGCCGTTCTTCCCGGCCCAATAGCTGGCCTCGACCACCATGTCCGCGACGTCCGCCAGGCGGGTGGAGAGCTTGTTCTGATCCTCAACCAATCGCACCCCGTACTCCACTATCCGGGATACCCCGGTTCGGTCGAAGTGGCGCAGACCTCGCTCCCGCACCAGGCGGCCGATGAAGCCGGCGTAGCGGAGGATGTGCTGGTCCGACCGGTCCATGTCCGGCCCGAAGTCGGCCTTCACCTTGAACAGCTTCCGGAAGTCCTCGTCCAGGTGGTAGAGCAGGTAGTAGACGAAGGGGTCCCCCACCATCACCACCTTCAGGTTCAGCGGGATCGCCTCCGGGCGAAGGGTAGCGGCGGGAATGGAGCTGAACTGCTCCCCGAGGTTCTCGATCCTGGCCTGCCGGGTCTGGATCGCCTTCTTGAGGGCGTCCCACGCCAGGGGGCTTATCAACACGTCCAGAGCGTCCAGCAAGAGGTAGCCTCCGTTGGCCCTGTGGATGGCTCCGGACTTGATCTGGCGGAAGTCGGTGGTCATGGCGCCGAAACGAGCCTGGTATTCCAGTCGCCCCATCAGGTTATAGTAGGTGGGGTTGTGCTCCTGGATCACGGGGGCGCCTCGGGTCTGGCTGTGATCCACGAAGACGTTCACCGTGTACCGCGCCAGGTGCTCCTCGCGGGTGGCACCCTGAAGCTCGGCCAGCGCCCCGGGGAGCCCCTCCTGGGACTGCCGTCCCACCTGGAAATCCTCCAAGTGCTCCGGGATGTCCTCCTGCACCTGCCGAAGGTACTCCTGCACGTCTTGGCGGCCATGGTACCGGTCGCGGAGCTCATCGAAGAGGTGCCCGACGGCGAAGAGGGCCACCTCCCGCTCGAGCTGGCGCAGCCGCTCCATCGCGTCCTTCTCCAGCATCCGGCCCTCGTGGAGCGCCTGCTCCAGCCGGTTCCGCAACTCCTCCCCCCGGCGCTCCAACTCCTCCTTGATCTCCTGGGGCAGCCGCTCGTACTCCTCGGTGGAAAGGGGATGGTCGTCCACCAGGGGCACGGTGAGGATGCCGGCGGGAGTCAGCTCTATGGCGAACCCCTGGGACTTGGCTGCCTCCTGGATCTGGCTGTATAGGGCCTGCTGCTGCTGGTGGAGCTGGGTTAGGATCTCGTTGCGCCGCCGCTCGTAGTCCTCGCTCTCGAAGGCACGGGGGATCTCCCGGCGGGCAGCCTCCACCAGCTCGTCCATCCGTTTCGCCAACGCGGCCCCCTCCCCGGCGGGCAGCCGTATCGCCCGAGGGTGATAAGGGTCGGAGAAGTTGTGAACGTACACCCAGTCATCTGGCGCGGGCCGGGTGCGGGCGGCCTGCTCCAGGTAGCTCATGGCCGTGGAGGCCCGACCGGAGCCTGGGGGCCCGGAGACGAAGATGTTGAAGCCGCCGGAGTCGATGTCGACGCCAAACTCGATGGCGCTGACCGCCCTCTCCTGACCGACGGTTCCCTCCAGGGGCTCCACCTCCTCAGTGGATTCGAAGGGAAGCCGCGAGGGATCGCAACCCCATCGGAGTCGCTCCGCCGGCACCTCCAGCCTCTCCGCCAGGCCCACCGCCCTGAGGTTCTCCTTGACGTGCACGTTCTTCGCCATCGCCACGATCCCTCCTTGATCCCGTGCCCTCGGCATCCGCCCGTGAGTGGGGCAGCGGGCAAGAGGCGTGCCCACTCCGATAGGCGGGTGCATGGTTCACGAGGGCAAGCCATCGGGGAAATGCGAGAACCTGAGCGTGTGAGCCTGTCTCCGACGCGGCACCCGCCGAGGGCGAGCAGCGACGCTACACTGCGATGGCGCCCTGAACCGCGCCTGGACGGAGAGAGGAAGCCCGGAGGGTAAGGGAGGCATGCACCTGCCGCTGGCACGGCTCTTGCGCCGAGTAATGCTATCCGCGAACCTTCCGTAGTCAGCCCGGCCACAACATCATGGAGCGAATGCTGACTGCCCGCGGCTTGCAGTTCGCCGAAGGGCTACGGTCTGTATGGAGGAGGTGTAAGGTCATGGGCGACCCCGAGAGAGTCTTAACGGCTACCGGGTATGCGCGATTGATGGCGGAACTGGACCACTTACGTACGGTACGCCGCCATGAGGTGGCCGAACGGCTCCGGTCGGCGCGAGAGGTCGGCGTCTGGGACAGCCCGGAGTACCTGTCCGCCCGCGAGGAGCAGGCATTCGTGGAGGGGCGCATCGCCACTCTGGAGAAGCTGCTAGCCCAGGCCGAGGTGGTGGAGGTGCCGGCGGCTACCGCTTGGCCCTCGGTGGATATCGGATCAGTCGTTACTCTCCGAGATGAGAGCGGCGAGGAGGAGCAGTACGCCATCGTGGGAGCGATGGAGGCCGAACCCGCCAAAGGCCGCATCTCCAACCAGTCCCCCGTGGGTAGGGCCCTGCTGGGCCACCTTCCGGGAGACACGGTGGAGGTAGAGACCCCCAGCGGGACTCGTCGACTCACCATCGTGGAGATCTCCTAGCGAGTTTTCGGCTATCGGCGGTCAGCTTTCAGCAGCCCAGGGCAGTTCGATGCTCGAGAGGCGAGAGCGGGAAAACATCCGAGGCTGCGTGCGGAGACAACGAAGGCTGATGGCTGACGGCTGACGGATAGAGGGAAAGCTGATGGCCAACAGCCCCAAGAAAACCGACAGGAAGATCAAGATCGCCTGCTTCGAGGTGGAGGACTGGGAAAGGGCACGGCTATCCCAGGGTTTGGAGGGCCGTGAGACTGTCTTCTTCCCCGGCCCCCTGGAGCAGGATCTGCTGCCCCGCATCGCCGACGTCTCCGTGATCTCGATCTTCATTCGGTCCCAGGTGAACCGCCAGGTCATTGAGGCGCTGCCTCGCCTGGCTTTGGTGGCTACCCGCTCGACAGGGTTCGACCATATAGACCTGGGGGCCTGCAACGAGAGGGGGATCTTGGTAGCCAACGTCCCCCACTACGGCGAGACCACCGTCGCGGAGCACGCCTTCGGGCTGATGCTCGCCCTCTCCCGCAAGATCCACAAGGCATACCTGCGGACCCTCCAGAGCAACTTCTCGCTGGAAGGGCTCCGCGGCTTCGACCTTCACGGCAAGACCCTGGGTGTGGTGGGAGCGGGACACATTGGGCTTCACGCCATCAGGATCGCCAAGGGCTTCGGCATGAAGGTGCTGGCCTACGACGTCCGGCAGGACCGGCTGATCTCCGAGGTGCTCGGCTTCGACTACGTGCCCCTCGAGGAGCTACTCCGCCAATCGGACATCATCACCCTCCACGCCCCCTTGAACCGCAGCACCTACCACATGATCAACCGCGACAACCTGAAGCTGGCCAAGCGTGGGGCACTGCTGATCAACACGGCACGCGGGGGGCTGGTGGACACCGACGCCCTGATCTGGGCACTGGACGAGGGGATACTCTCGGGCGCGGGGCTGGACGTGATCGAGGGCGAGGAGTTGGTGGAGGAGGAGAAGCAGTTGCTGCGGGCGCCACAAGCGGAGGAGAAGCTGCGGATGCTGCTGCGCCAGCACGTGCTGCTGCGGCGCGAGGACGTGGTGATCACCCCACACATGGCCTTCGATAGCTGGGAGGCGATGGAGCGGATCATCGACACCACCACTGCCAACATCCGCGCCTTCCTGGCAGGCAACCCACAGAACGTGGTGAACCCCGAGGCGATCCGGCCGAAGATCGAGAGGGCCGCCTAGCCCAGATACGGAGACGGGCCAGCGGAGACGCGTGGCGAGCACGCTTCGCGTCTCCGCTGGCCTGAGGTCACGCCTGTAGAGGCCGCCCCTACACTTCAAGGCACCACGATAGACTGCTGGCCGAGACCACGGGCTACAGGCCCAGGTATGCCTTCTTCAGGTGGGGGTTGCTCAACAGATCGGCCGCCTTCCCCTCCAGCACGATCCTCCCGTTCTCCAGCACGTATCCCCGGTGGGCCAGTCGCAGGGAGTGCTGGACGTTCTGCTCCACCAGCAGCACCGTGGTCCCATGGGCATTCACGTCCCGCACCGTCTCCAGGATCTGCTTGACCATGAGGGGCGCGAGACCGAGGGATGGCTCGTCCAGCATCAGGAGACGCGGGACGGCCATCAGCCCTCGTCCGATGGCCAGCATCTGCTGCTCCCCTCCGGAGAGCGAGCCTGCCATCTGGCTCTGCCGCTCCTTCAGGATCGGCAGCAGGCCGAATACCATCTCCAAGCTCTTCGCCTTGAGGCGGCGAGCTTCCCCAGAGTACGCCCCCAACTCCAGGTTCTCCAAAACCGTCATGTAGGGGAAGAGACGCCGGCCCTCCGGAACCTGGACCAGGCCCTGGGCTACGATGTCGTAGGGGTTAAGGTGGTCGATCCTCTGCCCACGGAACTCGATGGAGCCGCAGCGGGGCCGAACGATCCCGGAGATCGTGTTGATGGTCGTGCTCTTGCCGGCAGCGTTGGCTCCCACCAATGCCACGATCTCCCCTTCCTCCACGGCCAGAGACAATCCGTGCAGGACCTGAACGTCGCCGTAGGCCACATCTATGTCGTTTACTCTAAGCAAGGAGGTACTCCTCTCCGAGGTACGCCTCGATGACCTTCTTGTCTCGGGCCACCTCTTTGGGGGGCCCTTCGGCGATCTTCTCCCCGTGATGGAGCACCACGATCCGCTCGGACACGGTCATGATAGCAGCCATGATGTGCTCGATCACCAAGAGGGTCACTCCCTGGTCCCGAATCCGTTTCAGGATCTCAAGCATCTGGGCCAGCTCGGCGGGGTTCAACCCCGCCATCACCTCGTCCAGGAGCAGCACACGGGGTCCGGTGGCCAGGGCACGAGCCACCTCCAACCGCTTCCGGTCGGCGATAGTCAGGCTCTTGGCCGCCTTCTCCTGCTGGTTCAGGAGCCCAACGGCCTCCAGCACATCCATCGCCCGGTCCCGCGCCCGCACGGGATCCGACGTCCGGAGGAAGCTGCCCACCATGACGTTCTGGAGCACGGTGAGGTTGCCGAAGGGCTTCACCACCTGGAAGGTGCGAACCAGCCCACGCCGGCAGACGTCGTACGGTTTCAGATGGCTCACCTGCTCCCCCGCGAAGAGCACCCGACCCTGCTCGGGCGGGAAGAAGCCCGAGACGACATTGAACAGGGTGGTCTTGCCGGCGCCGTTGGGCCCAATGAGGCCGAGGATCTCTCCCTCCTCCACCCCGAAGGTCACTCCCTTCAGGGCGGACAACCCTCCGAAGCGCTTGGTGACGTTCTCCACCTGCAGGATCATGGCGCCTCCTTCCCTAGGGGCAGGGGCTCCGGAGCCCGCCGCCGGAAGATCCTCTTTCTCCATTCTGCTAGGGATGGAACGACCCCCTGAGGCAGGAGGATCACCACCAGGATCAGGACGGTACCGTAGATCACCAGGTGGAGCCCTTGCAACTCCCCGCCCAGCCTGGCTCGGAGGAACTCCTGGAGGGGGGTCACCAGGAATGCGCCCGCCACCGGCCCCCACACGGTGCCCAGCCCGCCGATGATGGACATCATCGCCAGCAGCACCGAGAAGTCGAGGGAGAACATGGCGAATGGCTCTATGTAGAAGATGTATTGCGCGTAGAAGGTCCCCGCCACCGAGGTGAAGAAGGCGCTGGTCAGCACGGCCACCAGCTTGTAGCGGGAGGTGTTGATCCCCAGCGCCTGAGCGGCGTCCTCGTCCTCCCGCAGCGCGGCCAGGTAGTAGCCCAGCCTGGATCGATCGATCCACATACTGATCAGGATCATGATCAGCATGAAGGCGAGGGCCACGAAAGCATAGCTGGAGGTCTCCCTGAAGACGAAGTTCTGCGGCGCCGGCCGGAAGGGCACGCTGACACCGATGGAGCCTTTGGTCAGGTCCTGGAAGGTGACGGCCAGGATCCGGAGCACCTCGGCGAAGGCTATCGTGACCAGGGTGAAGAACGGCCCCCGCAACCGGAAGCTGGGGTAGCCGATGCCGGCCGCCACGGCAGTGGAGAGGAGGGCGCCGGCCAGCATCCCGATCCACGGGGAGATTCCAAGGTTGATGAAGAGCAGGGTGGAGGTGTAGGCCCCAAGGCCGAAGAATGCGGCATGCCCCAGGGAGAGCTGCCCCGCGAATCCGCCCACGATGTTCCAGGCGGAACTCGCCGCGGCGTAGAACATCATCATGATCAGGACGTGGAGGTAGAACTTGTCCTGAACCACCAGCGCAAGCAGGGCCGGGACGACAGCCAGGGTGATGAGGACGAATCTGCTCATTTCAGCCCCACCTCTTCGGCGCCCACCACTCCAAAGAGCCCGGTGGGGCGGATCAGCAGCACCAGGATGAAGACCACGAAGTAGACCGCCTCCTTCAGTGCAGGGGCGTAGAAGCCGCTGAACGCCTCCACCAGCCCGATGATCAGCCCGCCCAGCAGGGCACCCGTCAGGTTACCCAGCCCACCCAGCACCACGACCACGAAAGCCGTGAGCACGAAGTAGGTACCCACCGTTGGAAAGGTGGGGTAGATGGGCATCAGGAGCGCACCGGCGATCCCCACCAAGGCGGTGCCGATGCCGAAGGTGACCAGGTAGATCCGGTGGGTGTTGATCCCCATCAGGAGGGCCGCCGTCCGATCCTGCGTGACGCACCGGATCGCCTTGCCGAGGTAGGTTCTCTTGAGGAAGAGCATGAGGCAGGCTGTGATCGAGAGGGCCACCAGGAAGGCGACCAAGCGCGATACCCCCACCAAGAGCGGACCGACTGATACGACGGCCTTGGAGTAGACCGTGTCCACCGATCGATAGTCGGCCTTCCACAGCAGCAGGGCGGCGTTCTGGAGGACGATGGAAAGCCCCACTGTGGCGAAGATCTGCATGGAGGAGGGGGCGTTCAAGATGGGGCGAACCACCAGGAACTGGGCCGTCAGCCCCAGCAGGAAGAGCAGCGCTGTCACCAGGACGATGGAGAGGTAAGGATCGACACCGTACAGGTGGAAGAGCCAGAATGTGGCGTACATCGCGATCATCAGGAACTCGCCGTGGGCGAAGTTGACGATGCGCAGGACGCCGAATATCAGGGTGAGGCCCATGCTGATGAGGGCGTAGACACCGCCCAGGAGGATGCCCGATACCGCAACCTGGGCCAATACTCCGTCCATGTGAACTCCTCGCTCAGACAGATGTAGGGGCCGCGTATCGCTGCGCTCGCTCGCGTCGCGCCCTGCCGGCCCGTCGATCGAGAGTAGGGCAGGGCCTTGTGCCCTGCCGCCCGGTCCCTTGGTCGCGACGGCAGGGGATAAGCCTCTGCCCTACATTTCGCCATGCCGAGGACTCAGGGCTGAGGACCTGAGTCCTCAGTCCTCTACTTGACCCAGGAAGGCTTCCAGGGGAGGGCCAGATCGGCCACCGCCGCCTCCTTCGGCCAGACCGCGAGCTGCCGGCCGTTCTGCCACTGCATCACGATGGGGTCTGCCCGCAGGTTCTGCCCGGCATCCTTGTGGCCGGGTTCGGCGAACTTCACCCCCCAGCCGGTGATGGTGCCGCCCACGGGGATGTCGGTGGCAAGGGCGGCCTTGCGGACGGCCTCCGGATCGGTGGAGCCAGCTCGAGCGATCACATCCCACAGCACCAAGGTCCCCATGTAGTTGGCGAGGGAGTGGCCCGAGCGTGGGGGCTCGTTGAAGGTGTCCTGGTAGAACTTCTGGTACTCCTTGAGGCCCTTGGCGAAGTTCTCGTTGACGTCGTACTGTGGGAAATCGATGTTCAGCACGCCGTTCACGTCGTCGCCCATCGCCTTGGCGAAGTCGGTGAGGGAGTAACCCGCGCCGGTGCCGATCACTGCCTTGACGCTGAAGTCCAGTTCCCGGGCTTGCTTCCAGAAGAGGAGCAGATCCTGGATGTAGGAAGTGGCGATCAGGACGTCGGGCTGCATCGACTTCAGCTTCAGTATCAAGGAGGAGAGGTCGGTGGCCTTGCTGTTGTAGGCCTCTCGCCCGACGAAGTTGAGGCCGATCTGCTTGGCCTGCGCCTCCGCCGCGGTGCCGACGGTGGTGCCGTAGAGGGCATCCTCGTGGACGACGGCGAAGCGGAGCTTGTCCGGGGCAATGCCCAGCTTGGAGGCGATGGCCTCTTTGGTGAAGTTGGCGCCCACGATGCCATCGGAGGAACCGTTGGCGCAGGTCCGGAAGAGGTACTGGAAGCCCCGCTGGGTGATCGGATCGGAGATGGCCCCCATCTCCCAGTAGATCACCTTGTTGCGCTCGGCCACCTCGGTGGCTGCCTGAGAGAGCGTGCTGGAGTAGGTGCCGACGAGGACCGTCATCTTCTCGGAGGAGATCATCCGGTTGGCCTCGGACACCGCGGCGTTGGCGTCGGGGGCATCCCCCTTCACCCACTCGATCTGCTTGCCCAGCAGCCCACCCTTGCTGTTCTGGAGGAGCCTCGCCAGCTCGGCACCTCGCCAGCTCTCCTCTCCCAGCAGGGCGAGGCTGCCCGTGAACGGGAAGATCGCGCCGATCTTGAGCGCGTCGCCGGAGGCCGGCTTGGGGGCAGCGGGAGCCGCCGCCGTGGTGGGTGCCGCCGCCGGGGGTGCGCCGGTCTTTGGTGCGGCTGCAGGGGGAGCCGAGGGAGCGCATCCGGCCGCCGCCACGCCCGCGGCGGTGATGGCCAGACCTTTGAGCAGTTGCCGGCGTGTGATGGGGCGCTTGAGGGGATGCGTGATCTCGGGGGTGCCAAAGCTGTCCACAATACCCTCCTTCCAACAACCGAACTACGACGATTGCCGACAGGTCATGGGTAGCGCCCGCGCCATCGACGAACGACCAGCGCTGGTCGGACAGCTCCGGCCTCAACGCCCGGAGCCGGGGTCTATTCGATTGGCGCCGGTATATCAGAGTGAGGCGATGTCAGTCAATACGGATTCAGCTTCGCTCCCCCTCGTCCTCCGGTTTGGATGGGGGATCGTCTTCCCGGGTGGCATCACGGAACTCCCGAACGCCCTTGCCCAGGGCGCCCCCGAGCTGCGTCAGCTTCCCCACCCCGAAGATCATGATGGCGAGGACCAGGATTACGGCCAGCTCGAACGGACCAAGCGACATGTGGCACCTCGGCGAATTGGGATTGCGGCACCCGCTATTGTACCACCCGGGCCAGCAGCCCTCCGATTGACACTCTCGGGTCGTAAACCGTATAATTTCCGTATCAATGAACTGACTGCAAGGGGTTTTGCGCTGCATGAAACGCACCTACCAGCCAAAGCGAATCCCGCGGAAGCGCGAGCATGGCTTTCTGAAGCGAATGGCCACCAAAGATGGTCGGAGGGTCCTCAAGATGAGGAGGCTCCGCGGGCGCAAACGGCTGACGGTCGTCTAGATGGCAGGGTGGCGAGAGCGCCTAGGGCGCGCCTCTCCATGCAAAGGCGACATCGTCTGAAGAAGAGCGCAGAATTCCAGCGGGTGCGAGCCCTCAGGCAATCGTGGGCGCACCCGCTGCTGGTGTTATACGTGGCTCCCAACGGCCTGGAGCTGACGAGGATCGGGATCTCGACCAGCAAGCGGATCGGTAAGGCCGTCACCCGTAACCGGGTGAAACGCCTGATCAGGGAGGCCACCAGGAGCTATCTCCCCAGCCTTCCTCCGGGTCGCGACTTGGTGTTCGTAGCTCGTCCGGCGTCCGCTGAAGCGGGCTTCGATCAGATCAACCGAGCCGTCGAGATCCTGCTTCGTCGGGCACGCCTGCTGCCTGCACAGGAAAGGGCATGCGAGGGACTGGAGCAAACCAAGCATGAAGTGGATCGCACTGTTTCTGATTAGGGCGTACCAGCTTACGCTCTCCCATATACTGCCGACAGCATGCCGGTTCTATCCCAGTTGCTCCCACTACGGCTACGAGGCCATCGAGAAGTACGGCTTCGTTAAGGGTGGGTGGATGACCGCCAGGCGTATCGGGCGCTGCCATCCATTCAATCCAGGGGGCTACGACCCGGTCCCTTAGAAGGGTAGCCGTCGACGGCTACCGCGTCCGTTGTAGCGAACAATACTAGGAGGAAATTGCTTGACCGAGGTCTGGAACTCACTAATCGTCTGGCCGTTGATGGGAGCACTGGTTTCCCTCCACGGGTTCTTGGGGAGCTTCGGCCTCGCCATCATCGTACTGACCCTGGCGATCAAGCTGGTAACCTTCCCGCTAAACCTGATGCAGATCCGCTCTTCCAAGGCGATGCGGGACGTTCAGCCGCTGATAGACGAGGCGAAGCGGCGGTACGGCAAGGATAGGGAGCGTCTCACCCAAGAGACCATGCGGATCTACAAGGACCACGGCGTCAACCCGGCCGCAGGCTGCCTTCCGATGCTGATCCAGATGCCGATCTGGTTCGGCCTCTACTGGGCCTTGATCAGCTTGGCTGGAACCTCGGAGGAGTTCAGCAGGGGCTTCCTGTGGCTGCCGAGCCTCGCCCAGCCCGATCCGTTCTACATCCTGGTTGTGCTCACGGTGGTGACCCAGTTCGTCGTGCAGAAGATGATGATGCTGCCGAGCAGCGACCCGCAGCAGAAGATGATGAACCAGGTGATGCTGTTCATGCCGCTGACTTTCGGGTTCGTGGCGCTCAGCGTGCCCTCTGGTTTGGCCCTCTACTGGGTAACCACCAACGTGTTCACCTTCTTCCAGCAACTGTTCACCACGGGCTGGGGAGGACTGCTGCCCAACGCCCAGCCTCCGGCGTCGCAGGCACCCCGACCGGAGCCAGCTAACGCCGAGAGCGGCAACGCTCAAGGGGCGGCAGGAAGCCCTCAGCCCAGAGTCTCAAAGGCCGCCAAGCACAAGAAGGGCGCTGGCGCCAAGCCTCCGAGGGAGGAAAAGAGAGCGAATGGAAAGCGTTGATGTGAGCGCCAAGAGCGTCGAAGAGGCGATCCAGCAGGCGCTCGCCAAGCTGGGCAGGAACCGCGACGAAGTGGAAATCACAGTCCTCAGCGAGGGCCACAAGGGCCTGCTTGGCTTCGTTCGAGGGGACAACGCTCGCGTAAGGGTTACTGTGAAGGATCGACCGGCTCTGGCCATCATGGAGGAAGAGGCTCCGGCCGCGCACCCCAAGAAGGAGGCCGTGGCGATCCAGCCCGGGGTCGCCGTGGCGGTGGCCGAGGAGTTGCTGGCGCAACTCCTCGAGCGGATGGGCATCGACGCCGATGTTTACTGCAGGGGCGGCACCGGCGACGAGGATTCCCCCATACTGTTGGACGTCACCGGCGAGGATCTGGGGATACTGATCGGGAGGCGAGGCGAAACCCTCTCGTCCCTCCAGTTCCTGCTGAACCTGATGGTGAGCAAGCAACTGGAGTCCTGGATCCGCATAGTGATCGACGTGGAGGGCTACAGAGCCCGAAGGGAGGAATCCCTCCGAAGCCTTGCCTCCCGTACCGCCGACCGGGTGCGCCGGACAGGTCAGGCCATCGCACTGGAGCCGATGCCGGCCAACGAGCGCCGCATCGTGCACCTGGCCCTCCAGGGCAATCCGTACGTGACGACCGAGAGCAGCGGCTACGGCGACGAGCGCAGGGTCAACGTTATCCCCAGGGCCCGCAGCCGATCCGGACGGTATCCCTGAGCAGATATCTCCAGATAGAGTACCCGTCTCCCATTAGGGAAGCTGGCATGGGCTAGAGATGCCTGCTTAGGAGTCTGCCGCCACCGAGCCTTCTGAGTCCTGGGTCTCGAGTCTCACGCACGAGCACCCAGACCCGGCCACCGGTTGCCCCTTATCTCTGATGATTGACTACCTGGCCATAGGCCACCTGGCAGTGGACCACCGGCTCGCCCGCGGACCCGTCGTGGGCGGGAGCGTGGCCTACGCCTCCATCACGGCCACCCGATTGGGGCAGAGGGCGGGCATCGTCACCGTCGCCGACGAAGAACTCGAATGGCCCAACGCCCTGGCCGGCGTGGAGATGCGGATCATCTCCACGCCGGCCAGCACCGGCTTCGAGAATCTCTATCGGAGAGGCAAGAGGATTCAGCGGGTCCTCGCGGTGGCGCCGCACGTCCCCGCCGAGGCTGTTCCCGAGGAGTGGAAGCGCTGCCCGGTGGTCCACCTGGCCCCCATCGTCCACGAGGTGGACGGCAGCTTCCCGGGGCTGTTCACCGGTTCCCTGATCGCGCTGACGCCCCAGGGCCTGCTTCGCCATTGGGATGAGGGCGGACGGGTGCGTCAGGGAGCGTGGAGTGGGGACGATCGGCTGCTGGCCGGGGCCAACGTCGTGATCTTCAGCGAGGAGGACCTGGCAGGCGATCCAGGCTTCCTGCCCCTTTGCTTGGAGCGGGTGCCCATCACGCTGCTTACGCATGGGGCGAAGGGAGTCACACTCTTCACGCGAGGCCAACCGACTCACCTTCCGGCCTTCCCTACGACGGAGGTGGATCCCACGGGGGCAGGGGACGTGTTCGCCGCCTCCTTCCTCGTGGAGTATCACCGAACGAGGGATCCACTCCGCAGTGCGGCGTTTGCCTGCTGTGCCGCATCCTTCGCCGTGGAGCGTATCGGGCTGGAAGGGGTGCAGGACCGGGCGGCCGTAGAGGAGCGGCTCAAAACGTACGAGAATTCAGGACTTAGGACTGAGGGCTGAGCGCTCGGACGTCAGCACTTATCACCTAGCACTCAGCGTTCGGGACTCAGCAATCAGGATAGTGCAGCCGTGATCATCGCAGTCGCCAACCAAAAGGGTGGCGTGGGGAAGACCACCACCGCGGTGAATCTGGGCGCCTACCTCTCCCAGAGCAGGAAGGTGCTGCTGGTGGACATGGACGCTCAAGCCAACGCCACCACTGCGCTCGGCTTCGACGAGAGGGATATCCACCATTCCATCTACGAGGTGCTGGTCGACGGCGAACCCCTCGCCGAGGCCGTGCTGCCCACACGCCATCCCGGTCTCCACCTAGTTCCGTCTGCCCGCCGCCTCGCAGGTGCCGAGGTCGAGATGGTGAACATGATGGCTCGCGAGGGGAGACTGCGGCGTGCCCTCCAGAGCGTCGCCCCCGACTACACCGTGACGGTGATCGACTGTCCCCCATCCCTGGGTTTGCTCACAGTCAACGCCCTGGCAGCCGCCGACGCGGTGCTGATTCCGGTCCAGTGCGAGTACCTGGCGCTGGAGGGGCTGACCCAGTTGATGCACAGCATCGACCTGGTGCGGGACAGCCTCAATCCGGGCCTCTCCATCCTGGGGGTGCTGCTCACCATGCACGACGGCCGCACCAACCTGAGCAGCCAGGTGGTGCAGGAGGTAGCTCGCCACTTCCCCGAGCTGGTCTTCGACACCGTGATACCCCGCAGCATCAGGCTCAGCGAAGCCCCGAGCTACGGGAAGACCATCCTGGAGTACGATCCCATCTCCAGGGGAGGGCTCGCCTACGCAGCACTGGCGTTGGAAGTGGCGATAAGGATTCGAAAGTGAGAGGTAAGATTGGCCAAGGAACGCGGCTTAGGTAGGGGGCTCAGCGCCCTCATTCCCACTGGGAACAGCAACGCCCTGGTCGAGATCGACCTGGACCGCATCTCCCCCAACCCGCGGCAGCCACGCACGGTCATGAGGGAGGATGCCCTGGCGGAGCTAGCCGATTCCATCCGGGAGCACGGCGTCCTTCAGCCCCTCATCGTCACCCGGGCCGGCAACGGCTACACCCTCGTGGCGGGCGAGCGACGCTGGCGGGCGGCCAAGCTGGCCGGGCTGCGGTCCGTGCCCGCCCTCGTGAAGGATACCTCTCCCCACCAGATGCTCGAGCTGGCGCTGGTAGAGAATATCCAGAGGCAGGACCTCGGCCCGCTGGAGGAAGCTGCCGCCTACCGGCAACTGCTGGAGGAGCACGGCCTCACCCAGGAAGAGATCGCCCAGAGGGTGGGCAAGAGCCGAAGCGCCGTGGCGAACAGCCTGCGGCTCCTGAACCTCCCACCCGAGGCGAAGGCTGCGCTGGAGGAAGGCCGGATCACCGAAGGGCACGCCCGCGCCCTCCTCTCCCTTCCCACGGTCGAGCAGCAGTTGCGGTTGTTGGAGTCGATGCTCTCGGGTGCCATCACGGTGCGACAGGCCGAGGAGGCCGCCCGCCGAGACTCCAATAAGACCCGCAAGCTGGAGGCTAGCCGCCCCATCGAGATCACGGAGATGGAGAACCGGCTGAGGGAGGCGCTCCGCACCAAGGTGGAGCTGCGGCGGGGGCGGAAGGGCGGCCGGCTGGTAATCCACTTCTACTCGGACGAGGAACTGGAGGGGATATTCCAGTTGCTGAGCGGGGAGTAGGCGGCATCCGCCGCGCTCGCGCACCCAACCACCAGTGCGGGCGACGCATCCGCGCGATGCCATCCGAAGAACAATGGCCCTGCCGGCAGATGCTTCGCCCCTACGCCTCGGAACAGGGTTCCCTCCTGGCAGGCTGCGCCGCATCCGACATGGCACCCGCCGAAAGCGGTGCCCATGCACCATGCCCTACGTCTCCCCTCCCTCCACGAAACCCAACGTCCCACTGCCCTGTCCAACAATATGCGAAAGGGTACCTGCCCACAAAGTTCGTGGAGGTTTGAGATGGCAAAGCGAGTATATCGGAACAGACAGGATCGGATGATCGCCGGTGTGTGCAGCGGCCTTGGGGAGTACTTCGACGTCGACCCCACCCTCGTCCGGCTGCTGTTCGTCCTGCTGGCCTTTCTCCACGGCATCGGGATCGTAGCGTACCTGCTCCTCTGGATGATCACGCCCTGCCGAGCAGCAGAGGCGCAGGCAGGGGAGTAGGCACTGCTCGGATTACCATTACCCATTACCCAGCGACGCGGCTGATGGAGGTGCTCAGTGGCCAGAAGACTTCACAAGAGCCGGACGGAGCGGATGATCGCCGGGGTCTGCGGCGGTCTCGCAGAGTACTTCGACGTCGACCCCGTTTTCATGAGGCTGGCCTTCGTGCTGCTGGCCTTCCTGACGGGCATCGGCTTCCTGCTCTACCCCCTCCTCTGGATCATCATGCCCGAGGAGGACAGCATCGAGCGCCCGCCTCACGAGGTGGTGCGGGAGAATCTGGACAGGATGCGCGAGGACGCCGAGCGGTTGGGAGAGCAGTTGCGAACGGCGACCGGAAGGTCGAGCTCCACGGAGGCGCCGGGCGAGGAACCCGTCGCCACCCCCGAGACGGCTGGTGAGGGCGCTTCCGCGTCCGCGGGCTCGCAGACGGAAGTCAGAGTACCGGCCCTGAGCACCCCCACCTACAGCGAGCCTCGCTCCAGTGGCGATCGCCAGTTCATCGCAGGGGTGATCGTACTTCTGCTGGGAGTGCTCCTCCTGCTGCAGAACCTGAACCTCTTCTGGTGGGCGAGCTTCGGCAGGCTGTGGCCCCTACTTCTGGTGGCCGTGGGAGTGTTCCTCCTGTACCGGCAGGCACAAACCAAACCGTAGGCCGATCGCGTTCCCATCGAGAGCGCGGGCACGTAGAAGAGTGCGGCGGGGGGCTTGTCCCCCGCCGCCCCACGTATCGGAGCCAAAATGGTTCTGGCTTCTCAGCCCTTACTCCGGCACCTTCACCAGCAGCAGGGGCTGCCTGGTGCGAGCGAGGATCTTCGACCCGATGCTGCCCGACCAGAGAGCCTCCAGCCCTGCCCTGGCGTGGATCGACATGACGATAAGGTCCGCGCCGCCGCTCTCCGCCGCGGCCGCGACCTCCCCTGCGGGATCGCCCCGCCTTACCTCCGCGGACACCTGGATCTTCCTGCCGCGCAGCGACTCCGCCACCCTCGCCAGGTACCTCCTGGCCCCCTCCTCCTCCATGTCCAAGGCCGCCGCGGTGGCACTGGGCAAGAGGATCGCCGTCGCCCCCTGGTCGCCGGGCAGGGTGGCGAGCGTGGGGACCACCATCAGCAACTGCAGGTGAGCCCCCAGCGCACGGGACACATCCTCCACCACTGGCAGCACCGCCCGATCGTGGTCCGGCCTTCCATTCAAAGGAACCAGCAGCCGCTTGCCTTCGAAGCTGGGGGCTTCGCCCTCGGAGGTGGGCTTGACCAGCAGCACCGGCATACTGCCCCGGCGCAGCACCTGCTGGGCTATGGAGCCCACCAGGATGTCACGCATGCCCCCCCAGCCGTGAGTCGCAACGACGATCAGGTCCGCCCCAAACTCCCCAGCGTGGCCGACGATGCTGCCCACCACGTCCCGCTCCTCGTTGGGGTGCACGTGGATTTCGACCTGCACACCCTCGCGCCGGCACCCCTCCGCCACCCGTGCCAGGTATGCCTGCGCCTCCCGCGAGGTGGCCAGATGCCGCTGCCCGTGAACGGTCTCTGGGGCTCCACGCTCCAGGACGTGCAGCAGCGACACGGTGGCGCCGAACTGCCTGGCCAGCACCGTGACCACCGGCAGCACCGCCTCGGCCAGGCGCGACCCGTCCAGTGGCACCAGGATCTTCTGAAAAGCCTTCATTATTCCGCGCCACCTCCGATCAGAGTCTGGTACAGCAGGAACAGGTTCAACGCCACGATCAGGGCCGCAACGATGGTGGCGACGATGGTCGTCAACCTGTGGTTTACCAACGGCCCCATGATATCTCGCCGGCGGGTGAACATGACGAGCGGGATCAGGGCAAAGGGTATGCCGAAGCTGAGCACCACCTGGCTGATCACCAGGGTCCGGGTGGGGTCCAGGCCCAGGGCGACGACGATCAGCGCCGGCAGCATGGTAACGCCCCTCCTCAGCCAGAGGGGGATGGTTCGGTGCAGGAAGCCCTGCATGATCACCTGGCCGCTCATCGTCCCCACTGTAGAGGAGGAAAGCCCCGAGGCCAGCAGGGATATCGCGAACAGGACGCTACTGGCCTCGCCCAGGAGGGGAGTCAGGGTTCGGTGGGCCTCCTCGATGGAGCCGATCTCGCTCAGGCCGGCACGGTGGAAGGTGGAGGCGGCCATGATCAGCATCGCCCCGTTCACCAGCCCCGCCACCCCCATGCCCAGGATCACGTCGACCAACTCGAAGCGGAAGAGCCGCCGCATCATCGACTCGTCCCGAACCACGATGCGGTCCTGCGTCAGGGCCGAGTGGAGGAAGATCACGTGCGGCATCACGGTGGCCCCCAGGATCCCTGTGGCCAGCAGCACGCTCTCGGTGCCCGCGAACTGGGGCCGCACCACTGCCGCTCCGATCTGCACCCAATCCGGACGGTCCAGCACCGTCTCGATCAGGTAGGAAACGGCGATAACGCCCACCAGGACAGTGATCACCCCCTCCAGTGGACGGAAGCCGTACCGCTGGAGCCCAAGGATGAGGAAGGTAACCACTCCGGTCAGGAGCGCCGCGGGGAAGAGGGGCATCCCGAACAGTAGGTGGAACCCGAGGGCCGCGCCTAGGAACTCCGCCAGGTCGGTGGCCATCGCCACCGCCTCGGAGAGCAGCCAGAGCCCCCAGACCACGGGTCTGGGAAAGCTGTCCCTCATCACCTCCGCCAGGTTGCGTCCCGTGGCGATGCCGAGCTTGGCGGACAGCGACTGGATCAGCATCGCCATGAGGTTGCTCGCCAATATGACCCAAACGAGCATATAGCCGAACTGGGCGCCGCCCTGTATGTTTGTGGCGAAGTTGCCCGGATCGACGTAGGCCACCGCCGCCACGAAGGCGGGCCCGAGGAACGGCAGCAGACTGGAGAGCCCTCGCCGCTTGCCCTTTCCCTCCAACACCTCCGTGGCCGCCACCACGGTGCCCCTATCTGCGGGCCGCGTGGCTACGTCGGCAGTCTCCTGGTATCGGTTCTCCATATCCTGCTCCCGAGGCCGGATCCCTCTTCCGGCCAAGACCTTACACTATCGATCCGCCAGACTCATCGAGAGGAGGCGCGCAAAGCGCGTTCGGCTCCCGCGATGTCGATCGCGCCAGGCGTCCCGGATGCCAGGTGCGTTCACTCGGCAGGCCACACACGGATGGCGCTGGCCAGCTCCTGGCCGATGGAGCGACGCGCCCCTCCCACCTGGAGGGTGAGCGGCCCGCCGAAGGGCGCCTTCTCCACCATCTCCACCGATGCCCTCGGCACCAGCCCGATCTGCGCCAGGTAGCGCAGGAGGTCGGGATCTCCGTCCGGCACCCGACCCACCGATGCCCTGTCGCCCGGCTCGAGCTCCGCGAGACTGCGGTCCTCGATCGGGTCGAGTCGCCCGTCCCGGCTCGGGATGGGGTCCCCGTGGGGATCCAGGGTCGGATGCCCCAGCACCTCGTCGATCCGCGTCTCCACCTCGTCGGAGATCAGGTGCTCCAACCGCTCGGCCTCCCTGTGCACCTGGTCCCAACGCAGCCCCAGCGCCTCCACCAGATAGAGCTCCAGCAGCCGGTGGTGGCGGATGACCTCCAGGGCGACCTTCTCCCCGGCCGGGGTGAGACCTACCCCCCGATACGGGGTGTGGCGCACCAGCCCCAGCCTGGCGAGCCTCTTGATCATGGCAGTCACCGTGGGCTCCGTGACCCCCAGGCGCCCCGCCAGGGCCGATGTGGCTACCAGCCCCCCTGGCTCCTGCAGCGTGCAGATGGCCTTCAGGCAGTCCTCCGCCGCCTCACCTATCAGCGTGCGATCCCTCTCCACACGACCACCCCGGTAGGGGTCGGCCATCCCGATTAGCGGTTGCCAACCCCATAGTTAGATGCGTCGAAAGACTGAGCAAGAGATGTACCAGAGCCGCACGCGGAGATGGTGAGGGGAACCGGGATGGTGGCGCTACGTAGTGTATGGGCGGGTCCGAGACCCGCCCATACGTGGTATCAGGCGATCGCACCGCCCAACGGTACGTCTCCTACCTTCTCCCCCTCGGAGACCCTCCCCTCGGCGCGCGCGTGCCTCGGGCCAGGTCCTACGAGGGATCCGCTATTGCTGGCTGCCAGAAGCTCGGCTGTGCCGCGCGAAGAACACCTCTAGCCCAACAATGTCTGTTGGGGGCTCAGCGCGCCCAGCGCCTCAGCATGAGGCCAGAAGCGGCCACACCGAGGCCTGCAACCAGTAGAAGGAAGGTCGAAATGCCCGGGCCGTCACCACCTTCGCCGGCCGACGGCAGGGCCGTCACGACGGCGACCGTGGGCGTCGCCATCACGACTGGGGTGGCAGCCGCCACCACTGGAGTCGCGGTGGCAACTACCGCAGGTGTAGCCGCTGCGACCGCCGGCGTCACGGTAGGAGCTACCGCCGGGGTCGCGGTGGCAACCACCGCGGGCGTAGCGGTCGCCGCCGCCGGGGTCTCAGTGGCAACCACCGTGGGAGTAGCACCCGCCACCTCCGGAGTCTCCGTGGCCGCCACGACGGTCGGCGTCACCTCTGCCCGAACGGTGGGGGTTTCCTGTTGGGCGTACGCCGGCGTCAACAGGAAGACGAACACGGCCATCGCCACCACGGAGGCGACGAGGCTCGCGTGGAAAGGCTTCTTCATACGATGTTCACCTCATTCACAGTCGGGAATCTGGATTCCCGTCTTCAGTGTATCGGTATCGCTTTCAGCAGCCAGCAATCAGCGGAAGGAGAGGCTGCAGTATTTGTGCCAGGAGAAGGCGAGAAGATAGTGATAATTGCGGCTAATTGCGTACTACGCCGGCGAGGCGCGGGACGGGGTCGCCACGGGAGGCAGACCGTTGCCGCCCTGCCCCGAGAAGCTACAGGAACACGGACAGCAGATTGGCAAGGAGAAGGAGGGATAGGAACACCTGGGCCACGGCCAGCAGCCGGTTCAAGCCCCTACCGGAGCCCAGGAAGCAGGATCTCCCCACGAGGCGACAGAGGCCGTCGCCCAAGGCCAGGATCGCGACCCCCCACCAGCCCACGGTGAGCAGAGCGGCGACGACCGGATGAAAGGCGCCGCCCTCGGCGATGCCGGCCAACGCCGTCAGCGTCAGCAGAACCCCCGCCACTATCAGCCAGTTGCGGACAACCCAGTCCATATTCCGTCCCCTTAGCGGGCGACCACCTACGACGTGGGAGGCAGCCTCGGCCCGGACGATCCAATGCACTGGGAGTGCCAGAATGGCGTGGCCGTGCTGAGGGGCGCAAGAGCCGATACACCTGCCCTTCTGTACACTTCGTTGCCCTCGTGGGCCACCCAAAGCAACGAATGGCAGCGCCGCCTGGCTGCCGCCCTGCGGCTTGGGATCACAGTGCGAAGACCCTGGGAGGCGGGAGCGCCACTCTTGCGGGCGGCGGCTCCGGTGCTGTATCGTACGGCCCGTCGTCCCCCGCGGCACGCGTCCTGCTTCTTCACCTTCAAGTTGCTTCTCTAAGCAGGTATCTCTGTATAGAGCACACGTCTCCCGCCAGAAGAGTCGACATGAACTGGAGATGCCTGCTTTGTGATGGAGGTTCGCCTTACATGGATATCGTCATGGCCATCGTCCTGGGAGTCGTGCAGGGACTGGGAGAGCCCCTACCCATCAGCAGCTCCGGCCACCTCATCCTCGTCCCGTGGCTGCTGGGGTGGCCCGAGCACAGCCTCACATTCGACGTGGCCCTTCACGGCGGGACCGCCCTCGCCATAATCGTCTACTTCCGGAGAGACTGGATACAGTTGGCGGGCGCCTTCCTCGGCAGCCTTCGGGACGGAAACCTGTTTGGCAGCTACCACCGGCGCATGGTGTGGTACATCGTGGTCGCCAGCGTCCCGGGCGCTCTCGCCGGGGTGCTCTTCGAGAAGCAGATCGAGCAGTCGCTCCGGTCGCCCTGGCTGGTGGCGACTCTCCTGGTGGTGATGGGGGGGGTGATGCTAGCCGCGGACGGTACCTCCCGACACCGGCGCTCCCTCTCGGAACTCGGGTTCTTGGATGCCCTGCTGATCGGGGCGGCGCAGACTCTCGCCCTCATCCCGGGGACGTCCCGCTCCGGCGTCACCATAACGGCCGCGCTGCTGCTCCAGATGAACCGAGCCGACGCGGCCCGCTTCTCCTTCCTGATGTCGGGCCCCATCGTCGCAGGCGCCTTCCTCTACAAGATGCTGGGCCTCCTGCGAGACGGGTTCCCCGCCGGAGAGGAGGCCGCGTTTATCACCGGCATAGCCGTCGCGGCGGTGGTAGGCTACGCGGCGATCAGATTCCTCCTCGGCTACCTCCAGAGCCGCGGCCTCGCGCTATTCGCGGTCTACCGCTTTGCGTTGGGAGCCGTGGTGCTCGGTGCCTTCTTGACGCGGGGAGTCGCCTGACGGCGGGGGGTAAGAGCATTGCCGGTCGGGGTCTCGTGCGACGCCACCCTGACTGCTGCGCGCCCCCTGGTACAGCCCGTTCTCCGCGATGTATCGCTCTACGGCCTCGGGCACCAGGTACTTGATCGGCGCCCCCACGGCCACCCTCCGGCGCAGTTCGGTCGCCGACACGTCTATCCCCGGCATGTCGACGATGTCCACCAGCCGCGAGATCCCGGGCAGCCGTCCCTCCAAGTCGGACGGCATCACCCTCTTGTAGGGGGGGCGATCGACGACTGCCAGCCGGCACAGGGAGATCAAGGTCGCGGGATCCTTCCAGGTGGCCAACTCCGCAAGACTATCCATGCCGATGATGAAGAAGAGTTCCGCCTCGGGCCCCATGTCCGCGCGCAGTATCCGCAGGGTGTCGACCGTGTAGGAGCGCCCGGGGCGGCTCACGTCCACGAGGGAGAGCTCGAATCTCGGGTTGCCGCGGATGGCCAGCTCGACCATCCGGACGCGGTGGGCCGTCGGAGAGGCGCCGCCGGGCTGCTTGTGCGGGGGCTCTCCAGCCGGGACGAACAGCACCCTATCCAGCCGCAACGCATAGAGCACCTCCTGGGCAGCCACCAGATGCCCCAGGTGGATAGGATCGAAGGTTCCCCCGAAGACGCCTATCCTCACCGCCGCTCCGCGTGCCATCGCAACTCCGCCTCCCCCACCCGGACGAGATCCCCCTCCTTCGCGCCCGCCTTCGCCAGCAGCTTCCCCACACCCAACCGAGCAAGCCTCTTCCTCAGGAACACCATTCCCTCGGGGGTCTCCACGTTGACGAGCGCCGCAGCTCGCTCTGCCGCCGGCCCCGACACCCTGAAGGCATCGCCCTCCTTCACCACGGTCACCCCCGCGGCAGGTGCCTCCTTCAGGCGAAACACCTTGACCTCCTCCGCTGCCTCTACCCTCTCTTCGGCGAGCCTCCGGGCGATCAGCTCCACCAGATCCCTCACACCCTCTCCAGTCACCCCAGAGATCGGCACCGCCTCACGCTCGAGCACCTCCAGCCGCTGGGACACAGCCGGCCATGCCTCCCGTGCATCCGGGAGGTCCATCTTGTTGATAGCAACGATCTGGGGCTTCTTGGCCAGCTCGGGGTCGTACTCTTCGAGTTCGCGGTTCACAACCTCGAAATCCCTTATCGGGTCCGCAGACGATCCGTCCACCAGGTGAACCAGCAGCCGCGTCCGCCGGATGTGGCGCAGAAACTCCAGCCCGAGTCCGGCGCCTTGGTGCGCGCCCTCGATCAGCCCGGGTATGTCCGCCACGACGAAGGTGGTGTCATCCACCTCCACCACCCCCAGATTCGGCACCAACGTGGTGAAAGGGTAGTCGGCAATCTTGGGCCGCGCTGCGGTGATCCTGGACAGCAGGGTGGACTTGCCGGCGTTGGGCAGCCCCACCAACCCGACGTCGGCCAGCAATCGCAACTCCAGCCTAAGCCACCGCTTCTCCCCCGGCTCCCCCTTCTGCGCTATCCGGGGGGTCTGCATCACCGGAGTGGAGAAGTGGACGTTCCCCAGCCCGCCCCGCCCACCGCGTGCCACCATTTCCCGCTGTCGCGGCTCGGCAAGGTCGGCCATGACAGTCCCTTCCTCGTCGTAGGCTACCGTACCAACGGGGACGGGTATGATCAGGTCTTTTCCCTTCGCTCCATGTTTTCGGGCACCAGCGCCGTTTCCTCCTCGTTCGGCCTTGAAGCGCTTCTGGTGACGAAAGGCGTACAGGGTGTTCAGGTCCTCCGTCGCCTCGAGGTAGACACTGCCACCCCGACCACCGTCACCCCCGTCGGGCCCACCACGTGGAATGAACTTCTCTCTGCGGAAGCTGACGGCTCCATCGCCTCCGTCTCCACCCTCGACGTGAATTGTGGCCTCGTCGATGAACAACAGCGTAACCCTTTCCGCGGCTTCAGGACCGGCGCGCAAGAGATGTGCCCAATATAGCGGGTACTCCCACAATCGTTCAACAGACTCTGTCTTAGGGAGTAGATTCAATAGGAGTCATAGTAGGGGACGTGGAAATGGGGATACCGTGCGTGCGGCGTGCGTGAGCCGGTGTGGGCAAGGCTGGGAAGGGGTGTGGAAAGGTTGTGTGAGGCGGAGAGGGTGGCCGGTGAGGCTGTGCGAGTGGGTGTCCGCCGGGCCTGGAGGGTGTGGATGAGTGGGCGTGTTATCCACAACGCGAGTGGGTTTTCCACAGGAAACGGCTGGTTATCCACAGAGAGTGGGGAAAAACGAGGGGAATCGACCACAGGTCTGGGGTTGGACGTGAGCGCAGTTTGACAGGTTACCGGGCCAACGGTAAACTCGGGCACACCACCACCCCTACTGGAGGAAGCGCTACGTCTGCCGTAGTAGATGGCCACGGATATCGAACCGAAACGATGCGCCGGGCGATCCCGGCTCTGCCGCTGCAGTGGAAGCTGACGGCGTTGGTGCTCGCGGTCCTGCTGTTCGCGGGGCTGGTGACTGCCTACTTCGCTAGCCAAGCGCTCACGCGCCAGAAGGAGAGCCTAGCCGGCGACCGGGTGCTGGGGGTGGGGAGACTCCTGGCGGAGAGGCCGGAGGTGCGAGAGGCGTTCAGCCTCGAGAACCCCGCCGAGGTGCTGCAACCGCTCACCCAGCGCTGGCTGGAGCAAACCGGCCTGGACCTCATCGTCGTGTTCAACATGGATACCATCCGCTACTCGCATCCCAATCCCGATCTGGTGGGCCAGCACTTCACGGGTGGGGACGAGGGGCCGTCCCTGGAGGGAGAGGAGTATGTATCCATGGCCACGGGGATCTCGGGGCCGTCCCTCAGGGCATTCGTGCCGGTGTACGACGACGATGGGAAGCAGGTGGGCGTCGTCGTGGCTGGCGTGTGGATGTCGCATCTGACGCAGCAGGTGAGGGATTCGCTGCTTGAGTTGGCGGGCTTCGCCCTCTTCGGGCTGGGGGTGGGTGCGCTGGGGGCCGCCGCGGTTGCGTACAACATTAAGACCAGCATCTTCGGCCTGGAGCCTTCCCAGATCGCCTCGATACTGGAGGAAAGGGTGGCCATCCTGCAGAGCATCCGAGAAGGGGTGATCGCGGTGGACAAGAAGAGCAGGATTACCCTGCTCAACACGGAGGCGGAGCGGCTGACGGGGGTGGGGCAGGAGGCTATCGGCAGACCCGTCGTCGAGGCGTTGCCCAACTCTCGCTTGCCGGAGATCGTGGAGACCGGGCGGCCGGAGTTCGATCAGGAGCAGGTGCTGCAGGGGCGTGTGATCCTCACCAACCGGGTGCCTATCGTGGTCGACGGCAAGGTGGTGGGCGCCGTGGCCACCTTCAGGGATATGAGCGAGATGAGGGAGCTGGCGGCCGAGCTGACTGGCGTGACCCAGCTCGCCAATGCGCTTCGAGCGCAGGCCCACGAGTTCATCAACCGGCTGCACACCGTCTCTGGCCTCCTGCAGCTCGCGCGATACGACGATGCGATAGAGTACATCGCTACCGCCACCCGCACACACGAAGAGATGGTGGGGTTTGTGACCCGCCGGATTCGGGAACCAGCTCTGGCCGGGCTGGTGCTGGGCAAGATCAGCGCGGCGAACGAGCGGGGGATCACCCTCAACCTGGATCCCGACAGCGACGTGCCGGTTCACGACCATCGCTCCCGCCGGGCGGATCTGACCACGGTCGTGGGGAACCTGCTGGAGAACGCCTTCGACGCCGTATCGACACTGCCGGAAGATAGGCGAAACGTCTGGCTCTCCCTCTATGCCGACGAGCAGGAGATGCTGATCGAGGTGGAGGATACGGGGCTCGGTATCGAAGAGGAGAATCGGCAGCGGATCTTCGAGCGAGGCTTCACCACGAAGCCTGGCAGCAAGGGTATCGGCCTCTCCCTGGTGGCACACGAGGTGTCGCGATTGGGTGGAGGAATCGAGGTCGAGAGCCAGGTGGGGGTGGGTACACGATTCACGATTCATCTACCTCGCGGCGGGGGTCAGAGGCCGGAGCCCGGCACCGAACGGCAAGCCCCGCTCGTGAGTTCTGGGCGCGGCTCAGAGGGGGGATCGAGCCCCGGAACTCAGAGGGCGATCCATGGTATAAGGGGGTAACTGGATGCGCGCGTTGCGAGTTCTGGTGGTGGAGGATGACCCCGTGGTGGGAGACATTAACCGGGAGTTTGCCGAGCGCGTCGAGGGGTTCCAGGTGGTGGGTGTCGCCAGATCGGCCGCGGCTGCGGTGGAAGCCGTGCAGCGGCAGAAGCCCGACTTGGTACTGCTGGACATCTACATGCCCGACGGGGACGGGGTTCGGCTGCTGAAGGAGGTCCGCCGCCTGGAGAGCGATGTGGACGTGATCCCGGTGACCGCCGCCAGGAGTTCGACTGTGGTGAGGGAGCTGCTGCGCAACGGGGCGGTCGGCTACATAGTGAAGCCTTTCAAGTACGAGCGCTTCGCCGCTGCGCTGCAGGCGTACCGGCGGTGGCGCGCCTTCCTGGAGGGCGAGTCGACTCTGAGCCAGGCGGAGGTAGACAGGCTGCGGAGGGTGCTGGTGGCCCCCCAGCAGGACGAGCTGCCCAAGGGGCTGGACCACCTGACCCTGAAGGCGATCACCGAGCTTCTGGAGCGACACAGGGAGTACCTCACGGCCGAGGAGGTGGCGGAAAAGGTGGGTGCCTCACGGGTCACCGCCCGCCGCTACCTGGAGTACCTGGCCGAGGTGGGCCAGGCGGAGGTGAAGCTGAGCTACGGCGCCGTCGGGAGGCCGGTGAGGCGCTACCAACTGGTGGACCTCACAGAGACCCGGCAAGCCGAGGAGGTTGGCTCCCCCACGGGCTCGGAACGGTAATCGGCACAGATACGCGGAGACGCGCACCTGCGCATCTCCGTGCATCAGCTGGGGGCAGTGTACGCGGGGTTGCTGAAATCCAGTGGGGACAGGCCTGTGTCTCCGCCTTCCTGCCGAGGGGGCGGCGCACACGCAGCGTGAGGTGAGCGTGCCCGCGAGGCGAGCGAGCAAAGCCTCGCGGGCACGACCCCACCAGGCTGGCGCGTTTCCGCAAACGTCCGTACGCTACGAAGCCAGGCTCCTTAGACCGGCGCGAAGCCGTGAGTTGAGGCGAAGTCCGTCTTCCTCGGAAGGAGGGCCTGAGCCACTTGGGCGTAGGGGCCCCTGCGAGCGATCAGACCACGCCACACCCCTGCCATTCGGACGTCGCCGATGGCCACCGCCCCAACCAGCCGGTCACCCAGCATCACCAGCTTCCGGTAGTCCCCAGTCCTGGGATCGCTGTAGCTCTCGACCTTGAGGTAGTCGCCGTCTGGCTGGGTGATCCCTACTGCCGCCATGGAGAAGCCCAGGAAGGTGAAGGTGTTCAGGGTTACCGCGCCGACGAAGGGCTTGCTGTAGCCGGCCATGTTGTAGGCGGCGATCCGGCCCTGCTCCGAGGCGTTGCCCCAGGTGGGATTCGGCATCTTCCGCCCCCTGGCTGTGTCCCAGCCCTCGGTTACGTCGCCAGCGGCGAAGATGTCCTTCACGCTGGTCTGCATGTACTCGTCCACCAGGATGCCTCTGCCGACGGATGCCCCCGAGGACTTCGCCAGAGCGAGGTTTGGTCGCACGCCCGTGGCAACGACCACCAGGTCGCAGTCCAGCGTCGACCCGTCGCTCAGGACCGCCTGCTGCACCTTCCCATCTCCGCGAATCCGGGTTACCGCGGTACCGGTTCGGATGGCGAGACCCTTCTGCTGCAGCGCCTTCTGCACACGGGCGGCGTCCTCCACCGCGAGCACCTGCGGCAGCACACGGTCGAGCAGTTCCACCACGGTCACGGAGAGCCCCTTCATCAGGAAGGCCTCCGCTGCCTTCAAGCCCACCAGGCCGGCGCCGATCACCAGGGCCTTCTGGCCCGGCTGGATCCACGCCTGCATGTTCACGGCGTCGTCGTGCGTCCAGAGGGTGAACACCCCGGGCAACTGGATGCCCTCGACCGGGGGGATGAAGGGCGCGGCGCCCGTCGCCAGCAGCAGCCGGTCGTACTCGATCCTCTCGTCGTCGGAGAGCAGCAGCTCCTTGGCGGCGGCATCCACCCTCACCGCCTGCTTGCCCGTCCGCAGTTGGATGCCCTGATCCTGGAACTGCTCCGAGTTGGCCAGGAGCATGTTCTCGTAGGGAACCTTGCCGCCGACGAAGTAGGAGGTGAGCACCTTGGAGTAGAAGGGCTGGGCCTCCTCCGCCAGCACCACCACCTGGTCCTCCGGCGCGATCTTCCGGAGGGTCCTGGCGGCACTGATGCCGGCCGGCCCGTTGCCCACTATCAGATGTTTCATGTATCCCCTCCACGTGGGTCAGAGGTCGGTGTCGAGCCCTGAGTGCTGAGTCCTGAGCAGTGGGACTCAGTACTCAGGACCGATGTCGGGCCCCAACCCACTCCGATTAGTACACAGGATAGTCGGCCGTCCAGAGAGGGGCGTTCTTCTCGATTAGCTCCACGGCGCGGTTGATGTTGAAGTTGCCGCAGGAGCAGCATTTCCCCATGGTCACCGCGGCTTCTCGAGCGGAGGCGCGGCCCTTCCTGACATCCACGATGGACTTCTTCACGAGTTCGTTGGCTACCATGGCGTGGCCGCACATGGTAGTGAACTCCAGCACCTCCCACTCCGGCAGCAGCTTGGTCTTGCCGTGGGTGCCCAGGGAGTACTCTCGGGTGTGGACCTTGGGCAGCCCGGCCTTCTCGACGATGTCGTTCACCTCGTCGATCATGCCGGTGATCACCACGGAGATGCCCAGGTCCCGCTCCTTCAACTCCTTGATGCAGTCGATGACGTTCTGCTTGTTGTCGAAGGTGAACTCGATGATGGTGCTGCTGGACACCTTCTGTGCGATCGTCTCCGCATCCACGTAGAGCAGGTTGCCCGTCTTCATGTCGCCGCCGTTGACCGGCTTGTGCTTGGCGCAGATCCGAGCAAACTCGCTGCCCAGCGGGGCGAACACCTTGTCGTTGTGGCCCTTGGCCGTGCAGGCCAGAACCAGGAAGTCCTTTTTGAGGCTCTCCACGTCGCCGCGGCGATGCAGGCTGTGGGTCATGCTGGCACCTCCTCATCCTGGTATCGCGGCCGCCCGAGGCCCAGGTTGTTCTTGCTGACCGTGAGCATCTGATAGCCCGCGTCCTGGATCTTCTGGACCACCGTCGTGGTCCCATCGGGCTTCAGCCGCGCGGCGATCTCGAAGGTGTAGACCGTGTCGATCTTGTCGTCCACTTCCTCGCGGAGGACCCGGAACAGCTCCGGCAGTCGATCCTCGGCCATCTCGAACTCGACGATGGCGGAGAGGGAGACCTCGTTCACCACTGCGGGATCGAGCTTGCCGGTCTTCTTGTCCACCATGAAGTGGGTGATGGGGTTCTCTGCGCAGAACTCGACCCCCAGCTTCGCCAGCGCCATGGAGATCTTCTCGACCTCGGTCCAGCGGGCGCTGACGCCTGGCCGGCCGACCTCGATGCCGACGCCGACCCTGCCGTACTTCACCCGACCGGTGATGTCGTTGGTCTTGATCTCCTCGGTGCCTCGGCCGGGGATGCCGGTGCCCTTGAACTCCACCAGCGGGTTGGAGAGGATCCCTCGAACCTGGCGGGGCCACTCCAGCACGTCCTGGTGGATGGCGTCCACCGGACAGGGAGCCGTGCGCTCGCACACGCCGCACTCGGTGCACCGATCCTTGTCTATCACTATCACTGTCCGCCCTGTGGTGGCCGCGCGCCCAAACGAGCGGGCCTGCACTGGACAGAAGGGAATGCATCTGCCGCAGCCGATGCATTTGGTTTCGTCAGTTAGCATCTCGGCTATCTCCTTAACCAGTAATGAGTGATGAGTTGCGAGAGATGAGTGGCTATCCACTCACGACTCATCACTCGTTACCTATCACCGAGTTCACGAAGGCTTCGGGATCGCCGATCTGGCCAGGGCCCACGATGGATCCGCCCCTGGCCTTCAGCATATCGTTGAGAGCCTGAACTGTCTGGAGGCCGCCGTCGAGGGGGAGCACCGGCCCCACGTAGGTGGGGACACCCTGCGCGGCGACGGCGAGAGCCGAACTCCACGCGGCGGGCCTGGATAGCTCCGGCATCGCGGCAGCCAGGGGCAACTTCAGTCGCTTCTGGAACAGTTGGGCCAACTCCACAGCCGTCGGCAGCTCCCAACAGCTACCGGCCTCGAGGACCGCGGGGAGCTGGGTGCCGGTGGCGCCGGACAGGGCGGCCAGGAACGCCTGCAGCCCCTTGCCGGCGAGGGAGCCCACCTTGGCCGGATCCATGTAGCCGGCCTTGGCCAGGCCCACCGCGGCGCAGCCGCTGGCGATCACCAGCACGTCGTTCTTCAGAAACTCATCGGCCTGGCGGACGATGGCGGCGTCCTGGGTCTCGATGGCGTTGTTGCAGCCGCCCACGATCGCCACTCCCTTGATGCCCGACTTGGCCAGCTCGCCCCATTGCTGGGCGGAGAGGGAGGCGAAGGTGGAGGCAGCGAAGCCCACTGTGGCCGCGACGCGGGCGAACCTCGCGGCGATGCTGCGGCCGGCGTTCTGGCGGTAGTGGGTCTCGGCCTTATCCAGCAGGCCGGCGGCGTCGAACTTGTCGGCCTCCACCACCGGCACGCCCTGCTTGGCTGCCAGCGCCAGGAAGCCGGGGGAGACGCATGCCTTGCCGACGACAACGCCGTCGACGGCGGTGGTCACCAGGAGCGCCTCCTGGCTGTTGTAGTTGCCCGCGACCGGCAGGCCTGCCGCCTCGCCGCCCACCGCGCCGACCAGATTGACCTTGGCGTTGGAGCCAAGAGCCTTGGCGATCTTGCCCGCCTGCCCCGCTGGGATGTTGCCCAGCAGGAGGATGTTGATCTTGTCGGGGTTCAGGGTCCCAATACCCACCTGGATCGTCTTGACCGCGCCGTTGGCTCTGTGCGCCAGGGCGCCGAAGCTCGCGTCCGCCACGTCGATCGCTTTCCGGAGCAGGTCGGCCGATGACAGCATCCCCTCGTTGGCGGCGGCGATACCGTCGAACACGGCGCCGGCGACCTTCGCCTGGGTGCCCGCGAAGGAGGAGTTGGCTACCGCACCATCGGCAACGAGGCGCAGGAAGCTGGCGGAGACGATGCCCTCGCGGTCACGGCCGCAAGCGGTCCCGTTGGTGGCGTCGAAGGGGTTGACCCGGCAGGGGCCCTGGGTGCATGCCTTGCAGTCGAGCCCCATCTGGCCGAAGCGGCACACGGGCACCTGGTCCTCGTAGCGGTCGAAGGGGAGGGGGATACCGGCGGCAGCCGCCTGGGTGATGGCGTTCTCCGTCGCCTTGTCCAAGGTCTTCTTGCGGATGCGCATCATCTCTTATTGACCTCCTCGTCGCAAGCTGTGGCCAAGTTTGACGTAGGTTGGGGAACCCTCGCCCCCGATGTAGAGGGTCTCGACGATGCTGCCGGCCCGCCGCTTGGCTTTCTGGCGCATGCCTTCCGTGTCCACGTAGGCCAGCGCCTTGGTGGGGCAGGCGTCCACGCAGAAAGGGCGCTCCATGCCGAAGCAGGCATCGCACTTGATGGCTACCTTGCCGGCGCTGTTGGGCTTGATCGCCCCGAAGGGGCAGACGCCCACGCACATCCAGCATCCGACGCATTTGTTGTCGTCGAAGAGAACCCTGTTGTCCTCTGCCGAGCGGTACAGGGCTCCAGTCGGGCAGGTGTCCAGGCAGAGGGCGTCCTCACAATGCCGGCACTGCAGCGGTAGGGCGACGGTGCCGTTGCCCTGAACGACCACTCGAGGGGTCGGCCTCATTGCCTCCTTGAACGCACCGGCGACGCTCTTGGAGACGGAATCGCGGTTGATGCCGCATGCCACCTCGCAGGATCGGCACGCCATGCAGCGCCCTGGATCCACCATGATCTCTGGCAAAGCAGAGCCTCCTTTCTCAGGCAAGGGCCGGAACTAGCCGACGCCGTTGGCCCGCGGCGGGTGCTGATGCTCCCGGCCGCCCTTGATGAATGAAGTGCCTCGTAGATGCGGACTGGTACGGGATGTCGCGATGACGTTGTGGATCGGCTGCCTTCCGACTACCACCTCCTCTATGAGATCGCGAACCCGGAGATGAACCACGAAGGCACGAGGACACCAAGAATCATCAGGATTTCTCTGTGGTTCTTCGTGTCCTGGTATCTTGGTGGTGCCGTTACCTCAAGGACGTTGTTGGGGGTGTGCGACGCTGGGACCGTGGTTTCCCTCCGAGAGCCGGCTGCTCAGGCGCACAGACGATCCGCGGCATCACTGCCTGCGGGGTTACCTGCGCGCTTCCGAGCTGTGTGCCGCTCTCTGCTGTCAGGATGGTCCCTCTCTATGGAGTGGACGGCTTCCATGTCCGTGAGCCCGAAAGGGTGCCGGCTGGCGGCCGGCAGGTTGGGGAACGGGTAGGCGAGCGCTGGCACTGGCGCGACCCACGCCAGCATTATACTCAACCGAAGAAAGAAGTCTATCTGCCGGGAAGGAGAATCCCAGTAATGTTCATAGTGTTCAGACCGTGGAGACGGAGTAGATGCTCTCCCGCAGGGCGTTGATGTCCTTCACGAGGGCTCCGCCGTTGTTCAGCTCGGCGGCCACCTTCTCCACACTGTGGAGCACGGTGGTGTGATCGCGGCCACCCAGCAGGTTGCCGATCTCAACGAGCGGCAGCTCCGTCTCCTCCCGCAGCAGGTACATCGCCACCTGCCTGGGAAGCACCACCCGCCTGTCCCGCTGCTTGCCCCGCAACTCATCCTCGCTTACGTGGTAGAACTGCGCCACGGCGGCAACGATCGTCTCGGGCTTCACGAAGCGGCGGGAGATGTTGAACATCACGTCGTTCAACGCGGCGGCGGCGAGTTGGATGGTGATCGGTTCCCCGGTGACGGCGGCCATGGCGACGATCCGGTTGAGCGAGCCCTCCAACTCTCGGATGTTGCTCTGCATCTTCCGCGCGATGGCCTCCAGCACCTCTTCGGGGACCGTGATCCCCAGGCACTGGCACTTGGAGCGGAGGATGGCGATCCTAGTCTCCAGATCGGGAGGCTGGATGTCGGCGATCAGCCCCCATTCGAAGCGCGAGCGCAGCCGGTCCTCCAGGGTGGAGATCGCCTTCGGGGGGCGGTCGCTGGAGATGATGATCTGTCCCCCGCTCTCGTGGATGGCGTTGAAGGTGTGGAAGAACTCCTCCTGGGTGCTCTCCTTGCCGGCGATGAACTGGATGTCGTCGATCAGGAGAACCTGGACCCTCCGGTACTTGTTGCGGAACTCCTCCGTCCGATGTTCCCGAATGGAGTTGATCAACTCGTTGGTGAAGGTTTCGGAGGTGACGTACAGCACGCGCAGGCCGCGCTCGAGCGTCTCGTGGCCGATGGCGTGCATCAGGTGGGTCTTGCCGAGGCCGACGCCGCCGTACAGGAAGAGGGGGTTGTAGGCGCGACCGGGGTCGTCGGCGACGGCCTGGCAAGCGGCGTGGGCTAGCTGGTTGCTCTTGCCCACCACGAAGCTGCTGAAGGTGTAGCGAGGGTTCAGCGCGGAGTCGAAGTGGGGGCTCTCCACCTTGCCTGCTCCGTTCCTTGCCGAGCCGTTGCGGCCGTTGCGAGGAGCGGCCTCCAGCGGCGCGTCTATCCCCTTCTGCGCTCTCCCCCGGGGCTTCTTCTGCTGGACGACGAAGCGGAGGTCCACGTGATGGCCCAGGATGCCGGCGAGCACCTTGCGGATCATCGGGGAGAGCCGCTGCTCGAGGGTGTCGGCGGCGAAGGGGCTGCCGACACCGATGACGAAGACCCCGTCTTCCTGCGAAGCGACGAAGGTGTCCTTCAACCAGGTGTCGAAGTTGGCCTTCGTCATCTGAAGCTGGAGTTCGCCCAGCGCGGCGTCCCAGACCTGGGCCGGTAGCATAGCTGCCTCCGGGGCAAACGAACTGAGCTCGCTGTGGGAGCGAGAGGTAGCCAAATGGTAGCAGATGCTCCGGGGGCAGGATACGGAAGTTCTTGCTCAATAGACGGGATTCGTGCAGTCTTGAGGAGCGCGGAACTTGACGCCCTACTGACAGCACTATCGGAGTGCGTCGATCCGCGGATTCGATGGTGGAGGACGGGCGCGACCGCGAGGATCTACACCCCGAGCAGCTTCTCGTAGATCTCCTGGATCAGCTTGCCGCCACGGACCCAGGAGTAGACGGAGACGGCGCGAGCGCGGAGCTGCTCGCCAAGGGCCCTGGCCGCGGACTCGTTGTAGAGCACCGATTCCAGCTCGGCCGCCAGGGCGTGGGAATCGCCCGTGCGGGCGTAGATCCCCAGATCCCCCAGGATCTCGCGGCTGACGGGGGTGTCGAAGGCGACGGTGGGCAACCCCATGGCCATGTAGTTGAGCAGCTTTCCGTTCCCCTCCGTCTCGGACATCTTCGGCGAGACGGCCACGTCCCCGAGGGCCAGGTGGAGTGGAGCCTCGTGGTAGGGCACCCGGCCTGGGAAGGTGACCCGATTGGAGATGCCTAGCTCGTCTGCCGCGTTCTTGTACTTCTCCAGCCCGGGGTAACCCATGATCAGGAAGTGGACGTCCAGGTGGCGGGATGCCAGCTCCTTGGCGGCCTGGAGCAGGTGGCTGATCCCCTGATACTCCTGGAGTAGCCCCAGGTAGACCACCACCTTGTATCCCGAGGGGACCCCCAACCGGCGGCGCAGCGCCTCCAGTTCGTCGGCGTGGCCGTTGGACTGGCCGGTCATCCAGTAGGGGGCGAACATGTCGGTGTTGACGCAGTCGGCGACGGTGAACACCTTGCGGGGCGGGCACCCGAACTTCTTGACGAGGATGCCGGCGCTGTTGGCCGTGCTGGTGATGATGGCGTCGGCCATGCCGTTGATGGCTCGCTCCAGCCAGCGCCAGGGGTGGTAGAGGGGGCTGTGCCGGCTGAGAAAGCCGTGGTCCAGCATCTCGCTGGTGAGGCTTCCCTGGAAGTCGAATACCAGGGGGGCCCGGATCGCCCGGCTGATGGGGTAGCCGATGAGGGCGCCGTCGTGGAGGTGGGCGTGGACTATGTCCGGCTTCACCTCCCGCGCCACCAGGCCCGCCTTCAGGGAGAGGAGGGGGTCCAGGTAGAACTTGCGCCTGGCCGGTCCGACCTTCACCCCTGGAACCCAGGGGCCCAGCGCTGCCCGACGGATCTCGACCCCGGCCACGTCCTGGCCGGACGGGTAGGTGCAGAGTACGGGACGGTGGCCCATGGACTGGAGCACCCGGATCTCTTCGAGGATCCGCACGTGACAGCCGTAGTCCGCAAAGAAGAAGGTCGGGGCGATCTGCAGCACTGAGAAGCGGCCTGGCCGCTTCCAATCTGAATCGGGGATCACTCTACCCTCGGCCCCCGGCGCCGGCGCGGAGCGGCGGCCGTGATCACGAGACTGCCCTTGTGCGTCTCGAGTCACGCCCTCCGGCCCGGCTGGCAGTCCATCAGGAGGGTTGGGCCTCCCTTCGGCTGGCGTCTTCAACTGGCTCCCCCGGCTTCATGGACCTGGACAGGGTTAGCCGCAGCTTTATCAGCTCACGGAAAGCTCGAAGGATGACTGAGGGCTTGGCGCCCGTGGCCCGGCCCGCGGTGCGCGGGAAGTGAGTGGCGCGCAACTCCACCACGCGGTAGCCACGGCGCCTCGCCTTGATCAGGAACTCGGCACTGAAGGTAGCCCCGGTCGACTGCACGTGGACGTCCTGCAGGATGGAGCGCTTGAACAGCTTGAACGCGCAGTCCACGTCCCTTGCCACGTATCCAAACATCAGGCGAACCAGCAGGTTCCAACCCCAGGCGTTCAGCCGCCGCACGAAGGGGTCCATCCGAGGCTTCCGGTATCCGATCACCAGATCGGCATGGTCGATGTGGGGCAGGAAGTTCGCCACCTCGCGGGCATCGAACTGCTTGTCCCCGTCGGTCATGAAGATCAGTTCCTTGGTGGCGGCGGCGAACCCGGTTCCCAGGGCCGCGCCGTACCCGCGATTGACCTCGTGGCTGACGCAACGGACGCGGGGGTTCTGGGCTGATAGAGCCTCGACCACCTGGCGTGTGGCATCGCGGCTGCCGTCGTTGACTACCACAACCTCGTAGTCATCGGTGAGATCGGAGAGGGTTGCCACCATCGAGGATACGGTGTCCGCGATGACCCTTTCCTCGTTGAAGGCGGGGAGCACTGCCGAGATACTGGGCATACCATGCGTCCTTTGATCCGGATGGGGTGGTGGCAGGAATCGCTACAGGGCACGCCTCTTGGCGCCGGGCTATGCGCAAGCCCTCATCACTCGCTCTCGACCTCTATAGCAGAGCAACAGGTCGATTCTACACGATGTGGTCTGGTCCCGCAACACGAACGTCAAAGGCAGTAAACGGTAGATAAGCATCATCAGCTATCCGCATGCTCCGTCGGGGTGGCTAGGTGGTGGTGCCGGTCCGCTCCGTGCTTTCGCGCGTGGCCCGGGCCGTGTAGGCTATGATAGTGCCGAGACACTGGCTGGGAGGGTGGGATGGGCAGAGTTGTCGATCGGCCTCGACTGACGATGGAGTTGGCCGGCCCTCGGGCCGCCGGCAAGACGGTCGTCCTCACGAACGGCTGCTTCGACCTGGTGCATGCAGGCCACGTGCGCTACCTTCGGGAGGCCGCCTCCCTTGGCGATCTGCTGGTTGTGGGGCTCAACAGCGATGCCTCCATCCGGGCCTTCAAGGAGCCCGGCAGGCCGATCGTTCCCCAGGAGGACAGGGCGGAATTGCTGGCGGCGCTGGAGATGGTCGACTTCGTGGTGCCGTTCGACGAGAAGACGGCCGAGGATCTCGTGGCCGAGGTGCGGCCGGACGTGTACGTCAAGGGGGGGGATTACACCCCCGAGACGCTGCCGGAGGCGCGGATCGTCGAGGGATACGGCGGGCTGGTGAAGCTGGTGCGCTACCACGAAGGGCGCTCCACCACGGAGATCATCCGGAGGATCCTGGCGGCGTACTGTCCCAAACCGTAGGGCGGGGGGTTATCCCCTGCCGCCGGGGCACCTGCGGGGCCGCTGGCTCATACGGCAACTGTGCGGCGGGGACCGGTCCCCACCCTGCGGCGGCGATGACGTCGGTGGCACGGACATTGCCCGCATTCCCTCCCCCAGCAAGGGGGCGAGGCTTACCACGGAGTGTGCCGCACTACGATGGTGCAGTATCTGGTCACCTACAGCGTTATGACCGGCCGTGAGTCGGATCACGATAGCTGGCTGCGCGACACCGGCATTCCCTTCTTCCAGAGGCAGGCAGGCTTTCAGAACATCAGGATGTACTCGACCCTGGTGGGCAGCGGCCCGGACTGGGTGCTGGAGATGGACTTCGATTCTCCCGAGAACCTGATGAAGGCGCTGGACTCCGACGAAGCGAAGCGGCTGCTGGAGGACTACGAGCACCTGGTCACCAACCTCTCCACCAAGATCCTGGTGCCGGTGCAGATGCCGGTATTGGCCGGTCGCTAGCCGGTCGGGGGCGGGGATCCCCGCCCCCACTCAGTGGCGCGGCAGTACCTCCCGCGCCACGTTCCCCAACAGGAACACCATGTGGACGGGGCGCTCCGCCAGCCGCCGCGCGAAGTAGGGGTACCCCTCCGCCCGGCGCGTCGCTCCCCTCCCTTCGCCGGTCGAGTGTCGCGCTGGGGGACCCTTCGGGCACCCTCGTCTGCCCCGCTTTCCCTCCGAAACCCCATCCGCATTGACAACAACACCACCGAGTTTTCATAATGCCCGTGCCTCATGGAAGGTAGCCCAGAGACTGAGGTGCTCCCCTTCTTCCGGCCGCCCGACGGCCGCCCCGAACCGTTGGCCTCTCGGTGAGGAGTACCTGCCGGCCGGCTCCGGCTGGTGTTCGCCGGAAAGGCCGGGCCGGAGGGGGTTCTGTTGGCAGAAAGGAGGTGGATAGCAGCAAGAAGCGCGCTCTCACGGGTAGCGCTGACCGCACCCCCAGCGGGACCAGCGCCGGCGTCGTTGCACAGCGCCGTGCGGCCTTCCAAGCATTACTCTCAGGAGGATGACTACGTATGCCAAACAAGAAGAGACTGGCAATGCTGGTAGCCGGCACGATTGGCGCCATGTTCTTGGTGGCAGCGTGTGCACCGGCGGCGCCCGCGCCCACTCAGGCCCCGGCCAACCCGGTGTCCGAGCCCACGAAGGCTCCGGCGGCAGCACCCACCGCTGCCGCGGCACCCGCAGGGGGGACTATCAAGATCGGCTTCGGTGCGCCCCTCACCGGTGACCAGGCCCTGTTCGGAAAGACCCTGCTGAACGGCGCCCAACTGGCCGCCAACGAGGTGAACGCGGCTGGTGGCCTGCTGGGCAAGAAGCTGGAGCTCGTGCCCCTGGACGACCAGGCCGACCCTAAGCAGGGCCCTGTGGTGGCGCAGCGGTTCGCGGACGATAAGTCGATCGTCGCGGTGATCGGCCACTTCAACAGCGGCGTCACCATCCCGGCCGCCCCGGTCTACAACAAGGCGCGGCTCGCTCACGTCACCACGTCTACCAATCCCAAGATCACCCAGTTGGGCTTCGACACCGTCTTCCGCCCCATCGCCAACGACAACATGCAGGGCGGGACCCCCGCGGATTACGCCATCAACGTGCTGAAGGCGAAGAAGGCTGCCGTCGTCCACGACAAGCAGGCATTCGGCCAGGGCGTCTCGGACGTCTTCGAGAAGAGGTTCAAGGAGCTTGGCGGGACTGTGACCAGCGTGAACGGCATCACCGCCACCGATACCGACTTCTCGGCTGTGGTGACCAAGATCAAGAACGAGAACCCAGACGTGATCCAGTTCGGGGGGACCCACGTGGCGGGTGGCCTGCTGCTGAAGCAGTTGCGGGCTCAAGGGCTGAAGCAGCCCTTCATGGCGCCGGACGGGTGCTACACTCCCGAGTTCATCCAGGTTGCGGGCAAGGAGAACGCCGAGGGCGCGCTGGTGACATTCCAGATCCCGCCCTACGATGCGACTCCGGCCACGAAGAAGTTCGCCGACGACTACAAGAAGAGCTTCAACAACGAGGAGCCCGGACCCTACTCGGGCAGCGGCTACGATCAGGCGAAGGCGCTGATCGCCGGTATCAAGGCCGCCAACTCGGCCGATCGCGAGGCGGTTGTCAAGGCGATGCGCGGCGTCAAGATCGACGGCCTCTACGGACCCATCGAGTTCGATGCGACCGGTGAGGTGAAGGAGCCGGCCATCTTCATCTTCCAGGTCAAGGACGGCAAGTTCGATCTGGTCAAGTAGCGAGCAATCAGCGATCAGCAGTAGCCGCACCCTTCAACGCGTGATGTGCATCGGGCATGGCGCCAAGAGAGACTGCGGCTGGCTGTGGGGGCGGACACGCGTGTCCGCCCCCGGCCCCATTGTTGGGGCGGGACTGCGCATCCGCCCACCCCGGGTGTGGATAGCGAGGGCGCGCACATAGCGTGAGGCGAGCTGGCACGTAAGGCGAGCGAGCGCAACCTCACGACCACGGCCCCCACCAGGAGGCCAGCGTTCCCAATCCACATCACACGCTTCAGGGTGCGTGTGTTTCCCTCTTCTCCAGGGAAGCAGGCGCAGGCTGAAGCCTGCGGCCACGGGCTGATAGCTGACGGCTCGTTTGGAGGTCTGCGTGGACACGATTCTTCAACAATTGATCAACGGACTGACCGTGGGCTCGATGTACGCCCTGATTGCCCTGGGCTACACCATGGTCTACGGCGTCCTGCTGCTGCTCAACTTCGCCCACGGGGACCTCTTCATGGTGGGTTCCTACGTTGCCATTGCCGTGTTGCTGTTCTTGGGCGTCGGAGGCGGGCTCAGCGTGGTGGCCATCGGCGGAGTTATTCTGGCCCTCCTGCTCGTGGCGGGTTTCCTCGTGGCGGGACTCGGGGTGGCGATCGAGAAGGTGGCCTACAAGCCATTGAGGAACTCGACGCGGCTGGCGCCGATGCTGAGCGCCATCGGCGTTTCCCTGATCCTGGAGAACGGGGCGATGTTGGTGGCCGGAAGGGCCCCGCGAGTCTTCCCCAGCGGTGTCTTCCCCTCCCAGAGCTACAGCCTCTTCGGCGCGACCTTCACCAACCACCAGGTGGTGATCCTGGTGGTGTCGGCGCTGCTGATGGTGGGGCTGTACTGGATGGTGAACCGGACGGTCTTCGGGCTGACGATACGGGCGGTGGCGGAGAACCGGAACACGGCGAGCTTGATGGGTGTGAACGTGGACAATACCATCTCGCTGGTGTTCGTGGTGGGTCCTGCCCTGGGAGCGGCGGCGGGTGTGATGTTCTCGTTGTACTACGGGGTGGCCTTCTTCACTATGGGCTTCACGGCCGGCCTGAAGGCGTTCACCGCTGCCGTGTTGGGAGGGATCGGCAACATCCCGGGGGCGATGGTGGGGGGGATACTGTTGGGCTTGCTGGAGACTTTTGGCGCGGGGCTGCTCCCAGTGATCAGCGGTGGCCTGCTCACCCCCGAATACAAGGACATCTTTGCCTTCGTCGTGTTGATCCTGGTGTTGATCTTCCGCCCCATGGGGCTGCTGGGTGAGCGGATACCGATGGAGTCGATGACTTGGAAGAGAAGCTTCTAGGCAGCGAAAACGCCAACAGCCAGAAAGCGGGCAACCAGGGGGCAAGGAGCGGACAGGGGAAGGCCCACGCCTCGAGCCTCTCGCGCCTCCGTCGCCTGCGCGGATCCGCCCCTTGGTTGCTGGTGCTGGTTCTAGCGATAGCCCCCCTCCAGATGTCGGAGGCAACGGCGGTCATTCGGATCCTGGACCTGATCGCCATCTACAGTCTGCTGGCGCTGGGACTGAACGTGGTGACGGGCTTCGCGGGGCTGCTGGTGTTGGGGTACGCTGCCTTCTACGCGGTGGGGGCCTACCTCTACGCCTTCCTGGCCTCGGCCCAGTTCAACATCCACTTTCCCTTCCTCCTGCTGCTGGTGGGGGGAGGTCTGGTCTCCGCCCTCTTCGGGGTGCTCCTGGGCATCCCAGTCCTGCGGCTGCGAGGGGACTACCTCGCCATCGTGACGCTCGGCTTTGGGGAGATCGTGAGGATCTTTCTGAACAACCTCAGCTCCGTGACCAACGGCCCCCAGGGAATCAGCCTGATCGATACCCCCGATCTCTTCGGGGTCAAGCTCTCCACGCCGACCCACGTCTACTACCTGCTGCTGGCGCTGCTGGTGGGGAGTGTCGTCCTGCTGCGGAGGCTCGAGGGCTCCCGGATCGGCAGGGCCTGGGCGGCGATACGGGAGGACGAGGGCGCGGCTCGGGCCATGGGGGTGGACACCACGCGGCTGAAGCTGATGGCCTTCGCCATCGGGGCGTCCTTCGCTGGGCTGGCGGGGGTGGTGTTCGCGGGGCTCCAGGGCTTCGTCAGCCCCGAGAGCTTCACTTTCTGGGAGTCGATCCTGATGCTGTCGATGGTGGTGGTTGGGGGCATCGGGAGCATACCCGGAGTGATCGTCGGTGCCGTGGCCCTGATCGGGATCCCGGAGTTGCTGAGGCAGTACTCCGACTACCGGATGCTGGTCTTCGGAGTGGTGATGGTGGTGATGATGGTGTTGAGACCCGAGGGGATCTGGCCCAGCAGCATGATCCGGGCGGAACTCCACGAGGGGCGGCAGTCGGCGGAGAGCGAGGACGTCGCGGCAGAGCCCGTGGTCTCCGGAGTCGGGGGTAACGACTGATGGCACCGATACTGGAGATCAGGGAGCTATCCAAGCAGTTCGGCGAGATCAAGGCGGTGGACCGGGTCTCGATGTCGGTCGAGGAGGGGCAAATTGCCGCCATAATCGGGCCCAATGGCGCGGGCAAGACCACCCTGTTCAACCTGATCACCAACACCTATCGGGCTACCAGCGGCCAGGTGCTGTTTCGGGGCAGGAGCACCCTCAACCAGCCGGAGTTCCGTCTGACAGAGTGGGGGATTGCGCGCACCTACCAGAACATCCGGTTGTTCGACAACATGACGGCCCTGGACAACGTGAAGGTGGGGATGCACTGCCGGACCAGGCCGGGAGTCTTGGGTGCCGCCCTGGCGACGCCCTGGACGAAGCGGGAGGAGCGATCCACCGAGGACCGGGCCCTCGAGCTGATGGAGTTCGTGGGGATCGGTCGCTGGTCGCGGGAGATGGCGAAGAACCTCCCCTACGGCGGGCAGCGGCGATTGGAGATCGCCCGGGCCCTGGCGACGGAGCCGAAGCTGTTGCTGCTGGACGAGCCCGCGGCGGGGATGAACCCTCAGGAGAGCCAGGACCTGATGGGGTTGATCCGGCGTATCCGGGCCACCGGGGTGACGGTGCTGTTGATCGAGCACCATATGAAGGTGGTGATGGGGATATCTGAGCGTATCGTGGTGCTGAACTACGGGGCGAAGATAGCCGAGGGAACGCCTGTGCAGATCCAGAACGATCCGCTGGTGATAGAGGCCTATCTGGGGACGAAGAGGGAGACGGGCTTTGCTCGTAGTCGAAGACATCGCGACGAAGTACGGACAGATAGCGGCGCTTAAGGGGATCTCCTTTCGGGTCGAGAAGGGGGAGATCGTTGCGCTGATCGGGGCGAACGGTGCGGGCAAGAGCACCACCCTGCGAACGATCTCCGGATTGCTGCGCCCCTGGAGGGGTCGGATCGTCTTCGAGGGGAGGGAGATCCAAGGGGCAAGGCCGTGGGACATTGCCAGGATGGGGATTGGCCAGTGCCCCGAGGGCAGGCAGATCTTCACCCGGATGACGGTAGAGGAGAACCTCCGGATAGGGCACTACCCGCAGCGGGGGAAGACCCGATTCGAGGAGGAGTGCCAGCGGGTGGTGGCGCTCTTTCCTCGCCTGAAGGAGCGCTGGAAGCAGGTGGGGCAGACCCTGTCCGGGGGGGAGCAGCAGATGCTGGCGATAGCCCGTGTGATGATGGGCCGGCCGAGGCTGCTGCTGCTGGACGAGCCATCTCTGGGCCTGGCTCCCATAATCGTAGAGCGGATCTTCGAGACGATAGACGAGATCAACTCACAGGGCACGACGATCCTTCTGGTGGAGCAGAACGCGCAGCTAGCACTGGCGATGGCAGACAGGGCCTACGTGCTGGAGACGGGTCGCATCGTCCTGGAGGGGACGGGGGCGGAGCTGCTGGAGAATCCGGCCGTCCGAAAGGCGTACCTGGGCATATCGTAAACGAGTTCGTTGTGGCACGGAGACACGGAGAGCACGGAGATATGCGGTCACGTCATCTCCGTGTCTCTGTGCCTCCGTGCTGCTTTGTCGATGGCCTCGTATGAGGCTCCGATCTCACAGTGAGGGGACGATCTCGGAGCGAGCAATGGCTGAGGTGCCCGCGCGCGATCCACGCGTGCGGCGGGGTGAACTCATCGACTTGATAGTGGACGGCGAGGTGGTGCCGGCCTATGCCGGCGAGACCATCGCCGCTGCGCTCACGGCGGCCGGGCGCCGGGTGTTCCGCCACGCCCCTCGCACGGGGGCGCCGCGGGGCGTGTTCTGCGGGATCGGGGCATGCTTCGAGTGCACGGTCACAGTCGAGGGGATGGGGCAGGTGCGCAGTTGCGTCGTCCCGGTCCGGCCGGGTATGCGGGTGAGCCTGGGTGGTCTTCCTGGCGACGAAAGGGGTGGCGGCCGTGCCGCGGACTGAGGTGGCTGTCGTGGGGGCCGGCCCCGCCGGCATCGCCGCCGCGCTCGCCGCGAGCCGGGCAGGGGCTGCGGTCACGCTGATAGACGAGTATCCCCGCCCCGGCGGGCAGTTCTTCCGGCAGCCCCCGGAGGGGTTCGAGGGCGGAGGCTGGTTCGCCTCACCGGCGGCGCAGGCCCGTTCACAGAAGCTGCTCGGGCAGTTGGCGGTGGCTCCGGTGGAGCTTCGGACGGGGACCCTGGTGTGGGGAGTCGAGGATGGCCGAACCATACTCCTCTACCGTGAGGGAGGGGATGCGGAGACGCTGCGAGCCGAGGCGATCGTGGTGGCCACCGGCGCCTACGATCGTCCCGTCGCCTTCCCCGGCTGGACCCTTCCGGGGGTCTGGTCCGCCGGGGGCGCTCAGGCGATGCTGAAGGGTCAGCACGTCCTCCCCGGGCGGCGGGTGCTGGTGGCCGGCGCAGGCCCCCTGCTGCTGCCGCTGTCGAAGGGGTTGGTGGAGGCCGGCGCGACGGTCGTCGGGGTGGTGGAGGCGACCACTCGGCAGGAGTGGGCCCTCAGGGCCCACCGGATGTGGGGCCACTGGGACCGGATGAGGGACGCCATCGTCCACGAGCGGGCCCTACTGGCAGCCCGGCTTCCCCGCTACTTCGGCCACGTCGTGGTGCGAGCCGAGGGGGAGGAATCGGTCCAGCGGGTGATCGTCGCTGCCGTGGACAGCCTGTGGCGACCGGTGACGCGGAGTGAGAAGGTCTTCGATGTGGACCTGCTCTGCATCGGCTACGGCTTCCTCTCCTCCACCGAGCTGCCTGCCCTGCTCGGCTGCCGGATGCGCTACCATCCGGCCCAGCAGCAGTACCTGCCGGTCCACGGCCCCGATATGGAGAGCAGCGTCCCCGGCGTGTTCGTCGCCGGGGAGACCACGGGCGTCGGGGGCGCGGAGTTGGCGCTGGCGGAGGGGGAGATCGCGGGCCTGGCCGCGGCTCGGCTGCTCGGGCATCCGCTCAACTCGGAGCTGCAGCGGGAGATGGAGGCGGCCAGGGCGCGGCGGCGCCACCAGTTGGGCTTCGCCGAGATGCTGAACGATCTCTTCGCGCCACGCCCGGGCATCTACCAGTTGGCTGAGCCAGATACCCCCCTCTGCCGATGCGAGGAGGTGACCGTGGGGGAGGTTCGGGCGGCGATCCGCCGCGGTGCCGACAGCCTAAGGGCGCTGAAGATGTGGACCCGCGTGGGGATGGGGCCCTGCCAGGGGCGGATCTGCGCTAACCTGATCGCCCACCTCTTGGCGCAGGAGACCGGTCGACCCCTGAAGGAGCTGCTGCAGACCACCCCGAGGCCGCCCATCAAGCCGGTGCCACTGCGTGTGCTGGGCGCCCAGTTTTGAGTCCTGTGCCCCAAGAGACCCCGACAATACCGGTAGGGGCGGGCACGCAGGTCCGCCCGTGTGGCCTTTTCCGCACGGAGGGCAGGCACATCATGGATCTGCCCCCACATAGGTCGTGTTAGGCGCTCAGGGCGCTGAGCGCTGAGGACCCAGGACTCTGATAGGAGGCTTCTGTGCGACTCAGGAATATGATCACTGCTGTCGATGCCCACGCCGCTGGGGAGCCAGGGCGGGTCATCGTCGGGGGTGTGCTCGACGTTCCCGGCAACACCATGTTCGAGAAGATGGTCTACCTGCGGACACACCACGACGGCCTGCGGAAGCTGATGCTGCGCGAGCCTCGGGGCTACCCCGCCCTCTGCTGCAACCTGGTACTTGCCCCCACCCACCCGGAGGCCGATGCCGGCTTCGTCATCATGGAGCAGGTGGAGTACCCTCCGATGTCGGGCAGCAACACCCTGTGCACCGCCACGGTGCTGCTGGAGACCGGCATGATTCCCATGAAGGAGCCGGTGACGGAGTTCACCCTGGAGGCTCCGGCGGGGTTGGTGCGGATCCGGGCCGAGTGCGCCAACGGCAAGGTGAGGAGCGTCACCTTCCGGAACGTGCCTGCCTTCGCCGCCTACCTGGACGCCAAGGTGGAGGTCCCCAACCTGGGGACGGTCACCGTGGACGTGGCCTACGGCGGGATGTTCTACGTCATCGTCGATGCCGCGCAGGTGGGGTTGCGGATCACCCCGGACGAGGGGAAGGACATCGTGCGGCTGGGGGAGATGATCAAGGCTGCAACTCGGGAGCAGCTTCCGGTGGTCCACCCGGAGAACCCGGGCATCGCGGGCGTGACCATTGCCGAGTTCTCGGCCCCGGCAACCAGGCCCGGCGCTTCGATGAAGAACACGGTGGTGGTCTCAAGCGGCGAGCTGGACTGGAACCGGCCCGACTCCTGGACGGGCATCCTGGACCGGTCGCCCTGCGGCACCGGCACCTGCGCCAAGATGGCGACCCTCTACGCTCGCGGCATGCTGGGGCTGCACCAGGACTTCGTCCACGAGGGGATCCTCGGCACCACCTTCACTGGGCGGCTGGTCGAGGAGACCCGGGTGGGCCAGTACCCCGCGGTGGTCCCGACCATCACGGGGCAGGCGTGGATCTACGCCATCACCCAGTACGTGGTGGACGCCGAGGACCCCTTTGCGGAGGGCTTCACCGTGGGGGACATCTGGGGGACGAACGTCGAGTAGGGAGTACCGCATGGCCACCTGCCCAGATTGCGGCAGCGACGTGCCTCAGGAGGCCACGACGACCTGCACACGGGAGCACTTCGATCTGGCCGGACGGCCCGTGCCCCGCATCCGCTACGGCGAGGAGCGCCGGGCTCGCACCTGGTACGAGTACGAGGGGCGCTGCGACGATTGCGGTGTGGTGGTGGGGGGCTACCACCATCGGGACTGCGCGATCGAGCAGTGCCCGCTCTGCGGCGACTACGCCGCCGTGTGCCGCTGTTGGGAGTATCTGCGGTGAAGGCAGGTGTGGGGTGGTCTGTCCGCACCGTTGACAGTGGTTTGGGCGGCTGCCTACACTGGCCTCATCGTGATGGATTCCCGGTGGCCTGTAAGCAGTCGAGATTCCGGCGATCGCGCCTAAGGGTTCCGCCGTGCAGTAGCCAGAAGAGGAGGTCTTCCGATGGTTCGTCCCCTTCGCGGCATCCTTTCCGCCCTGGCCACCCCGTTCACCCCAGGTGGTGTCAAGATCGACGAGGCCGGCCTGCGCGAGTTGGTAGAAGGCACCATCGCCGCCGGCATCCACGGACTCATCCCCTGTGGCAGCACGGGTGAGTTCCCGGTGCTCACTAGAGAGGAGCGGATGCGGGTCGCCGAGATCGTGGTCGACCAGGCCCGTGGCCGAGTTCCCGTGGTTCCGCACACGGGGGCGTGCAGCACCACCGATGCGGTGATGCTCTCCAAGCACGCCGAGAGCATCGGTGCCGATGCCGTCATGGTGGTCCAGCCCTACTACGAGCCCACCAGCCTGCAGGAGCTGTTCGACTACTTCAAGGAGATCTCCGACGCCATCCGCATCCCGATGATGGTGTACAACAATCCGGCTGGCACGGGTATGAACCCCCCCACCGACTTCTGGATCCGGCTGGCCCGAGAGATCGAGAACGTGCGGTACATCAAGGATTCCAGCGGCAACCTCTCCCAGGTCTCGGAGCTGCTCTACAGGTACAGCAACGAGGTGACCGTCTTCAACGGCTGGGACACCATCACCTTCTCGGTCCTGGCCCTGGGGAGCAAGGGGGCCGTGTGGGGGGCGGCCAACGTGATGCCCAAGCAGTGCGCGCAACTGTTCGACCTGATCGACGCCGGCCAGATCAACGAGGCCAGGGACCTGTGGGCCAAGATGTGGCCGGTGAACCACTTCCTGGTGACCGAGGGGTACGCCGCGAGCGTCAAAGCCGGGGCCAACCTGATCGGCTTCCACGTGGGGGACCCGCGGCCTCCCTACCGCCCTCTGTCTCTGGAGAAGGTCGAGGAACTAAGGAAGCTGCTGGTGAACGTCGGCGCGATGGATCGATGGTCCAAGGCGCCCAACCCACCCAGGTGCTACTGACGCGATGCGTCGTAGGGGCTGCCTCTGACGCTGCGCCCGCTCGCGCCACGCTGCTGGCCCGCGGCAGCGACGACCAAGTGCGCCGTTCCGCAAATGCGACGCCTGTAGGACGGGCGTGGCCGCGAGGCTGGGCTCGCTCGCCTCGCGTGCCCGCTCGCGTCACGTGTGCCCCGCTGTCTGGCCGATCGGATGCGCCCAAGCCCCCGTCGTCGCAGCAGAGGGGGCGTGCGGCAGGACACGAGGCCCTGCCCTACGTTGCAAGGCCGTTGAAGAGGTAATGGGTGATCTGTCCCACCAGGAATGCCGACGTGGTGGTGGTCGGCGGCGGCATCATCGGCGCCGCCTGCGGCTACTACCTTGCCCGGGAGGGGCTTTCCGTTCTTCTGCTGGAGCGCTCCTTTCTCGCCTCGGGCAGCTCGGGCGCCTGCGAGGGGAACCTCCTGCTGTGGGACAAGGAGCTGGAGAGGGAACTCCCCCTCGCCCAGCGCAGCCTCCAACTGTGGCGGGAACTGGCTGGGGAGCTCGGGATCGACTTCGAGTACGATCCCAAGGGCAGCATCATGCTGGCTGAGGACGAGGCCGCCCTCGCCGCCGTGAGCCGCAAGCTCAGCGATCTGTCTGCGGCGGGGGTGGCGGGCGAGATGCTCGACCCGCGGCAGCTTCACGCCGAGGAGCCCGCACTCGCTGACGACCTAGCCGGGGGCGCCCTTTTCCCCGAGGACGCCCAGGTGGAGCCCAGGATCGCCACTACCGCCTTGATAGATAGTGGGCGACGCCACGGCCTGGTGGTCCGGCAGGATGCGGCCGTTCGCCGGGTGGCGCTCGGTCCGGACGGCCGGGTTGAGGCCGTGGAGACGGATCGGGAGCGGATCCCCACGGGCGCCGTGGTGGTGGCGGCTGGGGTGTGGACTCGCGAAGTCGCCGCGACCGCTGGACTGGACGTCCCCGTCTACCCCCGAAAGGGGCAGATCGTCGTCGTGGAGAGGGCGCCCTACCTCTTCAGGCGCAAGCTGATGGAGGCCGGCTACACCTCGGCGGTGGAGAGCGACTCCGCGGGCCTCCAGGTGGCGACGGTGGCCGAATCCACGAGGGGCGGGACGTTGCTGCTCGGGAGCAGCCGCGAGTTGGTGGGGTTCGATCGCAGCGTGAACTTGCGGGTGGCTGCGGCCATCACCGCCCGGGCGCTGCGCTTCTTCCCCTCCCTGGGCGAGCTCCGCTCCATCCGGAACTACGCCGGCCTACGCCCCTTCAGCCCGGATCATCTGCCGCTGATTGGCCCCCTATCGGGGGCGAAGGGCTTCTACGTGGCCACGGGGCACGAGGGAGCAGGCATCGGGCTGGCACCGGCCACCGGCAGGCTCATCGCCCAGTGGGTGACGGGACAGACCTTGGACTTTCCGGCGGGGTGGTTCAGCCCTGACCGTTTCGTGCATCGTTCCTGAAGAAGTGGTGATCCCGCGGGACGGGCCAGCCCTGTTCTGGAGAGGAGGCTGAGGGTTGAGGTTCAAACGGTTTTTCACGGCGGTGGATTCCCACACGGTGGGGGAGCCAGCGCGGATCATCGTCGGCGGGATCCCATTCATCCCCGGCGACACGATGTTCGAGAAGAAGCGGTACATCGAGGAGCAGCGGGACGACCTCCGGCAGCTCCTGATGTACGAGCCTCGGGGACACAGTGCAATGTCGGGCGCCATCATCACCCAGCCCACCACCCCCGGGGCGGATGTCGGCCTCGTCTTCATAGAGGTGAGTGGCTGTCTCCCAATGTGCGGCCACGATACCATTGCCGCCTGCACTGTACTGCTGGAGACCGGGATGGTGCCGGCCAGGGAGCCGGTCACCGAGCTCGTGCTGGATACCCCGGCGGGGATCGTGCGGGCGCAGGTGGAGGTGGGGGATCGGGGGGTGAAGGGGGTGACCTTCCAGAACGTTCCCTCCTTCCTGGTCGAGCGTGACGTGGAGGCGGAGGTCCCGGGCATCGGAAGGATCGTGGCGGATGTGGCCTACGGCGGGAACTTCTACGCGATACTGCCCGCCGAGATGGTCGATCTCGCCGTGGAGCCGCAGAACGCCAGCGCCTTCGTGCAGGCCGGCCGGAGGATCCGCTCGGTGCTCAACGATCGGTTGCGAGTGGTCCACCCGGAGAACCCCCAGATCGAAGGGATATCCCACGTGATGTTCACGGCGCCCCCAAAGGATCCCCGTGCTACGGCCAAGAACGCCGTGATCTACGGGCCCTCCGGGTTGGACAGGTCGCCCTGCGGGACCGGCACCTCGGCCCGGATGGCCCAGCTTCACGCTCGGGGGCGGCTGGCCCTGAGCCAGGAGTTCGTCCACGAGAGCATAATCGGGAGCCTCTTCTGGGGGAAGCTGGTCGGGGAGACCAGGGTGGGCGGCTACCCCGCGGTGATCCCCACCATCAGGGGGCGAGCCTACATCAGCGGCTTCAACACCATCGTCCTGGACCCCGAGGATCCCTTCCCCAACGGCTTCCTGCTGGGGTAAGCGGGCCGAAGCGCGGTCGGCATCCTGATCGGGGGCGGGTCCGCAGACCCGCCCCTGCTGTTGTGCCCTCTTCCTGCCGTTCAGCGGAGCCCCGGAACGGAGGATACCAATGCCGCAGGCCGATACCTCCTGAGGTTCGATCCCCTGGGGGGCGTATCGGGACCACACAGCCGGGCCGTGGGGCTTGACAGGGTAGAAGAAGTCGTTATCATATGAACGATCGTTCGTTCACGGAGGGGCGGCGATGGTCGACGCGTCCAAGCGCCCCGCGGGGCTCAGGACCAGGGAGGCCATCCTGGAGGCCTCCAGGAGCCTCTTCTTGCGCCAGGGATACCACGCCACCGGCATGCGGGAGATCGCCCACGAGTCCGGCATCAGCCTCGGCGCCGTCTACAACCACTTCCAATCCAAGGAGGAGATCTTCGCGGCGATCCTCGCGGAGCGAAACGTCTATCGAGCCATCGTCGAGGGACTGTCCAGGGCGCGCGGGGACACCGCGGCGGAGCTGCTGGCGAGCGGCTTCGTCGAGGTAATGGCGATGCTGAAAGGCAAGTCCGACTTCCCCGTTCTCCTCTTTATCGACTTCCTGGAATTCCGGGGGAGCCACATCGCCAAGCTGCTCTCTGAGGTAGTACCAGAGTTCCTCGGCTTCTTCCAGCAGGTCTACCAACTGGGTCAGAACGGGGGCGAACTGCGCCCAGTCTCTCCCATGCTCATGGCCCGCACCTTCATCGGCATGATCTTCTCCTCTTTCCTTATCGAGGACGTCCTCAGCTCCCTGCTTCCCACCTCGCTCAGCCTTCCCCTCCATGTGGAGGGGTGGGAGCAGGGGATGGTGGACATACTGCTTCACGGGGTGGTGAAGCCGATCCCCGACCAGGAGGGATAGATATGGATGCAGCGACGCAACCCTCAGTCGCCGGCAAGAGTCCGGCCGTTGGGCATCGGATCCCTCGTAGGGCCTTCGTCCTTCTGGGGATTCTGATCGCCATCGCGGGATGGTGGTACTTCACCCAGTTCGCGGTTCAGCCACCCAGGGGCATCGTGGCCTCGGGCACCATCGAGTCCGAGGAGGTCGCAATCGCCGCGGAGTTGGCCGGTCGGGTCGTCCAGTTGCTGGTGGATGAGGGGGACAGCGTCAGAGCAGGGGACGTCCTGGTGAAGCTGGACGACTCCCTCCAGCAGCTTCAACTGAGGATGGCGCCCGTCTCGGAGCGGCAGTTGCTGGAGCTGCAGATCGCCAAGCTGACGCTCCGCTCGCCCCTGGATGGAATCGTGGCTCGCCGCTCCATTCGGGTCGGGGAGATAGCCTCCCCCGGGTCCACCTTGATGGTGGTGACGAAGCCCGACCCGATGGAGCTCACCGTCTACGTGCCGGAGGCGGTGATCGGGCAGGTCAGCGTCGGGCAGAGGGTGGAGGTGCGGGTGGATTCGTTCCCCGACGAGGTGTTCGAGGGGAGGGTGATCTTCATCGCCACCAAGGCGGAGTTCACCCCTCGCAATGTCCAAACCCAGCGGGACCGGCTGAACCTGGTGTTCGCGGTGAAGGTGCGAATCCCAAACCCGGACCTGCGTCTCAAGCCAGGCATGCCGGCTGATGCCACCATCATTCAGGACTGAGTTGCGAGGACAGAGGGCTGAGAGGCCCTAACCGGTCCTTGTCCGGGAGCGAAGCGAGTGAACGGTCGCATCCTTCCCATCATGCGAAAAGAGTTCATCCAGATCAGGCGGGATCCCCGCACTCTGGCGATCATGCTGCTGGTGCCGGCGATGCAGATGTTCCTCCTGGGCTACGCCGTCACCACGAACGTCGACCACATCTCGACCGTGGTGTTCGACCAGGCGATGGATGGCCGCAGCCGAGAGTTCATCCAGGCATTCACGAACACCGAGTACTTCACGGTCGTGGGCCAGGTATCCAGCCACAGCGAGGCTCGCGAGGCGATCGACAGGGGAGACGCCAAGGTGGCCGTCATCATCCCGCCCGACTTCTCTCGGGATCTGGACGCGGGCAAGCAGGCCCAGGTTCAGTTGGTGGTGGACGGCTCGGATCCCAACACCGCCAGCACCGCCCTCTTCACGGCAACCAGCATAGCCCAGGCCCGTTCCGCCAACCTGGTGCAGAGCACCATGGCCCGATTGGGGATCGCTCGTACGGTGGAGATGCCCATCGAGATCCGGCCCAACATCCTGTACAACCCTAGCATGCAGAGTGTGAACTTCATGATTCCAGCGCTCATCGGGCTGATCATCCAGATCCAGGCGGTGATCCTCACCGCCTTCGCCATCGTGCGAGAGCGGGAGAAGGGCACCCTGGAGCAACTGGTCGTCACTCCCATCAAGCCGTGGGAGTTGATGGTCGGCAAGATCCTGCCCTACGTGCTCATCTCCTTTGTCCAGGTCACGGTGGCGCTGCTGGTGGGTACCCTCTGGTTCCGGGTGGAGATCGCGGGGAGCCTCCTGCTGCTGTTGGCCCTATCCGTGGTGTTCCTGGTGGGCTCACTGGGGATCGGGCTCTTCGTCTCCACCGTCTCCAAGACCCAGTCCCAGGCACTCCAAATGGCGATGGTGATGATAGTGCCCTCCTTCGTGCTCTCCGGGTTCGTGTTCCCTCGGGAGGCGATGCCTGCCATCCTCTACTACCTGAGCTACCTCATTCCCCTTACCTACTTCCTCAAGATCTTGCGGGGCATCTTCCTCAAAGGGATCGGGCTGGAGTACCTCTGGTTCGAGGTGCTGCTGCTGGCCATCTTCGGCCTTGTGGTGTTCGGCATGAGCGCCAAGCGGTTCCAGAAGAAGGTGGAGTAGGGGGATGGAGAGCTCTCTGGGCAATCCGGGGACCCCCCAAACCTCGTCAGAGACGGGCACGTGGCTCCCTCTGGACTTCCCTGCCATCTGGGCCGCCGGTCTGAGGAAGAGCTTCGGTGAGGTCGCCGCGGTCCGGGGCCTCGACCTCGTGGTGAAGAGGGGTGAGATCCACGGGCTGGTGGGGCCGGATGGGGCCGGCAAGACCACCACCCTGCGGATGCTGTGTGGGGTGCTGGCGCCCGACGCGGGAAGAGCCCGGGTGATGGGCCACGACGTGGTTGCCGAGATCGAGCAGGTCCGGCAGCGGATAGGCTACATGCCGCAGCGTTTCTCCCTCTACGGTGACCTGACGGTGAAGGAGAATCTGGCCTTCTTCGCCGACCTCTACGGCGTGCCTAGGAGGGTGCGCGAGGAGCGGTCGGCTAGGCTGCTCGCCTTCAGTCGGCTGGAGCCCTTCGTCGATCGGTTGGCGGAGTTCCTCTCCGGAGGGATGAAGCAGAAACTGGCGCTCGCCTGCACCCTTATCCATGAGCCGGAGCTGCTGCTGCTGGACGAGCCAACCACCGGGGTGGATCCCGTATCCCGCCGGGAGTTCTGGCGGATCCTCTACAGCCTGCTCGGGCAGGGGGTAACGATCCTGGTCACCACCCCCTACATGGATGAGGCCGAGCGGTGCAACCGGGTGGGCTTCATGGCCCGGGGTAGGCTGGTGGCGAGTGGAACCCCCAAGCAGTTGAAGCAGTTGGTGGGTCGGGCGATCCTGGAGCTGCGGGCCGAGCCCAGGCGGACGGCGATGCAGGTGGCGCGAGAGCTGGGGGAGCTGGAGGACGTGCGGGCTTTCGGCGATCTGCTCCATCTGGTCACCGCGGACCCACCGGCGGCCGAGTCCGCCACGCGGCGGGCGATGGCTGCTCACGGGATTCGGGTGGAGAGCCTGCGGCGGATCGAGCCCTCCATGGAGGACGCCTTCATGAGCCTGGCGGGGAGAGTCCTGAGTGCTGAGTCCTGAGATGGGGAGCCCAGAGGGATGAACGCGAGCGAGCGCAGCGTTCATGAACCCAACTAGCGGGGTTTGGGGTGTCCACGATGCACCGCTTTCACTCACTCTAACGGGTAAGCATGGATTACGTGGTCGAGGCCATCAATCTGACGAAGAGGTTCGGCGACTTCACCGCCGTGGATGGGGTCTCCTTCCAGGTGAAGCGAGGGGAGATCTTCGCCTTCCTCGGCCCCAACGGTTGCGGAAAGACGACCACCATCCGGATGCTGTGCGGCATCCTCACCCCCACGTCCGGCACCGGTAGCGTCGCAGGGTTCGACATCCGCACCGAGAGCGACCGGGTCAAAGAGCATATCGGCTACATGTCTCAGCGATTCTCCCTCTACGAGGACCTCACGGCCCGGGAGAACCTGGAGTTCTACGCTGGGGTGTATCAGGTGCCCCGTTCCCGCCGAAGAGAGCGGATGGAGCAGTTGATCTGGATGGCGGGGCTGGATGGCCGGGAGGGGGCATTGGTGGCCAACCTCTCGGGTGGGTGGAAGCAGCGTCTGGCGCTAGCCTGCTCCATCGTCCACGATCCGCCCATACTTTTCCTGGACGAGCCCACCGCGGGGGTGGACCCAGTCTCCCGCCGCCGTTTCTGGGACATGATCTACGACCTCTCGGACAAGGGAGTGTCGGTCTTCGTGACTACCCACTACATGGACGAGGCGGAGCACGCCCATCGGGTCAGCTTGATGATGGCCGGCAGGCTGATAGCCTGCGAGAGCCCCGAGGCCCTGAAGGCGACTGCCCTGCCCGGCTCGTTGTTGGAGGTGGAATGCGAGCCCCTGGTACCAGCGTTGGACTACCTGCCACGGGTGGATGGGGTGCTGGAGGTGGCGATGTACGGCAGCCTCCTCCACGTGGTGGTGGAGCCAGCAGAGGGTCTGGCGGCGCGGCTGAAGGAGGCCCTGGAGGGGCGGGGAATCGCGGTCCGGAGGCTCGAGGCGGTGCGGCCGTCTCTGGAGGATGTCTTCATCGGCGCCGTCGGCGCCCGCAGGGCTTGACACGGTACACCCTTCTACTTCACTATCGATGCGTTTCGTTGGAGAAACTGGGCTATCAGCCGTAGGGAGGGATCTTGTGCCCGCCGCCGGGAGATCCTGATGGCTGATTGCCCGTTTGGGGAGGACACGATGCAGACGAGACAGATGCGATCGTTCTGGAGTCGCGGATTGGACCGGCAGAGACTGATCCTAGCCGCTGGGCTCGCCCTGGTGTTGGTCTTTGGCCTGTGGGGATGGGGCCTTGCCACCCGAGTCCAGGGGGCGGAGCAGAAGACACCCGCCCACCAGGGGGCGGGCACTGTCACCGTGAAGACGGCTCAGGCCACCGAGGGGGGCATCGCGTCCAGCCTCTCCTACACCGGCGACGTGAAAGCGGTGTCCCAGATCTCGGTGCTTCCCAAGGCCACCGGCCGGATCGAGCGGATGCTGGTGGACGTTGGGAGCAGGGTGAAGAAGGGGGACACCATCGCCGAGTTGGATTCGGCATCCCTCAAGGCCCAGGTGACCCAGGCCAAGGCTAACCTCGCCTCGGCCCAGGCGAGGCTGGCCAACATGGAGTCCGGCTCCAGAGCAGAGCAGGTTGCCCAGGCCAAGGCCGCGCTGGACGCGGCGCAGGCGAATGCCGACAAGGTGAGGAAGGGGGCGACCGAGAACGACCTTCAGATGGCCCAGGCCGACGTGGACGCTGCCAAGGCTGCGCTGGTAAGGGTGAAGCAGGGGCCCACGCAGACCCAGTGGTGGCAGGCGTTGGGCGCCCTGGATGCCGCTCGGGCGAACATGAAGGCCGCCGAGGCGAGGCTGGCCGACGTGAAGGCCGGGCCGAAGCCGGCCGATATCGCCGCTGCCGAGGCTGCGGTGGAGGCCGCAAGGGCGGCGCTGTACGCGGCCGACGACGTGAAGAGCTTCGCCGGAGATAACAACAGCCTGGCCTCCCTGGCGCCGTTGGGGGTGACCAGCGCGGGACAGGCTGGCAGGAACGCCGATGCCGCACTGGCGAACTACAACGCCGCGGTGGAGAAGCTAAACCTCTTGAAGAGCTATCCGCTGCCGGCCGATCTGCAGGCGGCCCAAAGCGCCTTCGATGCCGCGAAGGCCGCTTACGAGCAATGGTCCAACGCCGTGGACGAGATGAAGCGTGGACCCAAGCCCGAGGACATCCAGCAGGCGGAGGCGGCGCTCGCCAAGGCAGAGGCCCGGCTGAAGCAGTTGAAGGATGGTCCCACCGAGGAGGACCTGAAGGCCATCGATGCGGCGGTGGAGCAGGCGCAGCAGGCGTACAACCTGGCCCTGCGCCCCTACACGCAGCACGACATCGAGATGGCCCGGGCTGGCGTCACCCAAGCCCAGGCGGCGCTGGAGATGGCGGAGATCGCCCTGGCCGAGGCCAAAGTGGTGAGCCCCGTGGACGGCGTCGTCGCGGACAGGCTCCAGTCGGAGGGCGCTCTCGTGAGCCCGCAGACCCCCATCGTGAACGTGATCTCCGACGACGTGGAGCTGGTGCTGGGTGTGGAGGAGAGCCAGATCGGCCAGGTTCAGATGGGGCAGAAGGCGGAGATCACCGTGGCAGCCTATCCCGGCGTGGCGTTCCCTGCCAAGGTGTCGGTGATTGCCCCCTCAGCGGACCCTCGAAGCCGTACCTTCCAGGTGAAGATCAGGCCGGATCAGAACGACGGCAGGCTGCGGCAGGGGATGTTCGCCCAGGTGAGCATCGTGACCCAGGAGAAGGCGAAGGCGGTGCTGATCCCCAAGGAGGCGGTGGTTACCCGCTCCGGCCAGCCTTCGGTGTTCGTGCTGAAGGACGACATCGTCCAGATGCGGCCGGTGAAGCTGGGGCTCAGCAGGGACGGAACCGTCGAGGTACTGAACGGGGTCGATGTTGGCGAGGAGGTAGTGGTCGTCGGCCAGAACGACCTCCGCGATGGGGACAAGGTAAGGAAGTCGTAGAGACGGAGCCAGTGCGGAGGCGCGACTGACTCGTCTCTGCCGACGGGAAGCAGGGGCCGCGAGATCTCCCTCGCGGCCCCTGCTCGTTATCGTATCGGAGTGGCCGCTCTGCACCCTCTGCAGATCCCCATGAAAGTGCCGATATAGATACTATCTGATGTTTGCCGCCATTCCGGCTGCTGTTGGGCTGGGACTTGGGGTGGCGCTGAGCAAGACGGTAGGTGAAGTATGACGGTTGATTTCCGGCGGTCAGCAGCCGTCGACGAGGTGCAAGAGCGGCCGCGTCCGTTGCCCCGTGAGCTACCGTTTGGGGACATGGGTCAGGGAGGCGGCGAAGAAGACCCGATCGTGGCGTTCCTGCGGGATCTGTCGAAGGGGCGAGATCTGCGATCACGGCTCCAACCTGGGCTGGGCTCCCGATCCGGGGAGGTGGCCCAAGCCTTGAACCGCTTCCTGGATGAGATCGCTCAACTGCTGAGGGCGGTGGAGGATCAGACCAATCGGGTGGGAGTGGGGGCTGCCAAGAACATCCTCGGCATTGCCTCCGCTACGAAGTCCCAGTCACGGGAAACCGAGGCGGCTGCCGAGTTGCTCTCTCAGGCCAGGCAGGCAAGCGAAGAGGTGGCTGAGGCGGCCGGGCGGGCCAGCGAGACCTCCCACAAGAGTCTGGAGGTGGCCAAGCGCGGACAGCAGGTGGTGGACGCGATGGTGGCAAGGGTGGAGGGCAGCCGCCAGACGGCCCGCACGTCGGCCGAAGCGGTGGAGCAGTTGATCCAGCACTCCAGCGAGATCGACAAGATCACCGAGACCATCTCCGACATCGCCGACCAGACCAACCTGCTCGCGTTGAACGCCGCTATCGAAGCAGCCAGAGCTGGAGAGCACGGGCGCGGCTTCGCGGTGGTGGCAGCCGAGGTTCGGAAGCTGTCCGAGCGGACCAGAGACAGCACCAAGGAGATCTCCCGGATGGTGAGGGATCTCCAGGCGGAGATGGCGCAGTTGGCCAGGGTGATCGAGCGGAACCTGCAGGAGGCGGAGCTGGCGGTAAAGGAGGCATCCTCCTCCAGTGCGACGTTGTCCGAGATCGCCGGGCTGGCCGGCAGCTCCACCGAAGAGATGAACGCGGTGGCGGCGGCCAACCAGGAGATGGCGGCCACCATCGACGACGTGGCCGTCAGGGTGGCCAGGCTCTCCGATTCTGCGGACAGGATGGCCCAGGAGGTGGAGGCGTCGGCTACCTCGCAGGAGATCGGCGCCGCGACCATGGAGATCCAACGGCTGCTGTCTCGCTACAGACTGGGCACCTTCACGGAGCAGGTTCGGGATTGGGCGCGCGAGTGCGCAGATGAGATCAGGCTTCTCTTCGAACGGGCTATCGATGAGAGGAAGGTCTCCCTGGAGCAATTGCTCGCTTATCGCTACGAGGAGATCAAGGGGCCGGCGATCCAGAGCCTGGGCCGGCTATTCGACGTGCGCGGAGTGCCCCCCGAGGGCTTCAATCCGCCCAAGTACTCGGTCGGCTGGGATCATCAGTTGGACGTGCCGGTGCGCTCCATCCTGGATCGCTATCTGGTGAAGCACAAGCGGATCAACAACGTCTGCGTCCCCGATCTCAACGGCTACAACTTCACCCACCTCACCAAGTACTGCCGGAACCACACCGGAGACCCGAAGGTCGACTCGGTTTTCAACCGTGTCAAGTGGATCACCGACTACCCCGTGGTGTTGAAGGCGGCCAGGGTGGGGCTGAAGGGATGGGACAAGGCGCCCAAGAAGGCGAACAGGTCGCAGTTCCTGGCGGCCGGGGTCGATCCCGACCAACCGCTGCCGGAAGACACCTTCCTGCTCCAGACTCAGGCTAGGGACACGGGCGACGTCGTCTGCGATCTGGCCATTCCCTTCTTCGTGAAGGGCAGGCGCTACGGTGCCGTGCGCATCGGCTTCTACGCCGAGTAGAGCCTGGGCCATCGGCCTGGCCTTGGCCTACGGGGCCAAGGCCAGGCCCAGCAGCCCCCACCAGGGGATGGCCACCAGCAGGACGATCCCGACGGTGAGGGCGAGCATGCCGAGCCCCACCCTGAAGACGTCCCTGGTGGAGAAGTGTCCCGTCTCGTAGGCTATCAGGACCGTCACCGTCTGCACCTGGTAGAGGATCACCGTATCCACGACGAAGCCCACGATCAGTCCGGTTGCCATCGGATTCACCTGCGTTGAGTGGGCTAGGGCCGTCACCACCGGTATCAGCAGGGCGATGCACGCGGACTGGTTCGGGATCGCAAGGTGCACCACGGATGTGACGGCGATCACGAAGAGGGCGAGTTCCACCGCGGAGGGCATGCCGTTTCCCAGAATGGCCAGTGTTCCCTGCGCGAACCAGTTGGCCGCGCCTGTGGAGATGAGGGCCTGGGTGAGCGAGAGAGAGGCGCCCAGGAAGAAGAAGTTGGACCAGCTCACCATCTTCTCGAACTGCTTCCAGGTGAAGACGCCTACACCCGGCCACATCAACGCCGTGCCCGCAAGCAGCGCCGGGATGGCTGCGTTCCAGTGGTGGATGAAGTCGGTCAGCCACAGGAGCGAGGTGGCCGCGATCACCAGCAAGGTGTAGCGCTCGGCGCGATTGAGTGGTGAGTGCCGGGCGCTTGGTGCTGGGTACTGAGTTGGCACCCCACTCCCAGGACGCGGGACGCGGGACGCAGGATGCATCTCGGCGTCCCAGTGCCCCTGTGGCTCGCCGCCGTCGGGCCTGTACAGCAGGTAGATCATCGCTCCGCCGAGTGCCATCGTCAGGTAGTTGGGCACCGCCATGAGGGCGAACCAGCCGAACCAGGTGAAGCCGCCGAGCAGGGTCGAGGTCGTCATGGAGGCTAGCCCCCCGGTCATGAAGGCGGAGGAGGCCAGGGGGTTCAGGATGCCCAGGATCAGCATGATCACCCTAGGCAGTCGATCGCCCTTGCCCACCTTCAAGGAGCGGAAGACCTGTTCGTAGGCAGGGATCAGCATGGTGTTGCGGTTGATGGCGGACGGAATCAGGAACGCCATGAAGGGCAGGGCAAGTAGAAGCTGGAGTGTGAGCTTGCGGGGGCTCCCCTGGGATCGGTTCACCAGGTAGGTGGCCAGCCGCTCTGCCAGCCCCGACTGCATGACGGCCGCCCCCATCACCTGGGAGCCGATGAGGAAGTAGAGAATGGGGGAGGAGAAGCCGGCCGCCGCCTCGGACGGGCTCCTCACCCCGCCTGTGATGTTCAGCAGCACCACTACCGCCAGGGAGCTGACGGCCACCGGCAACGCCTCCGTGGCCCACAGGATGACGGCTGTTGCGACGATGGCCAGCACCCTCTGGCCCTGGGTGGACAGCCCTGGCTGGGGGGGCATCAGCAGGAGGGCCAGGAAGACCGTGGCGGCGAGGGCGATCCTCCAGTAAGCAGTGATGAGTGATGAGCGATGAGTATCGGGTGCCTCGCTTGTTCTACTCATCACTCATCACTCGTTACTCCCAGGCAGTCGGCCGCAGGTTAGCACAGAGAGGGATGCCGGGCAAGGCGGCCAATCCGGCGGCTGCGCGGCCTATCTGGCGCACGCGGTCGCCTGCGGTAGGTACTTCTTCTCCGCCTGCTTCAACTCGTCGGCCCTCTGCAGGCGGAACACCTCGGCGACGGGCACGATCTTCGGCTCGATCCCAGCGAGAGATCGTTCTCGGAAGATCTGCGCAGCCGTCGCCTGCATGGCCGCGATGCTTCCCCGCAGCACGTGATTGGCCCAGATCACCAGACTGATGCCGATCTCCTCGAACAGGCTGGTTGGGGTGCCGTAGTAGGTGGTGGGGACTATCACTACTGGGCAGCGGTTGTCCCACTCCCGCATGAACGCCACCACGTCTTCGGGGCCGGTTCTCTTGCTGTGGACCAGGATGGCATCGGCGCCGGCCTGTCGGTACGCCTTCGCCCGCCTCAATGCCTCGCCCGCATCCCAACCGGTGATGAACGCCTCGGTCCGGGCCACCACGCAGAAGTCGGGGTTCTCCTGTGCGTCCTTCGCGGCCTTCAGCTTTCCGCAGAACTCCTCGACGTCGGCCAGTGGTTGCTGCTCGCCGCTGATGAAGGAGTTGGTCTTCGGGAACAGCTTGTCCTCCAGACAGACGCCCGCGATGCCCCGCTGCTCCAGCTTCTTGACCAGACGCCGGGCGTTGTTGAAGTTCCCGTAGCCGGTGTCGCCATCCAGCAGGATGGGGATGTTGGTGGCGTCGCTCATGAACTCCAACACCTCGAGCACCTGCGTCCAACTGGCCTCGTTGTTGTCCCGCACGCCCATGGCCGCCGAGATCGATAGGCCGCTGGCCCAGATACCCTCGAAGCCTGCTTCCTCCACGATCCTGGCGCTGAGGCCGTTGTGGGCCTCCATCAAGAACTCGAGCTTGTCGGAGTGAAGAAGACGCCTGAGCTGAGTGGCCTTGTTGATCGCCATATCCAACCACCTTTCACCCTGTCGAACTGACATGTGGGGGCGAAGGCACTCTAAGTTGGGGCCACGACAGCGTCAACATGGGAGATTCTATGCCGGGCATAAGGAATGCTAATGATCGCAATGGGGGACGGCGGCGTGGTGATGGCGCAGGAAGTCGAGGAACTCGTCGGCCGCTGGAGAGAGGCGCGGTCTGCCTGGTGGGAGCACGATGTAGAAGCTCCTGGACAGATGCATTCCCCTGATGCCCACCTTCTTGAAGAGGCCGAGCCTCAATTCGTTCCCGATGGCCAGGTTGGAAACGATGGAGACCCCCACCCCGCTCTGCACGGCAGCCTTGATCGCCTCGGTGCTGCCCAGGGTCATCACCACCTTCAGGTCACCGAGCTTGATCCGCTTGGACTTGAGGTGGATCGCCAGGGTGTCTCGGGTGCTGGAGCCCTCCTCTCGCAGAATGAAGGGCTCTCTCTTCAAGTCCACTGGCTCGACCTGAGTGAGCCCAGCCCATCGGTGGTCCGGGGGCACGATGAGCACAAGCTCATCCTGGACGAGCAGCTCCTTCGCCAGCCCCTTCACCTCGATGGGGCCGCCGACGACGGCCAGGTCGAAGTCGCCGTTCTTCAGTGATTCCAGCAGGTCCCCGCTGTTTCCGATATGCGTGGTCAACTCGACCTGCGGGAATCCCTTCTTGAACGCGCCGATGATCCTGGGCATGAAGTAGTGGCCCATGATCGACGCGACGCCGATGGAGAGGTGGCCCCGCACGGTGCCGGTGAGGGTGTGGATCTCTCGCTCCATCTGCTCGTAGAGGCTGAGGATCTCCTTGCCGTACCTCAGCAGGGTCTCTCCGGCGGGAGTGAGGGAGATGCCGCTTCGCTGTCGTACGAAGAGGGGGGTGCCTACCTCCTCCTCCAGCATCTTGATGTGGAAGGTCACCCCCGGCTGGGTGAGGTAGAGGGCCTCCCCCGCCTTCGAGAAGCTGCCTAGCTCTGCCACCTTGCAGAAGACCTTCAGCCGGAGATCCGCCATGGTCGACCTCCCTGGAATGAGCAGTTCCGTGGCTGGGATACGACACCAGACAGTATCATGCATGTTGATTCCACAGAGCGCAAGTCCGAGGGGGAGCGGAACAGGGCCGACGCATCTCATTCGAGTGGAGGCAACCGAGAGCCGCGCCCACTCATCGAGGTGGCGACGAGCATGAGATCAGATTCGATGGTACAGCTCTTGCCGCTTTTCCTTCGCGATTTGACATGCACGTAGGTTCGAGCGCAAGAAGGCGTGGATACTGAAGAATCCTGGCAGCCCGAGCTGCTGGGCATCCTCGAAGCACCGCTTTCGTCGCGTTCGCAGACCAGGCGCTGATGACGGTTTGTCGAGAACGACATGTGGAAGGGGATTGGCATGACTTTGGAGTTGTGGCGGCCGATGCGCGAGATGCGAAGGCTGACCGACGAGTTAGAGAGGATGATGGAGGAGGCCATCGAGCCCTTCGAGCGCCACTGGGAGCGGCCGGGTGTGGCGATGCGCTTCTTCCCGGTCAACATGTACCGGCAGAACAACGATGTGATTGTCGAGGCCACCCTGCCCGGCGTCCGCCCTGAGGACGTGGACATCAGCGTGTCGGGCAACACGCTGACCATCCGTGCCGAACGCAAGGAGGAGAAGGAGCGCAAGGAGGAGGACTACTACTACCGCGAGGTGGGGACTGCTCGCTTCTTCCGGCAGTTGACCCTTCCCAGTGAGGTGCAGGCGGACAAGGCCGAGGCCAGGTACGAGAACGGCATCCTGAGGTTGCGATTGCCCATGTCAGGGGCAGCAAAGGAATCCCACATAAAGGTGAAGGCAGCGTAGGAAAAGAACCGTGACGAGAACTACCCTGCTGACCGACGAGGAGATCCAGCGGCAGGTGCTGGATGAACTCGAGTGGGACCCCGAAGTGGAGCAGACGGATGTGGGAGCCGAGGTCAACGATGGGGTGGTGACCTTGACAGGCACGGTTGCGAGCTACCCGATAGAGTAAGTACGCCGCCGAAAAAGCCGCGAAGAGTGTCCTAGGTGTGAAGGCGGTAGCTAATGATATCGATGCGAGCCTGCCCGGAGAGCGGATGCGCACTGACACCGATATCGCCCAGGCTGCTGCCAACGCCCTGCGCGGATGGTGGGGCGATTCTGGTAGCGGTGGAGGTTCGCCCCCGCTACCAGAATGCGGCTGTTAGGCTTGGGCCCGCTCCTTGACGACTGGGTTGTAAAGCTCCCGGCCCTCCGGCCAGCGGCCCGCCAGTATCTCCGCCACCGCCCTGGATACCCGCCTGCGGGAGTCTCGCTGGCTCTCGTCCGAGAGCCCGGCCGTGTGGGGGGTAAGCAGGACGTTCTCCATCGTCAGCAGGGGGCTGGTGGGGTCTAGAGGCTCCTCCTCGTAGACGTCCAGCCCGGCTCCGGCGATCCACCCCTCCCGGAGCGCCTTGACCAGGGCCTCCTCGTCCACTACCGGTCCCCTCGCCGTGTTGAGGACGACGGCGGAGGGCTTCATCCGCCGGAACTCCGCCTCGCTCAGCATGTGCCTGGTCTTTGCGTTGAGGGGGGCGTGGACCGAGAGGTAGTCCGATCGAGCGAGCAGCTCTTCCAGACTCACCAGGGTGACGCCGTAGCGGTCGGCGGTGTCCTGGGTCACGAAGGGGTCGTGGGCCAGCAGGGTTAGCCCGAAGGGGCTGGCTCGCAGGGCCACCTCTCGGCTGATCTCGCCGAAGGCGAGCAAGCCGAGGGTCTGGCTGTAGAGGGCGGGCATGGGGGAGGCTTTCCCCCGGCCCCAGACCCCCTGGCGCATCAGTCCGTGCAGGAATGTCAGCTTCCGGGCGAAGGCCAGCACCAACATCATGACGTGGTCCGCCACCTCCCGGACGCAGAAGCCCGGCACGTTGACCACGGCGATGCCTCGCCGGGTGGCGGCCTCCACGTCGACGTTGTCCACGCCGATGCCGTAGCGGCCGATCGCCCTCAGCCTCGGCAGCGACTCTATCACCCTGCCGGTCACCCTGGCCGAGATCACCAGGACGGCGTCGGCGTCCCGGGCCATGGCTATCAGCCTCTCCTCGGTGCCGATGGATACCGGAACGAAGGCCGAGGTGATGGTGCTGTACTGCTCCGGAGTCATGGCGGTGGGATAGTGCCAGGCCGCCTCGGGGGGCGCATCGGGTAGACTCGACCATCCCACCACTACCTGCGCTCCCACCTTGCCCAGCTCCTCCTGCTCCAGGCTGGGGACGTACCAGCTAGGCCGGTCCAGGATCACCACCTTGAACTGCGCTTGACCCAACGCGAAGCCTCCTCAATTCACAGCTCGCCCAACACGACGAAAGCTATGTTGGTGGCGTGGGAGTTGATCCGCTCCAGATTGGAGAGCACGTCCAGGTGGATGGCGCTGGTGTCCATGCTCTCCTTCACACCGTCGTGAAGGCGGCGGATGTGGGCCTGTTTCAGCTCCCGCTCTGCGCGGGTTATGTTCAGCTTGTGCCGCAGCAGCTTCTGGGCTAGATCGGCATCCTGGGTCGCGTAGGCGGCCACCGCCAGGTTCAGATTCTCCGCCACCAGGCGGGTCAGATGCTCGATGTCCTTGGCCCCCTCCGCGGAGAACTCCAGCCGGCTGGCTATCTTCTTCTTGGCCAGCTCCATCAGGTTCTTGTCCACGATGTCACCGATGTTCTCCAGGTCCTGGATCATGAACAGCAGGCTAACCTCGCGCTTGGACTGCTCCGGCGTGAGTTCCTGCTCTGTGAGCCGGGTGAGGTAGTGCTTGATGTGCTCCTCCAGTCGGTCTACCACGTCGTCGCGGGCCTGCAGCTCCTCGGCCAGCGCCAAATCGTTGGTGCGGAACACCGACATGGCATCCCGAAACATCTCCTGCACGAGGTCCGCCATCCGCAGCGTCTCCCGCGTGGCCTGCCCCAGCGCCAATGCCGGGGTGTCCAGCACGCTCTCGTCCAGGTAGCGGGGCTGCATGGGGTCTCCCACCTTCTTCGATTCTGGCACCAGGCGTGTAACCAGTTTGGCGAAGGGGCCGGTGAAGGGCAGGAAGACCACGGCGAGCGCCACGTTGAACAGGGTGTGGAAGTTGGCTATTTGGCGCGGCACGTCACCCGCCGTCAGGGCGGTCAAACTCGTCAACGGCGGGAGGAAGGGAAACAGGGCCAGCACCCCGATCAGCTTGAAGAGGGTGTGGGTGATGGCTACCCGCCTGGCCTCCGGCGTTGTGCCCAGGGCAGAGACCAGGGCGGTGGCGCAGGTGCCGAGGTTGGCTCCCAGGACGATGGCGAGCCCCACCGGCAACGGCATCAGGCCCTGCAGGGCCAGGGTGATAGCGAGGCCGATGGTCGCCGCGCTGGAGGCAACCAGCGCCGTTAGCACCGCGGCGACGAGAACCGTCAGGAGCGGCATGTCCACCAGATTGAGCAGGATTTCCTGGAAGAGGAGGCTTTGGCGCAGGGGAGCCATGCCGTCGATCATGATCTTCATGGCCAGGAAGATGAAGCCGAAGCCGAGGATCGCCTCCCCCAGGTGGCGGTAGGCGCTGCGCCGGAAGCTGAACATGATCGCCAGCCCCAGTCCGACTAGGAGGATGGCGTAGTCCAGTACCTTGAAGGCGATGAGCTGGACGGTGATGGTGGTGCCGACGTCCGCACCCAGGATGACGCCGATGGCCTGTCGCAGAGTCATTAGCCCCGCGCCCACCAGGCTCACCAGCATCACCGTGGTGGCGCCGCTGCTCTGGAGGACCGCAGTGACCCCGGCGCCGACCAGCAGCCCCACCACCGGCTTCTGGGTGAGGGTGCCCAGGATCCGGCGCAACTGGTTCCCCGCCGCCCGCTGCATCCCTTCGCCAGACAGTCGGATCCCATATAGGAGGAGATAGACCCCTCCAAAGAGGCTGAACAGCATCAGGTTGGCGTCCAAAGGCATCTCCCCCTGGAGACTGAGGTCGCTAATATGCTCCTACTGTAACATATCGTCAAGAATGAAGATTCTATTCGATCTATAAGGGATGCTAATTGCTGCCAGCCTTCCACCAGGGACCGGACACGGGTCGAGCCCCATCCCTCGATGATCAGCCGGCCGCAATGGCATGCTTCCTGCCCTACGGGGGATAGCCTTGCCTTCCACGATGGAATAGCCGTCCTGTGGAGGAGGTGATGCCGGCGTATGCAGATCGCCAATCACGTTGTGTGGGCCGCTTGGTCGGGTTGCCTCCACTGAGCGGCCCATCTTCTTTACTTCGAGGGAGGGATGTCCGTCCCCGTCGTCGGCCCGGATGCCATCTGCGGGTTTCGGCCTCCTATCCTGCAATCTGGCAGGGATCCAGGATGAATCAAAGAGACTTCGAGAGCACCGAGGAGCGGAGTTACAGAGAACTGGCCGATCGGCTGAACAGTGTGCCCGGCCTGGTGGAGTCGCTGCCGGACCGGGAGCAGCACATCGCCCAGATGATCGCCGAGGGGCGTCGGCCCTACGAAATCGCCATGGAGGAGGGGATCAGCGAAGACGCAGTGTGGGTCTACATTCGGTCGCTGAACAACGCCACCATGGCCACTACTCAGCCGACCTTCACCAGGGGCTACGAAACCGCGGGGCTCGGCTCCGACACCGACCCCGGGGTGACGGGCGGCTACGGCGATACCGGCTTCGGGGCGATCGGCAACGAAGGCGGCGAGGCCGTGACAGAGGAACCGGAGAGCGAGGACTGAGGAGCCGGTCAGGACTGAGGGCTCGGGACTGAGGACCGGGCCAGACCCTCTCGGTCCTCAGCCCTCAGTCCTCGCGTGGAGCACCCTTTCGTACACCCGCAGATAGCCCTCCACCATCTGGTCTACTCCGAACCTCTCCTCCACCCACTGCCGGCAGCGAATCCTGTCCAGACGGGCGACCCTCGGCAGCAGCCGGGCCGCCTCCTCCACGTCGTCGGCCCAGAATCCGGTTTCCCCGTTCACCACCAACTCCGGAACGGACCCCATCGGCACGGCGATAACCGGGGTGCCGCAGGCCATCGACTCCACCATCGTCAGACCGAACGCCTCGTGGTAGGTGATCATGTGCAGTAGGGCGTAGGCTCCCTTCAGCAACTGGTTCTTGCGGGCGTGGTCGGCGGGCCCGACGAAGTCGATGAAGCCCCTCCTCAGATGGGGCCTCACCTGCGTCTCGAAGTACTCCTCGTTCTCGGGGGGTATGATGCCCGCCAGGATCAGCCGCATCCCGGATCGCTGGGCTATGGCGATGGCGGAGTGGATCCCCTTATCCGGCGACATCCTGCCCATCACCAGCAGGTAGCTCCCCGGCGTGGGACTGAAATCGAAAGCCCCCAAGTCTATGCCGTTGTAGACTGTGCCAACGTAGTTCAGCTCCGGTGTCAACCGACGCTCCGCGTCGGTGATGGAGACGTAGTGGGAGTCCCGGTATCGCGAGTAGATGATGCGGCTGTGATCCTCGGCGCCCGAGCCGTGGAGGGTGGTGATCAGCGGCACCGGTATCAACCGGGAGTAGCAGACGGGGTAGCATCCGAGATGGTTGTGGATCAGATCGAACTCCCGCGCGTGTTCGAAAGCAAGAGCGGTGTGCAGCGTTTCGTACATCCGGGGGGAAAGGGTCGGATCCTCGGACAGCGGCCTCGGGCAGACGCTGAGCAGTCTGGCGCTGGTCTCGGAATCGGCGGTGGCGAAGAGGGTCACCTGGTGGCCTCGGGCGACCAATCCCTCCACCAGGTTGTGCGTGACCAACTCCCAACCGCCGTAGTGTCTTGGGGGAACACGCCACGAGATAGGGCCCAGTACGCCGATTCTCATCTGCAAGTCTCCTCCATGAAAAGAAGTGCAAAGGGCGGGCCAGCCGGGTGGTAGTACTTATTGCGCATGGACAACGGTGGCTAATGTTACTAGATTGGCACTACGAATCCTCAAGATCAACCCTCCTCAACCTGTAACAACCCTGCACTAAGGGCGTTCTAATGGGTGAAGGCCACCAGATCTCGGTAGAAGACTTGCACGAAGCACGGAGGGAGTTGGAGCTCCTGGTGCGGCGGGCTTGCCGTGGCGACGGCGAAGCCTTTGGCAAGCTGTACGATCTGCACCTGGACACCGTTTACCGGTACGTCTACTACAAGGTGAGCGACGCCGCCGAGGCCGAGGACCTGACCAGTCAGATCTTTTTGAAGGCGTGGGAGGCGATGCCTCGGTACCAGTGGCGCGAGATACCCTTCTCCCACTGGCTGATGCGGCTGGCCCGGAACGCGGTTATCGATCACTATCGGACGGCGAAGCCTCGAGGAGAACTGGACGAGAGTCTGGTGTCCCAGGAGCCGGATCCCCAGGGCGAGTATCTGCGAGGGGAGCGGCTGAGGGATCTCGAGTCAGCCATCCGGGGCCTGCCGGAGGAGCAGCGTTCGGTGATCGTGCTCCGCTTCATCGAGGAGATGGATTACTCACAGGTGGCCGAGATCATGGGCAAGAGCCAGGGGGCGCTGAGGGTGATTCAGCATCGGGGCCTGGCGGCGCTGAGAAGGATTCTGGCGCGAGAGGGTTGAGAGGGTGTCCGTGGACATCGAGTTGGCTCTGGCCGATTGCCTGGAGAAGCTGGAGCGCGGTGAGGCGACGCTGGAGGAGGCTCTGGGAGCCTATCCGGAGCTGAGAGCGGAGTTGCAGCCGCTTCTGGCGCTTGGGCAGGAGTTGCGCTCCATTCCCAAGCCCACGGCCCCGGAGAGGCTGAGAGGCTCCCGACGCCCAGTCTTTGCCGATCGGAGTAGAGTGGCCGGCCCTCGCTGGTTGGCGTGGGAAATGGGCCGGGTCCTTCTTCGACCGACCCCCTTCGCCCGACTGGCGGCGGGCCTCGCAGCGGCGACCCTGCTGATGGGCGGCACAATGGTTGCCTCGGCCGGAAGCCTTCCCGCGGAACCCCTTTATCCTGTCAAGCTGGCGGTGGAAGGCGTCCAACTGGCGCTGACGCCCGACCCCCAACGCCGGGCGGAGATGGAGATGCAGTTCGCCGACAGGAGGTTGGCGGAGGTGGAAGCTGCCGCGCAGCAGGGGAAGCTCGAGGCGGTTCAGCAGGGGCTGGCCCTGTACGAGGAGCGGGTCGAGAGCGCCCTGGGCCAGACCCAGGCCGAGCCGGAGACGGCAACCACGCTTCGGGAATCGCTGAGCCGCCAGCAGGAGGTGTTATCCAGGGTGTACACCAAGCTTCCGGCGGCGGCCCAACCGGCAGTCCTCCACGCCATGGAGGCGTCGAAGCGGGGAACGTCACCAGGCGACGAGAAGGAGGATGGCGCCCCCAAGGCAAAGGGAACGCCGCGCCCCGTGCCCGCTTCCGAGGGATCGGATCAGGCCGGTGCGACTCCTCCGGGCAAACCCGATCCAGCAGAGGTGAGGGGATCCTCGAGGGGGGAGAGCCGACGTGCTGCGCCGACGGCCACACCTCAAGAGAAGCAGCCCTCGGAGGGTGTGAGCGGGGAGCGGGGCAAGGAGCAGAAAAAGCAGGATAGAAGGGTCGTGGATGCACCCACCGGGGCGCCCCCGGAGGGGAGAGGTCTGCCGGAAGAGACGAATGCCCGGGGTCGAGGGAACGCCGGGGAGGGGAAGGTGGAGGAAGCGCGGGCGCCGGAGCGAGAAAGCGCGGGCGTGGCGGAACCCACCCCGCAGCCCACGGCCGCGTCACCGACCGAGCAGCCGCGCCGCGATGTGAAGGAACGGGACTCCGGCCGCGGGAACCGACAGTCGGAGGATAGCAGGGCGGAAGACGGCCCCGACGGGAAGGGGGCGAAGGACGACGCTGGCAGGAGTGCTAACTCCCGAGGGGGACGCCGGTAGCCCGGGCCCTAGCGGGCCACAGAGCAACGCGTGAAGGGACGGTCCATTGGGCCGCCCCTTCACCGTTTTGCGAGGTCGGCCAGCGGGATCTCGGGTATCTGGTTGCGCTACCGTAGTATTATATTCGCCGTACAAGCTGCCTCTTGAGGCCATGCTTCAACGAAGAAGCAGTAGGCGAAAGCCGGTGCGAGAGGCGCATCGTCGCGTTCCCTCGCCGAGTGAGCTTTCGTACGATCAGGAAGGGAGCGACGAGATGACGGTCTCAACCACTACCAACCGACCCACTGACTCCCCGAGAGTCACTGGAAATCTCCACGATACAGCCGCAACCCTGGCAGTCCTCAACCGGGTGTTCGCCCACTATGGAAGGCGCGATTTTGCGCTGCGGTTGTGGGATGGCACCCTGGTCCCCGCTGATCCCGGTGAGGAGACCCGGTTCACTCTAGTGCTCAATCGCCCCACCGCGCTCAGGCGGATGCTGCTGCCCCCCAACGAGCTGTCGTTGGGTGAAGCCTACCTGGACAACGAGTGGGATCTGGAGGGGGACGTCCTCGCAGCCATGCGGCTGGGCGACGCGTTCGAGAAGCTCGCGATGGGGCCGGGCGAGCTCCTCTCTATCGTGCGCCAGATAGTTGCGCTGCCCGGCAGGGATGGGGACGGCGAGGGTGATGGCAAGGGCCGGTTCTTCGCGGCACGGCGTCGGGTCGAACTGAAGGGCCGCGAGCACTCCAAGGAGCGGGACCGGCTGGCCGTGACCTATCACTACGATGTCGGCAACGAGTTCTTTCGGCTGTTCCTCGACCGGAGGATGGTCTACTCCTGTGGGTACTTTCCAACTGGAGAGGAGGATCTGGACTCTGCCCAGGAGGCGAAGCTGGAGCATATCTGCCGGAAGCTGAGGTTGAAGCCCGGCGAGCGGCTGCTGGACATCGGCTGCGGTTGGGGGGCGCTGATCACCTACGCTGCCGAGAAGTTCGGCGTCAGGGCTACCGGGATCACCCTCAGCGAACCCCAGGCGGAGCTGGCCAACCGCAGGATCGCGGATGCGGGCCTGGCGGACCGGGCGCGGGCGGTGGTGATGGACTACCGGGACGTGGAGGGCAGCGAGACGTTCGACAAGATCGTCAGCGTTGGGATGGTGGAGCACGTCGGCAGCAAGAAGCTCCCGGAGTACTTCCAGGTGGCCTGGTCCGCATTGAAGCCTGGCGGCCTCTTCCTCAACCATGGAATCACCTCCGCGGCCAGGGATCCGGGGTCCTTCAATCCGCTGGATCGGTACGTGTTCCAGCGAGGGGCATTCCTTCGCCGGTACGTCTTCCCGGACGGTGAGCTGGTGCCTTTGGGGGAGATGTTGGGGGCAGCCGAGCGGGCTGGCTTCGAGGTGCGGGACGTGGAGAGCCTGAGGGAGCACTACGCCCTCACTTTGCGCCATTGGGTGCACCGGCTGGAGGCCAATAGGGAAGAGGCGCTGCGGCACGTCGACGAGAGGACCTACCGGGTGTGGCGGCTCTACATGGCAGGCTGCTCCCATGCCTTCAGCACCGCCCGGCTGAGCGTGCACCAATCCCTCCTGAGCAAGCCCGGGCGCGACGGGCGCAGCGATCTGCCCATGAGCCGGGCGGATCTGTACGCGTAGGGGGATGGTCTACTGCCAGTAGCTGACGGAACCGATCCGCAGATGCACGCAGATGGCCGCGGATCTCGATCCGGACGCGATCCTCTGCGTCGATCTGCGACATCTGCGGATTCGTTCGTCCTTCTCACTATGGAGGGCATGCAGCCTCGTGTGGGGGCGTCTTGACCCCCCCACACCCGAGTGCTTGGGCTGCTTCACTTGTCCCCTCGGTGGGCCCCTTCCCCCCTCGTGCCTGGATTTCGAGGGTGGCGCCGGCATTCGTGGCGGTGCGTCCGCCGCGCAATTGGTTGACAAGGCATGTGGCCATCGGTAGACTGCGCTCGATGGGCATGCCTCGCTCGCCCAGGTTCCTCGTGCAGCAGACCGGTCCTTGGACGCGCCGATCCGCTCCCGCCAAGCTGTCAGGGTCAGCTTGGCGGGATATCGACCGCTGCGCCTGTGCTTCGGGGGATCAGATGTCGCCGACGGTTGGCGATCGACGTTGCGGCAACGCAGAAGTGCAGAGCCGCGGCGGAGATTCCCTCGACGCAACTTTGTGGCGCCCTGGAGGCGCCTTTGCGAGCCCGCGAGTTCGACCTATCGGACCCTCGTCGCAGGCCACGCCCCACATGCGGGATAGACTCGGGTAGGAAAGGAGGTGGGAATACTCGGGCTTTCCAGGTCGCTATCTGTTGCCTCGGTTACTCCCTCTCGGATCCAGTGAGGAGGAAAGAAGTCAGATGAGAAGGCTTCACGTTCTACGTTACCTTTGGATGGCACTGCTGGCAGTGGCTCTCGCGGCCACGGCTTGCGGGGGTGGCGCCGCGCCTGCTGCTACCCAGCCACCGGCCAAGCCGGCTGAGGCCACCAAGGCTCCCGCTGCTGCTACCACCGCCCCCTCCGGAGCGGCCACGGCTGCGCCGACCAAGGCTGCCGCGCCCGCAGCCGGCGTCCCCGCCCTGACCAAGGAGTACAAGATGTCCATGGCCACGGGCGGCACCGCCGGGACCTACTACCCTTACGGTGGGGCCATCGCGGGCTTGTGGTCCAAGAACATCAAGGGTGTGACCGTGACGGCGGAGACCACCGGAGCAGCGGTGGAGAACCAGCGGCTGCTAGGCAACAAGCAGGTTGAGTTGGCGATCACCCAGAACGACATCGCCGACTACTCCATGAACGGCACCGAGATGTTCAAGGAGAAGATCACCAACTTCCGGGCAGTCGCCGCTCTCTACCCTGAGGTAGTGCAATGGGTAGTGACCCCCGACATAAAGTCCATGGCCGAGTTGAAGGGCAAGCGGTTCGTGGTGGGGGCGGCCGCCTCGGGGACCGAGGCCAACACTCGCCAGATCCTCGAGGCCAACGGCATAACCTACAAAGACCTCGGGAAGGCTGCTTACCTGTCCTACGCTGAGGCGGCGGCCGCCATGAAGGACCGCCAGATGGACGGCTTCGCCGTCACCGGCGGCGTGCCCACGTCGGCCATCACCGACGTCACGACCGCGCTGGAAATCAACATCCTGCCGGTCACCGGTGACGAGGCGAAGAAGGCGATGGACAAGTACAAGTTCTTCGTGCCCACCACTGTCCCGAAGGGCGCCTACAAGGGCATCGAGGCCGACGTTCCGACGATCGCGGTCCAGGCGATGCTGGTGGCGCGAGAGGACCTGGACACCGACCTGGTCTACTGGCTGACCAAGACCCTGATCGAGAAGCAGCCGGAGCTTGCTCAGGCGCACGCCAAGGGCAAGGAGCTCTCCAAGGAGTCGGCAGTCAAGGGTCTGACCGCACCGCTGCATCCCGGCGCCGAGAAGTACTACAAGGAGATCGGCGTCATCAAGTAGAAGGGTGCGGTGGCGAGGTCTGCTCGCCCCCCCATGCAGATGCTGGCCCCAGGCGATCCGTCGGCAGCACCGGATCGCCTGGGGCATACACAGTCTAGAAGGACAGTCTCGTTGCCATCGCAGCGCTCGCCCCATCTCGAGCGATGGGCGATCCCTTTCATCGGTCGTCGACTCTCTGCGCCGGCCGCGACGACGGCCCTGGCCGTGGTGGCCGTGGTGGTGTGGCTGTTCTGGCCCACTATGGCCCTGGAGATCCATCGGGGCGAAGGCGGGCCAGTGGTGAAGACCATGCGCGTGAACCCGGGCGACAGGTTCACTTACACCTATCTGCACTCGGTGCAGAAGAGACCGGTGGAAGAGATCCTGGAAGTGACCTCGGACGGCCGCCTTGTGGTGCGAGAGACCGCCTACGATATGCTGGGCGTGGGGCTTCCGTCGGATGTCCTGGACGGCGATTTCGTCTTCGATGACGAGAACGATAAGTTCCGGATCGTCAACATGGCGCGGGATCTACCCGTCATGCGGGTTAGGGTGGCGTTCACCGCAGAGCAGACGTTGAAGGTGGGATCGGAGGAGTTCCGCCTCGATTCCCTCGCCACCCCGATGACCCTGTTGGTGATCGAGGCGGCCAGCCGCCCGCGCGTGGCCGCATGGCTGAGCCTGGGCGCCTGACGCCCCGCCTTAGCAGGTATCTCTGGATAGGGTACACGTTTCACTCGAGAGAAGCTGACACGAACTAGAGGTGCCTGCTTGGGTTGGCCTGCAGTTGTCTGCAGTCTGTACGGGTCAGCCGCAATGGCATGATCGCGCCGCGGATCATCGATCCATCCAAAGGAGAGGAGCATGTCACAAACGCCGCCGCTGGTCGAGTCCGTCTCTGAAGAGGAAGTCGAACGGATTACGGCGCAACTGGATACCGCCTCGCGCCTCAGCAAGTACGTCGGCCCCTTCGGCATCTTTCTCACGATCGTGGCTGCCGGCATGTCCATCTTCCACCTATACACCACCTTTTTCGGCTTCTTCGACGCGCCGATCCAGCGAGCCGCCTTCTTTACCTTCGTCTTCGTCTTGGGCTACGCCTTCTACCCGGCCCGCTTCACGGGCAAGCTGGACACCCGCCGCATACCACCCTGGTACGACCTGATACTGATGGGGCTCTCGGCGATGGTGGGGCTCTACATCATCGTGAACTTCGAGTCCATCGTCGAGAACATGGGGAATCCCAACCAGACAGACCTCATCATGGGCAGTATCGCCATCCTGCTGGTGCTGGAGTTGTGCCGCCGGGCGGTCGGGCCCGTGCTGACAATCATCTGCACCGTCTTCATCCTGTACGCCCTCTTCGGCAACTACGTCCCGGGCTTCCTCACCCACCGCGGCTATCCATTCACACGGGTGGTCAGCCACATGTACCTGACTACCGAGGGGATCTTCGGTGTGGCGGCGGGGGTCGCCACCACCTACGTCTTCATGTTCATCCTGTTCGGCGCATTCCTGGTGCGGACGGGCACCGGCCAGTTCTTCAACGACATCGCGGTAGCCCTGCTGGGTGGCTTCTCCGGGGGGCCTGCCAAGGTGGCGGTCTTCGCCTCGGCCATGGAGGGCACCATCAACGGCTCCTCGGTGGCCAACGTGGTGGGCAGCGGATCCTTCACCATTCCCCTCATGAAGTCGATCGGCTATCGGCCCTACTTCGCGGGCGCGGTCGAGGCCGCCTCCTCTACTGGAGGGCAGCTAATGCCGCCGGTGATGGGTGCCGGGGCCTTCATCATGTCGGAGATCCTGGGGATACCCTACTCCCAGATCATCATCGCCGCGGCGATACCTGCCGTCCTCTACTTCACCGGCGTCCTGGTCGGCGTCCACCTGGAGGCCAAGCGCACCGGCCTGGAGGGGCTGCCGCGGCACATGCTGCCCAGCCCTTGGAAGGTGATGAAGGAGCGCGGGACGATGCTGCTGCCCATCGTCGCCGTCGTCTACATGCTGATGAACGGCTACACCCCGCCGTACGCTGCCGTAACCGGCATCGCCACCAGCATAGTCGTTGGCGCCCTGCTGCCCAGCACGAGGGTGCATCCCAGGAAGTACTGGGAGGCATTGGTGTTGGGGGCCAGAGACGCCCTGGGGGTGAGCATCGCTTGCCTCGCAATCGGCTTCATCATGGGATCAGCCACCCTCACTGGCGCTGGTCTGAAGATCGCCAACAGCATCGTGGCCCTGGCCGGAGGAAACCTCTTCCTGACGCTCGTCTTCACCATGGTCGCATCCCTGATCCTGGGCATGGGGCTCCCCACTACCGCCAACTACCTGGTCACTTCCACCATCGCGGCCCCGGCCTTGGTACAGGCGGGGGTGCCGTTGCTCTCCGCCCACCTATTCGTGTTCTACTTCGGGATCGTGGCCGACCTCACCCCGCCGGTGGCCCTGGCTGCCATGGCGGGGGCGGGGATCGCGGGGGCGCCACCTACCAAGACGGGGGTGCAGGCGTTCCGGCTGGCGGCACCCGCCTACCTGGTGCCGTACGTTCTGTGTTACGCGCCCGAGATGACCCTGCTGGGGTACGACTTCTTCACGGGGCTGGAGGTAGGAGTCTTCTCGATACTTGGTGTGATAGCCCTTGGCGTCGGCCTCTTCGGCTGGATGATGACCTCGGTGCCCTGGTGGCAGCGGATCATCTTGCTGGTAGCCGCCCTGGGGCTGATAGTCCCAGGGATCGAAACCAGCCTGGGAGGGCTGGCACTGCTAGCGGCCATATTCCTCCACCAGCGTCACTTGGTCAGGAGCGGCAAGGCCAGGCCGCCCAAGCCGGCCACGGAGTGATTGCGACACGTGCAGGGGCGAGGCATTCGGCGCGAATGCTTCGCCCCTACAGCTCTAATCCCACTGATCCCATCGGGTGAGGACGTCGGGGCCGTTGGGGGTGATAGCCACGGTGTGCTCGAAGTGAGCAGACCACCTGCCATCCTTGGTCACCGCGGTCCAATGGTCGTCCAGAATGGAGATCTCCGGCGTTCCCATGTTGACCTGCGGCTCGATGGCGAGCACCATCCCGGGCCGCAGGAGCGGGCCCTGGTGCGGTGGTCCGAAATGGGGCACCTGCGGCGGCTCGTGCATGCTGCGTCCCACCCCATGGCCTACAAATGCGCGGACGATGGAGAATCCGTTCTTCTCCACGTGGGTCTGGATGGCGTGGGAGATGTCGGAGAGACGGTTTCCCGCCTTTGCCTTGTCGATCCCCTGCCACAGCGCTTGCTCGGTCACCTTCAGCAGCCGCGCCACCTCCGGCCTGACCTCGCCCACCGGGTAGGTCATGGTGGAATCCGCGAAGTAGCCCCTGAGGGAGGCCGCCACGTCCAGCTTCACGATGTCGCCCTCCTGCAGCCGGCGGTTGCCGCGGATGCCGTGCACTACCTCTTCGTTTACCGACACGCAGATGTAGCCGGGGTAGCCGTGGTAGTTGAGTGAGCCGGACACGGCCCCGTTCTCCTGGAACACCCTGGCAGCCAGGTCGTCCAGCTCCTTGGTGGTGACCCCTGGCTTCACCGCCTTCTTCAGTTTCTTGAGCGCCAGCACGACGACCCTCGCCGCCTCACGCATCTTCTCGATCTCTCTGGGCGAGCGCAACACGATCGCCTCGTCTTCGGCCATTCTCTGTGCGTTCACGAACACCTCCGGAAGCCGCCCCGCGGGCGGGCAGCCTTCAAGTTTACCATATTCGGAACCCTTCTCCCTGGAATCGGTCTTGCCGGGTGTATAATCCGCTGAGACTGTCTAGACCGCTGATTGCCGAGGGCTGATGGCCGCGATGAAACACTACGTGATTGGGCTGACTGGCAACATCGGATGCGGAAAGAGCACCGTCGCGAGAATGCTGGCGGAGCTGGGTGCCGAGGTGATCGACGCCGACGGGCTGGTGCACCAACTGATGGAGCCCGGTACCGCGGGTTGGCGCGGCATCGTGCAGCGTTTCGGCCAGGGGATCCTGCGCGCCGACGGCACGATCGACCGCGCTCGGCTGGGGGAGATCGTCTTCCGCGACCGGGAGGCGCTCGCCGATCTGGAGGCGATGCTCCATCCGCCGGCACGAAGGCTGGCCGAGGAGCGGATCAACGCATCCAAGAGGCCGGTGGTGGTGCTGGAGGCCATCAAGCTGATCGAGGCCGGCTGGAGCCGCCGGGTGGACTCCGTGTGGGTGGTGACATGTCGCCGGGAGCAGCAGATCGAGCGGCTGAGGCGGAGCCGTGGGCTGAGCCAGGCCGAGGCGGAGCTGCGGGTGGACGTCCAGACCCCCGCGGCGGAGAAGACCAAGCACGCCAACGTGGTGATAGACAACAGTGGCACCCTGGATGAGACCCGCCGCCAAGTGGAGAGCGCCTGGGCCCGAATCGTCAACCTCGCCTTGCCCCACGATCGTCCGGCATCCTGACCCCCCGGAAGCCCCGGGGTGAACCACGGATTCTCCACACGATACCCCAGCCTTTACACCACACCCTCCTCCCTGTAGTACTCAATTCTTATAGACATTCAGAGCTATCTGTTAGAAGATGGTCTTGATTGTCCAGCATCGGCCGTGGACGCTGCCATGCGAGGCTGGGAGGTGGAGACGACAACGGCACACGGTACCCTACCGGCTGGAGCGACCGGCATGGTCTCAACCGGTTGGGGGCGCCGCGCGGGCCTGAGAGCCGCGTTCCGGGAGGTACGGATGAGCGCCGACGACGTCTCGGTTGAAGAAGCGGGGGGCTACGACCGGCGGGACAAGCCCGGGCTCGTTCGCAGACTGCGGGAGGCGAATCAGCAACTGGTTCTCACAAGCGTGGAGAGCCGTCGACTGGCAGAAGAGGCCCGTGGACGAGCCGCCGAACTGGAAGCAGTGTTCTCCTCCATAGTCGATCCGGTGATGGTTCTCGACAGGAACGGGGTAGCCATACTGGCCAACCGCGCTGCCTACTCCTACTCTGGATTCGATCTGGTGGGCGTCGACGTGTCGACCGTTTTCGCCAGGCTGTCGGTCCGGCACGAGGATGGGAGGCCCATCACCAAGGACGAGCTTCCCGTGGTCGGCAGGGCGGGGGCTGATTGGTCGAGGCCCGTGCCGATCCACTGCACCAACGCCGAGGGGGTCGACTGCAGTCTGCTCATGTCGGCATCCCCACTGATGGTCGGTGACCGGACAGCCGGGGTGGTCCTGGTTGGGCACGACGTGACCGAGCGCGTTCGGGCGGAAAAGGAGCGCGAAGGGCTGCTCCATCAGATCGATACCCAACGATCGCTCCTCCGGGCTATGGTGGACAACGCACCGGCCGCCATCGCCATGGTGGACAGTCGGGAACTGCGGGTGAAGTGGGGCAACGACACCTTCCGGCAGTTCGTGGACGAACGGTACCGTGATGTGGATCTCACCGGGCTCCACCTAGGGGACATAATTCCCGGAGCGGCCGAGTGTGGCGTCTTTAAGGTCTTCTCAAGGGTAGCCGAGTTGGGGCACCCGCTCACTGAGCAGGGGCTCCTGCACGAGATCCCATCTCGAGGCCGCACCTACTGGAACTGGACGGTGCTGCCCCTTCCCGGTCCCAGCGGGGATCAGCTCGACTTCATGCTGTTGGGCACCGACGTGACCGAGCAGGTGGCGGCCCGCAAGCAGATGGAGGAGCTGGCCGCCCAGGCACGGCGGCGGGCTGACGAGTTGCAGGCTGTGCTCCAGCAGATGCCCGGGGCGGTGGTCATCGTCGAGGCTCCCTCCGGCGAGGTGATCTTGGCCAACCGGCAGGTAGAGGAGATCGTGCCCGGCGGTCTCCGTGCCTTCGCTCGGTGCGGGGAGCCCACCCACTTGCTGGCTCGCTCTTCGGATGGGAGGCCATCGCGGCTCGAGGACTTCCTGTTTCGACCGATCTGGACCGGTGAGGTGGTGGCCGGAGAGGAGATCGAGTTTCGGCGAGGGGACGGCGCTTGGAGGACCCTCCACGTCAACTCCGCTCCCATCAGGGATCGGGATGGGCGGATCGTCGCCGGGATCGTGACCTTCCACGATGTCACCGAGCAGAAGCAGGTGGAACGGTTCCAGAAGGAGTACGTCTCCCTGATCTCCCACGATCTGCGCAATCCCCTCACCGCCCTGATGGGGCAGGCGCAACTGCTGCAGCGACTCCTGATGCAGCGGGGACTGGAGCGAGAGAGCAAGAGCGCCGAGTGGATCCTGAAGGCTGCCAGGCGGATGGGGGCGATGATCGAGGATCTGGTGGAGTCCGTGCGACTCGGTGCCGGGCAGGTAGAGCTCCGGCGTCAGCAGGTCGATCTCTGCCAACTGCTGTCCGACCTGCTGCAGCGGGTCGGCTCCATGGAGGAGCAGTCACGTCTGCGGCTCGAGGCCTGCGACGGCCTGCCACCGGTGTGGCTGGATCCCGAACGGATCGAGAGGGTAGTGACCAATCTGGTCGCAAATGCCCTCAGGTACTCGCCTCCGGAATCCGAGGTGCTAGTGGCGGCGAGGCCGGGCGATGGCGTGGTGGTGGTCTCCGTGAGGGATCGAGGCGTTGGCATCGCTCCGGAGCATCAGCTTCACATCTTCGATCGCTTCTACCGAAGCGATGCGAACAGGAGGAGCGCTGGGCTGGGGTTGGGGCTGTACATAGCCCGAATGCTCGTGGAGGCCCACGGTGGCCGGATCTGGGTGGAAAGCGAACTGGGCAGGGGCAGCATCTTCTCCTTCAGCCTGCCGGTGGGCAAGGAGTGAGTAGGGCGGGGCCTTCTCCCCCGCCGGTCGTGACCGACATGACACACCCCGAGTTCGGGGGCGTGTCATGTTACTTAAGTGCTACCGCATACTTCTGCATGGGGCGTCTGTAAAGGGCTGTGCGGGGTGCGCCGCCCGCGACGGGGGGGAAGGCTGCGAGCTCGTCGCCCTCTCGCAGGGGACAATCCAGTTCCTGCCGAATGCCGTTGACGAAGCAGCTCTTGACCTCGGTGGGGGAGATGCCCATCTGCTCCAGAAGCTCCGCGATGGTGGCCTGAGGCCGGATCCGGACCGCCAGGGATTGGCCTATGGGGAGGTCGCGCAGGTGGCGGCGCAGGCCGGCGTACACCCTCACCTTCACCTCGATGCTCTCGTCGCGTTCCTGCGGAAGCGCCATCAGTCCCTCCTCAAAGCGCCCAGCAGAACCGATCCGCAGATGTACGCAGGCGCTCGCAGATGCCGGTCTGAATGGAATACATCTGCGTCGATCTGCGACATCTGCGGATCCATCCGAGTCCCCTACACGTACAGCAGGCTCATGTTCGGCGGGAAGAGGCCGAGGCGCGTGGTCTCGCCGAGCGGCGCATTCACCCCTTCCTGCCGCCAGCGGCCGTCGCTGAAGACGCTGGCCACCGCCTCGGGCGGGATCCCCAGGGATGTGACCAGGTCTCCCACCGTCCGGTGCTCCGGGTGCGGCTCCACCCGAAGCACGCATGGGGTGGTGGCCTCCTGGGTAGGTCCATACCGTCGCAGGCGGCCGTACAGGTGTACCTCGATCATCAGTCGCCTCTGTTCAGGACAGAGGACTAAGGGAGGAGAGATGCTTACTCAGTCCTCGCAACTCAGTCCTCAGTCCCCACCGCTCACTCCTCGGCCTCAGGCCATGTGGACCGAATCCAGCTCCGCCTCGGTGACGTCCCAGACGACGTTGTGCGGCGGGAGGGGCTCGTACTTCATGAACTCGGGCATCCGGTCGTGGGCGTTGCTCATGCCGGCGCCCAGGTTGAACTCCCTCTCCCTTCGGACGATCGTTCGGCCGATCTCCACCACGTCGTCCGCCGTCCAGTTGGTGCCGAGCACTCCGGCGCACTCCTCCACCATGCCCTCGAAGCCGCTGGCGATGTCCAGGATGGCGAAGGCGATGAAGAGGCAGTGGCCCGAGCTGTCGATAAACGCCGTGCTCGCCTGGAAGTTGCGGGAAAGCTCGCCCTTGTTGGTGGCGAACGGGTCCACCTTGCCGCTAACACCCAGGATCTCCGGCGCGATGGTGTAGCCCTGGGTGTGATCGGCACCCATGGTGCCGGTGGCGTAGGTGACGCCGATACCCTTGACCGCCCTGGGCTCGTAGGCGGGCATCGCCTGGCCCTTGACGGTCGGAACCCGCACGACCCCCAGTGCCTTGCCGGTGAAGGCCGCGCCGTTGCCCAGGATCCGCCCGACCGGAGTGCCCTTGCCGATCTCCTGCATCAGCTTGATGGCGGCCTCGGCGTCGCCGAACTTGGCCAGGCCGCCCTCCATGGCCACCCCCAGGGTGACGCCGGCCTCGATAGTGTCCAGGCCGATGTCGTTGCAGAGGTAGATCAGCTCTCCGGTTACGTCCAGGGAGTCGATGCCGCAGTTGGCCCCCAGCGACCAGACCGACTCGTACTCCTGGCAGGAGACGTGCTCGCTGCCGTCGGGCCTGTGCCAGACGTTGGAGCACTGGATGATGCAGCCGGGGCTGCAGGCGTGGTTGTACAGCTCCTTGCCCAGCCGCTGCCTGTTCCCCTCGAAGATCGCCTCGCCGGATATGGTTGCCGCCCCCTCGAAGCGGCCGGAGGAGAAGTTGCGGGTGGGGAGGCCTCCGGCCTCGTTCATGATGTTCACCAGGACGGCGGTGCCGTAGGTGTTCAGCCCACCCTTCGGCTTGGTGATGTCGTGGCTCAAGAGGGCCTCGGTCAGCTTCTTTCGGCCCTGCTGGAAGAGGGCCTCGTTGGCGATGGGGATCGAGGCCGGCAGTCCGGCGCCGTCCACCACCAGGAACTTCAGCCCCTTGCTCCCCAGTACGGCACCCAGCCCCCCGCGACCGGCATAGCGGGCGGGGCGCCCCTCCTGGTCGTTGAAGCAGACGCCCGCGTTGGCCATCGCGAACTCACCGGCCGAACCGATCGCCATGATGTCGACCTTCTTGCCGAAGCGCTGGAACAGCAGCGGGTACACCTCGTACAACCCTTTGCCGGCGAACTCGTCGGCGGGGAAGAAGGTGGCTGCGTCCTTGGTGAGGTGAAGCCCCCACAGCTTCCCCTTCTCCTGGGGTTGACCCTCCACGATCACCGACTTGATCCCCATACGGGCTATGCTCTGCCCCAGTCCGGTGCCCGCGTTCGCCTCCTTGATGCCACCCGTCAGAGGGGACTTGCCGCCCACCGAGATTCGCGCGGAGGTTGGGGCGGCCGTGCCGGTGACGATGCCGGGTGAGAGGATGACCTTGTTGTGGGGGCCCAGTGGGTGGGCCGTGGGGGGCACCTCGTCGGCTGTGAGGATGCTGGTCAGCCAGCGGCCTCCCATCAGCCTGTACTTCTCGGGTACTTCCTCATACCTGGCCGTCCGGTCGGTCATGTTTACGCGCAGGAATGTCGCCATCTTGGCTGCCTCCTTCAGCGATCACACACTCTCCATGGTACATAGACGAAGTTACCCTTTGACGTGAGGGCCTGCCAGGAGTTGTTCGAACATCACCTCCCTTGCCTGGTGGGTCCTATGCCCCCAGGCTCATTCGTTCCGCTGGCTCGGCGAGTGGCGCAGTGCCCCTCCCCCCTGCCGATTCATGGCCTCGCGCAGTTCCGGGCTGAGGTCGGCCCCGTGGCGGTACTGGAAGGGCCACATGCTGGCTCGGTGGAAGATGCCGACCCGATCCCCCTGCCGTAACTCCCACTCCAGGTCGGCCGCCAGCCCGGGCATGTCGGTCAACTGGGCGTTGATGAAGGTGATCCCCTTCTCCTCCACCGGCAGCTTCAGCAGGTGGAGCAGGTCTCTCATCCTCGACCCCTTGGGCAACTCGAGCTGCAACTGTGCGTGGCTTCCCCGGTTCTGCTCCCCCCCGTACCTGGAGAGGGGACCGTACAGCCATACCTCGATCGCGATCATGGCGCCCTCCGGCGAAGTGGAATCGAGTGGCAGGGGTGCAGGAAAGCGTGGATAGAGGCGAAATGGTGTCGCGGATTGTCGAGGAGCGCCGTCCTGAACTGGGGGGTGCCCATAGCTCCCTCCATCTTAGAACCGGGTACTCATCACGCCGAGCGGCCTTGGTCTGGCGCCCCGTCCTCGGGGCCGAGCCACCCTCGCGCTCCACAGTCCTTGGGGAGGGAGTGTTGCGGCTTGTAGACGGCTACGTCTTTAACTATGTAGTATACGTAGGCAACGTCGGAAGTCAATCGGCCCTACCCTCGTTCTGTGCCGTCGGGTGAGGGAGATGGCGCCACCGATCGAAAAGTCCCCGGATTTGGCCGCGCTGCTGGGCCGACACCGCCAGCAGATCGCCCGGTCCTGGGCGCAGAGGGTCCACCAGCTACCCGATTCCCACTATCGCCAGCGCCCTCTGGAGGAACTGCGCGTCGCGGGCTCCAGATGTGTCGACGCCATCCTGGAGGCGCTCGCTACCGGCTCCTACGCCGCAATCGACCACTACCTGCTGGATGTGAGTCTGGCCAGACTCCGCCAGCGATTCGACATCTCAGAGGTGATTGAGGGGCTGTTGCTGTGGAGGGAGACTGCCCTGCCATACGTCCTCGACGCCTTCTCCTCCAGTTGGAGCGAGGCATGCAAGACCATCGCCCAACTGGACGCCTGCGTCCGCCACCTGATCGCCCGCTTCGGGCACCTCTACGCTGAGGCGATGCACCGAGACATGGAGGCGCAGGAGGAGCGGCTGGCGGTGATGGAGGAGCGGCAGCGGCTGGCCCGAGAGCTCCACGATTCGGTGACCCAGTCCCTCTACAGCACGACCCTCTACGCGGAGGCTGCCGCGGAGCTGTTGCGGGCTGGGCAGACGGAGAAGGCGATGGATCGGCTGCGGGAGCTTCGAGAGACCGCCCAGGAGGCGCTGCGGGAGATGCGCCTGCTCATCTTCGAGCTGCTCCCGCCTGTGCTGGAGAAGGACGGGCTGGTGGCCGCCCTTCAGGCAAGGTTGGAGGCGGTGGAGGTTCGGGGAGGGTTGCAGGCCGACCTGCGGGTGGAGGGGGCCGGAAGGCTTCCCCCCGCCCTGGAGCGGGAGCTGTATCGTATCGCCCAGGAGGCCCTCAACAACGTTCTCAAGCACGCTAGGGCTCGACACGTGACGGTGCTGCTGAGGCTGGGGGAGGGCTCCGTCTGCCTGGAGGTGAAGGACGACGGGGTGGGCTTCGATCCGGAAGCGGTGTGGGATAGGGGCGGCCTGGGGTTGAAGGGAATGCGTGAGCGGGCACAGCGGCTCGGTGGGGAGTTCCGGGTGGATAGCGCCCCCGGCGGGGGATGCAGGGTGAGTGTCGAACTGTTGCCCCGGGCCGTGGCCGAGCGGGAGGTGTGAGCAATGGCTCAGGAGGAGGCTATCCGCGTGCTCGTCGTCGACGATCACGCCATCGTCCGCAAGGGGATATGCGCGCTGTTGGAGGCCAAGCCGAGCATCGAGGTTGTGGGCGAGGCCTCCAACGGACGGGAAGCGGTGGCACTGGCCGGTAGCCTGCACCCCGACGTGGTCCTGATGGATTTGGTGATGCCTGGGATGGACGGGATCGAAGCCATTCGCCAGATCGCGGCCTCGGAGCCGCGGGCGCGGATCCTGGTGTTGACCAGCTTCGCCGCCGACGACAAGCTGTTTCCGGCGATCAAGGCCGGGGCGATGGGTTACCTGCTGAAGGACTCGGGGCCGGATGAGTTGGTGCGGGCCATCCGCCACCTGTATCGTGGAGAGGCTTCGCTGGACCCGACCATATCCCGACGGGTGCTGCTGGAGCTGGCCCGCCCCGCGGATCGCCCCTCGGCTCTCGACGCCCTGACGGAGCGAGAGATCGAGGTGCTGGGACTGGTGGGGCAGGGGCTTCTCAACCAGGAGATAGCCGAGCGGCTGGTGATCACGGAGGCTACGGTGCGCACCCACATCAGCAACATCCTGGGGAAGCTGCAGCTAGCCAGCCGGACGCAGGCCGCGCTGTACGCACTGCGGGTGGGCCTTGCATCCCTGAACGGCTCGGTCGAGGGGCACGGCTAGACGGATCTGCACATTTGTTGTAGCCACCGTTGGATCGCTGTGGAGAGGGGCCGCCGGAAGGCGGTCCCTCTGTTTAGGGTGGATCGGCGCTTCTCGGATGCCAGTAGCGGTGCCCGGTGCTAGGTTGTAGGCGGACGAGAAGGAGCCTGAAGCTTGCCAAGGACCTTCACCACGAAGGACACGAGGATGCACGAAGAGTGACTTCGGGATGGCCTTGGCGTGCCCTTGTGTGTTTGGGCATGCGTGGTTGCGGGATAGGTTCTCGGGGCGGAGGGCGGATCTGCGGTCGAGCGAGCAGGCTTCGATCTCGTTCCACAGGTTTCGGGCGAATGGGTTTCATGCTGCCGAGGGAAAGGAGGAAGACCGAATGTCGACGACGACGGATGGGCCGACGATCACTCGGAAGGAGCTGCACGACTATCTGAGGAAGGCGGGTTGGCCGATGGCGCCGGTCGAGGCGATAGACGTGGCCAGGGCACAGAAGGCGCCCGAGAACGTCCTGTCGGTGCTGGAGCGCATCCCCAATCGGCTCTACCTGTCCGAGGGTGACCTGTGGGAGGAGTTTCGCAAGGCTCTGTAGCACCCCGCGGAGGTCGAGCCATGGTGCAGGTGGACGTCATGCTGTCGGGCAGGCTCAAGCTCGACGGATACGGGCGGGATTGCCCCAGTAACGGCGACGGCACGTTCCGGCTGGAGATGGAGGAGGGGTGCACGGTACCGGATGTGATCCGGCGGATGGGAGTCCCGCCGGATCAGGTGGCCATGACGATGGTCAACGGCCGCATCCGCCGGAACGGTGTGGCCCTCGAGCCCGGCGATCGGGTGGTCCTCGTTCCCCCCGACGTGGCCGCGCTCTGGCGCTACGTCGGGTTGATGAACATGGGGCGGGAAAGCGCACTCGACTTCTAAGCAGGTATCTCCAGAGAGAGTACACGTTTCCCGACAGAGAAGTTGACACGAACTAGAGATACCTGCATAGCCCCCCAGACACAGCAGCCGTGGCCCCACGGCTGCTGTGTCTCCCCCATCGTGTCACCGCCCAGGGACGTGCGGGAGAGCCCGTCTTCCAATGCAGCGACAAGGGGGATCGGGCGTGTGGGGTTGACGAGCTACCGGCGTGATGCTAACCTGCAGATACAACATCTATGTGGATATACCGGTGTGACCGGAGCCGATAGCTCGGCCTGACCTTGGTTTGGGAGCGGAGGAGGAGGGACTCCCGGTGGGCGGACGGGTTGGTGGCGGACTCCCGCACGTAGTCCTGTCGCCCGTGCTGGCAGCCCTTCTGCTGTTTCCTCTTGCCCTCGTCTCGATCGATCTCGACGGTCGTGGAACTGAGAGCCACACCTCGGCCCTCGGTTTGGGGGTCGCCAGAGCCGCCGATCTCCCATGGATCGAGCTGACCCCGCTGGTGCGCAGCGGCAAGAGGGTTGCCGGGCCGGACCTACACCAGGGGTTGGTGGTCTACGAAGAGCAGGTGCCGGGGAGTGGGGCCGTCCAGGTGCGAGCCGTCGACGTCGCCTCGGGGGACTCGTGGCCCCTCTCCCCCGATGGATCCGGCAACCAGAAGTACCCCCGCCTTCACGGATCCAACGTGGTGTGGGTGGATTGGCGAAATGGCACGCCCCCGGCCCTATTCAAGTACGACGTCCACGACGAATCGGTTGCCCAGCTCGACGCCATGCTGAAGACCACCACCACGGCGCCGGCCATCCACGGCAACTTCGTGGCCTACCAGGGCTCCGACGGCAGGGTTCACCTCAGGGACCTGGCTGGAACCCAGGATACCGTCGTGGACCTCTCCACGGCCAACAGGGTGGAAGATGCTCCCTCCCTGGCCGATGGCCTGATCGCCTTCCAGCAAACGGGGGCGGATGGCGTGGCTCACGTGCGCCTCTTCTCCTTCTCCACCGATGGTGGCGACTTCAACCCTCAGTCCGTCCTGGACACAGCCAGCTTCGCCAAGTCATCGAGACAGACGAAGCCTCAAGTGTCCGGAGACGGCGATTCCTGGACCCTCGTCTGGCTGGACAGCCGGAAGGGGGCGGCGGGGGTGTACGGGTACCGCAAGGGAGTCGGCCAGTTCGCGATAGCGGCGGGGGGCGCGGCCAAGGAGAGCCCGGCCATCCACGATGATCTGGTGGTGTGGACAGAACTCAAATCCGGCGGCCAGTTCGACCTGTACGGCTATAGCATCAGCCGGGGGGTGACGTTTCCCATAGCCACGGGTCCCGCGAGCAGCAGCGACCCTCGGGTGTTCGACGGCCGCGTCGTGTGGCTCGAGAGCAAGAGCGGCGCGGTGGAGGAGATCCACACGGCCACCATTCGATGGGAGGCGCAGGAGGCTACCTC
>JBLNDL010000004.1:0-6309 GCA_050261575.1 Sphingomonadaceae bacterium | reverse complement strand
CGGCTGCTCACCGACCTAGGCCTGTTCAGCCGCTACGTGGTCGGCAGGCCCCTGCGTCCCTACCAACTGGAGCCGGCACGGGCAATCCTGGACTCGGTCCTCCACCGCAAGGGGCTCACCTTCACCGTCATGATGGCCAGGCAGGCGGGGAAGAACGAGTTGAGCGCGCAGTTGGAGCTGTACCTCCTCAACCTCTTCCAGCGGCGGGGCGGAAACATCGTCAAGTGCGCCCCCACCTTCAAACCCCAGATCGTCAACTCCAAGCTGCGGCTGCAGCAGGCCCTGGAGAACGAATGGAACCGCGGCAGGTGGAGGTCCAGCTACGGTTACATCGTCTCCCTGGGGAACGCATCCGTGATGTTCTTCTCGGCGGAGGAGTCGGCCAACGTGGTGGGCGCAACCGCGCACCTGCTGCTGGAGGTGGACGAGGCGCAGGACGTGAGCGCCGAGAAGTACGCCAAAGAGTTCCGCCCCATGGGCGCGACCACCAACGTCACCACCGTCCTCTACGGGACGGCGTGGACCGCCGACACCTTGCTCGAGCAGCAGAAGGAGGTGAACCTCGCCATGGAGGCCCAGGACGGGGTACGCCGCCACTTCCAGTACGACTGGCGGAGGGTCGCCGCCTTCAACCCGGACTACCGCCGCTACGTGGAGGCGGAGATCGCCCGCCTGGGGGACGGCCATCCGATCCTCCGCACCCAGTACCTGCTCGAGACCATCGCCGGGGCCTCAGGCTTCCTGAGCGACCAGCAGCGGGCCCAGATGCGGGGCGACCACCCCCGCCAGCACAGCGCCACGGCGGGGCGGGAGTACGTGGCGGGGATCGACCTCGCCGGGGAGGACGAGGAGGCGGCCGACGCCGCCCTCCGGGCCCTCAAGCCTCGCAAGGACTCCACCGTCATCACCGTCGCGGAGCTGGACTGGTCCCTCGTCTCCAACCTGGTGTTGGAGCCGCGGCTGAAGGTGGTGGAGCACTACTACTGGACGGGCCGGAAGCACCGCGACCAGTACGTCCAGATGGTGGACCTGCTGCGGAACGTCTGGGACTGCCGCAAGGTGGTGGTGGACGCCACGGGCGTGGGAGCCGGGGTGGCGGGCTTCCTCGTCTCGGCCCTCGGGCGGCAGGTGGTGGTGCCCTTCGTCTTCTCCGCCCCCAGCAAGTCGAGGCTGGCCTACGACTTCCTGGGCGCGGTCAACGCCGGCCGCTTCAAGCTGTACCGCGAGGATGGCTCCCCTGAGAGCCGGGAGTTCTGGCTGCAGGCGGAGCAGGCCCGCTACACCGTGGGGGCGAACCAGGCGATGGACTTCTACGTCCCGCCCGAGCGTGGCCACGACGACTTCCTGATGTCGGCGGCGCTGGCCGTCCAGGCAGCGGGGATGGCCGCCGTCCGCAGGGCCACGGGGCGGAGGGCGCAGCCCACGATGTAGCTTGATAGTTCGATCCAGCAGCTCCTTCAGCCCGCCTCCCAACGGGATCCCCTGCATCGTGCCGTTCGTGGCGTCGTAGTGCACCTCCGGCCGATCGCGCTCCAACTGCCGGACAAAAGCCACCCCGCGCTGGCGTATACCTTCGGAAGCTACTAGAACAAACGTTCTATACCCGAGCGGCCGACGCCGCGCGACCCGGGAAGGGCGGAACGATCCCAGGAGCCATCCATGAACCAAGAGCTGTGGTTCCGATGTCACGGGCTGCTACCTACCGAAAGGAGATGGAACAGGATGAGGCAATACGGCGAGATCCCGATCGCTGAAGAGGCCGGCTACCAGATCCGAGAGATGGCGGAGGGCCTGCTGGGGCTGCTGCTGTGTGTCGGCTCCACCCTATTCCTCCTCTTCCTCGCCGGAGGGCTGTGATGGCCCTCCGCCCCCTGCCCAACCCCGCTTCCGCCCCGGCCACTCGGGCTGCGGTCCTGGCGGCGGCCGACAAGGCCCGCCTCCGTCGCTATGCCGAGTACCTGGAGTTCTACGACGGCAAGCAGTGGGCGAAGCCCCGCCACGGTCGCAGCAACCTGGTGCTGAACTACGCCCGAGCCATCGTGGATAAGGGGGTGTCGTACCTGTTGGGGCGCGGGATCAACTTCGCCGTGCCCCCCGCCGGCCCCTCCAGCGAGGAGCAGGCCCGGGCCTCGGCCGCCGAGGAGCTGCTCTACCGCGTCTACGAGGGGAACGACCTGGAGGCGGTGGACATCCAGGGGGCACTGAACGGGGCGATCCTGGGAGACACGGTGTTCAAGGTCTTCTGGGGCCAGAGGTCGGGGGGCTGGAGCCAGGGAACGGAGGGGATAAGGGTGGTGAATATCGACCCCTTCACCTTCTTCCCCCGCTGGGCCAGCGACGACCCCTCCACCCTCCTGTCCGTCTCCCTGGTCTATCGGCTGTCCGCGGAGGAGGCCGAGCGCCGCTGGGCAGACGCGGAGCCGCGGGGACACGGGGGCACGGAGAGGGGGGCCTTTCCCCGCGCCTCCGCGTCTCCGTGCCGGCACGTCGGGGAGGAAGTGGAGGTGGTGGAGGAGTGGACCCCCTCCCAGTTCGTCCTGGCGGTGGGGGATCGAGAGGTGCTGCGCGCCCCCAATCCCTACGGCTTCATCCCCTTCGTCCACATCCCGAACGTCCGGCCCGCGAACGAGTTCTGGGGCACCTCGGATCTGAAGGACCTGATGCCACTCAATCGGGAGTTGAACGAGCGGATGAGCGACGTGGCCGACGTGATCCGCTTCCACTGCGACCCGCCGGTGATCTTCAAAGGGGTGACCGAGCACAGCAACCTGGCAGTGGGGCCGGGGACCGTCTGGGACGTACCCGAGGGGGCGGAGGTGGAGTTGCTGGAGTGGCGGGGGCAGGCCCCAGCCGTCCACGAGCACATCGAGCGGGTGATGAGGGCGATCCACGACGTGACGGAGACCCCCAAGACGGCCTTCGGCGACTCGGGCAGGCTGCTGAGCGGGGTGGCCCTGGAGACGGAACTGCAGCCGCTTATCCAGAAGACGCTGCGGAAGCGCACCTGGTGGAACGCCGGGCTGCGGCAGCGGAACCGACAGATCCTCCGGATCGCCGAGCTGAAGGGGCTGGGCAGCTTCGCCCCCTACCGCTCCAGGGTGATCTGGCCTCCACTGCTGCCCGCCGACGACGAGGTGGAGGTACGCAACAACGTGGCCCTGGTGGCCGCCGGACTGCGCTCCCGACGCACGGCCATGGATCGGCTGGGGGAGGAGAACCCGGAGGAGGAGCTTCGGAGGATCGGCGAAGAGGCGGGGAGCACGGACGGGGGGACGCGGGGACGTTGAGCATGCCTTTCCCTATTGGGAGGGACGCAGCCTCACGTGCCCGGCCTCTACCGATGGGCCGGTGATGCCAATGTGCATCACCCGTGTTACTACGATATGGAGGTTCGCCATGTCGACTCTAGCTGAGCTGCGAAGCATTCTGCGCGTGCTGTTGAACGATAACGCCGCGCAGGGCTACCTCTGGAGCGACGCCACCCTGAACCTTCACCTGAACGACGCCGTCCGGGACTACAGCCGCTCGCTCCCACGCCAGCGGGAGTCCACGGTAACCACCGTGGCGGGCCAGCGGGAGTACGACCTGCCGGCCGACTGCCTGGCGGTAGCGGGGGTCGTGACGTCGGGCCCTATCCCCCACGAGATGGTGGAATGCCACGACGCCAACGAATCGGGGTACGAGCTGTACGGAGGGAAGCTGATCCTGCACCCCACCCCCACGGAGTCGGGCCTCTCCCTGAATCTGCGCTACCTGGCGCCCCATGCAGAGTTGGTCGACGACGGGGATATCTCGACGGTGCCGGCCGCCGACCAGGACCTGCTGCTGGCCTTCGCCTGCGCCCGAGCCCTGCAGGGGCTATCGGCGGAGGAGGGCAAGCGACAGCGCTTCGCCCAGCGGACGGGGCAGGCCGCCGGGATGGTGGCAGCCCTCTACCGCCAGCAGTACGAGAGGGGCATCAGGGCGAGGAGATCGGGTGTGGGGTCTAGGAGACTGATCCCGATCCCTTAGTGCGGTTCCCGAAGCTCTGCCAGCCTGGGCGGCGGGGCCACAGCCGAACGCTGACGAAAGGAGGTGAGGCACGATGGAGGAAGACGAGCGAGGCGAGGTAGCGATGGACGCGGAGACGGGAGGGCGCGGGGATGCGGAGAGCTCAGCGCCCGGCACCCAGACCCCGGAACTCGAGCCTGCCCCCGACCCCCAGGCGGAACTGGAACGGCTGCGCGGGGAGCTGGAGGGGGCACGGGCCCGATGGCTGGAGTCCCACCGGCGGGCGCTGCTGGCGGAGAACGCGGGAAGGGTGGTGCCCGAGCTGGTGCAGGGCGGCACCATCGAGGCGCTGGAGGCCTCGGTGGAGGTGGCCAGAGGCGCCTTCGAGGCGGCCAAGGCCGCGGCCCTGGCGGAGCTGGCATCGGCCCGCGTTCCGGCCGGCAACCCGGTTCGCCAGAGCCCCAACGTCGAGACGATGAGCCCCATCGAGAAGATCGCGTTCGGACTCAAGCGAAGTAACGAGTGATGAGCCCTGGGTCCTGAGTGATCGAGTGTGGTCTTCCCAGTACCACTCAGGACCCGGGACCCAGACCCAGGGCCAACCTGGGGCAAGGCCAGGAGAGTGAGGAGGTCGAGATGGCCCTACTGATCGAGGATGCGGCCAAGCTTTCCACAGACGTGTTGCAGCGCGGGGTGATCGAGGCGATCGTGAAGGATTCGCCGATCCTCCAGATGCTGCCCTTCATGACCATCGAGGGCAACAGCTACAAGTACACCCAGGAGAACACCCTGGGCTCGGCCGACTTCTACGCGGTCAACGCCACCTGGAGCGAGTCGGCGGCGACCTTCACCCAGCAGTCGGCCACGCTGGCCATCCTGGGCGGGGACGCCGACGTCGACAACTTCATCCAGAGGACCATGTCCAACGTGCAGGACCAGCGGGCCGTCCAGGTGGCCAAGAAGTCGAAGGCGGTCGCCCACAAGTTCGAGCAGACCTTCGTCGAGGGCGACGTCTTCGCCGACCCCAACGCCTTCAACGGCGTCAAGAACCTGATCACCAACAGCGACCAGGTCGTGACGGCGGGGGCCAACGGGGCGGCCCTGACCACGGCGATGCTGGACGACCTGATCGACAGGGTGAAGGGCGGCAAGCCGGACATCCTGCTGATGAGCAAGCGGAGCCGGCGGAAGCTGAAGAGCCTGCTGCAGGCGAGCGCCCACTACGTGGAGCGGGGCGAGAGCAGCTTCGGCCGGCAGGTGATGCTCTACGACGGGATCCCGGTGGAGGTGAGCGACTTCGTTCCCGACAACGAGACCCAGGGCAGCTCCAACGCCTGCTCGACGATCTACGCCCTGAGCTTCGGGGCCGAGGAGGCCCTGTGCGGGCTGCAGAACGGCGGCATCGAGGTGATCGACGTGGGGCAGCTCGAGACGAAGGACGCGAGCAGGGTGCGCATCCGCTGGTACTGCGGCCTCGCGCTCTTCAACCAGTTGCGCTGCGCCAAGCTCGTCGGGGTGCTGGGAAGCTAGAAGGGATGTTGGCGTGAGCTAGAGATACCTGCTCGGAAGCGGGAGGTGTGGCATGGCGAAGGTGGCGACGACGGGACTGACCGTGTCTGGAGTGCCTTTCGGAGAGGACGTGCGGGCGGGAGACCTGGTGGGCTGGAGCAACGGCAGGCTGGTGCGAGCCTTCGGCGGCGCCGGCAGCCCGATCCCCGCCGTGGGGGTGGCGGCTGCAGCCTACAAGGACGGCGACACGGGGGCGCTCCACCTGATGGGCGAGGTCTCGGGCTTCGTCGATCTGGTGGAGGGGGACGTCCAGTACCTCAGCATCACGACGCCCGGCGACGTCCAGTCCACTCCGCCTAGCGGCATGGGCAACCTGAAGCAGGTGGTGGGCTGCGCCGTGGGGCCGGCGGCGATCGTGGTGAGGATAGAGCCGGCGACGGTGCTGTAGAGGACTGAGGGCTGAGGACCGAGTAGCCGGTCCTCAGCCCTCACGGGTGGGGGAGATGGCTGGGGGCAGGTACCACGTGCGGATCGACGGGGCGGGATACCTGATCCGGGAGGGTTCCTACCGGCGGGTGGCGGCCGCCAGAGGGTTGGGCGGCTGGGGCTGGCGGAAGTGGGCCCAGGCGGACTGGCGCCGCGGCGAGGGCCAGCGGGTGCAGGGGGAGCCCGGCCGCTGGAAGACCGGCCACGGGGTGGACGTCGGGGGGGCGGGGCGGCTCGCGCTGGGGCCGGCGCTCACCTCTTCGTACGTCTCCACGGAATCCCGCTTCGTGGCCATGATGGCGTTCCTGGGGCGGCTCTACGCCG
>JBLNDL010000003.1:0-11161 GCA_050261575.1 Sphingomonadaceae bacterium | reverse complement strand
GGCCCCGACGGGCCCCCCCCGTGGGCGGGCGGGGGGGGGCCGGGGGCGCGGCCGCGCCCCCCCCACCCGCCCACGACCCCTACCGAGATGCCAGCGTTTCCGATGCGAATTGCCCGTCTCTGGGAGAGGCCGGGGTGAGGGTCCTCACCTCGGCCCTTTGACATGTTCGCGCAGCTCTCAGAGGGAGAAGGGATACCCAGCCGCTACTTCGGTGTCGGCACGAAGTGCCCCCTGGGCCTCTTCCCCAGGGCGTAGGCCGTGGAGGTCTTCAACCCCGCCAGCGAGGTGAAGATCGGCACGTAGATACTGAACACCAGCCAGAAGAGGAGCAACTCGCGCACCCGCTGCCCTCGTTTCCTCTCACCCAGCACCAGCTCCGGGGTGCCCAGCATCTTCCAGAACACCACCAGACCCAGAAGGCTGACGAAGGTGAGCCCGACTCCGGCGGCCGGCTTCAGGTAGTTGTCGGCGAAGGCCAGGACCTCGGTCCCCACCAGGGCGGTTGCCACGATCATCCCGTAGCTGGGCATGAGTGTCAGCGTGTCCCTCTCCAGGCCGTTCCACAGCCGCTGGAAGGCCAGCAACGGCCGCCCGCGGGTCGACGCCTCCACGAACTCGTCCAGGGGACCCTCTCGCCACCGCGCGCTCTGCCGGAAAAGGGCCTTGTAGCTGCGCCAGTAGGCCCTGAGCTTCTGTTCGAACGTGGTCTGGGGCCCGATCGGCATCACCGGGTAGACCCAGAGGGGCACGGGCAACCCCTTCACCCGGAAGCGCCTGCCGTACCGCATCCGGAGCCGCAGCTCTATCCCCGAGTCCTGGCTGTGGGAGTTGGTGGGCCAGAAGCCGACGCTGTGCAGCAGAGCCAGGCTGGCGGCCGCGCCCGTGAAGGCGATCTCCGGCCGCTTGTTCCAACCCAGGGTCAGGACCGAGGTGCCGATGGCGGATAGGCGGCTGTGGAGCGGGGCCTTCCAGTAGTCGGTGGTGAACATCACGACCGGCTGGTAGACCCTCGTATCCCGGTTGGGATCGGTGACGTAGTGGTAGACGAGGCAGGGCACGTACTGAGGGTCGAATAGGGTGTCCGCGTCGAAGTCGGCGACGATCCACAATCGCGGATCGATGCCATCGCGAACCGCCTCGCGATAGAGCACTCTACCCACGAAGTTCATCGCCGTGGAGGGACCGGGCAGGGTGTTGGGTTCCTCGGGATGCCTGATCTGGCGCACCGCCAGCCGCGACGCGAACTCCCTGGAGAGCCTATCCACCAGGGGCGGGGTGAACGGATCGTCCTCCTCGGTGGCGAACACCACCTCGAGATTGGCCAGCTTGCCTCGAACTCTCGGCCAGTTGGATGCCGCGATCGAGTTCAGGGTGTCCCGCAGCATCTTCAGGTTCTTCTCTCGGTAGGCGCGAATCATCAGGGTCACCTTGCAAGCGCGCCAGTCGGGTATGTCCTGGTGCAGCGTCTCGAGGTGTCCTAGCCAATCCTCTTCACGTGCAGCCAGGACTCGCCTGCGGTTGATCAGTGCTCGCGGGCCGTAGAGCGAGGCCCGAACCGCGAAGTAGACGGTGGCCAGAGCCACCATGGCGAGTCCCAGCGAGGGAGACATCGAGGTAAGCCAGATTGGGGCCAAAGCTACCAGCCAGCTCACGACCCCCGGAACCCGCTCCCACACGGCGTCGGCCGTGCCGGGTAACCTCTCCGGAAGGGTGTGAACGGCCTCCAACTGGCCAAGCCTGTCGCGTAGCATAGCTTACTCCAACTGCTCTGCGTGGGGTGTGGATGGGAGAGTCCAGCCTTGGACCCCTAAGTCAGGGCGTCTGCCGGCCAGTAGTGCGTCACGGGGTTTGACAACCGCGGTGACTTCTCCGCTCCCCATCCCCGTTGCCGGCGGTCCCAGGGGCTGTGGAACAACTGCGGTTAGGCTGCATTGTGGAGGGACGGGGCAAGAAATGTGCCACTTTGTTGTGTCACGCGCGACCGCGAAAGAGCAGATGCTGGCGCGTTGTTCAAGTTAAGACGGGACTAAAGATGCGGACTTGAATCAGCGCCAACCCCCTGCTATTATCGTACGGCAACAACCCCTAAGCAGGTATCTCCAGTTCGTGTCAACTCCTCTAGCGGGAAACGCGTTCTCTTTCTAGAGATTCCTGCTTAGCCATCGAGGGCTCCTTTCCGCGCTGCCATTCCCCAGTACATGCGCCTGCTGGCGGAGGTCACCATGGCCTTTCCGATGGTCGTCGTGGGACCGCTTCTCCGTCTGGGGCTGTTGGCCTCGTTGCTCAACCCCCTGATGCCGTCTCTCGCTGCCCCCAACCTCGCCGGCCCTCTCGACGTGCAAGTGGGCAGCGTGGGCGACGCGTCGGGCGGCGGCGCTGGCAAGAAGTTGTTGCTGGTGGAAGGCGAGCCTTTCGTTCCAGTGGGGGTCAGCTACCACTTCACCTACCACAGAGACACCTGGGACGACGACCTGCAGGCGATGCGCAGCCTGGGTCTGAACAGCGTGCGGATCGATCTCTCCTGGCGGGATGTGGTGCCTCTCTTCCCGGGGCACTACCGCTTCGGCTTCCTTGACGAGTTCCTAGACCGGGCTGCCAAGCATGGACTCTACATCGTCCCCGTATTTTCTCACACTACCCGAGATTTCAACACCCCGCTGTGGTACTGGCCCCGCTTTCCCGAGTGGATCGCGAGAGACCAGGAGGGGCGCATAGCGTTGGACGACCTGCCGAGCATCAACTACCCTGGCTACCGCCAGCAGTTGCGTGACTACATCGAGGCCACGGTGCGTCACATCAAGGGACATCCTGCCATCCTTGCCTACCAGGTGCTCAACGAACCCAGATACGATCCCGGGCGGCTCTACGACTACAATCCATACTCCGTCGCGGCCTTCCGCCAATGGCTTCAGCAGAAGTACGGCTCGGTGGAGCGGCTGAACAAGTACTGGTCCACCACCTACACATCTCTCGACGAGGTGGAGCCGATCCGCGAACCGGCCTACGGGCAGAAGGACGATCCGCTCGTGAGGCAGTGGTCGGACTGGCGGCAGTTCGGCTACGACAATCTGGCTGACTTCACGGGAGAGCTAGCCCGTGCCATCAAGACCGTCGACTCTGGACACCCGGTGATCGTTGCGGAGATGGCGTGGTGGTGGTGGGGCGAGCAGCCCTACTCCGGGGTCTCACCCCTCCACATATACCGTGACGCCGACATCGTCGGCTACGACCTCTATCCCGACAGCGTGGAGGATGCGAGCTACTTCCTCCTCACCTCCGACATGCTGTCCCGCCTCTGGGAGAAGCCGGTTTGGGTGATGGAGCTGAACAGGAAGGACGGCGACCCCACGGGCGAGGAGACTCAGCGCTTCGTCTCCCAGGCCCTCGAGGGGGGAGCCAGCGGCGTCTTCTACTTCCAGTGGAGGGACGACTGGCGGGACGGCGGCAACTACGGGGTGCTGGACGAGAATGGCAGAAGGAAGCCCCAGTACGGCGCTCTCTCCTCCACCGTGCGGTGGTTGAGGAGTAAGGAGGAGAGTCTGGTGAAGGCGCCCGTGCCCCGGCCCGATCTCTTCTTGGTGTGGCCGAGCACAGAGGTGGGCCAGGTAGCGGGGGGCGACTCGCCCGCGTGGGACGTCTACACGACGGCGCGGAGGATCGTGGAGGGCGGTTTGAGGATTGGGCTGGTGGCCGAGGAACTGATCCACGTGGTGGATCCCGCCAAGCTGCTCACGCTGCGGGACGGCCAACTCCAGACCGCGAAGGGGCAACAAGACGTTACCCGGTCGCGGAGCAGAGGCCCTACCTTCTGGGCCGAGTAGCGACCCGCTGCCCGCTGATGGCTCGCTCCCCCTGTGCTATCATTGGAGTTAGACTACCAGGGGGTACCGCTCAAGTGCAGATCGCCATCATCGGCTTGCCCTTGTCGGGCAAGACCACCGTCTTCAACGCCCTAACCGGCGCCCGGGCCAGAACCGGCGCCTACTCCTCCTCTGCCGACGCGAACGTCGCGGTCGTGCAGGTTCCCGACCATCGGCTGGAGGAGCTGGCCAAGATCTTCAACCCCAAGAAGGTCACCCATGCCATCGTGGAGTACGTGGACGCTGGCGGCGTGGTGAAGGGCGCCTCCAAGGAGGAGGGGATCTCGGGGCGGCTGCTGAATCAGATCAGCAAGGCCGACGCCCTGTTGAACGTGGTCAGGGCGTTCCGAGACGACTCCGTTCCCCATCCCGAGGACAGCGTGGACCCCGCCCGCGACGTGGCGACCATGGATCTGGAGCTGGCCTACTCCGACCTCGCCATCATCGAGCGGCGGCTCGAGCGGCTGAAGGAGTCGGTGCACAAGGTGAAGGTGCAGGAGCGCGAGGCCGGCGAGCGGGAGATGGAGCTTCTGTCCAGGATCAAGGTGGATCTGGAGAAGGAGATCCCCATCCGCGCCCAGCAGCTCACCGAGGAGGAGAGGCAGGCCATCAAGGCATTCCAGTTCCTCACGGCCAAGCCTCTGCTCCACGTCCTCAACCTGGACGAAGAGCAGTATCCCGAGCGCGAGAGGATCCAGGCGGAGGTGAGTCGGGGGTACGAGGTGCCTGGAACCGCCTTCACCACCCTATGTGGCAAGGTGGAGGCGGAGGTGGCCGAACTCGACTCGGAGGAGAGGCGCCAGTTCCTGGAGGCCATGGGGATCGCCCAGCCCGGGGTGGACAGGGTGATCGCGCTGTCCTACCAGTTGCTGGACTACGTCTCCTTCCTGACGGTGGGACCCGACGAGGTGCGGGCCTGGACCGTCCGCAGGAACACCCCAGCACAGAAGGCCGCGGGGGAGATCCACTCCGACCTGGAGCGGGGCTTCATCCGTGCCGAGGTGGTGCGCTACACCGACCTGATGGCCGCCGGAAGCATGGCCGAAGTTCGCAAGCGGGGGCTGCTCCGGCTGGAGGGGAAAACCTACCCGGTCCAGGACGGCGACATCATGAACATCCTCTTTAACGTGTGATCTCGAATCCCCCTCTCCCAGAGGGAGAGGGTTGGGGTGAGGGGAAGGGAATGAAGAAGATCCTCATCAAGGCGGGCGACGTTTCCGCAACGGCGGAGTTGAACGACACGAAGACGGCGGAGGCCATCTGGTCGGCCCTGCCCATCGAGGCGCGGGCCAGCACCTGGGGGGACGAAATCTACTTTTCCATTCCCGTGCGGCTCGGCACCGAGCGCGGGCAGGAGGTGGTGGCGATGGGCGACCTGGCCTACTGGTCGCCAGGCAACGCCTTCTGCATCTTCTTCGGGCCAACGCCGGCCAGCCGGGGCAACGAGATCCGGCCGGCCAGCGAGGTCACCGTCTTCGGCAAGGTCGAGGGTGATCCCAAGCTGTTCAAAAACGTTCCCTCGGGGGCGAGGATCACCCTGGAGCGAGCCTAGGATGGGGCCGGGAGACGGGGGTGCTCCCCCGTCTCTACTCGACCTCGACCCGCGTCGACTGGCGGCGAGGCTTCTCTTCCCTCTTCCTCGGCTCCATCCGGCTTATCGCTGCGTCCAGAAGACTCCGGAACGCCAGCATCTGTTCCCGCTGAGCCGCCATCATGTGCTCGCGGAACTCCCGTGGCAGGAGGCCGGAGAGTCGCTTCCCCATCATCCCGGGGGTGCTCTCTCGGATCAACTGTATCAGCTCGGCCGGACCCTCCAGGCTGATCTTGAGGGTGAGGATCCTTTCCTCTTCGTCCTCGTCGAACCTCGTCTCCCTCGTTTCCCTCTCGGCCATTTCGCACCTCCCTGTCTGAGCAGTGAGCAAGCCCCAGACCCCGGTCAGTTGGGCTCGAATCGGATCTTCAGAGTGTCGCCATCCATCTTGGCTCCGCGGACATCCATCCCGATCAGTGCTCTGGGGAGGATCAGGACTCGCCTCTGGTTGCCCACCTGGATCACCAGCTCGTCGCCTATGTGTCTGAGATCCACGTCTTCCCTGTGAGTGAACGAAAGCGGTAGCAGAAGCTCGTAACCCTTCTCCGTCTTCTCGAAACTGTAGCCTCGCCCTCGATGGAGGACCGCCAGGGGATCCTGGGCGCCGTACAGCTTCTCGGCGACCAACTCCAGGGCCTCGATGCCCACGATCTCCCGATCCAGTAGCGGCACGTAGCGGATCGGGGTTGGCGCGAACCCCTCTTCCACCATCCGGATGTAGCGCGCCTGGGAGGCCTTCCAGGTGTCGAAGTAGCTGTCGGTGACAAGGTCGGGGATGACCCGATTGCACACCACCAAGTCGCAGGGGTAGTTGTACAGATTCAGGTAGGCTGCCGTGCGCATCGCTTCCTTGATCACCATCTTCTCGGCGTTGATCACCAGCCGGATGGAGGAGAGGGAGGGGTCGGTCAACAGCTTCTGCATCGTGTCCAGTTGCCGGAAGAGATCCTCGGCGGTGTCGTACACCTCGTTGCCGGGGAGGGGCATCCCGACGACGCCCTTCACGATGGGGCGGGTGACCTGTAGCAGCCTGCGCTGGATCGGGAAGATCTTGTCCATCCACCAGCGAGCTATCTCCGGAAAGGTCAGCAGTTCCAGGGTCTCGGCGGTGGGGGCGCAGTCGACGACGATGGCGTCGTACTGGCCGCTCTCGTGCAGCCGCACCAGTTGCAGCAGGCTCGCAAGCTCGCTCATCCCCGGCGGGACGGTGAGTTCCTCGGCCACGATGCCGTCGATCCCCCGCCAGGAGAGGAGGGTCTGGAGATACTTCTGGATGGTGCCCCAGTGGCTGCCCACCTCGTGGTAGACGTCTACCTCCTGGCCCCAGAGGTTCTCGGTGATGAGGGTGGGCTCCGGCCCTAGGGGCAGGTCGAACGAATCGGCCAGGCTGTGGGCGGCGTCGGTGCTGAGGACGATGGTCCGATACCCCAGTCGCGCGGCCCGCAGCGCAGTCGCGGCCGACGCGGTGGTCTTCCCAACGCCCCCTTTACCGGTGTACAGCAGGATTCTCATCGGGCTCGCCTTTGTCGAACGGAGTCTACGGGATTATGCGATTATACCACTCGTCTGCTGAGGTAAGGGATGCTCCCCGTCTTGCCTTGCCGGCCGTTCACCGGCCCTCCCGCTTGGATTGCACCTTGCTGATAGCTGATGGCTGACGGCTGATAGCGCGTTATTATCGTGATATACTGGCTATTGGTGCACGGTTGGGCCGATGCTCCCGCCGAGAGAAGGGGATGACCATGCGCAGCATGACCAAGATCGAACGCATCGACGCCGCCCTCAAGGGTGAAGCCGTCGACTTAGTCCCCATCAGCTTCTGGCGCCACTTCTACCTCCAGGAGAGGGACGCGGAACTGCTGGCAGATGCCCTGCTCGCCTTCCAGAGGGACTACCAGTGGGATTTCGTCAAGGTCAACCCTCGCGCCACCTATCACGCGGAGGCATGGGGCAATCGATACCGCTACAGCGACGACCCGCACACTCCCCCCGCCCTGATCGATCAGGTGGTGCACTCCCGCGACGACTGGGCAAAGATCGGGGTGCTGGACGCATTCAGCGCCGAACCGCTTAAACAGCAACTGGTGCTGCTGGAGTTGATGAAGGAGGGGCTCCAGGGGGAGAAGGTCTACTTCCTCCAGACCGTCTTCTCTCCGCTGGCCGTCGCCTATCGGCTGGCCGGTCACTCCAAGGAGAGGCTGGCCCAGGCGATGGAGCAGGAGGGGAGGGAACTCCACGCCGCCCTGGAGGCGATCGCGGAGACCTTCACCAATTACGTCAAGGCGTGCATCGACGCGGGCGCCAGCGGCATCTTCTTCACGCCCACCAAGCTGGCCTCCTCCGACGTGATGACGGAGCAGCAGTACCAGGAGTACGGCGTGCCCTACGACCTGCGGCTGCTGGAGGCAATCCAGGGCCGCCCCGGCTTCAACCTGCTTCACCTCTGCGGCGACAAGGTCTTCTTCGACAGGCTGATGAAGTACCCGGTGGACGCCATCAGTTGGGATGCTACACTCCCCGGCAACCCGAGCCTGAGGGAAGGGAAGGAGAGATCTGGAAAGATGGTGGTCGGTGGAGTGAGCCACACCCATACCCTGGAGAAGGGTAGCCCGCAGATGGTGGTGGCGGAGGTGATGCGTGCGATCCAGGAGACCGGAGGCCGAGGCTTCGTGATCGCCCCGGGGTGCACCTATTCCACTCGGGTCAAGAGGGAGATGCTGGAGGCGGCGCTGGAGGCACGCGCCAGGTTTGGCAGTGCATAGCAGCTAGCCACCAGCCGTCAGCTTTCAGCGGTTGGCCGTAGGCGCCCGGGCTTCTGGCGCTCATTCTCCGCGCTGCCCTACTGGTAGCACGCTTGGCCTCTACGATATCCTTGCTGACAGCTTTCCACGGAGGTGTCTTATTGGACTTGGGTGCCCTGATCTCCGCGATGCAGGTCAATTGGCCCATCTTGACGTCCATAGCCGCGATCATCGTCACGACGGGTGTGGCCCTATGGCTGCTGCAGTTGGCGGTGCGAGGTACCGCCCGGATGATGTTGCAGCGAGACAAGGAGCCGGCCCGAGAGCTGGCCCAGAAGGCCAAGACCCTCTCCCAGGTGGTGGAGACCACGGGACGGATCGCCATCTTTACCATAGCCGCCCTCTCTCTAGTCTCCCTGCTTTGGCGGGACGTCACTCCCCTGCTGGCCAGCGCAGGCATCGCCGGTGTCGCCATCGGTCTCGGCGCGCAGAACCTGGTCAAGGACTGGCTGGGCGGCTTCTTCATCCTGCTGGAGAACCAGTACTCGGTGGACGACGTCATCAAGGTGGGGGAGTACTCGGGGTCGGTGGAGAGGCTGGAACTCCGCCGGACCGTCCTCAGGACCCTGGATGGATCGATCATCGTCATCCCGAACGGGGAGGTGCGGGCGGTCACCAACTTTACCAAGGAGTGGTCGCGGGTGGTGATGGACGTGGGGATCTCCTACGACGAGGACATCGACAGGGCGCTGGAGGTGCTGCGGCAGGTGGGAGAGGATCTCTCCACCGACGAGGAGGTGGGGAAGCTGCTGCTCGAGCCCCCCGAGGTGCTGGGTGTTGAGTCGTTGGGTGAGTATCAGGTGACCCTTCGGATGCTGGCGAAGACCCTCCCCTCCAAGCAGTGGGCCGTGGCCAGGGCGCTGCGAGCGAGGGTGAAGAAGGCGTTCGATCGGGAGGGGATCGAGATCCCCTATCCACACCAGGTCAGCGTGGTCAAGGCTTCCCCGGGGAAAGCGATGGCTGGGGAGATGGTCACCCTGGCGGGGCAGCGACGTATGCCGGAGTAGCGGGCGAGCCGCACCCGCGCCTACGGCCTGATTCGAGACTCACCATTTCACTCTCCGTCATCAGCCAAGAGCCGTTCCGGCAGAAGAGTCGACGTGGATCGAAGATGCCTGCTCGGGGTGCAACTGTCCGGCAGCACGTCCCCGGCACCACCCTTGCTGAGTGCGGTTATCGATACCCCGTAGGGTGCACTCGCAGATGCGCTCCCGTCGTGCGGCTTTTGGCTTCGACTGCGGACGGTCGTGATGATTCAGGTCCTGATCGACAACCCGCTGCTGCTGTTGTTCGTGGTGGCTGCCATCGGCTATCCCCTTGGTCAGGTCAAGGTCTATGGGGTCAATCTGGGGGTGGCTACCGTCTTGTTCGTGGGGCTGGCGATAGGGGCACTGGATCCCAACCTCAGACTACCCGAGATCATCTACGCCCTGGGGCTGGTGCTGTTCGTCTACACCGTTGGCCTGACCAGTGGTCCTGGCTTCCTCACCTCCCTCCAACGCCAGGGGATACCCTACAACCTGCTGGTGCTGGCGATGATCCTCCTCGCGGCGGCCATCGCCGCGGGCGCCCATTTCCTGCTGGGGCTGGGGCCCGCGGTGACGGCGGGGATGTTCGCCGGCAGCCTCACCAACACCCCCGCTCTCGCTGCGGTGGTGGAGCACGTCCGGAGCGTCGCGCCGGAGGCGGCTAGAGAGCAACTGCTGGCCGAGCCGGTGATCGGCTACTCCATCACCTATCCCATGGGTGTGGTCGCCATGATCCTGGCCATCATCTTCACCCAGCGGCTTTGGCGGGTGGATTACGCCGCCGAGGCGCGCGGGCTCCCCGAGTTCGCCCAGCAGAAGCGGCTCCACACGCGGACGGTCAGGGTTACCCGCACCGACCTCTCGGGCATGACGATCGAGCAGTTGCTCAACCGGGAGAAGTGGGGGGTGATCTTCACCCGGCTGAAGCGTGGGGACCACGTGATGCTGGTTCGAGGGGCGATTCGCCTGCGGCCGGGCGACCTGTTGAGCGTAGTGGGTCCACTCGACGAGTTGGACAGGGTGACCCAGTATCTGGGGGAGACCTTCGCTGATCGACTCGACTTCGATCGAAGCGAGTTCGACTACCGGCGGATGTTCGTTTCCAATCCCGAGCTGGCCGGCCGTCGGCTGCGGGATCTCGACCTGCTGCGGCGCTACGGGGCACTGGTGACTCGGATCCGGCGCGGCGATTTCGAGTATGTTCCTCGGGGCGAAACGACGCTGGAGTTGGGCGACCAGGTGCGAGTGCTGACCCGTCGGGAAGAGTTGGAGCAGGTGCGCAGCGTGTTCGGGGATTCCTACCGGGCGCTGAGCGAGATCGATATCCTCAGCTTCAGCCTGGGGGTGGCGCTCGGGCTGCTGGTGGGAATCATCCCGGTGCCCCTGCCCGGCGGGGTGGTCTTCAGGCTGGGGTTCGCCGGCGGGCCGCTGGTGGTGGCGCTGGTGCTGGGGTCGGTAGGGCGGACAGGCCCCCTGGTGTGGAGCTTGCCCTATAGCGCCAACCTGCTGCTGCGCCAGATCGGGCTGGTGCTCTTCCTGGCGGGTATCGGCACCCGATCGGGCTACGCCTTCGTCACCACGCTTGTCCAGGGCGGGGGGCTGCCAATCTTCCTGGCCGGCACCGCGATCACCACCATCACCGCGCTCGGAACCCTCTGGGTGGGCTACAGGCTGATGAGGGTTCCCATGGGGGTGCTGATCGGCATGCTCTCCGGGCTACAGACCCAGCCCGCTGTGCTCGGCTTCTCGCTGGAGCAGACCCGCAACGATCTGCCCAACGTGGGCTACGCCACCGTCTACCCCATGGCGATGATCGCCAAGATCCTGGTGGCTCAAGTCCTGTTGTCGCTGCTGCTGTGAGACGGGAGGCGCGGGGGGCCG
>JBLNDL010000002.1:0-14596 GCA_050261575.1 Sphingomonadaceae bacterium | reverse complement strand
GGGGGAAATGGCTCCCTGACGAGGATTCGAACCTCGAACCTAGCGGTTAACAGCCGCCCGCTCTACCGTTGAGCTATCAGGGAATGTGAGGCTGTCCAGTGCCGAAGGGGGGGGTCGAACCCCCACGGGTGTCGCCACCCAACGGTTTTTGAGACCGTCGCGTCTGCCGATTCCGCCACTTCGGCGCAACACGGGCAGACTCTCCGTCTACCCCTCCTCGCCTCGGCCACGACCTATTATAACCAAGCCCCGCTCCTGAGGTCAAGTCTGCTTGCGCTTCATCATCGCCATCAGCATGTCCAGCAGATGGGTGAAGAAGTTGCCCCGCGGCGGATCCTTCGGCTCGAAGCGCAGCACCACGATCCCAAGATTGTTCAGCTCGTTGGCCAGATCGTCCTGCTCCGGCTGGCCGATCTCCCACCGCGTCGGAGAGGGCTCCAGCCGGCCCCACTCGGAGTACACCTTCGACCACGCGTCATTCCTCGGCTGCCTGCCGCTCAGGAACACCGCCTCGCTGGCCCGCTGGTAGGTCCTCACCGTGCCGTTCTTGTAGTAGTAGACCCGCGTCAAGGAGGGGAGCCCGGTGGGATCGGTCCTGTCCCCGATCGAGTCGTCCACCCGAAAGAGCGGCTGCGCCTGCTCCCCGCTCCGGAACCAGTAGACGTCCATGCCGTCTTCGGTCTTGCCCCCTGCCTCAGCGTTGGCCCGAAGCTCCCGAAGGTCGTCCAGGTGCGTCCGCGAGAGGTCGACCGTCACCGTCTCGGCCTTGCTCTCTATCAGACCCTTGGCCCGCGTGAGCTGGAGGAAATCCGGACTGAAGTTCGGATCCTCACCTCCGTAGAGGGCTTCGGCAAGCGCTTGAGGGGTGAGGTTGGCCTGCAGGTTGATCTTCGCCTCGGCCTTGCCGGGGACCTCCGCTCTGATCAGCCGGTGGATAAGGGGGGCTCGGGGGTTGGTGTAGACTAGCAGGGAGTCGCCCCGCAGCGATCGATACTCGACGTAAGTCGGGGTCTGCCGCCACTCGGCGGTCACGAAGGTCCCCGCCGGCACGTAGAAGTCCCAGCTATCCCCCGGTTGGATGTCTTCCAGCGGGCGGCCCGGGAAGGCGTTGCGGAACCCGTCCATCACCAGGTTCACGGCCTGCTCCGTGGGCGTCAGCGGCATCGACTGGGCACCTATGGCGAAGAAGCTGCCGCCCCAGTCCAGCGTGGCCAGGTAGCGATCGGTGCCGTTCTCCGCGTCTCGACCGAGGAGGACCAGGGTATAGGTGGGATCGGTCGTCCAGCCCTCGGCGGGCGGCGGGGCGGCGGAGGCGTGGCGTGGCGTCGGCGGCGGACCCAGCAGCGCAAGCAGGGTGAGGGCTGCCACCACGGCCAATACCGTTCTCCTGTGCCTCAGCCTCATCGCCTCTCGGTCCGTTCTGCTGATGTTGGGATCGCTACGCGCCCGCGGGGCATGGATTCGGAAGCCCGGCGGCCCCTCGTCTCTCGAGAGGAGGAAATGCAGCGGCCGTGCCAACGACCAGAGGTGCTGAGTGCTGGGCGCTGAAGGATGCTCTCTCAGCCCTGGTGCCCAGTTGCAGAACCGCGCGCAACTGCTACGATTCCATATGGAAGATGGGGGGGCTCGGCCCCTCGGGTTGCGAGGTAAAAAGATGGACGTGACGGTATACACCACACCGACCTGACCCTGGTGTACCAAAGCGAAAGAGTTCCTTTCGCAGATGGGCGTTCGGTACGACGAGATCGATGTGACGCGAGACCCCGTGGCCGCCGCCGAGATGGTGCGGAAGTCGGGACAGCGTGGGGTGCCGGTCATCACCGTGGACGGCCAGGTGGTGGTGGGGTTCGACAGGCCGAGGCTGGAGATGCTGATCCGCAAGGCGGCGCAGCGGCGCCCCTCGCTGGGACTGGCCATCGCCGACGCCAGCCGGATGTCGATGAAGGCCGGTGGGGTGCCGGTGTTCGGGGCCTTCGTCGGGAAGGTCGCCCCGTCGTCGCCGGGCGAGCGGGCCGGGATCAAGCCCGGCGACATCATCACCGAGGCGAACTTCCGCTCGATCAGCAGCGCGGCGGACCTGGAGAAGGTGCTGGAGGGGCTCGCCGCGGGCTCCCACCTCGCGCTGGTGCTCGTCCGGGGAGACCGGCCATTGCGGGTCCAGGTGGTGCTCTAGCCGGCACGGTGCCAGGAATCGAGCGGCGCCCGCGCGACTCGCGCGGGCGCCGGTGCGCGCTGCTTCGCGATGACAGCTCCTGGGGTCAGGCGCCTCGTCGCCGCCGTCCACCCGGGGCCGGCTGGCCGGGGGAGGAGAGCACGAACCTCAGCTCGCCGGGGGGCGACTTCCGCCAGGTAAGCTTCAACCCACGCTGCTTGGCCGCCAGGCTAAGCCTTCTCTTTTCGGTTCGCTGGCTTTCGCCAGGCGCGAGCACGATCTCACCACCAACGCCCCCTTTGGTGTTGATTTCGTCGATAATCATCAGATAGGGCGTTAGGTCCATAATCGCCGGGGCCCGTGCAGCGCTAAGATCCGCCTCTGTGAGCACCTTATTGAGCTTGGGCATCGTCCTCGTCTCCACCCCTCGATTGTATCGTAGAGCATCATAACCCAGGCCAACTGATAACGCAAGACTCGCGTCCTGGCGTTATTCGACCGTTCTTCTCGCGGTGTGCGGTCCGTTTTCGACTAACCTTGGCCTTTGGCCGGCGCTAACGTCGTTTAAACACAGCGGTAGCATCGAGCATAGCCTCACTCCCTGCGGAAGAGCCGTCCCAACTACGACGGTGTAGATGGCTACTCCGTGCCCTGAGTGGTGCAATGCAAGAGAACGGATTCCCTCGTTTTCTAAGCCGTTTGCGACTCCAATCGGGTGAGGCACCCTTCCTCGGGGGTCGACGTGGATGCCGTGGGTCCGAAGCCACGAAGCTGGCGGTAACCTAAGCGGGTATCTCTAGTTCATGTCGACTTCTCTCGCGGGAAACGTGCACTCTATCGTGAGATGTATGCTTACTCCACGGTGAGGATCACGATGCCCGCGATGGTCATTGCGGTGCCGGCGATCACCTTCCAGGTCAGGGGCTCGCCTCCGAGCAGGATGCCCAGGAGGGCGCCCCACAGGGGGGAGGTGAAGGCGATGGGCATGACGCGGCCGAGCGGCGCGCCCTTGATCGCGGCGTAGAAGCAGAGCATCCCCAAGGCTCCGGCCACGACGCCGCCGCCCACGACCATCATGGTCAGCGCCTGGGGTCCGGCCTTCGGAAGGTTCTTCCACTCTGGGAAGCTGACGAGGGAGAGGATGACGAGCGCCACCGCCGTGCGGATGGTGATCCCCATCTGGGGCGAGAGGTGTCCCAGGGCTAGCCCCTTCTTCTCGAAGAAGCCGCCGACTCCCCACGCCAGAGAGGTGAAGAGGGCCAAGATCTGAGGGTTCACCTGGTGCCTCCTGGAGATGAAATGAGGGTCCGGCCGGCAGCCCGGCCGGGCCCGATTGTATAACGAATCGACCCTCACCGGTACGGCGGGGTGAAGATCGTCTCCACCGCCCCCTCGGGACAGCCCACGCGGCAGTGTCCGGGGCCCTTGCGCTTTCCGGGGCGGTGTTACATAATGTCGCAGATAGAACGGTTGTTCTATGCTGGGCCTGCCTGGGGATGGGCGCGGAGAGGGCGGATGCGGAGGGGTGGTGCCCGCTCTCCCGAGCAAAGAGGGTGTTGTCGCGCGGCCGCTTCTGGTAATATGCGCGCGTCGCGCAGAACGGGAATCCCACCGGTGGGGAAGCGGCGTAGCGTGGCGAGTTTCCGGTGCGGACCGTTCACGGAGGTTGCTGATAGTGGTCGTCAAGGTGGTTGGCGAGGGAAGGGTGGTTCGCAGGGCACCGAGCGTCCTGGAGGACCCTGATCCGCAGCAGTTGGTCATGTCCTGGGACCAGGAGGCGCGCCTGAAGCGCGCCGCGGCCAAGGCCAAGGCAGCGGGCAAGGCCGCGAAGGCGGGCACGGAGGCCGCGGGGGCGAGGAAGGCATCTTCGCCCGCTGAGTCGAAGAAGGCCCCGAGGGCCACCGGCTCGGCTGCCAAGCCCGCCGTCAAGAGCCCGGCCGGAAAGGGCTCGACTTCCAAGCCCGCAGCCAAGGCATCGCCAGCGAAGCCCGCGGCCAAGACATCGCCGGCCAAGCCCGCGGCCAAGGCGTCGTCTGCCGAGCCCTCCACCAAGGTCGCGCCCAAGGCCCCCAGACGCAAGGCGGCGCCCGCCGAGAAGACGCCTCGGACCCGCTCCGCCGTCGAGCCGACGGGCCGGATGCCCGCCGCTTCCCGAGCGGCCCAACGGTCCCTCGACCTCCTCGATGCGGAGTCCCCGAAAACCCGCAAGCCCGCCGGCGCGCGGCGCGGCGCCGCCATCGCCCCGGCCCTCGATCCGGTCTCCGTCGAGACCTCAGGCCCGGCGGCGGATGGCTTCGCTGGTGCCACGATCCGGCTCGCGGCCCCATCGTCGATCCCCGCGAACGGAGCCGGCCTGCCCAGCGGCAACGGGAGCGGCCGGAACGGCCACGGCAGCGGAAACGGCTCCGTGGACTCTGGCGAGTACACCGGCGACCAGATCCAGATCCTGGAGGGGGTCCAGCACATCCGGCAGCGGCCGGGCATGTACATCGGCACCACCTCCACCTCCGGACTCCTCCACCTCATCTACGAGGCCATCGACAACGTGGTCGACGAGTTCAACGCTGGTTTCGGCAGCCAGATGTGGATCACCATCGACCGGGACGGGCGGGTGACCGTTCGGGACGAGGCTCGGGGCATCCCGATCGACATGAAAGAATGGGGTGGTGCCACCCTGCCGACCGCCACGTGGATCTTCATCAAGCCCTTCACCGGCGGCAAGTTCGAGCCCGGAGCCTACAAGCAGGCCGGCGGCCTCCACGGTGTTGGCCTCACGGTGATCAACGCCCTGTCCGCCGAGCTGGAGGTGGATATCTGGCGGGACGGCCAGCACTTTCAGCAGCGGTTCCGGGAGGGGCAGGCGCTGGACTACCGCTTCGAGCCGTGCGATCCGGCGCTCCACGGGACGCAGATCCGCTGGATGCCGGACCCCGCGGTTTTCGACGAGGATGCGACCTACGATGTGGAGACGCTGGTCTCTCGCCTGCAGGCCACCGCCTGCCTCAATCGCGGCCTGCGGATCGAGCTGTCCTATTGGGACGAGGAGACCAGGAGGATGGCTCGCCACGTCCTCCACTCCCAGAATGGCCTGGCCGACTACCTGAAGATGCTGGAGACCGCCGGCCCGGGTGCCCTCTTCCGCCACCCGATCTCCATCGTCAAGACGAAGGACGACGTCTTCGTGGAGGTGGTGCTGCAGCCCGACAAGGGCTACAAGACGCAGATGCTCTCCTTCGCCAATGGTGTCCGCACCCCCGATGGCGGCACCCACGAGATCGGCTTCAGGGCTGCCCTGACCAAGATGGTCAACGACTACGCCCTCAAGTGGAACCTGATCAAGGACCGCTCCAAGGACGCCCTGAAGCCCGACGTGATCCAGCAAGGTCTGGCGGTGGTCATCTCGGTGAAGCTGGCCGATCCGCAGTTCCAGGGCCAGACCAAGAACCGGCTGAACAACGCGCCGGTCGAGGGGATAGTCCGGTCCGTGGTGTCCGAGGGACTGGCCGAGTGGTTCGAGACCAATCAGAGCCAGGCAAGAGAGTGGCTGAAGAAGATCCATCTGGCCCAGAAGGCACGCAACGAGGCCCAGATGGCCGAGGAGCTCGCTCGCACCGGGCAGAAGAGGGGCTCCGAGCTGGTGGACGTGGTGCTGTCGAAGAAGTTCGCCGCCTGCAACGGAAACGATCCCGAACGGAACGAGCTGTTCCTGGTGGAGGGTGAGAGCGCTGGCGGCAGCGCGAAGCAGGCGCGAAAGAGCGAGTTTCAGGCGATCCTGGCGCTCAAGGGGAAGCCGCTGAACGTGGCCAACGCCTCTCTGCAGCGGATCCTGGACAACGAGGAGATCCGGACCATCATCTCGGTGATAGGGACGGGCACGCGCCACCTCTTCGACATCGAGAAGCTGAAGTTCCACAAGATCATCATACTCTCCGACGCCGACGTGGACGGGAGCCACATCGTCTGCCTGCTGCTGACCCTCTTCCACCAGGAGATGCCGGGGCTGATCGAGGCCGGGCACGTCTATCTGGGCTGCCCGCCCCTCTACTCGGTGAAGTACAAGGGCAAGACGATCTGGCTCACAGACGACGAAGCCCGGAAGAAGTTCCTGAGGGAGCACCCCGACGCCGCGGGACTGGAGTTCAAGCGGTACAAGGGGCTGGGTGAGATGAACGCCTCGGAGCTGCGGGAGACGACCATGGATCCCGCCAAGCGGGTGCTGAAGCGGGTGACCATGGAGGACTCGGCCCTGGCGAGCAAGTGGGTGAGCGACCTGATGGCGAAGGAGAACGCCGAGGCCCGCCGCGCCTTGCTGCGCAAGCAGGCCAGGCATCTCGCCGCGGCCGGCAACCTCGATGTGTAGCGGGTCCAGAGCGCGGCCCCTGGCGGGGTTTGGGGTGTCCCCAAGAGTCTCCTCACATCTCTCCCTTGGAAGCAGTGTGACTCATGTCTAACGAGGTACTCACACCAGAACAAGAGATCCGCGAAGAGGACTTCGCGGTCATCTTCCCGCGGAACTACGCCCAATACATGGCGGCCACCATCGTAGACCGGGCCATTCCGGATGCTCGCGACGGCATGAAGCCGGTGCAGCGGCGCATCCTCTACTGCATGTACGTCAACGGCTACCGCTCCAACAAGCCCACCATCAAGTCGGCCAAGATCGTCGGCCAGGTCACGGGCGATTTCCACCCTCACGGGGACGCGGCCATCTATCAGACCCTCGCCCGCATGGCCCAGGACTTCACGCTGCGCTATCCCCTCATCGAGGGGCAGGGAAACATGGGCTCCATCGACAACGACCCGCCGGCCGCAGCCCGATACACGGAGGCCCGGCTGTCCGCCCTTGCCGAGGTGCTGCTGGCCGACGTGGATCAGGAGACCGTCCCGTTGGTTCCCACCTACCTGCAGGACCCCAGGATCACCGAGCCCCTTTACCTCACCGGACACCTCCCGCCGGTGGTGAACCCCATCAGCGGCGTGGCCGTGGCCATAGCCACCAACGTGCCTCCCCACAACCTGACCGAGGTGCTGAACGCCGCCACAGCCCTGCTGGACAGGCCGGAGATGACCACGCAGCAGTTGATGCGCTACATCCAGGGGCCGGACTTCCCCACGGGCGGCCACATCCTGGGCGAGGACGGTATCAGGGAGTACCTGGAGACGGGGAAGGGGCGCTTCACGATCCGGGGCACCGTCCGCCTGGAGGAGAGCCCCCGAGGCCAGGCGCTGGTGATCACCGAGATCCCGTACACCACCAAGGACAGGATCAAGGGTTCCGTGGCCGATGCGATCAACCAGCGGAGGATCGAGGGGGTCACGGAGATACGGGACGAGTCCGACGAGGATCACGGCCTGAGGGTGGTCCTCACACTCCGCAAGGACGCCGACCCTGCCGCGGTGCTGAACGCCCTGTACGCCCACACCGAGCTGCAGCAGAACTACACCGCTCAGATGGTCTTCCTGATCGGCGAGCCTGGCAAACCGGCCGTGGAACCTCGGCAGGTGGGGATGGTGGACTTGCTGGTCCACTGGAACGATCACCAGAGGGACGTGCTGACCAAGCGGCTCCAGCACGAGCTGAGGAAGGCTCAGGATCGGCTGCACATCGTGCTGGGGCTGATCATCGGGGCGGCCAACGCCCAGCAGATCGTGCGGATCTTCCAGCAGGCGGCGAACCGGCAGGAGGCGAAGCTGGAGATCCAGAAGAAGTACAAGCTCTCCGAGATCCAGGCCGAAGTGATCGCCAACATGACCCTATCTCAGGTCACCAAGCTGGACGCCGGTCGCTACGAGGAGGAGCGGAAGAGCCTGGAGGCGCGCATAGCCGAGCTTCAGGCGATCCTGGGAGACCCAGCCAGGCTGATCGACCTGTTGAAGAGCGAGTATCGATCGGTGAAGGAGCGGTTCGGCGATGCCCGCCGGACGGTCATCGACCGCGAGGGTGCGGTCGAGGTGACCGAGGTTCGGAACATCATCGACGTGAAGAACCTCCAGATTCAGCTTACGCCCGATGGGCAGTTGCGAGTGATCCCGGAGGGCAAGCGTCGGAGCCGAAAGGACCATCCGTTGCAGGCTTCCTTCGTGGCCAGCACGATGGACTACGTGCTCTTCGTGTCGAACCTGGGGCAGGTCTTCGCCGTGCGCGCCAACGACCTGCCAGAGACCGATGGCAAGGGCGAGTCGATCCGCCGCATCCTCAGCCTGGGGGCCCAGGAGCGGATCGTGGCGGCCTTCGCCGCCGACGGCTTCCCCCAGGATCGCTACCTGGTGCAGTTCACCCGCAACGGCCGGGTGAAGAAGTCCGCCCTGTACGAGTATCGCAGCGCGGACACCTCCGGTCTCTCCGACCTCAAGCTACTGGAGGACGACCAGCTTCAGACGGCGATGGCGAGCGACGGAGGTGACCAGTATCTCGTGCTCACATCCGAAGGCAAGGCGCTGCGCTTCCTGGACGAGGAGGTGCGCGCGTCGGGTCGCGTCGGGCAGGGGGTCCAGGCCATCAACCTGGGGAAGGGCGCGCACGTCGTGGCGGCGTTCCAGGTTGCGGCGAAGGATCGCCGCTACCTGGCGACCGTCACCACGTCCGGCCTGGCCAAAAAGACCTCGCTGGAGGAATACCCCCTGAAGGGGCGAGCCACGGGCGGCGTCCAGGCGGCCGGAATGGCGCCGACGGACAGCCTCGTGGGTGGCGTAGTCGTGGAGGGGCGGGAGGAGATCCTGGTGTGGACGGTCGGGAGGCAGGTGCTGCGGCTGGAGGCGAAGGCGATCCCCACCGCCGGCCGCGACCGCAAGGGGACCCGCGTGCCCGGCCTGGCCAAGGACGACCGCCCGGAGGGGATCGCGCTCGCCTGAGAGGCGGTGCGCCCGTCGGCTCGACCAGCCTCGCACACGACACGATGGTGGACCGATTCGATCCGGCCGGAGGCTATCCATGCACCCATCCAAACAGTGGCTTCAAGAAACCCGTGCCAGGGCGGCCGTCGAGGCGCTGCGGCGCAACGGCTTCGATTCCCTGTACGCCGAGGACTCGGCTTCGGCGCGCAGGACGATCCTGGACATGATCCCAGCCGGGGCAGCCGTCGGCTTCGGGGGCTCGCTCACTCTGGACGAGACGGGGCTGATGGAGGCGCTGCGCGACGGGCCGTATCGACTGATCAACCCTCCCTGGGTGGAGAGGGCGGTGGCCTGGGAGGAGCGACGCCCTCTGCGCCGCGAGGCCCTGCTGGCCGACTTCTTCCTGACGGGGACCAACGCCGTCACCATGGACGGCAGGCTGGTGATCCTGGACTCCAACGGCAACCGGGCCGCGGCGACGCTGTTCGGACCGGGCCGCACCATCGTGGTTGCCGGAGCCAACAAGGTGGTGCCGACGCTGGAGGAGGCACTGGATCGAGCCGCCAACCTGGCCGCCCCTGCCAACGCCAGACGGCTCAACTGCGACACCCCCTGCACCACCACTGGCGTCTGCTCCGACTGCGACTGCCGCGACAGGATCTGCAAAGCCACCGTGATCCTCCATCGCAGGACCCGTGGCCTGGACGTCACCGTGGTGCTGGTTGGGGAGGACTTGGGGCTGTAGGGAAGCCGGGCGGGGTCAGTCCTCCCGTCCGTACAGCTCGGGGAGCAAGATCTTGGAGAGGGCCGGGGCGACATCGGCCGTGTGGTTCCCCGTGGTGGAGAGGGTCCTCCCGCCTGAGAGGGGAACCGAGGTGTCGGCGCCTCCGATGCTGGGGCTGTGGAGCAGCGACATCGACAGAGATCCACTGGCCACCGCTTCCGGCACCCTTGCGTCGTGCCCATCGACCTCCGGTAGCGTCGTCAGGATCGCCTCCACCGCCTCGTCCACGGTGTCGGCCACGACGCCGAGGCCGTGTTTCTTGACGTAGTGGACGTTACCAGTCTCCTGGCCGCCGATGTAGCCCGTGACAACGAACTTCGTTCCCGCGGCTAGCGCCTCCATGATGGTCACTGCTCCGGCCTTGGTCACCAGTAGATCCGCAGCGGCTAGCAGGTCGAGGAAGTCGGAACTCCACCCGACGGCCTTCACCGAGCGGTACTGAGGTGAGGACTGCAGCAACCTGAGGAGACGCAGGTTCGTGCCGCACACCACCATCAGAACCGCGTCTACCTCTCTGGCCAGCAGACCGTCCACGATGCCTCGGATGTGCCCGGCGCCTTCTCTGCCACCGGCCAGAAGTATCAGCCTCTGCGCGTCGTCGAGTCCCAGCCTCTGGCGGGTTTCGCGGCGCCGTCTCACTGCCCTGTCTATCGCCTGCCTGTCGATGATGTGGCCGGCCACCACTACCCGTTCCGGGCTGACCCCCTGTCTCAGCAGGTCGTTGGCGACCTCCTGGGTCATGGCCGCGTACCTCGTCATACCTGGCCAACGGTATCCAGGTTCGGCGATCTGAAGGTCGGTGGCCACCGACACGGTGACGCAGTCCTGATCGCTCCGGATGGTCGAGGCGACGAGTGCGGGCAGGATCGCGTGGGTGGTGATGATCGCCCGATTGGCGGGATCGGCGATCAGGTCCCGAAAGGTGGACCGCACCAGGCTGTTGGCGAACCGCATCGCGTAGGCGAATCGACGAGACGACAGCAGGAACCGCCAGAAGGCGCCGTACAGGGACGGCACGTTCCTGATCACAGGGCCGTACAGGTCTAGAATCTCTCTCAGCAGACCGTTGAAGTAGGCGGGCACGAACGGATTGATCAGCACCACGTCGGTCTCCGGCAAGGGCCGCCTGAGGAAGTCCTTGGCGATGGCCGACGCGATGGACCTGTGTCCGCTCCCTGTGTCTGTTGTCAGTAGGAGAATGCGCCCTCTGGAGGAGGTGACTGACGATGCCGGCCTATGGCCGGCGTAGATGCCGGTCACTGTAGGGGCATGGGGAGAAACCGCTGCGAAATCGGAAGGCGGCATCCCAACAGCTCGAACACTATTCGGCTCTTCCTGGCAGAGGCTTCCCCGCGGATCGGCTAACCCGACGGGACCCGCATCTCTGACCATCTATTATCTACCGGCATGATAGCCCGATACCGGAGTCCGTTTCAAGAGCAGCGGCTCGCGCCGGTCCACTGCACCCTGCCTCAGCGTCGTGTGATCCATACGGCGCCTGGAGGGATGCCCCGTGGTGCAACGGTGTATACTGGGGCGCGGCTCGGGGCCACGGCTCGCCCTGCTCCCCCTCCGGTCGGCCGCCCCGCGCAGCCTGATGACTACACGTGGAGGACTGTATGGACCAACCTGATCGAGTGACCGGCGGATGGCCCTCGCTTGAGGTGACCCCCGCCGCCACCAAGCTGCTGCCCCGGCCCCTCGACGTGGCTATCCGCGATCTAGTAGATCGCTTTCGGGCCACCCCCAGGAGTGGCTCCGCGCCCGTGAGCCGGGTGGTACTGGATGTCGAGCCCGGCACTCGCGAATTGACCCTCACCCTGTGGGTGAACGCTTCCCCCGACCGGGCCCGAGAGCTGCAGGATGCGCTGAACGTGACACTGCGGCAGTGGTCTCGGGACCTGGACGACCGCACCTCCGACATGGCGTCGAATCGCCAGTTCGGCTTCACCGTACGATCGGTGAGCCCCGGGCCGCTGCCGAACCTGGAGGAGGAACAGGAGGAGGAGGGATAGGGCCCCTCGATGCCCGATCCTTCCTCCTCCGCCTTTCCCCGAGCCTCACGACGGCAGGAGCCCGCACTCCGAGCGATACCGCCGCACCAGATCCGTGACGAATGCCTCCGGGTTGCTCTGCACGGTTCGCGTGATGTCGTTCAGCTCAGTGAAGTAGACGTTCTCGTCGGGCGGCAGATTCCCCTGCCAAAGCTGGTTCCACACCTGGGCCTGGCGTGAAAAGGCCCGGAACTCGAAATCGAAGCATTGGGCCGCCGTCTGTGGCGTGCCCTGGCTCGCTGCATCGGATGCGTGCTGGAGTTCGTGGGCGAGCACCGCCGCTCTCACCTGGGATGGGGTTGGGTCCAGTTGCGCCGATAGGATCGCCAGGTTCTGCTCGCCGATGAAGGCCCCGAGGACACCGCGGGGCAAGAACTCCCGAGCGATCAGGACGCCGCTCTCGGTAGCCGAGGTCAGAAGCTCCTGTCCGGCGGGTGTGGTGGAGAGCTGCTGGATGGCCACTCCGATTGAGATATCCGGGGTGAAGTGGGCCGTGGTGGGCAGCTCGACCAGCGCCGCGGGCCGCTCCCAGGCGAAGAGCGTGTCGTTGGGCCGCTGTTGCAGGCCGAATGGCCCCTGCAGGGTCGTCGTGTGGCCGTCGGTGAAAGCGGTGACGTTGTCCGCTTTCCGCCACACCATCAGGCCTTCGGTCGTGAGCTGAGAGGACTCACCGGTCTGGGGGTTGAACTGCTCGTCGCTGATCGGCTGTCCCACCACCTCGGAGATGAGGGAGGCGAGCGCAGCGAAGCCCATTCGGAACTCGGGCACCGTCTGCGCTAGAGTGATGTCGCCGCCGGCCGCGGCCACGGCAACGGCGAGGACCAGACCTACGGCCAGACGCCGCATGATTGGCACTTCCTTTCGATCGAACGGTCCGCGCTCTCGCGAACCATGCCTCGCCACCGCCTGCGTCTGCTACAGGGCGGGACCTCCGCGATGTGTTGCTCTTCTGCACTGTACATGCCAGTCCCCGCCCGGTCGGTATGGGATTTGCCCCTGCCGGGTAGGCTCTTCACCCGAGTCACGTACGGAGGTTGGGAGATGGCCGGAAAGGTATACACGTTGGGCCGCCTCACGGCGGAGCAGGAGCGGCTGCTGAAGGAGGCCGAGGCCACCCTGGGAGGCGGCATCCTGCTGGCCTTCCAGGAGGGGAAGGTGGAGCCGGCCCAGTTGAGTGAGAGCCAGATGGAGTGTCTGAAGGGGCTGGAGGAGAAGCTGGGGATGTCTGTCCTGGCCGTCCGGCCGACCTAACGTCCCGTCCGGCAAGTCCAGTACGACGGTCGTGCCGAGCGCAGCGAAGCATCTCCCCGACTGGAGATCCTTCGCCTGACGCTCAAGATGACAGTTGGGATGCTCAGGATGACGGGTAATGCCTTCCAGGCCGTCACCGAGCTACATCCGCGTGCATTGATGGCCCGGTTGCCCTCTCGCCTTTAGACAGCCGGATGTCGTATCCTTGTTCTACCTGTGGGGGCGGCTTCTATCCGTGGGGCCATCTTCCGCCATTTCATCGCTTCGTCTGCCGCCCGCGTGAGAAAGGAGCACACGATGGCAAAACCGAAGGTATTCGCCACTGTCCCTCTAGACGATCGGCTCCTCGCTCGATTGGCCGAGGTGTGCGAGGTCAGCCGTTGGACAGGGGATGGCGGCTGCCCCGCCGACGTGGTGGAGAGGGAGGTGGCCGACACCCATGCGGTGGTGGGCTACACGCCTTTTCCGGCGTCCCTCATGGACAAGGCGCCCAGGCTGCGGGTCATCGCCACACCTTCCGTGGGCTTCGACCACATCGACGTGGCGGCCGCCACGGAGCGAGGGATAGTGGTCACCCATACGCCAGACGTCCTCACCGACACCACCGCTGACCTGGCGTTTGCCCTGATGCTGGCGGTTGCCAGGAGGATCGGGGAGGCCGAGCGCCACGTGCGCGCTGGCCTGTGGGGCAAGGTCGGAGGTGCCGCGAGCTTCCTGGGCCGGGACGTCCATCACTCCACGCTGGGTGTGGTCGGTCTCGGCCGAATCGGTGCGGCGGTGGCCGAGCGGGCCCTGGGCTTCAAGATGAGGGTGCTCTACTACGACTTCGTCCGGCGGGAGGATCTGGAGCAGCGCTTTGGCTACCAGTACGTGGACTTCGACAGCCTGCTGCGGGAGTCGGATTTCGTGTCGCTCCACGTGCCCCTCATGCCGAGCACCAGGGGGATGATGGGCGCCGCGCAGTTCGCCCTGATGAAGCCCACCGCCTTCCTGATCAACGCTGCTCGGGGGCCGATAGTGGACGAGCGAGCCCTGATCGCCGCCCTGCGGGAGGGGCGGATCGCAGGCGCGGGGCTGGACGTCTTCGACCGTGAGCCGACCGATCCGGAGAACCCGCTGCTGAAGATGGAGAACGTGGTAGCCGTGCCCCACATCGGCAGCGCCACCATCGCCACCCGACGGGCCATGGCCGAGCTGGCGGCGGACAACGCCATGGCGGTGCTGCAGGGCCGGCCGCCGCTGACCCCGGTCAACCCGGAGGTGCTGTCCCGCCTGCGACCGTAGGTCGGGGCTGACCGGGATCGAGGACCGAGTCTCGGCGCTCTCGGTCCTCGATCCCGGTCGAGGCGCGCTGGTTTCGCCCTCCTCCATACCCCTGAACCCATTTGCCATGCCTTCCTTCGCCACTGCCATTCCCAGCAGCCGCTCGTCGGGGTGCGCCTCAGCTTGCCGGAAGGGAGACCCTTTCGAGGCGCACGCGAGGGGGCCCTCGCGTCGGAACCTCGAGGCGTACCCCGCGCC
>JBLNDL010000001.1:0-22057 GCA_050261575.1 Sphingomonadaceae bacterium | reverse complement strand
GGATCTTCACCAAGGCCGACACCGACGGCATCGACCTGCGCTTCGGTAACGCCGATGCGATGCTGGAGATGACGGAGAAGATCGGCAAGCGGGAGGGGCTGGGCGCCCTCCTGGCCAAGGGAGTCAGGGAGGCATCCAGAATCGTGGGGAAGGGCAGCGAGCGCTTCGCGGTGCACGTAAAGGGGCTGGAGTTGGCCGGCCACACCCCGAGACCCTTCGCCAGCGCGGCCGTGGGCTACGCCACGGGGCCGAGGGGTGGCAGCCACCACGACGCCCGCACCACCGCGGAGAAGATGGGCCTGTCCGATCGAAAGGTCCTGGACGACAAGGGCGCCCTCGCGGCGGAGGTAAACCATTTCCTGATCTTCAACGACTCCGTCATCCTCTGCCACCTGGCCGAGACGGTGTGGGGGCCTATCGGCATCACCGACAACGCGATCGAAGCGTTGAACGTCGTCACCGGATGGGAACTGAGCAAAGAGCAGGCTCGGAAGATCGCAGAGCGGCAGTGGAACATGATCCGTTGCTTCTCCGCCAGAGAGGGCTTCTCCCGCAAGGACGACACCCTGCCTGCTCGAATCATGGAGGAGCCGATCCCCGAGGGACCGATGAAGGGCGCCGTGATGCCCAGGGAAACCCTGGAGCGGCTGAAGAACGACTACTACAGCTACCGAGGGTGGGACCTGGAGACGGGCAACCCCACGAAAGAGAAGCTGGTGGAACTGGGGCTGGAGTTCGCGGTAGGCGACTTCCGCTAGCATTCCAGGCGAGATGCAACGAGGGAGGCCAGCCTGCGAGACTGGCCTCCCCTTTTGCCCTCGTCTGGTGGGCCCACCCGGATTCGAACCAGGGACCAAGCGGTTATGAGCCAGGCAGCAGAGGGAAAACGGCTCCGATTCGGCTGTCTATGGTCGGTCGTGGCCGCTTGCTGGTTTAGCCGCTTTTAGCCTAGCCGTAGTACCTCCTTTGCCGCCTCTCTGCCCCCTGCCCATCAACGTCGGTGGGCGTCTGCCATCGGTTGCCCGGGTTGGGGTCAACGGCTGCCGAGAAGGTGATGCTTAGTAGTTGTCCCGGAGATCGCGACATAGGCCTTCAAAGAGCCACAGGTTGAAGTCAGGGACTTCCCTGAAGTGGCGATCGTTGGTGGCTATGTCATGGATGTCGTAGGTCATCATCACGCCAGCGTGGGATGCATCGTAGCTGTCCAGGCCATAGGCCCTCATGCAGCGAGCAGCATTGTCCATGTCCTCAGTGCCGATGGCCACGATCTGCCCCTGGGTCCGATCGACGAAGCTATCGAGGATCTGATCAACGCGGCGCATGATGGGCTCCGCGTGTGGGAGGACCTCCTTCCGGAAGTCTGGCCGCTTGAAGTCTTCCTCCCAGCCCTCTCCTGCGTAGTCCTCGGCAGCGGACAGAAGCGCAGCATGCCAACTCTCCAGAAGCACCAAGTTGCTAACGATCATGTGGGTTCCGTGTTCCAGGAGCCTGCGAAGGAAGCGGGCGGCCTCAAGCCGCTGATCCTGGTCGCCTATGGCGGCGAGGATCAAGAAGCTTGTGTCGAAGTAGATGAACTCGGGCAGATGGCCGTGAGTAAGCGGCCGAAACCTCGACACGGGCCCTACCCGTGCACGAACTGGCAGCCCCCGCCACGGCATCCGAGGATCTTCTCGGAGTCCACAGGCCTCCGCAGAAGCGGTTTCGCGACCATGTCTTCGAAGCTCTCGCGAGGCGGCTTTGCCTCTCCGCGGGTCGGCCTTGTGATGGCGTTTCGAGCAAGCTTCGCCAGTCGCTCTTCCTTCGTCATTGTGCCCCTCTCCTCCTCACTACCGCTGCCTTCGGGGGTGAAAGCAGAGACCACCGGGGGTTGGTCCTCCTGTGAGTAGCTGTCGCTCATGCTAGGGCACCTCGTAAGGGCTTGTCAAGTAGAGAGGCTCACCTGCCGCTAGTACAGCACATGTCATACCAATCATCGGTCGCCCAGCGGCTTTTCTTCAGTTGCCCATGCCCTGGAGGTCACCATCATGGGATGAAAATGGCTTGATCCGAAGAGTGTCAGTCTCTTAGTACAGCCCACTCGGGCGCAGAGGGCCGAGAGAGCTTGGCCCCCCGAGATCGGTGGACAGTCTGACCTTTGCACCACTTAGAACCACAGATTGTTGCCCTGAGCACACGAAGCAGACCTTTTGAGGTTCGGGTGCACCACCGGGAGGTATCTCAACAATAGGGGTATCCACAATGAAGGTTATCTGCGAACGCTGCTGCGGTTTGGATACTCACAAGAGGCTGATTCTCGCCTGCATGATCACTCCGGAGGCTGGGGCTCTGCCCGCAAGGAGGTCAGGAGCTTTCGTTCCATGACCGACGACCTTCTCAATCTGGCGGACTGGCTGGTCTCCAAGGGGGTGACTCAGGTGGCGATGGAGTCGACAGGAGTCTGCTGAAAGCCCGTGTTCGACCTGCAGGAGGGCAGCTTCGAGCTTCTGCTGGTCAACGCCCATCACATCGAGGCCATCCCCGGTCGCAAGACCAAAGTGAAGGATTGGGAGTGGATTGCCAACCCCCTGGTGGTTTACGCCCATGTTCTGCCGGACATGCAGCGCGAGGCCACGGCCGACATGGAGGCCGCTCTGAGGGAGTAGAGAAGACACGCAGGGGGCAGCGTTGGGGTCAGTTTTCGGAAGGCCCGATACAGCCTGATACTGGAGCAAAAAGAATAGCTCTGAGGCTTACTCAGAGCTATTCTCGTCTGGTGGGCCCACCCGGATTCGAACCAGGGACCAAGCGGTTATGAGCCGCCCGCTCTGCCGCTGAGCTATGGGCCCACGTCTACCCCATATTATACCGAACGCGCGGGAGAGGCCACAACTGAGGGTGCGCGGCGAGCAGGGCTCACTCATCGTCATCTCCAGCGGATGCTTCGTCCCTGCGCCAGGAAACGGGACACCCTCCGGGTGATCTGCGCCGTCCCCGCCAGCCTCCCGCGCTAGGCGTCACCGGGCTCCTCGGGCATGGTCGGCGCGAGCGACAGCGCCACCCGCTGCGCCTCCAGCAACTCGTCGATCCCCTTTCGCGACAGGTCCAGCAGTTGGTGCAGCACCGTCCGCGCGAAGGGGTAGCCCTCGGCCGTGCCCTGCACCTCTACCATCTCCCCCGCCTCGTTCATCGCGACGTTCAGGTCGGCGTCGGCCCGACAGTCCTCGCTGTAGTCCAGGTCCAACATCGGGTCCCCGTCCACCACGCCGGCGCTCACCGCCGCCACCGCTTTCCTAATGGGGCTCGTTGCCACGAGCCCGGAAGACTCCAACTGGCGCAACGCCAGCGCCAGGGCCACGTAGCCGCCGGTAATGGAAGCGGTGCGCGTGCCCCCGTCCGCCTGGAGCACGTCGCAGTCGACGGTGATGGTTCGCGGCCCCAGGCTTCGTAGGTCCACGGCTGCCCGCAGGCAACGGCCGATCAGGCGGCTGATCTCCTGGGACCTCCCGCTGGCCTGGCGCTCCCTAGGGGTCCGTCGGTCGGTCGAGGCCGGAAGCATCGCGTACTCGGCGGTGACCCAGCCCTGGCCCTTGCCGTCCAGGAAGGGGGGCACCTTCTCCTCGACGCTGGCCGCGCACAGCACCCAGGTGCGGCCCATTCTGATCAGGCAGGATGCAGGATGCAACTCCAGGTAGCCGGGAATCAACTCCACCGGGCGCAACTGGTCCATGGCCCGGCCATCGATGCGACTCATAACCCCTCCGAATTCGGGGCGCGGCGGCCACACGTGGGGCCGCCGCAGCGGTACCCTATTGTACACTCAAACGGCGGCGCCACGCGCCCGCCGGATCCTGCATCTCCTCCAGTGCCGCTCTGGCCCGTCGCCACTGCTCCCCCTGCCCATCCAACTCCCACACCATCAGGAACTGCTCGCGAGCTTCATCCCGCTGCCCCAGCGCCTCGAGGATGGAGCCGAGACGATACGGCAGCATGGGGGACTCCGGCGCCTTCTCCACGGCCTCGCGTGCGGGACCGAGCGCATCCTCCGACCTGCTCGTCAAGTGCAGGGCCCAGGCCAGCGTCCCCAGAGCCTCGGCAGAGCCGCCCGATAGGCGGACCGCCTCGCGCGCCTCCGGCAGGCCGGCATCCACCCGATACTGCCGATCCACGTGGAAACGTGCCAGGGCCAGCCTCAGCTCCGCGCTCTCCGGCGCCGCCTCCACTGCCCGCCGAAGTGCGCGCTCCGCCTCTCCGTACTCCCCACGCTCGACCAGCAGATTGCACAGTTCCGCGTAGAGGGCGGGCTCGGGCGGAGCCGTCTCCACGATCCCAGTCAGCAGACGAGCCGCCGCCCCGGTGTCGCCCCGTGCACGCAGCAGGGAGGCCAGCAGAAGGCCGCTCAGTGGATCGTTCGGCGATAGCTCCAGGGATCGCCGCAGCGCCTCCTCTGCCTCGTCCGTGCGGCCGGCGAGCCTCAGTGCACAGCCCCGCAACGCCCAGACCTCCGCCTCCCCAGATCCGTCGGCCGTCACCTTCTCCAGATCGTCGAGGGCAGGACCCGCCAGTCCCTGGGCCAGCAGCGCTCGCGCAGCCGCGATAGCCCTGCCTTCGGGCGAGCCGGCCGCGCGGGCCGCCAGCAACAGCTCCTCCGACCTCTCCCTCAACACTCGATCGGGGCCGGCGGCGGCGCGACGAAGCGCGGCCTCCCCCTCCTGCGAGGCGGGCCCTAGAAGACAGGCCCCGAGCAGGTAGTCCACCCTCTGCCCGAGAGCCCCGTGCACACCGGACGGTGCCGCCACAGGCAGCAGTCCCTCGATCTCGGCACGCGGCAGGCCGGAGCGCGCGGCCTGCTCTACCACCCGAGTCCAGGCCGTCGCGTCGTGCGGGCGCAACTCCAGCGCACGCGCCAGCGCGCCGAGGCTCGCCTGGCGATCCCCCACCTGCTCCAGAGCCTCCGCCAGCCCCAGCAACGCCTCCGCGCCACCACCGGCCTCCTCGGCCCGCCGGAATGCCTCCGCCGCCTCCAGGGGCTGCCACCGTCGCAGGTGGGTGCGGCCCACGCGAAGCCCGGCGGCGGCCTCGCCACCCGGGAACCGAGCAGCATCGTGGTACCGCTGGAGGGCGGACTGGAGTCGATGCTGGGAGGCCAGCCGGTCCCCATCCGCGACCGAGCCGGACCACCCCTCGGATCCCGGCACCAGGGCCAGAAGGGCCAAAATGGCAATCAGGACGACTCGGCGAGTGGGGAATCTCATCTCGTCATCAGGGCGCGGAAATGCAGGTTCGCCCCTACAACGGGGCCGGGCGGGCGGGCATGCAGGTCCGCCCCCACAACCACCCGCGGGCTCTGTTTGCGCTATGCGCCAATGTGCACCACCCGTTCTACCCGTGCGCGCACCTCGCGGGACAGGGTGGCGGTTCGCCCCATGGCACGCGCAGGCGTAAAGCCTGCAGCCACGTACGCAGGGGCCTTCCCCGCCCTTGCAGCGGTCTCACCCCTGCTCGAGGAAGAAGCGCACGGTGCGGGAAATGCCCTCCTCCAGCGGGACCTTCGGCTCCCACCCCAGCTCCCTCCGGATGCGGGTCGTGTCCAGGTAGATCCGGAACGTCTCCCCCGTCTTGGCGGGGCCGTAGTTGGCCTCCAGCATGTAGCCGGTGGCCGCCTTGAGGCTCCGGAAGATCTGGTTCACGGTCACCCCGACCCCCCAACCCAGGTTGTACTCCCGCCCGTCGCCCCCCTCCAGGGCGAGCAGGTTGGCGGACACGCAGTCCCCAACGTAGATGAAATCCCTCTCCTGCTCGCCGGTGCCGTTGATGGTCACCGGCTCCCCCCTCAGCATCCGCTCAGTGAAGATGGCGATCACCCCCGCCTCGCCGAACGGATCCTGCCGCGGCCCATACACGTTGGGGTAGCGCAGAACGGTGTAGGAGATACCGAAGTTCTCCCGATACATGTATACGTAGTGCTCGACGGTGTGCTTGTTGGCACCGTAGGGCGAGAGCGGCTTCACCGGGTGATCCTCGTCGCATGGCAGGTACTCCGGCTCGCCGTACATAGCCCCTCCCGAGGAGATGTAGATCACCTTGCGAACACCCGTCTTCCGGCACGCCTCAAGCAGGGCTATGGAGCCATCCACGTTGATGGAGGCGTCGTAGCGGGGGTCCGCCACCGAGCGCCGCACGTCGATCTGCGCGGCATGGTGGTTCACCACCTCTGGCCTTTCCCTCTCCATTACCTCCAACAACTGTGGCGATCTTATGTCGACCTGATAGAAGGTGGCCGCGGGGTTCAGGTTCGCCCGATTCCCGGACGAGAGATCGTCCACCACCACCACCTGGTGCCCGGCCTCCACGTACGCGTCCACCACGTTCGAGCCGATGAATCCCGCGCCCCCAGTTACCAGTATCTTCACTACCTTCCTCCTAGCTGGAACTCCACTCTGTCTCCAGCCTTGATTCCGTTCTTGTCGAAGAAGCCCTGGTTCACCTCCAGGGCGTAACGATACGGCTGCGCCGGCCGGTGCAGCTCCTCCGACAGGCGCTCCATATCCTGGATCTCCAGTATCCTCCCGTCGGCCGAGATGAAGGCGATGGAGAGGGGAACCAGGGTGTCCTTCATCCAGAAAGCGGCCACCCCATCGGATGGGAAGACGAACAGCATGCCGGCATCCTCGGCAAGCGAGGGTCGGCGTGAGAGGCCCATCGCCCTGGACTCCGGCGTGTCCGCCACCTCCAGCCTCACCTGCACCTGCCTCCCTGACGCGGTGGTGATCCGGGCGGAGGACACTGCCAACCCCGACCCTGCCCGGGCGGCAGTGGGCGTCGCGCCCCCCACGGGGTCGGCCGCGGTGGGACCGGGCGTGGAGTCGGCCAGCGACGCGACGGGCACCGTGGGCGTTGTCCTGGCGACCGTGGGTGTCGCCGCGGCACCCACCGGCACGACGGAGGTCGCGGCTGGAGTCCCCCCAGCGACGGCCGGGGTGGAGATGGAAGGCTTGCCCGCGGCGGTTGTGGCCGCGGGCGGGTTGGGGTCGGCGGACGTGGAGGCACATCCGGTTGCCACGATGGCAACCAGAGCCATGACCGCGAGGATCGTGGGTGCCACTCTAACCAGCACGAGTGCCCTCACTCCGTCGAACCGCAGGGCGGGGAGCCCTGCCCAAGCGCCCCTCCGCAGCATTGGGACGTCCCCTATTGATCGGGGCGACGGTTGCGACGACCGAAGGGCGCCCTGCCCAAGCGCCCGTCCGCAGCATTGGGACGGCGCCCCTGCCGGCTCGCCCGGCGCAGGGTGGCGTGGCGCCGCGCACGCTCGCGGCACGTGTCCCCCGCCGCCCTCTTTCCCAGAGGCACACGGCAACTGGCGCCCGGGCCGCCGCCGGGAGCCGGCCTCTGCGCCGGGGCCGCCGGCCTGCGAAGCCGTCTCTCACGCTCCGCACTCCACGTCTTACGCTCTCTGCAAGGGCGCGAAGCTGAGTGCCAGCTTCTTCACCCCTCGCTGCTCGAAGGCCACCGTGACCTCCTCGTCGGATCGAGTCACCTTGCACGACACCACCACGCCGTTCCCGAAGGCGGGATGGTACACCCGATCCCCCGCCTTGAAGGTGGGCTCCCGGTCGACGTCCTCCGCCTGCCGCTGGCCGATAGGAATCTCCCGTCCGCTCGATCCGCGGTCTCGCCGAGACGGCGTCTCCGGCACGGACTGCGGTCGCTCGGGGCCCTTCTCCGAGCCGGGGCGCGCCTTGCTCTCCCCCACGTTCCTCGGCCTAAAGGGTATGGGCGGCCGGCTCTCCACCTGGCGGCCGCTTCCAAAGGGCGTGGACGGCCGGCCATCCCCTTGGAACCTCCCCCTGATGGGGGTGGGCGACCTGAACTCCGGCCGCTGGGGCACGCCGATGCTCGGCCCGTCCCGTCTCTTCAACGCGGGGCCCACCGCCCCGTTTCCGGTCGTCAAGTGGGGAGGCACGTCCCCCAAGAAGCGGGATGGCTCGTTGTAGTTCACGTTGCCGTAGAGGGTTCGCCTGGTGGCATACACCAGCCAGAGCCGCTGCATCGCCCGAGTGATCCCCACGTAGCAGAGCCGCCGCTCCTCCTCCATGGCCTGGGGGTCGTCGAAGGAGCGCGAGTGCGGGCAGACCCCGTCCTCCATCCCGACGATGAAGACGCACGGGAACTCCAGGCCCTTCGCGGCGTGGAGGGTGATGAGCGTCACCCCCTCTTCCTCCTCCCGGAGCCCGTCCACGTCGGACATGAGCGCCATCCCCTCCAGGAAGGAGTCCAGTGCCGCCGAGGGGTTGAGATGCTCGTGGTCCCGAGCCACGGTGCGGAGCTCCAGCACGTTCTCCCACCGCTCCTGGCCCTCCTCGGTGCCGTCCAGCAGGAAGGATCGATAGCCGGTGCGCTCCAGCACCAGGTCCAGCAGATCCACTATCCCCAGGTCCGCCTTTCGCTGCACCAGGTAGTCCACGGTCTCCACGAAGGCGGCCACCGCGTTCCGTACCTTGGGGGTCAGATGCAGCAGCGGCTGGCCGTCGGGTGTCTCCTCGCTCACCGCCAGGCGCGCCGCACCGAACAGCGACACGTTCCTGCGCCGGGACAGCCTGTCCAGCTCCGCCATGGTCTTGGCGCCGATCCCCCTCGGGGGCACGTTCACCACCCGACTCATCGAGACGCCGTCCCCCGGGTTCTGCACCAGGCGGAGGAAGGCCACCACGTCCTTCACTTCCCGCCGCTCGTAGAAGCGTGTGCCTCCCACCAGCTTGTAGCGGAGACCGTACCGCAGGAAGGCATCCTCCAGCGCCCGGGACTGGGCGTTGGTCCGGTACATCACGGCAAAGTCCTTGAGGGCATACCCCTCCCTGGACACGAGCCTCTCGATCTCCCGGGCCACGTAGGTTGCCTCCTCGCCTTCGTCGTACGCCTCGAAGACGGTGACTGGCTGCCCCTTGCCGTTCTCGGTCCACAGCTTCTTCGGCTTCCGGATGGTGTTGGCGTTGATGACCCCCTCGGCCACCGCCAGTATGGTGCCGGTGGAGCGGTAGTTCTGCTCCAGCATCACCACCTTGGCATCGGGAAAGTCTCGCTCGAAGTTCATGATGTTCCGGATGTCGGCGGACCGCCAGCTATAGATCGATTGGTCCGGATCGCCCACCACCGATACGTTCCGGTGCTTGGCCGACAGCAGCTTGACGATGCCGTACTGGGCCACGTTGGTATCCTGGAACTCGTCCACCAGCAGGTGGAGGTAGCGCTCCTGGTACTGCTCCAGCACCTCGGGGCAGGAGCGGAAGAGCCGTTCCGTCGCCATCAGCAGGTCGTCGAAGTCCATGGCCCGGTTCAGCTCCAACAGCTCCTGGTAGCGGCGATAGACACGCGCCGCCACCTCCTGCCAGTAGCTGGTGGTGATCTCGCCGTACTGCTGGGGGTCCTTCAACTCGCTCTTTGCTGAGGAGATGGCGTTCAGAAACGGACGGGGGGGATAGCGCTTCTCGTCCAGCTCCATCTCCTTCAGGACGCTCTTCACCAGGCTCAACTGGTCGTCGTCGTCGTATATCACGAAGCTGGGATCCACCCCCAGATGGTGGCCGTCACGGCGGAGTATGCGGGCGCAAGTGGCGTGAAAGGTCCCCACCGTCAGCGCATCCGACCCGCGACCCACGAGCCGCTGCAGCCGTTCCTTCATCTCCCGAGCGGCTTTGTTGGTGAAGGTGACCGCCATGATGCGACCGGGGCTCACCCCGTGTTGCTGGATCAGGAAGGCGATGCGGTGGGTGATGACTCGGGTCTTGCCGGAGCCGGGCCCCGCGAGGATCAACAGTGGGCCCGAGGGGACAGTGACCGCCTCCCGCTGGGCGGGGTTCAATCCTTCAAGTACGTGCAAGCAGATCTCCCGTTGCCTCTTGCCGAGCTGCCGGCCCGATCGCGCTGCTAGCGCGGTCGGGTTTGCGCCAGCCCTGGGTAGTCCTGAGTCCTGCGTCCCGGGTCCCGGGCTCTCACAAGCTGCAGTTACGGCGCCCCACGAAAGGGTGGGTGCGCACCCGCATGTGCGCCCTGGGCAAACACACAGGTCTGCACCTACGGTTCCGCCGTCGCCCGGTGTGGGCCGCGCCGGTGAGGCTGCGCTCGCTCGCCTCACGTGCTCGCTCGCGACACGCTGCGTGTTGCGCCCCTGCAGGGAAGCGACAGGCGTTTTTCGGGCACAGGAGCGACCGTTCGGGCACCCGCTGCACGACTCTAGAGGGATTATAGCATCGGGGGCGGCTGGCAGGCAGATTGCATTCGGCGGAGAATGTAGATCAACAACCACGAGGCGAAGACAGCTTTGGAGGTCGAAGAGTCATGGCAAAGGTAATGGTGGTCTCCTCCCATCCAGACGACGAGTCCGGCTTCGCCGGCGGCTACCTGGCAAGGCTGGCCCAGGAGGGGAACGACGTCTACATCGTCGAGGTCACCAGGGGCGAGGGCGGGGAGGTGGGGGTCCCGCCGGTGGGCCCCAAGAGCAGGCTGGGGGAGTACCGGCAGAAGGAGATGGAGTGCGCGGCGGCAGCCCTGGGCGCCAAGGAGCTGCGATTCCTGGGGTTCATCGACCCCTCCATCGAGATAGGCGAGCCACCCAAGCCCGTGGAGGCCAGCATGGACGAACTAGCCTCGGCGGTGGTCCAGCAGCTCGCCGAGGTCCGCCCGGACATCGTCATCACCCACGGCTCCAACGGTGAGTACGGCCACCCCCAACACGTCTACACCTTCCAGGCGGTGCGGGAGGCGTTGCGGCGGCTGGCCCCCTGGTACCCCGGCGAGGTGCTCACCTGGTGCGCCAATACGGGCGACAACGCCGAGGACCGGCTCACCAACCGGAACGACCGGGCGGATCTCGTCCTGGACGTTTCCCCCTGGTTCGACAAAAAGGTGGCGGCACAGATGTGCCACAGGAGCCAGCACGACATGTTCTTGCGGAACAGCGGGGCCAAGTCGGTTCCGGAGATGGTGCGCAGGATCGAGTCCTACAAGCGATGGAGCCGGGAGGAGTTCCTGGCCCAAGATCCGTGAATTCCCGCACAAAAAGGCTTGACTCTCATCTGATTCTAATCTACGATGGCACCACCTTGCTGAACCAGGGGAATAATCCCGCAACGGCGTCCCGGCAACGCAAGGATCCCCCAATCCCCGGCTATCCTCCGGCTCGAAGCCCATCCCGGCGACCCCGCCGGAGCGCGTGAAGAGCCGGAATGGATCTAGAAAGGAGACGCGCCCGAAGGCGCAGCCCATAGCCGCTCCAGGAACGCTCCCGGCGGGAGGTCGCGGGTGACCTCCGGGTCCGGCAGGGGGTTCGGCACCCCGAAGGCGCAAGCACGCGCGCATCTGGAAACTGGGAGGGAGGAACCAACCATGGCACTGAAGCCCAGAGGGCTACTGACCCTGGCAGGTCTGACGGTGCTGGCCCTCGGCGTCACTGCGGGAACGTTGGTGGCGGCCGAGACCACGCAGCAACAGCAGGCCGGCAAGCCGGTAGCCACCATCGAGATCGTGCCGGTGGCAGCGAATCCGGCCGATCCCAACGTCATCGAGGCGACGCTAGCCGACGGCAAGACCAAGGTCCAGATCGGAACCACGGGGCTGCCCAACGTTTCCATCGGCGTCCCTGTAACGCTGCAGGGCGCGCCTACGGACCCCAAGGTCTCGGTCACCAAGTACGCTTGGACGCTGACCAAACCCCGGGAGTCCAAGGCCACCCTCACCACGAACAGCGAACCCCTGGTCAAGTTTACCCCTGATGTCTCCGGCATCTACAAGGTCGACCTGGTGATCAGCAACGAGGCCGGCGCGAGCCCGATGGCCTCCGTCAAGATCCAGGCCGGCGAGTACATCGGAACCGGGTTGGGCAACTGCTTCCAGTGCCATCCCAACATCACCCACGAGTGGTCCAAGACCGGCCACGCGCAGATCTTCAAAGAGGAGATCAACGGCGGCGCCGATCCGGCCAACAGCCACTACAGCGAGCGCTGCATCCGCTGCCACACCACCGGCTACAACCCCGGCGTGAGCAACGGCGGGTTCGCCGACGTCCAGGCGAAGGTAGGCTGGACCTTCCCAGCCCTCGAGGCGATCCAGACCGGCAAGGGCCAGTGGGAAGCCGTTCCCGAGTTGCTGGCCAACATGTCCAACATCCAGTGCGAGGACTGCCACGGCCCCGCCAAGGACCACGTGACCAAGGGCGCCAAGATGGCCGCCAGCCTCGACGAAGGCGTGTGCAACGTCTGCCACAACGGGGGCGGGCATCACGTCAAGGGCGAGATGTTCAAGAACGCCAAGCACTCGGACGAGGATTCCCAGGCCTGGACCTACCCCACCGGTCCGTCGCGACAGGATTGCGTCCGCTGCCACTCCGGTGCCGGCTACATCTCCTTCATCAACAACCCGACGGAGCCGGCCTCCTGGGACAACAGCATGCAGACCGCTTCCTGCGCCGTCTGCCACGAGCCGCATTCCAACGCCAACAAGTTCCAGCTCCGCATCGTCGGGAAGCCGGTCGAGGCAGCGGGGATAACCAAGGACTTCGGCCTCTCCGCAACCTGTGTCGAGTGCCACAACGCCCGCACCAAGGCCGAGGACGCCGTTAAGGGCTCCTTCCCGCACTACAGCGCGGCCGGGGAGATGCTGAGCGGCATCGGCGGCGTCACCTACGGGCGGAACGTCCCCAACTCCTTCCATACCATGGTCGTGGGCAACGCCCCGATCAAGGCGGCCGACGGCACCGACCTCTTCGGCGGGGCCACCCCTGGCGCCTGCGTGGCCTGCCACATGTGGCCGACCCCCGAGGACGCCAAGGATCCCAACCGCTTCAAGGTCGGCGACCACTCCTTCAACCTCGTCAGCCCCGACGGCAAGTTCGAGTACACCGAGTCCTGCCAGTCCTGCCACAAGGGCATGGAGGACTTCAATCTTGCCGCCAAGGCCGACTACGACGGCAACGGCAAGGTCGAGGGCGTGCAGGAGGAGGTGAAGGGCCTGCTGACCACGCTGCAGAAGGCGATCGCCGACTCCGGTGTGAAGCCAGTGCAGGGTCACCCCTACTTCGACCGAGCCGACGTGGCCAAGGCCAACGACAAGCAGAAGAACGCGATCTACAACTACCTGTTCGTCCGCGGCCTGGAGGGCAGCGACGGCAAGGCCAACGCGATCCACAACTTCAAGCGCAGCGTGGCCCTGCTGCAGCTCTCCTACAAGGACCTCACGGGGAGCGACGTCCCCAACGCGACCCTGATGCAGTAGGTGCGCGTCCCCGCGCATTCGGGGTGCAGTCACCTGCATATTGGAGCCATCGGTAGGGGCGACCCGCGGGTCGCCCCTACTCTCGTCCGTCGCGCGGCAGGATCAACCTCTTGACTCGAGGGATTGGCCACGCTAACATGCTGCTGGTTCATTAGAATCAGATGAGAGGACATTCGGTCGGCACCGTCCTCTCCCCCAGCGAACGAGCACCCCTGAACCCTTCGACAGACAGAACAGCGACGTTATCGCCCGGATCCGAAGACAGCTTCACGCGACGAGCCCTGATCCTCTTGGAAAGGAGGAGCGCCGCCACGAGCGCGTAGCCGCCGCCTGAATCTGCACACCCCGATGGGCGTCGAGGAGGGACGCCCATTGCCGGGCCGGGGATCGGCACCCCAGAAGGGCGACCCTGCACCCATCTGGAGAACTGAGAGGGAGGAACCATACATGGCAGCGAAGCCGAGAGGGCTCCTGGCCATCGCCGGCTTGACGCTGCTGGGTCTTGCCCTTTCTGCGGGAACGGTGCTGGCCCAGCAGGCGCAACCCCAGCCGGTAAAGCCGGTAGCGGCCGTCGAGATCGCCGCGGTGACGGCGAAGGCCACCGATCCCAACGTCCTGGAGTGGACCCTGGCCGACGGTGAGACCAAGGTCCAGGGGATGACCACCGGGTTGAACAACGTCCCCGTCGCCGTACCCGTCACCCTGCGGGCCGTGGCAACCAACAAGGCTGCGGTGACCAAGTACACCTGGACCCTATCGACCCCCAAGGCGTCCAAAGCCGCTCTGAGTGCCAAGGATGCCGAGGTGGTCAAGTTCACCCCAGACGTCTCCGGCACCTACAAGCTGGACCTCGTCCTGGCCAACGACGCGGGCAGCAGCCCGATGGCCTCAGTGCAGATCCACGCGGGCGAGTACATCGGCGCCGGCGCCGGGAACTGCTTCAAGTGCCATCCCACCATCACCCACGAGTGGTCCAAGACCGGCCACTCCGACATCTTCTTCGCTGAGATCAACGGCGGCGAGAACCCCTCCATCAGCCACTACGGCGAGCGGTGCATCCGCTGCCACGTCACCGGCTACTACCCCGGCGCCGAGAACGGCGGATTCGGCGACCTGCAGGCCAAGACCGGCTGGAAGTTCCCGGACCTGAAGGAGATTCAGAAGGGCGGGCTGTGGGACAAGGTGCCGGTCGACCTGCAGCAGATGGCCAACATCCAGTGCGAGGCGTGCCACGGGCCCGCCAAGGACCACGTCCTGAAGGGGGCGCCCATGGCGGCAAGCCTCGACGACGGCGTGTGCGGCCAGTGCCACGACGCGGGCGGACACCACACCAAGGGCACGGAGATCAAGTCCGCCAAGCACACCGACGCCGAGTCGCAGTCCTGGACCTACCCTGTGGGGCCCAGCCGGCAGGATTGCGTCCGGTGCCACTCCGGCGCGGGCTACGTTTCCTTCATCCAGAACCCCACCAACGCGGCGGCCTGGAACAACGAGGCCCACACCGTGGGCTGCTCCGTCTGCCACGATCCCCACAGCGATGCCAACAAGTTCCAGCTCCGTATCGTCGGGAAGCCCGTCGAGGCAGCGGGGCTGAGCAAGGACTTCGGCCTCTCCGCAACCTGCGTCGAGTGCCACAACGCCCGCACCAAGGCCGAGGACGCCGTTAAGGGCTCCTTCCCGCACTACAGCGCGGCCGGGGAGATGCTGGCCGACACGGGCGGCGTGACCTACGGCCAGCCGGTGCCCAACTCGCCCCACGGGATGATCATCGGCACGATACCGGTGGCCAACCCCGAGGGCGGTGAGACCCCGGTTCTCTTCGGCGGCGCGGCGCCCGGCCCCTGCGTGGTCTGCCACATGTGGCCGGACACCCTGGACGCCAAGGATCCCAACAAGCTGAAGGTCGGGTCCCACAGCTTCAACACCGTGAGCCCGGACGGCAAGTTCCAGTACACCGCCTCTTGCCAGCCCTGCCACGCTGGAGTGAAGGACTTCGCGCTGCAGTCGAGGTTCGACTACGACGGCAACGGCAAGGTCGAGAGCGTCCAGGCCGAGGTGAAGGGCCTGCTGATCACGCTGCAGAAGGCGATCGCCGACTCCGGTGTGAAGCCAGTGCAGGGTCACCCCTACTTCGACCGGGCCGACGTGGCCAAGGCCAACGACAAGCAGAAGAACGCGATCTACAACTACCTGTTCGTCCGCGGCCTGGAGGGCAGCGACGGCAAGGCCGCCGCTGTGCACAACTTCAAGCGCAGCGTGGCCCTGCTGCAGCTCTCCTACAAGGATCTCACGGGGAGCGACGTCCCCAACGCGACCCTCATGAGGTAGGGCCCGCGTAGCGGTGCGCTCGCATTCCGCCGTAGATCGGTGGGAGCGATGCGGAGGCGTACCTCAGACTGACTCTGGCGAGGCTGGGCGGGCCGCGCTGCTCATCTCCTTGCGCGGCCCGCCCAGCCTTGGTATAATATGTCCCGTCCGTGGCGGGGTAGCTCAGCGGTAGAGCAGGGGACTCATAAGCCCTTGGTCGTCAGTTCAAATCTGACCCCCGCCACTATTTTGTGGCATTTTTCGGGCTCGCAGTAGCGCTGTTGGCCCTATCGGGCCTCTCCAGCGCGCTCTACCGAGCTTCCCTGATGCTGTAGTGATGCTGTACGGATGCTGTACAGCCCAGAGGCAAACGAGCCCACCAGGTAGTAGTCTGGTGGGCTTTTCCGTGTTACACTCAGCCTGTCGCCAGCCCCTAGCCTGGTAGACGTGCCCCTGGAGTGTCACAGCATCGCCAGGGCTCTTGACTTGGTAATGATCTACCCAGATGGTATCAGAAGCCCACACCACCTTCAAGCCCCAAGCTTGAAAAATAACTTACACTTTTGCCATGATCTACGTGCGGGAGCTGACAGCTGAGGAACAGCGCGAATTGAGACGAGTAATGCGGCGGGAGGTGGGCAGGGTGAGCCAGCGGGCGCACATGATCCTGCTCTCTGCCCAGCGAAAGACTGTGCCGGAGATTGCGGCCATCTTCGACACAACTCCCGTAACCGTCCGGTTCTGGCTGCGGAGGTTTGAGGCAGAGGGAATGGCTGGGCTGTACGATCAGCCCCGCCCAGGCCGCCCGACCAAGGCGGGGGCTGTGGAGAGCCCTATATAGTATATATATCCAGTACAGGTACTATATACCCAGTACCCATAGGGTACTGGGTAATACTGTATATACATTACAGCCCTATCCCTATAGGGATAGGGCTGATATAGATACATGTACAGCTCAGCTCCCAGCAGGGAGCTTCGCTGTTACGGAAGGCATATACACAGACACATGCACGGGCGGGGCAGCGCGGGTGGGCGCGCCCGCCGACCATGCCGGAGAGGTTGCGCAATGGATGATACCGAGCGTCAAGACTGGGAGGCGTTCCTGAAGGAAGCGCGCGAGATCTGGTCGGGCCAGAAGGAGCTGCCGCCGGAGTACCTGGAGCGGGGCCGGAGGCTGCTCAAGGAGATGCCGGAAGGCCGGTTGGAGGGCTCGATAGTTCACATCAGACTTGAGAAGTAGCACGTGTGGGGGAGTGTGTGGGGCGAGCGGGGCCAGGGCTTGCCTGGCCCCGCACCTGCGCTTGCGCCCTCCGCTCTGGCTGACCGCGCTTGCGCCCACCACTCCCCCTGGCCTCCCTTTCTCGCCTTTGCCGAACATGAACGTACCTACCCTCATGGAGTTAAGAAGCCCACAGATTGCCCTACCACTCACCGAAGACGGCTGCCCCTCCAGCACTGTACGGCCAGTTGCTCACCTTGGGGTAGAACATCGTCCCCGGCCACGGTAGTAAGCTCTTGAAATCCTCAAACGTCATAGCCGATGGCGCCAGCCTCTTGAAATCCTCGTCAGTGAAGTTGGGCACCACCGGAGGCACGCCGGTGGCAGCCATCTGCTGAGCGAAGTAATCCACGAATCGCTCTCCCAGCAGCGTGTCCTCGCTGATGAAGAAGTACCGCAGTGCTGGGGCCATGTACCGGAGGTAGTGGCCCAATACAGCGTCATCCTTGGCAGCATAGGCGAGTCTGTAGAGGTATTCCGCCCTATACTGCTCATAGGTCGTGTGGGTGCCGTTGATGTGTCTCCACCTTTCGGGCGGCACCTCCGCGTTTACCGCCGTGATCTTCTCCAACAGATGAGCCTTGATCGCCGCCGCCTTTTCCTCCACAGAGGGAGCTTGGGCTTTGGCGGGCAGGCCGCCCTGCCCCACCACAATGCCCACCGCGAACGTGGCCGCTGCCAGCGCCAGCATCGCCAGGTATCGTGGCATCGCATCACCTCCACCAGGTTCATCAGCATCTTAGTTTACCGGTTCCAGCAGCCGAGGGGAAGCCAGGTCTCAAATCCTCCCCATTTCTGTTGGAAAACGGATGGAAAAGGGTACGGAATACCCAGTAGAGCCCGTGGCTAAGAGCTTCTCACGCCGCTTTGCTGCTCGACGAAGACACAGCAGGCGCCTTCTGAGACAGGAGGGAGAAGGGTGCATGGTGCGCACCACTGCCAGTTGAGGAACAGATCTACCCAAGTATGGTTGTCGTGCAGCGGTTCCTGGTGGCCTGCGCATCTTCTGGCTCATACGCGCCACGACCGCTTGACAGAGGGAGACATAATTAGGTCGAAAGGAGGTAAGTTCATGAACGACTTGGGCCAAGTCATTACTCGGCTGTGTATCGGGTGGCTCGTCGGTCTGGCCTTCGTCTACTTCCTGGGAGGAGACTGGGGCCGCTTCGGAGAGCTTCTTACTCAACCCTGGATACTGGTCCCTGCGGCCTGGCTGCTCCTTGCCGCGTGCCTGCACAAGAAAGAGCCGGAGTCGGAAGTGCAGGACGAGTACCTGAAGTGGTGGCTCAAGAACCGGAGGTCGCAATGAGAGTTCTGTGGTATATCGTAAGGCCATGGGTGAGCCGCATCGTCATCGTTTGGCTGATTTGGACCGTCATGGAGGTCTTCCAGGGCAAGCCCAACTGGATCAGCCTTGGGGTGATCGGTGCCTTCATCGCCCTCGGCATCTGGGGCGCGAGACACCCCGACCAAAGCGAATAACAAAGGCCCGCCTTTCGGCGGCTTGACGCACAACTAGGAAGCCGGTATTCTTCCCCTACAAACTGATACCAGCTATCAAGAGCGGCGCTCCTGGCGCCCGACAACCTGCCTGCGACGGCAAGGTGTCTGTCCCGAAAGGGAGATAGGCCCGAAAGGGAACCAAGGTCGCGCAACCTCCGACTTGCGCGGAGGTTTTCTGCTGTGCCGCGCTTGATGGCTCAGAAAGGAGTCGAAGCGTGGCATCCTCCCCCAGCGAACCGTTCTGCAATTGCCCGCCTTGTCAGGCGCTTGCCGAACGGTATGCAACAGACCCGTACTTGCTCGCGCTCTACCGGAGGAAGCTGTTGATCCGAGGTTGGGCGGGCGATACCGACAATGTGGAGAAGGCATACATCCAGGCCCATGCGCCGTGGGCGCGGGCTCTCGCACAAGCGGGGAGCAAGACACGATTTAGGCACCCCGTACATGTGTACAACAGCGGCGATCAGGCCGCCCTACCAAAAGAGGCGGTATTCAGAAGACCTTACAGACTCTCAGCCCGAGTTGATAGCCGTAGGCTAAGCTTTCCGTCACTGACGCTGCGCCGCAACAGCAACCAGCAGGAGGGTACCGAGGTGGACGCTGGAAAGGTGGAGATCAGGGTGGCTCAGCATGGCGAGCATCGCGCTATCGCTAAGGTGAAGGTCTGCGAGATGTGCGGAGAGTTCAGGGGGGAAGTCTACTACCCCGAGTCAAAGAGCATCACCCGCGTACTGTGCCTGTGCGAAGGCTCGCTATGCACCAAGTGCAAAACGCGGAGAATCTTTAGGCGCGGGAAGGAGATGATGGACAAGAAGGGGAATATCTGGCACATGCCCTGGTTCGCTTCACTGTGCCCAGAATGCCGGAAGGACATGGAGCCGGAATGTGTGAAACAGGCCGAAGAGAGGGAGCGAGTTGAGCGAGAGCGGCGAGTAGCGGAAGCCAAGGCTGCCGGTCTAACGTTCCTGCTGGACGTTCTGGATGGCATTGTAGAAGACTCGTGCTTCATTGGCGGACCATACAGCGAAGAGTAAACCGCACAGCCGGTACCCTGCCCGTGCGAGCTTCTGTCACCCGCACAGGGCAGGGTATCAACAGGCTGTTACCCTACGATGCTAGCCGAGAGCCCGCAGACGGGGGGGCAACAAGCTGCTGCATCTCCGCCAGATCAGCCCACATCAAGCCGAGATGCAAAGGTGCGAGGTCGCCTACGGCGTCCTGCCAGAAGAGTTGAAGCCCCGGTTGTCGCAGATCAAAACCACGCCATTGTTGAATGTCGCCTCAATGAAGCACTCGTTGGCCGCTGTGACTGTCATTGCCCTTTCTTCTCCTCTCTGCGAAAGTGTAAGTTATTTTCTACCGCAGTGCCAGCCGCTCTATGGCGGCTGCCGCTTCCCTATCGGGCTCACCGAGAACGTGCTGATAGACTCGCAGCGTAAGTATGGGGCTGGAATGCCCCGCCCTCGCCTGAGCGACTTTCACGGGCACTCCGTTCATGGCGAGCAGGGAGAGGTGAAGGTGCCGCAGATCGTGCAGCCTGACCGCTGGCAATTCCAGCCGTTGGCAGAGCCCCAGGAAAGCCCTGCGCAAGTTTGAGGGGCTGGGCACACGACAGTTGGCTGTGGTGAACACGCGCTCCCCACCCTGCCAGCCTTCCCCAGCCCGCAACCTCCATTCTGCCACTTGGGCTTTCTGCTTGCGCAGCAGCCCAATGCCCCACGAAGGGATGGAAACAGCGCGGACACCGCTCCTGGTCTTCGGCAGCAGTTCCACCGGTTGGTTGTCCACCCATGTTACCTGCCGCTCCACTCGCACAGCGGACTTTTCCCAATCCACATCGCTCCACCGTAGCCCCAAGGCTTCCCCCTCGCGGCAGCCAGAAGCCAGCAGGAAGCCGAACAGCATACCATACTGCCCGCCGCTCCCCTCTTCCAGTGCCGACACGAAGCCAGATACCTTCTCGGGGCACCACAACTCGGGCTCTTCAGTGGGACACGTGGGGCCGTCCACCAGACCGGCCACGTTGGTAGCAAGCAGCCCCCACCTTGCGGCGTCACCAAGGGCTTTATGCAGCAGCCGGTGCACCATCTGCACCCTGCGGGGGCTCAGCCCCTTCTGTCGCAGATCAGCATAGAGCCTAGTGAGGTGTAGAGCCTGGAGGCGGGAGAGCTTCACGCTGCCAAGCTGCGGTAGAACGTGGCAGCGCACCAGGGCGCGATAACTGTACACGGTGCCAGGCCGTAGCCTGGCCTCGGCTTGGCTCAGCCATTCGCTGAAGTAGCTGGAGAGAGTGAGCTTCCCTGAGTCTGGAAGCCTGCCGGAGGTGGCAACCTGAGCAGTGAGCGAGCGTAGCTTCTCAGCTACTTCGCTCCTGGTCTTGCCGTAGACCGTCTTTCTCCTGCCGTTGATCTGTAGGGCGCCCTGCCAGAGACCGTTGTTTCGCTGGGTGATGGAACCTTCGCCTGGGCTGCGTCGGGACATCTCTTCCTCCCACAGCCCTGGTCGATGCTGTATTGATGCTGTACAGCCTTCCTGCCGTCACTCCAGCGCAGCCTGCCCTTTGCTGTCATACCAGTATGTTGTGTATGTGAATGCCCACAAGCACAACATATTGGGGTTCGGGGTAGCTCAGCGGCAGAGCAGGGGAGTGTGCGTATTGCGAAGCAAGACGTACACGATACTCACAAGCCCTTGGTCGTCAGTTCAAATCTGACCCCCGCCACTTTTTTGTGCCCTCTTCTACTGTCACCCCATTCTGATTATCCCCATTATCACTCCACCGGCGCCCTCGACTTAGCCTAAGCAGGGGACTTCGGATTCTTGAAGCAGGGGACTAAAACGGGGAGAAGCGGGGCATCTCTTTGGCTGCCTGGACCTTTCTGGCGTTCCCCAAGTAGCGGCTGGTCATCGCGGAGCTAGTATTACAGTTCCCTTTTGACACGGATCTTGCTACTCAGGGTAGTCAGGAGGCTCACTGCCATGATAACCCCGAGATGCAATTGTGAGAGTGATGTCAAGGTGGCCGAGGAAGCCGCGCTTACAGTGGACGAAGCGCTGAGGCGGCTCGGCCGGCACGTTCGCCCTCGGGAGGCAGCTCGCCACGCCGCCGACTACCTGCGCGGGCTGCTCGCCGACATCGAGCGCAAGAACGGCTGGCAGTTGGCCGAGTACCTTGGGTACTCCCATCCTCGCGGAATCCAGCGCACCCTCGACCGCTACGCCTGGGACGCCGATGCTGTCCGTGACGAGTTGCGAGGGTGGGTTGTCGGCGAGTTGGGCGGCCCGGAGGGGGTTCTGGTCATCGATGAGAGCGGCTTTCCCAAGCAGGGCAACCACTCGGTTGGGGTGGCACGCCAGTACTGTGGGACCCTCGGCAAGATCGCCAACTGCCAAGTCGGCGTCTTTCTCAGCTATGCCAGCTCCAAAGGGCACGCTGGGATCGATCGCGCCCTCTACCTGCCCAAGGGGTGGGCGGATGCCCCGGACAGGTGCAAGGCGGCAGGGATCCCAAACGAAACCGAGTACCGTACCAAGCCCGAGCTGGCTCTCCAGATGGTCCAGCGAGCCCTGGATGCTGGAGTGATGGCAGCCTGGGTCGTCGGGGACGAGGTCTACGGCAGCGATGGGAAGCTCCGCAGGGCTCTGGAGGACCGAAGGCAGGCCTACGTGCTGGCGATCCCCTCCAACGAGGCAACGACCACCTGGCCGCCCTATGGTCCG